>NZ_ABIZ01000001.1:2529494-3161868 GCF_000172155.1 Verrucomicrobium spinosum DSM 4136 = JCM 18804 | reverse complement strand
CAGGGCCCAATCCTGAAGCCATTCGTCGTATTGGAGTTTCAGGAGACGATCCAGAAACGGCCCGCCCTTGTCCTTCTCCTTCTCTTTCGCCATCCAGGCATCAGTGGCCAGTCGTTTATAGCTCTCTGCGTACACGTCATGACGCTCATCATGGCTCCAGAGAGTGCGCAGGGCATTGAAGTTGTGGTTCAGATCCCGGCGCGTGTATCCGGCCAGAAACTCCACCACCCGCTTCTTCCCCTGGCTGCCCAGGTCGGCAGGAAACTTGAAGAATTTGTTTAGCAAGCTCGCTGGCGTCGCGGCAAAAAGGGGAGCCGCCAGACTGGTGACCCCCGGAATTTTGCGGCGCATCTTCTCCACCTTGGTAATCACCCCCTGGAACGAATAGCCCGCAAAGGCCTCGTCGGCTCCTTCTCCTCCCAAGACAACCTTCAGGTCTTTGCTTGCCCCTTGGGCCAGCTTGTAGAAGGCAATGAGCAAGGCATCGCCCACCGGGCGGTCCATGTGCCACACGATCTTGGGCAACAGGTCAAAGTCTTCCGGCTGGCAGATGATTTCGTGGTGCTTGGTGCCCAGAAACGCTGCGGTCTCGCGAGCGGCCGGGGTCTCATCCACGGGTGAATTGAAGCCCACCGAGTAGGTGTTGATGTTGGAGGAATGCTTCGTCATCGCCGCCACCGTAAGGGATGAATCCACTCCGGCGCTCAAGTAGGCACCCACCGGCACATCACTGCGCATGCAGAGTCGCACCGCATCATTGAAGACTTCTTCCAGCGCTTCAAAGTACTCACCCTCGCTTTTGTAGGTGGCGGTGCGGGCATCGAGGAGCGGGACCTCCCAGTACCGCTGGATCTCCAGAGAATGGTTTGCCAGCTTGTAGCGCAGGTAGTGACTGGTCGGCAGGATGTAAATGCCCTTGAACATCGTCTGAGGCTCCGGCACGTTCCGGAGTGTCAGGTAGGGATCGATGGCCTCAATGTTGGGCTCGGCACTGACATGCGTACTCTCCAGGAGGGACTTGACCTCGCTGCCAAAGAGGAAACGCCCATTGGCATGATGGTAATACAGCGGCTTCTGCCCGCAGCGATCCCTGGCAATGAGAAACTCCCGCCTCCGCACATCATACAGGCAGAAGGCGAACATGCCATTCATCCGGCGCAGGAGACCCTCGATCCCCCATTCCTCATACCCGTGCACAATGCACTCCGTGTCACTGTGGGTGCGAAAGGCGTGCCCCTTGGCAATGAGCTCCTGGCGCAGTTCGACGTAGTTGTAGGTCTCACCGTTGTAGCAGACAGCCACCGTCGAGTCCTCGTTGTACACCGGCTGCCAGCCCCCCTCCAGATCGATGATGGAAAGGCGCTGCATTCCCATGCTAAACGGCACGCCGTCCGGAGCTTCATACCGCCCCTGACCGTCTGGACCCCGGTGGTGAATGACCTTTCCCATCCGGTCTAGCAAATTTTCTTCTTTGAAACCGGCGAAACCGTAGATGCCACACATGTTGTTGCGAAGGAAAGGAGGGTGAAGAGGAAGCCGGAGTATGCCAGCCCTCCCGCACCGGGCAAATGGAAACAAGGGGCCAACTGTGCTGTCTGGCCCGTATCAAAGTAAAACAAGTTTTCCTCGCTTCACGGGCATCTTGTAGTTGAATCCCCCAACCCGACTTTTTACACTCAATCCTCCACCCTTTTTTACCATGAGTGACCTGCCAAACGACACCTTCGGCGCTGCACCTGGCAGCGATCCCTTCGCCGCTGCCAAGGCGAGCGCCCTGAAAGCTGCCGAGGAGTTGCGCGCAGCAGCTGCGGCCAAGGCAGAGGAGTTTCGCTCCGTGGCCGAGAACCAAGCCCAACATTTCAAGGACGCCGCAGGCGAAAAAGCAGCCGAGTTCAAGGACTACGCTGGCAAAGCATGGGATGGTGCCCGCACCCAAGCCAAGGATTTCACTGTCGAGGCAGAGAAATTCGCCCGTGAAAAGCCTCTCCAGGCCCTGCTGACCGCCTTCGGGGTGGGATTTGTGCTCGGAGCCATCTTTAAGCGCTAACTTCCACGTGTAGGCTTTGCAATTCCGGCGGATGGTCTGCCGGGTGGTTCTTTACGTCCCTCTCCTTTCCTACATGGACACGGCCCCGCCGGTATCCAAACCTTCCGCTTCCCCCCATTCTCAGGAGGGACTCTCCTCGTCTTTGGCCGCCTATCTGGAGGCCCGAAGCGTCTTGCTGACCATTGAAGCCCAGGAGGCAGTCCAGCAAGTGTTGCGCACTCTGGTCTTTGCCATCATTGGCGGCATCACCGCACTCACGGGCTGGGGACTCGTGGTGGCAGCCCTGATCGGCCTGCTCGTCGAACAATCCGGCTGGCCTTGGCTCAAAGCCGCGTTGGCCGTCGGCGGCGGAAACCTCCTCCTGGCCTTCATCTTCCTCCTGGCCATGTCCAAGCGCCTCTCCTCCATGCGCTGGTTTGCAGACACCCTCAACGAATTCAAGAAAGACCGCGCATGGCTGGCCCGACAGACAGGAAAGCGCTAAAAGCGCAGGTGATTCACTCTCTGGATCTCGCCCGAGCCTCCCTTGGGGGCGAGATCGCTCAAGTGCGGGAACAGTGGCATCCCCGACATCTGATTCAACAGAGCGTCGAGAAGCATCGGCTGGCTGTGATAATCAGTGCCGCCGTTGCAGGATTTATTGCCACTCGAATGATTTTTGGCTCCCGGCAGAATAGTCGTGACACTTCTGCAAAACCCGCTAGAAAACGCACCCTCGCCAGCTTCCTTTTGTCAAATATTTGGAATTTGGCGCGCGAACCGTTGTTCGGCCTCGCCGCACAACATTTGATGCCCATAGCTCTCCAATATTTGTCCCGTTTCCAGTCACCCCCGAAGCAAGAAACTTTCGAATGAGTCAAGACCAAGAAGAAGCCGTTGCCGTCGCCGTCGCCGTGGAAGAAGAAGCTCCCCGGGTGGCCACGCTTTCGTCCGTGGACGAGTACCTGCAGCTTGCCCAGCAGTACGACTGTTCCGATCTTCACCTCGCCACCGGCTCCCCGCCGATGTGGCGCCGATACGGCACCCTTCAGCCCATCTGGAACAACGCCTCACTCATCACTGCTGAGGAGGCCCAACGACTGGCTTACTCATTTCTTGGCGACGGTCACATCAAGACGTTGGAGAAGCGAGGAGACGTGGATTTCGCCTACTCTCCGAACTATGGCCGGTTTCGCTGCTCTGTCGTGCAGCAACGCCTGGGCATTGACATGGTTTTCCGCGTCATCAGCACGAGCATCCGGTCCATTGAGGATCTCGCCCTCCCGGAAACTTGCCGCACCCTCACCCGCTATCACAACGGGCTGGTCCTGGTGACCGGAGCTACCGGCTCCGGCAAATCCACCACCCTTGCCGCCCTCGTGGATGAGGTGAACAAGGAACGTGAGGACCACATTATCACCCTGGAAGACCCGATCGAGTTCGTATTCGCCGCCAAGGGATGCCACGTCAACCAGCGTGAGGTGGGTTCCCATACGCAAAGTTTCGCCGCCGCCCTTCGTGGTGCCCTCCGTGAAGATCCGGATGTGATCATGGTCGGTGAAATGCGTGACCTTGAGACCATTTCACTGGCTATCACCGCTGCAGAAACGGGTCACTTGGTGCTCGGAACCCTGCACACCGGCAACGCTCCACGTACCCTGGACCGTGTCTTGGACGTGTTCCCCTCCGACCAGCGCGATCAGATCCGCATCATGGTGAGCGAGTCTCTGCGTGGCATCATTTCGCAGCAACTGATCCCCCGGCAGGACGGCCAGGGGCGCATCATGGCCTTGGAAATCCTCGTAAATACCCCTGCTGTCGCGAACTGCATTCGTGAAGGAAAAACCTTCATGTTGCCCGGCATCATGCAGACCGGCAAGTCTGTGGGCATGGTCACGATGGATGACTCCCTGAAGACGTTGTACTCCCAAGGCTACATCTCCCGTGACGAGTGCTTCGGGCGCGCCGATGACAAGATGAGCATGAAGAAGTTCCTCGAAAGCTGAGTGAACGTGACCGGGGCGCACCACCGCCTGCTCCCACCACCCTCCTAACGACTCTTTTTTCTTTTTCCACCATGCCCATCATTGACGACTATTTCCGCCGCCTCATCGAGCTGGGCGGTTCGGACCTTCACCTCACTCAGGGCCAGCCGGCCAAGGTCCGCGTGCACGGCAGCATCAAGCCGATTACCGACGAGATTCTCACGGAAGAGTACATGGAAACCATGATGCGCGAGATCTGCGAGCCTCGCGCCTGGGAACGCTACCGGGAACGGGGCGACCTCGACTTCGCGTATGAGATGGACGAGGACTCCCGCTTCCGTTGCAACTACCTTCGCCAGATCAGCGGCTACGGTGCCGTCTTCCGTATTATTCCCACCAAGATCGCCTCGCTGGAGCAGCTCGGCATTCCTCCAGTGGTGAAGGAGTTTGGCCACATGCGCAGCGGTCTGGTGCTGGTCACCGGCCCCACGGGCTCCGGCAAGTCCACCACGCTGGCCGCGCTGATCGACTACATCAATTCCAACTTCAATCGTCACATCATCACGGTTGAGGAGCCGATCGAATTCGTACACCGGAACAAGAAGAGCATCATCACCCAGCGTGAAGTGCCCATTCAGACCCCCACCTTCTCTGACGGTCTCCGGGCCGCCCTCCGTGAAGACGCGGACATCGTGCTGGTGGGGGAAATGCGAGACTATGAAACCATCTCTCTCGCTCTGACAGCCGCAGAAACGGGCCTGCTCGTCTTTGGCACCCTGCACACCAACAATGCTCGCAAGACCTGCGACCGTATTGTGGACGTGTTCCCCGCTGACCAGCAGAGCCAGGTGCGCACCATGCTTGCCGCCTCCCTCCGCGGAGTGGTGGCCCAGCTGCTGGTGAAAAAGGCCGATGGCAAAGGTCGTGCCGCTGTGAACGAGATCATGGTCTCCACGCCAGCCGTGGGTGCCATCATCCGTGAAGGTGCCACCCAGAAGCTTTACGACGTCATCATCGGGGGCAAAGCTCAAGGCATGCAGTTCATGGACGAAGCCATCTGGGAAAAGCTCCGCGACGGCTACATCAGCCCTATGGAAGCCTACATGAAGGCCATCGACAAAAACCGTTTCAAAGCCTTCCTGCCTCCGGACGAAGCTGCCGTGGCCGTGGCTTCGGGCGCTGAGGCCAACAAGTAAGCCGGACCGATTCAGTCGGATCCCGCAGCTTTGATTTACAGACACCCCTGACTGGCAAGGTCAGGGGTGTCTTCTTTTTTGCTCTGCAACAAGGATACCTGAAAGACAAAACAAACCCGGGTGAGACGGTTCGCAGACTTGACCTGGGCCCCTTTCGCTGTCAGGAACAACGTGGGGACAGGCGGACACCTGCTTCAGCCCTGCTTTTTCGCATTTGTCATGGGCGCCCTTCGTCTTTTTCTGGCTTGTGTGGTCATCGTTGCACACACCAGTGCAGGTGGCCTTCTCCCCTGTATCGGCGGCAAACATGCCGTCCGGATTTTCTTCATCATCTCGGGCTTCTACATGGCCATGATCCTCTCGGAAAAATATCACGAGGGAGATCGGAGGAAATGGCTGTTTTATTCAAACCGCGCACTGAGAATCTTCCCGCCGTTCTGGATTGTCCTGGCATTGGAGATCATCGTGACGCTGGCCTTCTTGTCCATGGGGAGGTCCCCAGTGGAATCCGCATGGCTCCCGGCGTTTCAGTTCCTCGTGGAGCATGGGAAATGGGGCGTGGTAAGCGCCTACATTGTGAGCCAGATCTCATCCATTGGAGTGGATCTTGCGTTCTTGTTCACCATCACCAAGGACGCGACGTTTCAGTTCTACCATGGCTCTCCCGGTCCGGGAGAATTCCGCGGATGGAAGCCCTTCCCCATGGGGCAGATGTGGACCATCTCATGCGAACTGCTGTTTTATGCGCTGGCACCGTTCCTCAACCGCCTCCGATCACACTGGCTTGTCGGTCTCTGCCTGTTGGTCATGGGGTTTGCCTTCTCCAGCTATCACTGGCTCCCTGCGAACGTTTCGACCGTTGCGGCAGACTTCCTGGGCTTTATGCAGATGGGCTACTTCCTGGGTGGGATGGTTGCTTATCACGTCCTCCGTCCCCGCATGGAGATCTTACCCCGGTGGCCCCAGTTCGCCCTCGCCCTGGCTCTGGTACTGCTGATACTGGACTTTAAACCTGCCACCTCCATCAGTTCAACAGGTTCGGAAATGATGCTCTACCTCCTGACCATCGCGACGCTGCCTCTAATGTTCTCACAAACCCGTAAACTGGGCTGGGATCGATGGCTGGGGAATCTCTCCTATCCAGTGTACCTCGTCCATGTCAGCGTCATCAGGATTGGGGATCAACTGGGATTAAAGAATGCGCTCGGCACCACAACGCAAGGGCATCTGCTGTTCACCGGAATCTGTATGGTGGTTTCCATCCTCCTCGCAGCCGCACTGGCCTCATTGATCGAAAACAGGTTGGATACCTGGCGGCAACGGAGAGTCCAGCATTGCTGACATTACAAGGCAGAGCTCTCGACGGCGGAGCATCTACTACCCACAGGAGCAGGTCCAGCGGCGATTTTAAGGTCTCCTTGGGGGAAAGAAGATCACTGAGAACGCGACCCAGCAACTCAGTGCCTATGTTGCAATTCCGTCGGGTTAAGGACCTCCAACCTGCCAATGCACCTGATCGCAAGCTACAAGCCTGGCTCATTAGCCTCGGAAAACCATTCGACATCTCCCCATCGCCACAAGCATCTTCAGCACTGCCGCACCGCATCGTGGATGAACCTGCTCAGACGGCTCCTGACACCATTGGTGATGGAGAGCACGCCTCCATCTGGCCGAGAGCGGCTGCGACTATCGGTTCGAGCTCTTACCCTCCCCCCTCCCCCGTCACCCGTCTCGAAGAAGGAAAAAGGTTCAAAGATTAGGCACTAGCCGGATCTCCACCCTGCGGTTCTTATACCTCCCCGCCTCAACACTGTTGTCATCAACAGGCAGGGACTCACCAAACCATTTGATGGACAGCTTGCTGCGATCCACGCCCATGGATTCAATGAACGTCGCGACTGTGCGAGCACGCCGCTCCGAGAGACGCATGTTGGAAGCCTCCGTGCCGATAGAGTCTGCGTGCCCCTCCAAGACAAACCGGTACTGTATCAGAAGATCACTGCGACGCTTCCTGTCTATCCTTTTCTCTTCGTCATCCAACGTAGGGGCACCGATGAAGAAGCGGTTGAGCTGCTGGACGGAGGGAGCATTGAGATTGCCGTCATTGGAATCGAACCGCAGGGTGAGCCAGGTGGATTGCTCGTTCCGCTTACCCGTGTCATCAGGATCTGGTGACTGAGGCACCTGGCGCTCCGGCTGGATGAAGAAGCCAACATCCTCTGCGATACGCTGCCCGGTGGGAGACATGGTGAAGATGATGAACTCTTTGGCGACACGTTGGCGCTCTGCATCTGCGCTGCCGCCGCTAGCGCGACTGGGGAGACGGTAGAAGTAGAGGGGGCGGGTCAGGGCGTACTTTTGTGAAGGCACAGTGAGCTCGGTAGGGAGCAATGCGGGGGTGTCTGCCGCGGCCTTTACAGGTATTTTCTTGAGGTTCTTGGCGTCTGCCTTACCAACGAAGCCGATGCCGTTGACATCTTGTCCGACGGCCATGGCCAGCTTGGAGCCGCTTTCAAAACGATTGTTCGCCGGGTTGGCTAGTCGGCCATCCGGAAAGACGCTTTTGCGGAAAAACTGGTAAGTGCCAGATTTGTCATCCCGGCTGTAGGTGACGATGGAGGCACCCCGGCGACCGCCCGGGACGTCGCCCCAATCCGTGGTGGTGCCGGTGAAGATGCCACGCAGGTCGCCCACGGTAAGCTCCCGCACGGGGTTGTCCGGATGAGTGACGATCTGGATGCCATCCCACGCGATGATGATCTGGTTGCCCTCGACGGGGCTCTCCATGCCTTCTGTGGTTATTTCCTTAAAAAGGGCTGCGTCCACAAAGTCCCCGGCGGCGGCGGGGCGGGAGGCCATGCCGATGTCACAATGGCCAGCGGCGAGACCGGAGAAGGCGGTGCTGGAGCCGTGGGGCTGGATCTCGATGACCTCCAGCACGCCGTCTCCGTCCACATCCGCAGAGACCTGCCAATCGGTGGCCACCCCTTCGGATGTCTCACGTTTCCCTGCCTCCCGGACTTGGGGCTGGGTGTTGGCGGAGAGAGTGCGCTTCAGGTAGCCTTTGGCCAGCTCAACGGCATATTTTGCGCCTATGGTATTGGAGCCGTGAAGGCGGAGGATGATACGACTGGGGGCAGCGTTGGCGACGAGGGTGAGGTTGTGCTCCCGCCCCCGTAGGGTGCCGAGGGTGGCGAAGACTTTGATCACATGGGTTTCCTGGGCAAGAAGACGCCCGCTGAGGATGCCGCGCTGGGCGTCGAGCACAACCCCTGGAGGAAGTTCGAGTGCGGCAAACTGGACGCCTTGCTGGTCGGCTTTGAGCTGGATGGTGAAGAGCTCTCCCGGCCGAAAGCCGAAGCTGGAGGGCTCAGTGATGACGGGGGGCTGACGTTCTGGCAACTCATCAGGGGACCCGGCTACAGCGAGGAACCCGGCCCGAGTGGAGATGACTTCCTGCCCCTCATCTGACAGGGCAAATTTGACGAAGTCTCTGGCGACGGGGTTGCTAGTGTGCTCCGGGAGATAGTAATACAGGGGACGAGACAGCGGGTAGGACTTGGCGATCACAGCATCCCGACTGGGGACCACGGGGGAGCCCCCCGCATTCTTGCTGAGGGCAAGGCGTCTGGCCCCGGTGGCGGAGTAGGCGATGCCTGAGAAGCCGATGCCGTTGGGATCAGCACCCACGGCCTTGACCAACTCCTTGCTGTCGGCGTATTGCTCAGCCTGCTTGGCCATGTGCTCCTTTCCGCCGAGCACCACGCTGGCGAAAAAGTCGAAGGTACCGGAGTTGTTGTCCCGGCGGTAGAGCTTGATGGGACCGCGCTTCCCGTGGCCGCCCGGGGTGGCATCTTCCCTGCCAAGTGGGACTTGGGACCAGTCGGTAACCTCTCCTTTGAAGATCCTTTTCAGGGTGTCGAGGTCCATGTCCTCGATTGGGTTTTTGTCGTTCACAAAGACAGCCACCCCGTCGAGGGCGACGCGGTGCTCGGCCCCTTCGGTGCGCAGCGGGCCGAAGGTGTCCATTTTGCCAAGGCCAGCAGAGGCGAGGGCTTCCACGACCTCAGTTTTGATTTTGCTGGAGGACTGGCCGATGTCGGCATGACCACCACGCAGGCCGACCTGCTTCACGTCGGGTGCTTCGTCGAATGCGGTCTTGGAGCCGTGGGACTTGATCTCCACCGCGGGCGGTTGGGAGGTGCCGTTGGCCGCGATGAGGAGGGTGCCAAGGATTTCGTCATGGGTGGCCCCATCCGCACCGGTGTGAGCTTTGCGCTCGGTCACGTAGCTTTGTACGGCGGCTCCGGGATAGGCCCTCTGGAGGAATGCCCGAGCGAGCTCCGGAGTCAGCTTGGCCCCGAGAGTATTGGACCCATGGATGCGCAGGACGGTGGAGTGAGGGGGAAGGTTGGCCTGAGGCGCGGGGCCAGGAGGCCCCCCTCCCGGGTGCAAGTCTGCCTTTGCCTGCGCCAAGAGCGCGGCATCCCCTCTGTCTGGCTGCCAGACAACGATCGCGTTGTACTTTGCGGTGAAGACTCTGGTGGGATCTGCGGCAAGGTCTTTTTCTGCGTTCTTACCGATGAAGGACGCAAGCTCATGCCGCAAGGAGACCATGTCGTTAAAGACGAGCCCATCTTTCCCGGCAATCTTCACTGGCACTTTGTTCTGCTTGGCGGCGAGGTGGTAAACGAGCAAGGTGGAGACCTCGCCAGCGCTGGCGAGCGCGGCCACGCGGGCTTCCACCGCATTGTCAAAACTGACGGACTCCCACACTCCAGCAAACCCTGGTCCGACGGCGACGGACTCTAGCTTCTCCAGCACCGCCAGCCGCCTGTCCACTGCTGTCCAGCGAAACCTGTTCCATGGTTTCTGCACTTCGGGGAAGGCGAATGTCTGGGGCGCAGGTGCCTCCAGCCGCTCCAGCAAAGCCACAGGCACAGCGACCGGTTTACTACTCCTGCCAGGGACGACGATCTCCAATGGCGCCAGCAAGGCACGCAGCGCCTCTGGAAAGGTTGCATCCGCCGTTTTTTCCAAAGGCCCTGCAAGAATGCACAACGTCGTATTTTCGAGCACCTTGTCTTTGGGGTCGGCCAACAGCGAGGGGCTGAGCATACTGCTGCACAGCGTCACGATTGCCGCCGCCGGCCGGAAGTGAGACAATAATGTTTTCATTGAAAACTAATAAAAGTGGCGTGCAATGCAGTCTCTCTTGATAGAGGAGAGTCAATGAGGACCGTCAATGTCTTCCGCCCCGATCAGATTCATCTGCATCTTGTGCCCGTAGAGGGCGACGACGGCTTTGGCGAAGTCCGTAGGTTGCATATTCACCCATGCCTGAAGCTGTTCATCAGTGAGCACGCCGTAGCGGGTGAGCACATAGCTGCCCGGAACGGCGTTCCCCAACTGATCCCCATGTATTTCGATCGTGTGCGGGGCAATGGCACGTTGTTCACCTGCGTTGAGGCTGGTCTTGAGACCGCTTTTAATGGCATTGCTCCCTGGCGTTGCTGCCGATGCCAACCGCGAGTAAACGGGGTCGTTGCTATCCTGCAGCTCCTTGGCAAAACGCTCCAGATTCACCTGCTGGGAATAGGGGGTGCAGATAAACCGGGGGTCACGGGGGTCTTTGTCTCTCTCCTTGCGGTCGCGCTTCAAGGCCCCCACAAGAGACATGGCAGCGATGGCCCAGCCTGTGTGCCGGATGTGGATGTACGCAACACCGCCATAGAGCATTGCAAAGATGGCAAAGATTGCGGTGCGGTACTCAGAGTGCTTCAAGATGGAGGCAAAGGATGAGTCCGCCGCGAAGGGGTCCAAGACATTTTTGGGAGAGAAGATGGTCGCCAATTCATCTACGTTTCCCGCCATGAAGAACATCTTCAACACGGCAAGACCGATGATGAGGAGGCTGCAAAGAAAGGAGAGCCATTTCTGCCAAACGGTGGCCTCCTCCTTGCCCTTGAGCACGGCGTGGAAGTCGCCATAGAACTTCTCATCCCGCCGGGCACCAGCGCGCAGATCGGGGATGACGAGGAGTTTCTGGTTTTCCCTGAGGCATTTCACCGGCTTCACGGGGTAGTGGTGGAAAAAGGCCAGGAGCACGTCGGCGCCGACGAAAAAACAAAACGGGATCAAGCCTGCCAACAAGGGAAGGTCGAACACGCTTACCACGATCAAACTCAACAAGATGGCGGTGACCAGCTCGACGATGATGGCGACGCGGAACAACCCTTTGTCCGCCCCGTACGGTTGTTGAAACAACCCGGGCATGCTCACGCCACCGAGGGAAAACGAGTCTTTCCTTGTGGACAGGTAACGCCGCAGTGCGTCCTGCGAGGGCTGGAAATTGTAAGCTGCCCCAGGCTGATAGGCGTCGGGACGCGCCACCAGGTCTGCCTGATTCACATTTGCAGGGGAAGGCACCTGCTCGGCTGCGCCCGCAGACAGGTCTGCTGAAGACTTTGATACTGAACCACTCATTGAGATAATAGGCGTATCTTGCATCACTGGAGCCCAGACTTGCGTCAGACAAAGCCACGAAACCCCACATTGGACCTATATTTTTTCCCAAGCAATTACACAACCATGTTAATGAAACAAAATTGTTTCACACCCATCCACACATCTCAGCTTCACTTGTAATTTTATTTCCCCATCGCAAAACTTTTTTCTCCATCAAAAGCTCACCACCCTAAACGTCACGATGCGCCGCCCTTTCTCACGACGGGGCAACTGCCCATAGCCCACGGATCCAGCAATGGGAACCTGGTCGCACCAGCTCCCTGGCAACACCCTGGGTCCAAAGAAGAGATTCACGAGTTCCACTACTCCCTCAACATGGAATGCGTGGCGCGCCATCATCGTGTGAGCATTCACAAGTCCTCGACCCTGCTTGAGCTCCCTGAATATGCCTGACCGACGAGACAATCATCAATGACACTGGCACCGGAAAAATAGACAATCTGCTTCATCCCCGGCCCAAGTGCCACCCCAGCTCTGTGACACCATACCAAGCAGCAAATACGAAGAACCCGCCATGAATGGACGCCACGGGTCCACCATGGCGAAGCGAGGGCTGCCCGTGGTTCTCGTCCATTCACGTGCTTGCACGGAGCGGCAGGCCCATCGAGTTGCCAGCCCCCAGACAACAATCCCGCGACGCATCCCATCCGTCATTTGGACCCAGTCGGCCTACCGCTCCGCTCGGCCGAGCCATGGCTACGCATGGCGCCCCCCGGGTTCATGACATAACTCTCAAACTGACACACCGGCTACTGCGGCACCGGATCCACCACCTCCTCCTCCTTGCTCCAGGGCCCTTCCATTTCCACGAACCAGTGCTTCTTGCCAGCCTCTTTGCCGATCTCGGTCTTGTAGCACCGCCGTTCGATGGCCTGGATGAAACGATCCGCCTCCTTGGGATAGCGCCCCTTGAGCCACCCTCCCGCCGTGTTCAGCACATCGGCGGTAATTTCTGACTGGTCGGGCAGCAAACCTGCCGCCTTCCAGGCCAGGCCTGCTGCCACGTGGCGGTAGTGATAGCGCTTTTCAGGATTGAGCTTTGTACTCGTCAGACGCTTCTTCTCATCCGAACTGACCGGCACGACCAGCCCCGCTGGCCCGGGCTTGAAGTCTTGCTCCTCTTCTTCATCCGAGTAACCCATCTTCTGCTTCTGCCCGGTGAGCCGTTCCATCGCCGTGTTGGGTGAGATGAAGTCCCCATTCGTAGAGCTGGAATCAGGGCCGCCTTCCGTCCCCATCAGTTCCATGCCATGATAACGGGCCACCCACGCGGCCGTGAACAAGGCACGGGCTCGCTCCTGCTTGGCGGCCTTCTCATCGGCCGCCACCTTCAAGGCTGCCACATAGCGGTCATGATTGGGCCATTGATTCTCTGGAAGATAGGACCTGGCCTCGGCATAGCGATCTTCCCGCATCAGACGCCGCCCCAGCAGCGAACGGATTCGGGTGGCTTCATCATGCCGCTTCGCTTCCTCCTCCGTGTAGTTGTCAGGGTCCTTAGGCTTGGGCACTTCAGGAAAATGTTCAGCCACATAGGCGAGCAATTCCATGGTCGTCAGCACCCGCTCTGCGACGTAGGCGGCATCATCCCACATATTCACCGTTAGGAAGGCATCGAGCGCGGCCAGGTAATCTCCACGCGTGAGTTGGATCATCCCCAGATCACAGGCCGCACTCCGGCTCGGCGGCATGGGGTAGGCATCATCACCAAGCGTATTCTCCAAGCACTCATTCTCAGGCAGATCGCGCACCACCTCCGCCATCAAGGTCGCCGCCAACTTCAGATCCCCAGCACGCCGGGCGAGTTTGGCCTTCAGCCAACGGGCGGCGGCACCGGTGCCATCGGAGAGCTTCAACCAGCGACCGGCATCTTCATACTTGCCCATGCTGTATGCGACCCAACCCAGGTACTCAGCATCAGGGGTGGATTTCACACCGGTCTTGGCGATGGCCGCCAACCACCGGGCCTGCCGTGATGCGTCAGGCCTGGACACCCCGCTGTCATTGTCCCACGTGGAGCCAACGCCAACCGCAAGGACGTGGGCGGTCACCAGACGGCGCAGCAGCGGATCCGCAGCCGCCTTCACCAATGCGGCCTCTGTCGAGTCCACTGCATAAGCGGTACCCACCACAGGGGACACCGTCACCGGATCATCGGCTGAATACGGAGAAGAATCGCGATCCGGCACCAGATACTTCAGCGAGACCACCGCGGACAAGTCGCCAAGTGACAACTGGGTCAGATATAGCCGCGCAGATTGCGCCGCATGGCCGGATTCCATCTCCGCCAGGGCTTCCCACCCATAACTCTCTGCCGCCAGTCCCAGACCGTCGGTAAAGCCCTCCTTGGCCAGCTTGCGAGTTTCTCGAAACCACTTCACCGCCTCGTCGTACTTCTTCTCACCAAGCGCCAGCTTCCCCAGCATGTAAGCCGCCCAGGTGGAGCGGTACTTGCGCTCTTCCGCCGGACGCTGGAGCAACGTCTCCCACACCGCCTTGGCCTTCGCTTGGTCACTGTCCATGGCAAGAGCTCCCGCGTGGTAATCGGAGAATTCACCCGGCACTTCCTCCGCTGCAGCCGCTTCAGCATCCTCTTTGGCAATGCCGCTCAGCTTTTGCCTGGCATACCGGTGGGCTCGCAGTGCTTTGGCCTGGTCTGCGGTCTTCACCACGCCTGCTTTGAGCGCCGACTCGAACTCCTCGATGTCCACCCTGGCTGTAAACGCCTGCCGATAGCCTTCGAAGGCCTCCTGATCCGTGGAATCTTCTGGATAGGGCGCAGGGATGCGCTCCTCAGGTGCTGTCTGCTCTGCCGCCAGTCGCTTGACTTCCAACTCCCAGAAGAACTCAGGAGCCGCCACGAGAGGCACCCCACGTTCCCCGATCCAGGAACGGGGCATCCACATCCCCGTGGCAAAGACTTGTGCCGAGGCACCTGCAATACCAACCAACAGCCCAACTCTAGCGAACAGGGACAACTTCAACATGGAATGGAGCGCCGGGTTCCAGGCGCAACCAGCCGATAGCACACTCCGCCTCAGGCGGCAATCGTCTCCCGTTCCCACTAGCACGGAAAAACACGACCGATTTTTTCCCCCGCCGAACCTCCCACCCTGGAAGAGATTCGGCGATTGGGACAGACTCAGCGTCCCAATGGATCTCAACACAGCACAGGGGCGCCTCATCCACCTCGCCTGTGTTGCGCAATACGAAGTCAGCCGGGTTTGGGGCGACATCCCCTGCGACACCGGCTCCCTCCACCCTCACCGTCCATGCCTGGGTCGGGGTTCGCCCCTCCATGACCGCCCGCAGGGTCGGCCAACGCCAGTTGTTCTTGTCCGTGGCCACGGGAAGCCGATACCACAGGATGCCCTCGGCGTGAGCTGGTCTCCTCACCTGCCACTCCTTCACCATGACCGCCATGGCCGCAGCATCCAGTCCATACTCCTTCACGCGGGTGTCCGCTGGCCACGATGGGCTCACGGAATCTGAAGCAACCCCCACCAGCTTGCCCTCCGGACTGTAGCCGACATAAGATCGATAAGTGGGAAGCGCGATTTCAAACGGAAGGCCAATCCCGGAAGCCTGCACCACCCAGCGCTTCGCCAGCACAGGATCACAGATCTGGGTCCTATCATCCCCCAGTGGAGACACCACTGAATGGACCTGGAGCACATAGCGCTTTGCCTCACGCGCCAGGGATGGAAAGGCCGGTTCGGAAAGCCAGGATGGCAGAGCCGTAATCACCAGCGGAACGGAGCCGGTGCTATGCCGCAGCGCCTTCACCCATTCGGCATAACCGGTCAGCTTTTTCTGGGCGCAGTCGAAATCGAGCTGAAATTCCTGAATCTCCATCCCTGCGGACCTCGCCTCCACGAGAAGCTCCTCCACCACTCGCTTCAGGCTGACCACCACACTCCCCTCCCCACTGAAAGGGCCAGCATAGGGAGCCACTCTCAACGCCAGGCTGACGGGTTTCCCAAACGTCCGCAGCGCTTCCCAGTCGATCTGGGGCCGGATCGGCACAGGCAATCCATTGCGCCATTCCACCTCCGCCCCCAGCACCACACAACCGTCCAGCGCCCCCCTTCCCTCCTGAAGGGACCTTGCCACTGGAGCATTCCAGTCACGCTGCCACACATAGGCCCGCTGCGGCAGATCACGAATCGCCCTGGATTCATTCCGACAGCCCGCCAACACGACCAGACTGGCGATTCCCGCGAACATGGTGAGTGCGGCCAGTGATTTCATGCCGTGGGCGGCACCCCCCACTCCACCGTCTTTGGGAGAAACGTGCGGAAGAACCTGAGACTCTGGGGATGCTGGGATTCGTCCATATTCAGCTCTGCTTTATGGGACCGACCTAAAAAATCTGCCCGCCACTAGATCACATGGCCAGCAGAACCTGTCACATATTGAGAGAAATCCGTACTTGCACCCCGTTGGGGATCGTTCCAATTCTGACGTTCCATGATCAAGCTCACCGGCATCGCAGACGAAGCAGGCGCGTCCCTCGACGTGCAAATCAAGGCCCACCAGGAATTGGGATGGGACAGCATTGAATCCCGGGTCATCGAGATCGACGGAGTGAAAGGCAACCTGCACGAGGTGCCCGAGGCCACCTTCGAGAAAGCTTGTGAAATCCTGACCGCCTCCAACATGAAGATCAGCGGTTTTGGCTCCATCATCGCCAACTGGGCTCACAAGATTGAGGACGACTTCTCCATCACCGAAGCCGAAATCGCCCGGGCCATCCCTCGCATGCAAAAGCTGGGCACCAAGCTGATCCGCGTCATGAGCTACGCGGTGCGCAAAGACGAGACCGGCAAGGATCTGGAGGACCAGATGGCCGACGAGCGCATCAAGCGCATGCGTGAAATCAACAAGCGCTTCAACGACGCTGGCCTGACCGTAGTACATGAAAACTGCATGAACTGGGGTGGCATGAGCGTGAGCTATGTGAACCGCATGAACGAAGCCGTTCCCGGCATCAAGTGGGTGTTCGACACCGGCAACCCCGTCTTCATCGACGACCGTGACCGTCCTGGCCAGAAGCAGGACGCATGGGAGATGTACCAGGCCATCAAGCCCCACATGGTGCACATCCACGTCAAAGACGGCCGCTGGAACAAAGAGAAGAACGATGCCGACTATACCTTCCCCGGTGAAGGCGACGGTCAGGTGGAGAAGATCCTCTCAGACGTAGTTGCCAGCGGTTACGATGGCTACATCAGCATCGAACCTCACGTGGCCGTGGTCTTCCACGGGGCAGGAGCCGCCGACGACCTCTCCCCTGAGGCCAAGGCGAAGGAGCAGTACGACAGCTACGTGAAGTATGGCCGCCAGCTCGAGACCCTCCTGAAGAAGGTGGGAGCCCAACTGGCGTGATCTGAAGTTCCTTCCGTCCCGCCCTGTTTTGCCTTTGGCCCATCCCATCGCGGGATGGGCGTTTTTTTGTTTTCTCAGGGCACGATTGTGGACATGCTGGTGACATGTGGTCCATCTCCCTGCCCTGGTGGGAATTCGTCGTCCGCGCTGCGGTGGTGTACGTGCTGGTGCTCCTCATGTTACGCGTCACCGGAAAGCGGCAAGTAGGACAGCTCGCGCCATTCGACCTCGTCCTGCTCCTGCTTCTTTCCAACGCAGTGCAAAACTCCATGAATGGAGGAGACAACTCCATCACCGGCGGCCTCGTCCTCGCTGGCACCTTGGTAGGCCTCAACTACCTCTTTGGCCTGGCCACTTTCAAAAGCCGCAAGCTGGAGACACTCATTGAAGGCAAACCTCAGGTCCTCATTCACAAGGGCCAGGTGGATGACGCAATCATGTCCGACGCCAAACTCACCCGGCACGAATTGGAACTCGCCCTCCGCCGCCACGGCTGCACCTCCCCAGGGGAAGTGCGGCTCGCGGTGCTGGAGAACAATGGGGAGATCAGCGTGGTGCAGAAGATGAAGGAAGAGTGAGAAAAAGGGTATGCGATGAAGAATTTACCACAGAGGGCACAGAGTTTCACAGAGTACTGAACAGCAGCCCCCTTAGTTCATGATCCTCCTTATCCCGTCATTTTTTAGGCTGGTTACATTAAAGTTTATCAACAGGCCCAACCGGATACCGCTAAGCTTCAAGTAAGACAGAAGTTGCGCCTGGTGGAGCGACGAGAGTTTTTCGACCGATTTCAGCTCCACTACAACGCAATCTTCAACGAGCAGGTCCAGCCGGTAGCCAACATCGAGTTGAACCTCATCATAAACGATCGGCAAGGCAACTTCAGCGAGAGTCTTAAGCCCGCCCTTTCTAAGCTCATAAGCCAGGCAAGCGGTGTAGGCCGACTCCAATAGACCCGGCCCGAGTCGGGTATGGACTTTCATTGCCGCACCGATCACCTTTGCCGTCACGGCGTTGAGCTGCTCCATAGGCCTTGTGGGGAACAATTGCGGTAAGGACGTCATGGCTTCCGGAATGAAAGGAAAGTCGGACACTCGTCCACAAAATAATGCAGTTCTGTAGCCAAAACTCTGTGAAATTCTGTGCCCTCTGTGGTTAAAAACCCACCATCTCCCCTCGGGCTTGGGACAGCTTCTAGAATCACTTGGCATTCTCTCATCCTTCGCTATTCTGCCTCCCCTCTATCACCCGCTCCCTACATGGCCCTCATCAACGAAAACTTCCTCAAGCTCAAGGCTGGCTATCTGTTCCCGGAAATCGCCCGCCGCGTCAAGGCCTTCACCGAAGGCAACCCGGAAGCCGCCCAACGCCTCATCCGCTGCGGCATCGGTGACGTGACCGAGGCCCTTCCCGAGGCCGTGCGCTACGCCATGCACGAGGCGGTGGATGAACTCGGCAATCGCTCCACCTTCAAGGGCTACGGTCCGGAACAGGGCTACGACTTCCTGCGCAACGCCATTGCCGACAACGACTACAAGGCCCGCGGCCTGCCGATCGAGGCGGATGAAATCTTCATCAGCGACGGCAGCAAGTGCGACACCGGCAACATCCTGGACATCTTCGGCCAGGGCAACACCATCGCCATCACCGACCCCGTGTACCCTGTGTACGTGGACACGAACGTCATGATCGGCAACACCGGAGAGGCAGACGAAAACGGCGCTTACGCAGGTCTTGTGTACCTGAAGTGCACGCCCGAGAACGGCTTCGTGCCCGACATTCCCCAGGAGAAAGCCGACCTGATCTACCTCTGCTACCCCAACAACCCCACCGGTGCCGTCGCCACCCGCCCCCAGCTTGAGGCATGGGTCAAGTATGCCCGCGAGAACGGCTCCGTGCTGCTTTACGACGCCGCCTACGAAGCCTTCATCCAGGATCCTACGATCCCTCACTCGATCTTTGAAATCGAAGGGGCTCGCGACTGTGCCATTGAGTTCCGTAGCTTCTCCAAGAACGGCGGATTCACCGGTGTGCGTTGCGCCTACGTGGTCATTCCCAAGTCCCTCATGGGCCGCAAGAAGAATGGCGAAGCCCAGGCCCTGCACCCGCTGTGGTCCCGCCGCCACAGCACCAAGTTCAATGGTGCCAGCTACATCGTCCAAAAGGGTGCCGAGGCTCTCTACACGGACGAAGGCAAGTCCCAGACGAAGGCTCTCATCGAGCACTACATGGGCAATGCCGCCCTGCTAGTGGAAGCCTGCAAGAACGCCGGACTCTCCGTGTTTGGGGGTGTCAACGCACCCTACGTATGGGTGGGCTGCCCCGCAGGCCTCACCAGCTGGCAGATGTTCGACAAGATGCTCAACGAAGCGAATGTGGTGATCACTCCTGGCAGCGGTTTCGGCAGCGCTGGCGAAGGATACTTCCGCATCAGCGCCTTCAACAGTCGCGCCAATGTGGAAGAAGTCTGCCGCCGTATCGCCGCGCTGAAGTAGTCTTTGCTGTCTTCCTATGGCCCTCAGGACCATAGGATTTTCTTCGGCCCGGTTCCTTGAACCGGGCCTTTTTTTGGCCCAATCGTCATGCGGCGACCATCGCCTGAGTTCGCGATGGCAACCGTTTCTCAGGACTTCGGCGGGGGCGGCTCCTCATCCTGTATCGCTCGCTTGTACCAATCCCGCAAGGTCACGTCTCCCTCGCCTGAGCCGTCCTGAATGGTTCCCTTGCCTACAGCGACGCGCTGTGAAAGGTAGATACCGGAATGCCCGCTGGCCATAAAGGCCACAAAGCAGGCGACGGCAAAATAGACCGCGTAGTGAGCACCAAAAAGTTCGATACCCATAAGCGTACACGCTAGCGGCGTATTCGCCGCACCGGCGAATACGGCAATGAACCCGAGCGCCGCAAACAGCCCGACCGGCTCCTGAAGCAGGGCTCCAATGGCATTTCCCAGTGTCGCGCCCACATAGAATAGCGGGGTCACCTCACCCCCTTTAAACCCGCTCCCCAGTGTCACGCTAGTGAACAACAGCTTGCCGAGCCAGCTCCAGCCAGACGCCCCACCAGGTTCGAAGGAAGACAAGATTGAAACAGCCCCACCCGGTGGCGCATGCACCCCCAACCCCAAGAAATCCCGGGTGCCAGTAAGTAATACGAGCCCGATGACGAGCAACCCGCCCAGCACCGGGCGAAGCGGGGCAAAGGGAAGCAACCTGGCAAAACAACGCTGCAATCCATGAGTCACTTCTGAAAACAGGCGGCTGGCCAGACCAAAGCAGATCGCAGAACCCGCCACCTTCACCAACAATACCGCTTGGAAAGCAGCGTGACTGCCTGCGCCAGGTGCGACATCCAGATGATAGATGGTGTGATGCACCCCCCAGGCGGAACAGGTGGCGTCACCTACAATGCTGGCGACCAGCACCGGGACCAGCGCTTCGTACTGGACCCGGCCCACCACCAACACTTCCATGGCAAAGACGGCACCGGCCAGCGGCGTACCAAAAACGGAACCGAAGCCAGCAGAGACTCCGCACATCAACATCATCCGGCGAGCGGCAGGGCCGAGCCGACACACGCGGGACAGCAGCGAGGCGAGGCTGCCGCCCATCTGCACGGCCGTCCCCTCCCGGCCAGCGGAGCCGCCGAAGAGATGGGAGACCAAGGTGCCGAACAACACCAACGGAGCCATGCGGCCTGGCACCCCTCCCCCAGGGGCGTGGATCTCCTCAAGGATCAGATTGTTTCCCTTGTCAGAACCTCTGCCCCAAAAATGGTAGAGCAGCCCCACCAGCAGCCCTCCCGCAGGCAGCGCCCACAACAACTGCGGGCGCTGCCACTGCATCGCGGTCGCCCAGTCCAGCGCCTTGAGAAACAAGGCGCTCGCGCTTCCAGCCAGCAAGGCCACCGGCAGCGCCAGGAGAATTCCTCTGAACAACGGGACAAACTCCGTCGCCCACTGACGCCCTGCACTGGTCACGCTCATGCCCCGCCACGGGATCCTTCAACCCGGATGTTTCCATTTTCCACCATGATACACACTGGATTCATTAGCTTGTGTCTAGGAATTAAACACGCGGACCATCTTCCGCAACCCGCGCAGTAATATCCATTTTGAACATGCCGCTTGGAACGCTTGACGGAAAAGGAAGTCGCGGCATTCTTGCCGCGCTTCCGCACCTTTTTCTGTGAAGCATCGCACTATGCATCGCCGTTACACTCTCGCAGGTCTGTGCTCGTTGGTCTTGTCGCTGCCCGCCGTGGCGCAAACTCCCGCCCCGGCACCCTCTCCAGCGCCTGCGCCCGCCCCGCAAGCCGCCCCCAGCCCGGCTCCAAATCCCGCGCCTGCGCCCGCTCCGGCCCCAGCGCCAGCCGTCCCGGTGGAGGTGGCTCCATCCCCTGTCGCGGGCATCCCGTCGATCCGCACCTATCTCGACCTGGAGGCGTACGCCTCTCAGCTGGCGCAGAAGCCCTATGTGGCTCCCGCCATGAAGCTGGACCCGTTTTTCGAAGGATTGAAATACGACGGCCATCGCCAGATCCGCTTCAAACCCGAAAAAGCTCTCTATGGCGATGTGGATCACTCCTACAAGGTGGAGTTTTTCCACCCAGGCTGGATGTTCCGGAAGCCCGTCGAATATTTTCAGATCGATGCGGGTCAGCCCACTTTCATTCCTTTCGACAAAACGCTCTTTAATTACGGTGATCTGAAGGTCCCTGATCAGGCGATCTACCCGAACGGCTACAGCGGCATGCGTCTCCTGGCCCCTGACACGCTGCTCGACAAGCGTTTTGAGTTCATGGTTTTCATGGGTGCCAGCTATTTCCGCGCCGTCACAACCAAGCAAGGCTGGGGACTCTCCGCCCGCGGTCTGGCCATCAACACCGTTGGTGGTGAACCAGAAGAATTCCCTGACTTCACTCACTTCTGGTTCCTTACCCCCAAGCCGGGTGACAAGATCTTCCACTTCTACGCCCTCCTCAACGGTCCCAGCGTAACCGGTGCCTACGAGTTCGAAATCGAACCTGGCGAAACAACGGTCATGCGAATCAGCGGCTCCATCTTCCTGCGCAAGGTCGTGAAGCTCTTGGGTCTGGCACCTTTCTCCAGCATGTTCTGGTACGGGGAAAACACCCACCCAAAACCCCTCGACTTCCGCCCAGAGGTGCACGATTCCGATGGTCTGCTCATCGAGCAGGCTCACGCTCCCACCTTGTGGAGACCCTTGGACAACGGCCGGGAACTTCGCCACAGCGTCTTCGCGATCGAAGGCATCAAGGGCTTTGGCCTGCAAAAGCGTGACCGCGAGTTCAAGAATTTCGAGGACCTTGAGGCCCGCTACCATGAGCGCGTCGCGGTGTGGGTCGAGCCGATCGAAGGATTCGGCCGTGGCAAACTGCACTTGATTGAAATCCCCACCGGAGAGGAGACCTGGGACAACGTGGTCACCCTCTGGGAGCCGGATATCTTCCCCACTTCCACCGAACCTCTCCGCTTTGCCTACAAGCTCAACTGGCTGAAGGAGCACGAACACTCGCTCGCCAAGGTGACCGCCAGCCGCTGGGGTGAGGGCGTTGCCACCACAGAAGTCCTGAACGACTTCGTGTTCGTCCTGGACTTCACGAAGGGCCCCGTCCCTGCCAACAAGCCACAAGGCTGGGTGCCGGACGTGGCTGTGAACATCCAGGGCGATGCCAAGGTGCTCGACAAACGCGTCATGGCCAATCCAGAGACCGGCGGCTGGCGTGCATTCTTCAAGCTCGATATTCCACCCACCACGAAGTTGCTGGAAATCACCTGTGATCTCCTCGACGACAAAAATCCCATTTCCGAGCGCTGGAACTACCAATGGCGTCGATAGTAGAATAAGCTGCTGCGGGTTTGCGTCTGTATCAACTCTCCGGCCCGCGGCCCCGTTCTTCCATGTCGCTATCTGATTTTCAATCCGCCCTCCCCATGGAGGCCGTCACCATTCACTTCGCGCCCAAGACGGGTTCGGAAGAGGAATGGAACGAGGCCTACGCCCGGCTGGCTGACTACTTCCGGTCCTTCCGGCTGCACAACCGCATCCGGAGGACTCAACTCATCCTGGAGACTCTCCGCCGTGCGGCAGATGCTCACGAGACAGATCCCAAGCGGACTCCAACTGCCCACGCCATCGAGCAGGCCCGTCTCATGCTGCGCGAGTGGCTGGGGCAGATCTATGAGGGCATGGAGCTGACAGAATCCCAAATCGAAGGTTCAGGCCGCCTCGGCTTTCACCTTTGCGATGGGCCCACCCGCTGGCCCCATTTCTTTATCGACCGGGACAACCTTCCGCCAGACATGGCTGAGGCCATGCGCTCTGCCATTCGGGCCTCCGGCCCCCGTCTCCAGGTCTCCAAGATGACCCCCCGCCCAATCGACCTTGGGTTGTTTGGTGACGAGGAGGAAGATGAGACCGACCGTCGTCCCTTCGCTTTCGTCCGCTATTTCGTGTTGTTGTTGTTTGTGGCCGCCGTCCTTACAGCAGTTTACCGGTTGACCATCGACAAATGAGCACCCCCGCCGTTAACCCGCCCATGGGTAGCCGCACCGCGCAACTTGCATCTCATGCAGGTTTGCCCTCCGTCACGACTTCGCGGATGCGCCGGGCCACGTTTTTCTCCTTCGTCTTCCTGGGTACCGTCATTGGCATCTGGCTGCTTTTCCTCATGCTACAGGTGGATGGCCTGGCGTGGTATGAATTGGGTATCATCATCGTCTTCATCCCGCTCTACTATCAGCTCAATGTCGGCTTTTGGACGGCTTTGATCGGGGTGTGGATCATGAACCGGGCCAAGCCCGATCCCATCGACCTCTTCCGCACCATCACCAAGGATGACATCGACGCCCCGCTCCACGCCACCACGGCCATCATCATCCCCGTGTACAACGAAGACGTCACCCGCGTCTTCGAGGGTCTCCGCGCTGTTTACAATTCTCTGAATAAAACCGGCAGGCTGGAACACTTCGACTTTTTCATCCTGAGTGACTCCGACGATTCCAACAAATGGATCGAGGAAGAAACCGGCTGGCTGGAACTTTGCCGCCAGCTCAATGCCTTTGGCCGCATATTCTACCGCAAGCGTCGCACCCCCATCAACCGCAAGAGCGGCAACGTCAGCGACTTCTGCCGCCGCTGGGGCAAGCGCTATCGGTACATGATCGTGTTTGATGCGGACAGCGTCATGAGCGGATCACTCATGGTGAACATGGTTCGCCTCATGGAGAAGAACCCGGGCGTGGGCATCCTCCAGACCTTCCCCAAGCAGATCGGGGCAGACACGTTCCTGGGTCGTGTGATGCAGTTTGCGCAGGCGCTCTACGGTCCCGCTTTCATTGCGGGGCTCAACTACTGGCAATGCGGTGAGGCGAACTTCTGGGGTCACAACGCCATCATCCGTCTCGCGCCGTTCATTGAATACTGCGCTCTGCCGCCACTCCCGGCCAAGGTGCCCTTTGGCGGCCACATCATGAGCCATGACTTTGTGGAAGCAGCGCTCATGCGTAAGGCCGGCTATGCCGTGCGCCTCATTCCCACCGATCACGGGAGCTATGAGGAAGGCCCTCCCACGCTCATTGACATGCTCAAGCGTGACCGTCGCTGGTGCTTGGGGAACATGCAGCACTTCTGGCTGCTCTTCGCCCGCGGCTGGCACCCCATCAGCCGGCTAAACTTCTTCCATGGCATCATGAGCTACGTGAGCTCACCGCTGTGGCTGATCTTCCTCGTTCTGGGCACCATCATGGCTGGCATGGGGGAGGGAGTAATGGGGCAGCAGGCCAGTTTTGCGGGTCAACTCCTTTTGGGGCTCACCCTCATGTTCATCTTCCTGCCGAAGACTGTGATCGTGATGGATGAGGTGGTCACAGGACGCCTCTTCAAGCCGTTCCGCCTTCGCATGCTCACCGCCTTCAGCAGCCTGCTTGATACCCTGCTGTTCACCTTCATGGCCCCCGTGATGATGATCTTCCACAGCAAGTTTGTGATGAAGACCATCCTGGGTCAGGGGGTTAGCTGGGTGGCACAGCGCCGGAAATTGGGCTCCGGCATTGACTGGCGGGAGCCGATTCTTACGTTTGGGGGTACCTCCCTCCTGGGGGTTGCCTGGGGCATTCTGGCCTTTTTCATCTCCTCAAACTTCCTGCTTTGGATCAGTCCGGTGCTGCTTGCCCTTGTGGTGGCCATTCCCTTTGCCATCATGACCTCCAGCAATCGCTCCCTCCAGCGGTTTGGTCTGTTCCTCACACCTGAGGAATTGCACCCTCCGCCAGTGCTTCAGTCCTTGAACCAACACCTCAAGGAAGTGAAAGATCGCCCGAAGATGCAGCCCGAAATGGAACAGCGCTACGGCCTGATCCAGGTGTGTCTGGATCCGTATGTGAACGGTCTGCATGTGAGCCTGCTCCGCCGCAGAAAGCACCCGCACCACTCCCGCGAATATTTCGCCTACCTGGCGCAGAAGCTGGTCACCCAGGGGCCCAATTCCCTCAGCTCGAAAGAACTGGTGGCGGTGCTCTACGATCAGGACACGGTCACCCACCTGCACTACCAGCTCTGGTCAGCGGCTGATGAAAACCTCGCACCGTTTTGGCGGCTGGCCATCCGGCAGTACAACCTCGTGGCCCCGAATCCCTTCACCCATCTGCTTGCACAGAAGGAAGTGACGGCTTGAGCCCGGCGCGATCGTCTGGTAGCATCCCCGTATGCACCCCGTGACGTCTTCCACCTGCCTGGCATGCCTGCTGGCAGGTCTGCTATCCGCTCCGGTCCTGCGTGCCCAGGATTCCGCCAGCATCAACACACTTCCCATTCCCCCTCTGCCCACCGCAGCCCCAAGGGCCAAGGTTCCAGAGCCCTCGGAGATGACGGCGACTGCCAAACCTGCGGAGTCGGCCAAGGCGGCGCATGTTGCCACCCTCTCCCCCAATGAGATCGAAGGGTTCGATGCCTATCCCGCACCGCTTCAGACCCTCATCACTGAGGCCCTGGCGCTCACTAAGCTCAATCTCCGCTACCAATTTGGCTCTGCGGACCCCAAATCCGGTGGCATGGACTGCTCAGGAACCATCTATCACCTGCTGCACAAGCTGGGCGTTTCCGATGTGCCCCGGCAGTCCAGTGAAGTGTGTGATTGGACGATGCGCCAGAGCATGCTGTACCGGACAGAGCATGTGGGAAACCTCAAAGATCCCGCCTTCACCGCACTCAAGCCCGGAGATCTGCTCTTCTGGACCGGAACCTATGAGTCCAATGCCCCCCGCTCCACACCGGTCACCCATGTGATGATCTACTTCGGCAAGCGCAAGGAGAACGGCAAGCCCGTCATCTTTGGTGCCAGCGATGGCCGCTCCTTTGATGGCGAGCGCCAAAACGGTGTCAGCGTCTTTGACTTCCCCCTTCCGAAGGCTGGCAGCCCTGCGGAGTTTTACGGTTATGCCCCACTGCCCAGCGCGGCATGGGAGAAGATCCGGAGCGGAAAGTCACGGTAATTCGGAATCACAGGCCACCGTACACGCCGCTGAGCCGCCACCTCCCACTCGCAGGTGAGAGCGGTTCCCAACGGCTGCCCGCAATACTGCTGAGTTCAGCCAGGATCTCCCACCGTCATCCATTCGCCGTCAGCATGGCAGGGGTGCCCTGCCCGGCCCCTTCTGTGTTCGCTAGTTCTCCACCTTTGCGCGGGATGCGGATCGTGAAGACGGTCTCAATCCCGGGCCGGCTGTGCAGCGTGATGGTGCCACGGTGGGCCTCCACCGCCCGCTTCACGATGGAGAGACCAAGGCCAGTGCCTTTGATCTCCTGGGAGTGATGGCGGGCCACCCGGTAGAAACGTTTGAAGACAAACGGCAGGTCGGCATGGGGAATACCCACGCCATTGTCACGCACCTGGATCTCCGAGGACTCCACTTCCTGGCGCAGTCTGATCACCACCTCCAGCCCTTTGGCCAGGTTTTCTTTGAGCGCATTGCTCACCAAGTTGAAAAGGATCTGATCCCAATAGTACCGGTCCCCAGAAATCACCGCAGAGCCTTCCTCCATATCCAGCGTTACACAGGCTTCCTTGCTCTGAATCACGGGACTGAGCCGGTGCACGACATCCTGGGCACAGGCGCGGAAGTCGAACTCCTCCGCTCTCACCGCATCATGCTCACCCGATTCCATGCGGCTGATCACCAGCAGGTCCTCCACAGTGGAAGCCAGGCGGTCGCCATGCTTTTTCATCACCGTGTAGGCGCGCTTCGCCTCTTCTGGAGTCTCGATGTCCCCTTCGACCAAATTTTCGAGATACCCGTTGATGATGGAAAGCGGCGTACGCAGTTCATGCGAGGCATTTGCCACGAAGTCCTTGCGAATCTTCTCCAGGGCATGCTTGTCCGTCTCATCCCGCAGCACCATCAGAAGTGCACCATCCATCTCTGTGGGCATGGTGGCCCGCAGGGAAAGCACCTCCACAGAATAGACACGATCCTCGATCGTTTTGGACTGGCCGCTCATGGCCACCAGGAACTCCTCCTTCATCCGGGTCCCCTTCTCGGCCGCAGTGGCTACCAGCTCAACTATGCGATGATCCCGCACGCACTCCAGCAGAGTGCGCCCCACCGGCTCTGACACCGGCTGAAAGAACCGCATGGCACCGCGGTTCACGAAAATAACCTTGAGCTCGGGGCTGACGATGAACAACCCATCGTCAATGCCGTCCACCAGCTGGTGAAGCATTTCCGCCCTGCGTTGATTACGCTGCACAAAGCCCTCTTCCACCTTCAGCTTGTTCATCAGGTCTGCTTCCAGCTCACGCACGTGAATCCGAGACCGCAGCCACAACCAGCCGCACACCAGCAACGTAAACAGCACCCCGATGGCAAAAGCGGTCATTCGAGCGGTAAGGGCCAGGGTGCCAAGAGCGATGCCAGGACTAAACGGCAACCGCCACCGGCGAAGGTTCCTTGAAGATGTAGCCAAAGCCACGAGACGTTTGCAGCCACTCGGCATGCTCACCCAGTTTCTCACGCAGGCGTTTCACGTGGGTATCCAGCGTGCGCGTCCGCACCTGCTCGGTATATCCCCACACTTCACGCAGAATGAAGTCGCGCTCCACCACCTCGCCTTTCCGGCTGGCGAGCAGGTGCAGCAGCTTGAACTCCAGAAGCGTCAGATCCATGGGCTGCCCCCCCAGATTCAACTTCACTCCAGAGAGATCAAATTCGAATGGCCCCTCTTTCAGCTCGGATCCAGAGCCCACCGTGGCAGCCCGCCGCAACAACGCCTGCACCCGCAGCACCAGTTCTTTGGGGCTGAAGGGCTTTGACAGATAATCATCCGCCCCGCGTTCCAGGCCGGCGATGCGGTCCTGAGTCTGCCCCTTGGCAGTGAGCATGATCACCGGAATGTGGCGGGTGCTCTCGTCCTCCCGCAATTCCTGGCAGACACCAAAGCCATCCCGGCCCGGCATCATCACGTCCAGCACGATGGCATCGGGCTTGCGTCTTCTTACTTGGGCCAGCGTCTGCAGCCCGTCCGCCGCCTCGACAGTGTCATATCCAGCCCGTCGGAGATTCATCCCGACGAGTTCGCGAACATCTTCTTCGTCGTCCGCGATGAGAATGAGTGATTTGTCAGACATAGGAGTGTTGGGGTATCCCCTTGAATGTGACGGATTCGTCGAGCTCAACAAACCTGCGAGTGTGACAAGATCGTCACCCCGGCCTAACATCTGACACTAGTCCATTTTTTCAATCAGGAGCATCCACTTTCGCACATGCGCCTCCCAGGTGAGAGGCTCAACGGTCGCCCGTGCCGCCTCTCCCAAGGCAATGCGATCCCCTTCGGACAGCCCCAGGGCCCGCCCCACCACGGCTCCAATGGCAGCCGGATCCCCAGGCTGCCCCAGGAGCAGTCCATTGCGCCCCTCCTCCAGAAGATCAATGACCCCATCATGCACGGAAATCAGTCCCGGAAGGCCGCACGCCATGCTCTGCAAGACCGTATTGGCACAAGCGTCGTACTGTGTCGGGTGAATGAACCAGTCAGCCGCTTGATAAATCAGGGCCACGTTTGACTGCGGGGCCATGGTTTTGACCCGTTCCCCTAGACCATGCCGGGCAATCAGTGCCCGGTAGTGGGCATTCAGAGGCTTGCCCACGATCCACAAATCAGCATCCACGCCACGCCACGCCTCCAAAAGCGGGTCCAGCCCTTTGCGCCGATGGCTTAGGGAAACAAAGAGAAAGGCCGGTCGGTCGGGATCGCTTCCCAGCTGTTTGCAGACAGCCGCCTTCACAGCCGCCCGGTCTGCCGCAGGCTGAAAGCGCGCGGTGTCCACCGCCGTGTGGATCACCTGGAACTGGTCGGCAGGCGTGCCATAGAGCTCCTGCAACTGGCCCGCCACCTGTGCGGAGTTCACGACAAACTGGCGGGTCCTCCCTGAGGTGTACAGCTGCCGCTCCAGCTTTAGTTCGAGGAGATTCTTCAGGGACCACCGTTTCCACGGCGGAAGCAGGCGGGAGTACACCGCGTGGCATCCGCCCCCGGCGCGATGCAGGTCATGGGTGGTGGTGCGGCCAAATCCAATAGTGACCGAAACCGGAAGCTCGCCCGCCAGGCGGGAGGCTTCCCGCTCGAACTGCCACATCCGCAGCAAAGGAGAACCCCGCAAAAGGGGCACCTGATGAACCTGAGCCCCCAACTCCTTCTCGAGTGCGGGGTGAATCTCCCCCGCCACCACATCCAGCTCATGCCCGGCCGCTTTCAGCCTGAGCGCAAACTCCATGAGGTAGCCCTCCAGGCCACCACGTGGAACAAACTGATGATAGATGAGGGCGATGCGCATGATGAACTATTGTCGGGGTGGCGATTGCGATCCCACCTCGTCTTCATACTTCCGGCTGTAGCGCACAAATGCAAAGAAAGACGTGGCCACCGCAATCCAGAACCCTGGAAAGCCGTCCAGAAATCCCCTGCGCAGGATGTAGGCACGAACAAACCGCCACCAGGGTCGGAAAACATTGGATGCCAGAGACCAGCGCTTGCCTTCGGCCTTTTGCCGTTCGAGGAACACATCTGCGAAGCCGTTGATCTTGTCCACGTAGCGGCTCATGTTCGGGAAGGAGAAGTGATGCAGATCCCCCTTCAGATGCACGGTGGGCCCGCCCAGTTCGATGTAATCATGCTCCGGGCTGCCCGCCCATCGCGAGCCCTCCCGCTTGAACAACCTGAGTTTCCGGTCTGGGTACCAGTCGCCATGCGTGATCCACCTGCCCAGGAACCACACCTTGCGGTTGCAGACGCCACCATCAAAGCGGATCGCCTCACCCGACTGGAAGAACTCAAAAATACTGGCCCGCAGTTCGGGTGAGAGCTCCTCATCGCAATCCAACGCCAGCACCCAGGGGCGTGTACACAAACTGAGCGCCACATTCTTTTGATCCCGATGCCCCAGCCAATCCTGGTGCACCACCCGCGCTCCATAGGACTCGGCAATCTCCCGGGTCCGGTCTTTGGAGCCAGAATCCACCAGCACGATCTCCTCAGCAAGATCTGCGGCACTGGCCAGGCATCGGCCGAGATTGGCTTCTTCGTTAAAAGAAATGATGGAAAGAGACAGGGGGAGCGGCATCCAGTTCAGCGGAAAAGTTCGATGCTCATGTGTCCGACAAATTTCCTGACCGCGCAACCCGTCAGAAGGCATTTGCATTTGCATGCAAAGCTAAATATGTGCTAAGAGTTTCTCTTGCCGCACGTCTCTGCTTCGTTATAGTTATTATAATGGACATTCTCCTGAACAATCCAGTATCACACGGTTACCTCTCCAACGAGGTACCCCACCATATCCGGGGACGGTTGTGGGTGATCGGTTGTTCAGAACCCGTCATCGTCGAGCTTCGGGGTAATTTCCTCCGCGACATTGCAGGGTGCCGCATCAGTTTCTTCAATCCCTTTCCTGAGCCCAGTCTGGAAGACACGCTTGCAATGCATTCGCATCAGACGGGGACGGCTGGCGAGATGTCCGCCTCCCGACGCGTCAGCCAGCTCTGGCAGAGAAGCTGCCGACCGAGCCACCCGTGTTTCGTTTTCGACAACTCCACGCTCAAAAACATGCTGCTGCTGGAGTGGTTCAATCCCCAAGGCCAGCGGGTTCTCATCCGCGCCTGCCACTGGCAAGTTGGCGTTTCTGACAGACGCTGGGAGTTGACCGAAGCCCAGGAGATGGCACACATACGGGCCACCCGCATTCAGAGACGTCAGTTCCTGCTGACTCGGGAAGGGCGTTAGCCTGACTTATCCGGTGGGCCACCGCTCCGGCAATGCAGCCGCTCACACCCGTGATCGCCCGGTGCTCCACTTCTGAAAAAGCTCATGCCGCCCCACCTGAGGCTGCGGTGTGGCTGAAGCGTCTCCTCGTGCATATGGCCACGCTTGCGGAGCAGGATACCCGCCGGGTACGGACTCAGCCGGACACCGCCATCCATGCGCTTCGCAAACGCATGAAAAAACTCTTTGCTCTCCTGCGTCTCGCCCGCCCCGCCCTGTCCGTCGAGCAATTTGCCACGCTAAAGGGGGCGATCCGGAATCTAAAACGCACTGTCGCCACCCAGCGAGATCAGGTGGTGATGGACGAACTCTTGAAATCGCTCGACCAGGACGGACTCTGCCCCAAGGATGCGGACGGCCGAAAAATCCGCCGCAAATCTGTCCGCCCTGCCGTGGTGACCGAGCCCCCCATGGAACAACTCACCCGGCAGTCATCCAGTTTGACAGACCGACTGGGACGGCTGCGACTGTTTTCCCTTTCCTGGGAAACCGTGGCTGAAGCCTATGCAAAGACTTACCGCAAAGGGCACAAAGCTTTCGAACGGAGCCACAAGGATACCGGCACGGAGGCACTGCACTCTTGGCGGAAGGCCGTCAAAGACCACTACTACCAGACCCTGGCGCTCCACGCGTGGCTGGGCCACCCCCGTCGGTTGCGACGCACCCGCAGGCTCAGTTCCCTGCTCGGCAAGGTGCATGACATTGACGTCTTCGTCCGCACCCAGGGGGTTGATGAGCCAACTCACACGCTCCTTGAGAAGAAACGGGAGAAGCTGCTGTCTAAGATCCAGAGAAAGGCCGCACGCGTGTACGCCAGATCTCCCCATGAAATGGAGGAAAAGGTGAAGACTCTTCTGCCGGAACTGGAAGCTTGAGGACAACAGAATGGCGGCACCGTGTTTCCCCAGGTGCCGCACAAGGTTTTCAGCCATCTCCCGATCAGGCCTCGCCCGCGCAGGAGGAGGATTTCATGGCCTCCTGAATCTGTTCTGGCGTCAGATCACGTACGTGCGTGGCGATGGACCAGTGATGGCCAAAGGGATCTTCCACCTTGCCATAGCGGTCGCCCCAGAAGGCGTCTTCGATCGGCATGATTACCTTCGCTCCAGCATCCACCGCCTGCTGGAAGAGAGCGTCGGCATCCTCCACCTGCAGATGAATCGTCACCGAGGAGCCTTTGAGAGCGGCCGGGCCCATGCAGCCCCAGTCCGGATACTGGTCAACCAGCATCACCATGGAGTCGCCGATCTTCACAGCGGCATGCATGATTTTGCCCTCGGGCGAGGGCAGGCGGCAGATTTCGGTGGCACCGAACGCTTTTTTGTAGAATTCGATCGCGTCTGCGGCCCCATCACAAATGAGGTGCGGCGTCACGGTGCGCATGTCGCTTGGCACTGCTTCCACTTTACTCGTGCTCATATCAAATTGGGTTGGTTAGGGTAGGGTTGGACTTGGGTGGGATGATTCCTGGTTGAATGAGGTTGGGAAAAACCGGTGATCCCGGCGTTTCATCGTCACGACGAACTGGAACGGTCGTTTCGGACATTCACCGCAATTTTATTTAAACTTGGTCCCTCCCACTCCTGCAGACACGCGCATCCGGAACCAGAAATCCGATGCAACCATTTCGTGGCTGTCCAACCAGGGCCCGTCTGATCGTCATTCTGAGGAAACCTGTAACCGCTCACACCCTATGAATTCCACCACCAGCCCTCCCTCATCCCGATTCATGCTCCTTTTCCGTGGTGGCAACGCCAGCCACCACCAAATCTCTCCGGACCAACGGCAGGAACTGCTCCAACAGTGGAATGAGTGGTATCAGCGTCTCTCCAGCCAGGGCAAACTCGAGGGAGGTCACCCTCTCGAAGGCACAGGCCGCGTCGTCTCCCGGTCTGGGAGTCGCACGGTGGCTGGCCCCTTTGTGGAATCCACCGAGGCTGTCGGTGGCTACTTTCTCCTGACGGTGAACACCCTGGAAGAAGCGGTGGAGATCGCCAGCGACTGCCCCAGCGTGCGCCTTGGCCTCACCGTTGAGGTCCGCCCCGTAGCTGACATCTGCCCGAGCCTGCGTCAGCCCCGGGAAGCCCTCGCTGAGGCGGGCTGAGCCATGGCACTCCTGCTTCAACTCGCAGGGGGCCACTTGTTCTTTCCTATACCCAAGCAACAACGGGTTCTATTTTTTTGGTCCTGACTCCCCAGTCAGGCCCCCCGGATGTTTGCGCCATAAGCTTGCAATCACCACGCTGGCGAAGTATTCCTTTCACGGCGGCTCTGAAGATCCTTCCTTCTAACCTTCGAAACCCTAGGGTCCTCGCTTTCCGCCCTATTCAGCGCCCCGGCGGCACACCAGCCGACCGGGGCTCCTGTTTTTCGCCAGCTATGAACTCCATCTACATCCGGCGCCGTAGCAAGGTGACGGTTCCTGCAACCGATGGCGGCACCACGCCCCTGCCCGTCCTCGCCGCGCTCCAGAAGAATCTTGAGTCTCTCGGCTATCTCCTCTCGGAGGAGGTCATTCGTGAATTGAAAAACCTTTCACCCGCGAAAGTGGAAGATTTCTACCTCCGCCTGACCCATGACCTCCAGATCCTGGTAGGTGCCCATCATCCGTTCGAGCCGTTCTACCCCAATTTCCCCGCGCAAGTCATGGAGATGGAAGAAGCGGAGCTCTACTTCCGCGCTGTCATATACTATTGGACGCTGGACCGGCAGCAACTCCCCGCCGAGTCACGGCCTCCTCTGCAGGATCGCCCCTCCCTTCGCATCATCCGTCTGGGTGATACGGCCGATTTCAATCAGGCGATGGCAGAACTCATGCGCTCCCGTGTCGCGTACTCCCCCCAGGACAGAGAGGACATCGCCTGGCTGGCGTCTCAGTACGGCGACAAGGTGCTTCCACTGCTGCCAGCCTGTGTCACCTCCCGGGAAAACCTCGCTTACCTGGGCTCAGAGTTGGTGAAACACACCTCCATTGGGATCGCTTATCTCGACAGTCGGATGAAGACCGCTACAGATGTGTTGCGCCTGGCAGTGGCGCTGAGCGGAGGAGATGTCTCGTTGGCAAAGCCGGTTCGATTTGGCAAAATCGGCCGTCGCTTGCGATTGAAGTTCCTCACATGGCTGGAAAGCTTCCCGAATCGGGTCGAAGATATGTTGCGGTGGAAGCCCCGATGGATCCGGTTGGGAGAGCGTCTCCATCCCGGCGAGCATGCCTCACGTTTTCCGGAAACCGCGAAGGCGTTCGATGTATTACGGAACAATCTGCCCTCATTCACGCTTAACAGCGCGTTGGAGGCAGGACTTCTCCACCGTGATGTTCCTGGTCTTCTCCAGCTGCTCAGGACAAGACCGGGCGAGTTTGCTCGCAGGCTGGATCACCTGGTTAGAATCAGCTCGTCACCAGACGAGGTGGTGACTGCGTTCAGACAGCACGCACACGAAGTTTCCACTTCCGTGTTGCTCCAGTGTCTCGTCCATTTCCGCCATCGCCACTCCCCTGCCCCGCTGAGAACTTTTTTCCCGAAGGGCACCCTTGCGAACGTTTTTGCCACCACAGAGCCTCTCCCTCCCATTCCTGTAGCCATCACGGAGAAGCTCGTCGCCATCTGCGATGAAGCCCTGCTCCAGCACTACGCGAGACTGCCACCACTGGGCCGTTGCTACCTCGATCCCGAATTGAAGGACTACCAAGTCCCTTTCGCTCTGCGATCAGCCTCCAAATCGCTCCGGACCCTGGTACGCGGCAGCCGGCTGTCTTTACCTGACGGGGAGGTTCTCCGCTTCTTCATCTGGTGGAAGAACGGCCGGAGCCGGGTGGACATCGACCTATCCGCCACGATGTACGATGAGAAATTCCAATACGTTGACTTGCTCAGCTACTACAGCTTGAAGAATTTCGGCGGACACCACAGCGGCGACATCGTGGATGCTCCACACGGAGCAGCAGAGTTCATTGATGTCACCCCAGAATTGTGCCGCCAGAAGGGCGTGCGCTACATCGTCATGAGCCTGCACAGTTTCACGGAACAGCCCTACTGCGAGCTCCCAGAGTGTTTTGCCGGTTGGATGGCGCGTTCTGCTCCCAATTCCGGCGAGATCTTTGAACCCTCCACCGTGGTGGACAAAGTGGATGTCGCCGCCAACACTCGCATTTGCCTGCCCGCCATTTTTGACATCGTGGATGGGAAGGTCATCTGGGCGGATATTGCCCTCACCCAACACCCTCGCGTTTACAACAATGTGCAAAGTTCCCTGCGTGGCGTTTCCCTCATGTTGCGAACGCTTGCACAACTGCGCAAACCGGATCTGCACACCCTGTTTGACCTGCACATCCGTGCTCGCGGGCACCATGCAGCAAATCTGAGGGAGGCCGACACCGTCTTCGCGGTTGAACATGGGATAACCCCATTTGACCTGGATCACATCAAGGCCGATTTCTTGTGATAGAGGTACTGGTTCCATTCCCATGACCCACTTTCACGTTTGGTTCAGCTTCAAGGAGGACATACCCGAACAACAAGGACTGGGGGCCGTGGCCGCCTTCCTCTCCAAACTGTGCAAAGAGTCCCGGGCGGTGGACTTTCACTTGGCCCGAAACAACGGCCAGCCTCCCCGGTCCAAGCTCTTGCCCTACCATGCCGAAATTTGTTTCGCCGACGGCGAAGCCTTGGGATCGGCCATGAAACTACAGGCCCAAGAAGGCATCCACGCCGGACTTCACGGCCAGATGTTGGAAGTGATCGCCCAGTTTCACGTTGAAGTGTTTAGCGGAATCGCGATGCACGAAGCCAACACTTCCGAAGCTGCGACAGACTAAAGTTTGAACACACAGACATATCCAACTCCCGCACAGACTCACCTTGTCCAATCTCCAGATAATGTCTAAATCCGACCAACCAAATCCTGCACTCCATCCTGTTAATCCTTCAAAAATCTTGTTAATCCTTTCTCTCAAAACCGTCCTTATCCAGGGGACGCCACTCCCCTGACTCCCAGTCCAGGCCCTCCATTGCGTTGAACTGTTTCTTGTAGTCGTAGTGACTGGGGCCAGTCATGGCGTAGCCAGGATAGTGATAACGGAACCCTTGCTGTCGCGCCCATTCCAGCTCCAGCAGCATGGTGAAGATGCCCAGACTCCGGCGTGACTCATCTGGCTCAAACATGCCGTACACACTGGAGACGGCACGATGTCCGACATCCACAAAACTCACGGCGATAAGCCTGTCTCCCAAACGACACTGGAGTTCGAGGCATTGACACGGTCCTTTCTCGGGAATTTCGCCCAGAAAGCAGGCCAGCGATTCCGGGACATTCTCTTTAAAACGGGCCTTGTGCCGGTCAAACATCGCCACGGTCTCTTCAGAAACCCGTACCGACGTCCAGATTACGGTCAGGTCGGCATTCTTTCTCAGCACCCGGCGCTGGCTCTTGCTGAGCGAGCTAGCCTGCAGATCAATCCGCAGCGGTACAATGCCCTGCCACTGGCCAGCATGCTCCGCCACGCTGTACCGGAAGAACTGCCTCCCAAAATGCCGCCAGCCCGTGGACCACAATAGGTCCATCCCCTCCGGCGGCACGGCCTCCGCGTCCACGGAATCCCAGATCAGCGGAGGGAGGGGCATGGGGAAGAGTTAGGGGTTAGATGTTAGCCGTTAATTGATTGACAACTGCCTTTGGAACTCAAACCACCCATAACCCATAACGTGTAACTCCTCACCTTCCCTTCACTCCTCCAGCTGCAACTTGGCCAACGTGCGGTACAAGCTGTTCTCCCGCGCATAAAGTTCATCATGGGTGCCGCGTTCGATGACGGTGCCGCCGCTCATCACCAGGATTTGGTCCGCCCGGCGCACCGTGCTCAGGCGGTGGGCAATGATGATGCTGGTGCGATTGGCCATGAGCTTGTCCAGAGCCTCCTGGACGAGACGTTCACTCTCGGCATCCAGACTGCTCGTGGCTTCATCCAGAACCAGGACAGCGGGATTGGCCAGAATGGCACGGGCGATGGCCACACGCTGGCGCTGCCCTCCGCTTAACTGGGTGCCACGCTCGCCCACCAGGGTCTGATAGCCCTCTGGCAGCTTCTCGATAAACAGGTGCGCATTGGCCTGGCGGGCCGCTTCCACCACTTCCGCATCTGTCGCATCTGGCCGGCCATAGCGAATGTTCTCCTGAATGGAACCGCCAAAGAGCAGCACCTCTTGAGGAACCAGCGAGAAGTTTTTGCGGAGGGCCGCCAGCGGATAGTCCCGGGCCGGACGACCGTCCAACAGCACCTCGCCCTTCTCAGGCTCGTAGAAGCGGTACAACAGATTGACCACCGTGCTCTTCCCAGCACCGCTGGGACCCACGAGCGCGATCTTCTGCCCCGCCTTTGCTTCCAGGTTGAAGTCTGCCAGCACCGTGGTGTCAGTACGGGAGGGATAGTGAAACCACACGCCCTGCATGGCGATGTCGCCGTGCAGACGCACCGATTCGTCGGGACGGAGATTCTCCTCAGGCTCCTCCAGAATCTCCCGCACGCGTTCCAGGGCACCCACCGCCTTTTGCAGCTGGGAGACCAGCTCTGGCAGCGTGGCAATGGAACCGCTCATGACCGCCGTGAACAGTGTGAGCTGGATGAAACGCTCGCGATCAATCTCTCCGTTGATCACCATGCGTACCCCGAACCAGATGCACAACGTGAGGACGCTGGTGAAAACGAAGATGATAAACGCTACGAACGCGGCCCGCAGCCAGGCCCCACGCATGGCCGCCTTCAGGAAGCTTTCCAGGAAGCCGTGATAGCGCCCGATCTCCTGGGTCTCATTGGCAAAGGCCTTCACACTGGTGATGCTGGTGAGGCTCTCATCCACCACCACCTGGCTCGCGGCCAGCTCATCTTGCGCCATGCGGGAGACCTTGCGGATCCTGGCACCAAAAATGGCCACCAGCAGCACGGCGGCCGGGATGCAGGCCAGCATGAAGAGGGAGAGCTTGACCGACTTCGTGAAGACAAGAACAATCCCCGCCACCAGCATGATGCTATGGCGGATGATCTGAGGGATCGTGGAAACAAGTGTCTCCCGGATCACCTCCACATCATTCGCCAGCCGGGAGCCCAATTCTCCCACCCGGCGGGCCTGGAGCGTAGCCATCGGCAGCTTCAAAATCCGGCTGAAGGTGTCCAGCCGCACCTGAACAAGCGCCCGCTCCGCTGCCTTGCTGAAGAAGAAGATGCGCCAGAAAGCCAGCAGAGCCTGCACTCCCAACACCGTGCCGATGAGCAGCGCGTAGTGATTGATCGTGTGCAACGCCTGTCCCACATCCTCACCATGAGCGGGCACGGCTCGCGCCACGATCTTGCCCATGAACTCCGGAAGCACCAGCGTCAGCAGTGCGGTGATGATCAGCACAAATAACGCCGGAATGAACACCGACGCATGCGGCTTCAGGTACTTGATAAAAAAGCCCGCCTCTTCTTTGAAGCCGGATTTGAGATTGCTCTTGCGCTCGGAGGAGGATGATCGCGACACAGGTGGGTGGATGGAAGGGAGAGAACGATTGATAAACGGAGGCCGGGCAGCCCCCAAAATGAACCTAGTAGAAACGTACCGTCCAACGGGACGTCGGCTTGTCCGTGAGCTCCAGCACCGCCAGCGACTCAGCATCGTCACGGTAGCGGCCGTTGCTGGTCAGGATGAAGGGCAGATAGCTTCCGCCAGTCCCCGCCTCGTTGGCCTGCCAGAGGGAGAACTGGGTGTTGACGCCGACCTGGCTATTGCCATTGCCCATGGCCCACTCATGCAGATAAAGATAAGACCGCGGGACCGTCATGGTGAATCTCCTTGAACCATCCGGGCGGCTTGTCAGACGGGCCTTCACCGCCTTCTCGTCAAAGAACATGCCATATCCCGTGCCAAACACCCATGGAGGCAGAGGCCCAACTTTGGCGTCGCCGTCAGCAGCCGCAGCCGCCACCCGGATGACATCCGTGGTACCGCGCGTGAGCCGTTTGCCATAACTGCGGGCGTCGAGGTTCAAATCCACCTGCAACGCCCCGCCACCACCGGGATTGTCCTGCAGATTCAGGCCAAAGACATCCCAGGTAAGATAGAGGGCGTTCGAGTCCGCATCCGCACGGAAGGCCACACTCGGAGCCGCAGGTCCCGGGATCGGAGGCGTCACAACCTGGTCTCGCACGTAGGCCGCCGGGCTCAGCAACACCGTCGTTTCCTTGAGCCCGAGATTGCGCACCAGCTCGATCTCGCGGTCAAACTTCAAGACTTGTCCGCCGACGCTCACAGTCACGGCCAGGGTGCCTTTCTGGCGTCCCGGGGCATTGGTACCCGTAGGCAGCCTGACCGGGATGGCCAGGGGGTGCTCGCCCTTAGGGACGGCCTTGAAGGCCCCACCCCACGCTTGCCCAAACCATTTGGCCTCCCACTTCCCATCCACTGGCTGGGCACTCGTGTTGATAAGGCGGCCAGTGAGCTCTGCGATATTTTCTTGATTGTACAGCACCCCTGTGTTCCACACCAACGCCACAGGCGTCATCGTGGCCCGCACCACTTCGATCCGGACAGTGTCGCCGCTGGTGATGACCACCGGCAGGCGGAGGTAGTAGTCCTGACTGGGGAGTAAATCCATCCTCCCTCCGCCCGAGGCGGGATCAGGAGCGGCACTCCGTTCGTAGGTAATGTTTACCATCGCCTTTTTGCCAGCTTTCAAAGTCACACGTGAGGGGGCATCCAGGGGACGCAGGCTAGAAGTGACCAAGGGCAGGACTGTGTAGGTCCGCTCCTCCAGGGTTGGATTCTCCAACCGACAGGCCAGCTCGCACTTGCCGCCGCTCACCAGATTCGCCGTGGCACCGCCCACTTCCCAAGGCACCGGCCGGGGCCCGTTTAGAAGCTCGGCAAACACCCTCTTGCCCAGGGCTCGCTGGGTGACGCTATTCGGATGCAGCCAGTCTGGAGGATTTACCATCTGGAAGCGCTGCTTCATCGCATCCACCACCTGCTGGAAAAGTCGCATCGCGATCTTGTCTGGATCTGGATCGTAGTCCTTGGCCACGGGGTTCTCCACCTTGGGTGCCGGAAGCGGCGCAGGCGGTGGATTACCATCCACGGTAGGCACGGGCGGCACCACGGTTGGTGGCGCGGCGGCAGTGGGCGCTGTCGCAGTCCCGGGGCTGCCTGCGGCGGCGGGATCCGTTTTGGGCTTTTTGGGCGGACCGAGTGGAGACTTGCGGTCATCCACCTTGAGCAGCCAGGAGAGATCTCCCAAATCTGCGAAGAAGACCCCGTTGGCCTCTGCCACCTCCCGCATCACATCCGCGTAGGGGCGGGTGTGGGCCAGCCCCTGCTCGGGGACATCGCTCATGATGACGGTGGGACCACAGAGAATCAGGTCTGACTTCTCGGCCGCGACCAGATTCACCACTTGCTGCACGTAGCTGCGATACACCTCCAGAGGGAGCCCAGAGTTGGCATCATTGATGCCGTAGCTCACGATCACGATGTCAGGCTTGTTTTCAAAAGCCACCGTCGTGAGGGGTTGGGTCGCGTGCAGCATGAGACGACCGCCACGGGAGAAGTTCTGAAGCGTGATCTCCGGCCCCTGCAGGGAGTGCATCTTCTCCGGCTGCCCCTTGGGGGGACGAATGAGGCGGAGCCCGCCTGTGTAGGCGAACTGGTCTGCCAGTTCCTGGAGGAACACACCGCTCCATGCTTTTAGGGCGTTGCCATTGTCGGCGTCGTTGCTTTGCATGTTCATCACACTGTCACCGATACAGATCGCGTGAACGGGCTGACGACGCAGCAACTTGGCATAGGCGCGGGGCACGAACTTTCGCAGCCGCACCTCCTGCTCCATGGTGAGGTCATAACTGGCCGCCTGGAGACCCTGGGTTGCCAGCAGCGCAAAACAAACAACCAGACGGATGAGGGAAGTTGCCATTGGGGGGGTGGTCATCGGGAACAGGCTATTTCCACCATGGGCGCGGCATTTCCAGCACGAAATCACACTCAGCCCACCGGTCGAATTCCAGCGTACTTGGCAATCAAGACCTTTCACGCTAGTTTCCTGCCCTGATGAAAAATGTCCTCCTGGGTGTCACCGGCTCCATCGCCGCCTACAAGGCGGCAGATCTCTCCAGCCAGCTTGTGAAGCGTGGCTGCAAGGTCACGTGCATCATGTCCGCCGGGGCTCAAGAATTTATCACCCCTCTCACCCTTCAAGTTCTGTCACGCAACCCTGTGGTGACGGGCCTGTTTGATGAGAAAGAAAGCTGGCGGCCGGGGCACATTCATCTGGCCGATCATGCCGACCTTCTCCTGATTGCCCCGGCCACGGCGAATACGCTGGCTTCCCTGGCGCACGGCTTTGCAAACGACGCCCTCTCCGCGATCGCCCTCGCCACGCTCGCTCCCGTCCTCATTGCTCCTGCCATGAACGGGCATATGTGGTCCCACCCGGCCACTCAGCAGAATGTGAGCACCTTGAAGAGCCGCGGGGTCAAGTTTATCGGCCCGGATGAAGGCATGCTGGCCTGTGGCTATGAAGGCGCAGGTCGATTGTGGCCAGTCGAAGGTATTGTGGACCGCGCCATGAGCATGCTGGAAGCCAGATCCGCCTCCCTGCCGGTCGAGGAATGAGCCCTGCGAATCGTCAGCCCTCACGGGCCGGCACCGCCAAAACGGGAATCCGCGAGTGGGCGAGCACCGCCTGTGCCACGGATCCCAAGACCGCTGCCACCACGCCTGTGTGCCCGCGGGTGCCCATGCAGATGAGATCCACGCGGCGCCGTTCCGCCTCTTCGCAGATCGCTCCTGCCACATCGTGACGGTGGACGGACTTCACGTCCACTCTCAGCCAGCGTGAGGCCAGCTCCTTGGGTACCAATGCCAAGAGCCGCGCCTCCTCCGCTACGGAGTGCGCAGCCCCATCCTCCAGGATCACAGCGTCCCCTTTGCCAAGAGGTGCCACGTGAAAGAGGTGGATACTTCCGCCATTTTCCAGCATGCCGTAGGCAAAACGAAGTGCCGCGTTTCCGTTGCGAGAAAAGTCCGTCGCCACCAGCACGCTACGCACGGGCGAAACAGAAAAGTCAGGGGTGTAGGAGGCCAGAGGCACACACAATACGTTCCGAGCCGCCTGCCCAAGGACCCCACGAGAGAAAGAGGGGCCCCGCAGCCGTTGCAACCCATGCCACTGGTGAGCCCCTACCACCAGCAATCCACTTGCCAATTCCTCCGCCAGTCGAACAAACTCGTAGTCGAGCCTGCCCCCCGTCCCACGCACATGCGCCCGCACGGGCACCCCCTCAAGCAGGCCGCCGACCCGCTCCCAGAGATCGCGCTGATGGCTTTCCATCGTTTCCTTCCACTCAGCATCCCCCTCCGGGTTGCCCTCTCCGCCCTCCTGCCAGGGCCAGTCATGAGGCCATTCGATGAAAGCAGCGTCCACTTCGCAGGGGGCCACTTTGGCAAGGGATTTGACGGCCAAAAGCCCGGCATCTGCCGAGATGGAGAAATCCACCCCACAGAGGATTTTCAGAGGAGTCCCCTCACGCAACCACTTCAGCAGTGGAGCTGGCTGCCTCACCACCAGCGTCGGCACTGGCACCGCCTCGGCCACCCGTTCGGCCACATTTCCAGTGAGCCAGCGGCCCGCCATCCCACGACCGGCTGACCCCAACACCACCATCCGGGTGTTTTCCTGATGGGTCCCCAGCACCACATCATCCACTGCCCTGCCAAAGTGCAGATCCGTCTCCACCTCCGCGCCGAGCGCCCGCAACCTCCCCGCCTCTTCCTCCAGCGCAGCCTTTGCCCGGTCCTCAATCTGACTGATGATCGGCATTTCCACACTCACGACCGCATCCGGGGCGCTGTGCTGGAGTTTGAGGGGCATCTTCATCTTGGCCGCGAGCAATGCAGCCACCTCTGCCGCCCCTTGGGCAGACTCCGAAAAATCCGTGGGACACAAGACATGCATGGCAAACGTCCTCCCAGGAGTGACCCCCACTCCCATTGTTGGTTCATCTATAGCATCGTATTCCGCGCCTCGTCGGCTTGACGAATCCTGCGGATCGTCAGGCGCTTCTTGCGGCCTCACCCGGCCACCACCACCGCGGAGTCTTGGACAAATAGGGTTGTTTAGCCAGACCAGAATCGCGCACCAGATGACAACTCAAGACACCCCCTCACCGTCGCGGGGTCCTGCTGCCAGGCCGAAATTCTTCTGATATGGCTCCGATCCTCCTGCCGTCTCGTCGGAGCCTTGCCACTTGGTTGTGGCAGACTCCAGTCGAAATCCCCATCGAGCTTTTTCGCCCACGTCCATTTTGCCCCAGACGTGGTTTCCCACGCCAATAAACAGCAACAGCACAACGCAAAGCTGGAGGATCAATCGCATCGTCGCTTGCTGCGCCCCCCTCGCCATGAGAACCGGTGGTTGACGATGGCCGACCCACAGGCAAGTTGCGCATGACATAGCCAGACAAGTCGCGTGTCTAACCTGGTTCGTGTGCAAGAGGCAGGTTGAAATAGACCGCTTTAACCCTCCCCAATGGTTGCCGGGGACCAACACTGGATGGTGGCGGGACCGTGTGTTGATGCGTTCGGATGGTAAGAGAGCATGCCCACAAAGCCTCCGCTCACGAGGAGCCTGTTTTGGTGCTTATTTTGCGAAAGCAGGCTGTTGGCACGGCCTGCTTTGGGTTGTCACTTTTCACTTTTGAAGTGAGCGATAGGTGTGCCATCAACTTGATCGAGATTTTGCCTGCTGAGTTGTGCGAGTATACCAAGATGAAGGTCCACAGATTCAACCTCAAGATTGTCAACGGTTCGATCACCGCCAGCTATGAGCGGCAACTTAAATGCTAGATGCTCCTTATGTGATGGCCATTTGCCGCGAAGCCGAACAGCTTTGATCAGTTCACCATCAAGAGCACCGGAGCCAAAAGGGTCAACCAAAGCCTCGATGAACCAATTGATCCCGCCTTCCAAAGCCTCGATCTCACCGCCTTCGCAATAAAACTTCACAAACTGGCGCTTACCGCGAAAATCGTAGCCGTATTGGTCTCCAAAAACATCCTCAGCGATGAACACAATTCCGTGAGCAAGTGGACCGTAAGCCTGCTTCCATTCCGACCGGTTCCACTGTTCTAGACTCGGGAGTTGATCATCATGTCCAAATCCAAAAACTCGGAACAACCCATCGCCTGTGATGAAGCCATCAGCAACTCCAAGTAGCGTAATCAGTCCTTTCGGACACTCATATCCCACGACATCCTGAGGAACCTCCCCAGAGGGGGGGCGCCGATACCGCAGGACTGGTGCAAGGTGGTCTTCGATTTCACTCATCATCAACGAATCGGTCAATTGGGGTTCCATCTGGATGCTGCTTCCGTCCTTGGCCTTGCCCGCCTACGCTCCTGTTCACACGGCTTGGCGTTGACCGGATGTTCCCGATGTCATCAGCACCGCCAAACTGTAAATCAAGCGCATGATCGGCGTCGTGTCCATCTTCAATCATTCCTTGCTGTCTGGCTTGCTTCTGTGCCTTTCCATCCCGCACAGGACTGTGCACTACTTTTGCCTTACCTGCTGCGGCTTGTTCATTCATAGCAGCCAGCTTAGCGTTCCAATCAGCATCTGACACACCTGGGGGTTTCTTCAGCGGATAGTCGATTCCCCCTTTTGTGGCTTTCTTGCCGCCTTTGACAAATATTTCCGTCAACCCCTCAGCTCCCGCCTGCAAGGCACCCATCCCATCACCTTCAGCAAGGGAGGCTACGGTTACCCCTGCAGCCATTGCAATCTTCAGCTTCTTGCCACCAAAGTCGTCGACTCCGGCCTTGGCGACGTCCAGGAGGGTTCCTTCTCCTCTGATTGCAAGGTTTTCCAACGCCTCCGCTGTCGCGCTTCCAGGCGCAAGAGCGTCGAGGGCTCCTTTGGAAGTCGCGTGAACGATTTTCGCAGATTGACCCGCTATCTGGAACGACTTGTTTTCACTCAACGCAACACAAGTCTCGTCGGACAACAGACTTGACACCTTGTCGGCGAAAGGCTCCGCGACATGCTCGTCAAATTTGTCGACGAGGTACTTCAGGAACAATCCATCTGGATCGAAGCTCGTCCAAGGATTCTGCCGGACGTAAGCATAAACGTTGGGGCCGTCCACAAACCCCGCAGGGTCCTTTGACAGGAACACTCCTGTCTCCAGATCCCGGTACCGGAACCCTTCATTGGCATACCCCGGCACATCCCGGTCCTTGCTGTTGCTCTTCTGGCGGTCTTGGGTACTGCCGGACTCCGCCTTGATCTCGCCCCAGGCTTCGTAGGCGGCCTGATAGGTCAGGGCTCCCACGCCGTCGGTCTTGGCCACTACGTCGCCACGGGCGTTGTAGTGCGTGTAGCTGGGCGTCCCAGACCGCAGGGAGTACAATAACCCGCCCACACCGCCGCCAATGTCGCTGCCGCGAACCAACTCTGCGGAGAGCACGCCGCCATCGAACTCCTGCACCGAGGTGCCACCGCTGAACACAAACTTCGTCGCTGGCACCGCATCCTTGACCGTCTCGATCCGCCGGGTGCGGTAGTCGTACACAAAGGAGTAGAGCCCCTGCCCTTCTCCCGTGTTCTTGTCAAAGCTCACCAAGCGGTTCTCATAGTCCCAAGCCAGGGCATCGCCGTTCGCCCCCTGGGTACGGGATGCCCGGTTGCCGTTGAGGTCATAAGTGTAGCTGACGGTACTTGTGCCGTCTGTCCACCCGGTGAGCTGGTTGATGCTATTGTACGAGTAATCCGTGGTACCTGGGGTAGGGCCGCCCGTCACGATCTTCTGCGAGCGGTTGTTGGCGTCATCGTACCCATAGGTCACGCTCACGGTTCCACTGCCTGCCGTGGTCGTGGACTCGGTCACGAGGCGATAGACGTCGTCGTAAGTGTTGACCACCGTGCGATTGGCCAGACCGGAGGGATAGACTTCCGAGACCTGGGCCACATTGCCCACCAGGTCGTGCTTCATGGTCTGCGTGTAGAGCAGGCCGGACGCAGCGGTCATCCCCTGGATCTGGGTCGCCCGATTGAGCGCATCGTAGAGGGTGGTGGTGGCATCGCCATTGGGCAGGCTGCGGATGGACACCGCCCCGACTGCATTGTAGGCATAACTGGTGATCCGGCCATTTTCCGTCATCGTGGCCAGCCGGTTGAGCGCGTCATAGGTGCTCACAATCTCCCGGCCTGTGCCCCCGTAGGTTACCAGGGTGCGGTTACTTGCCAGGTCATAGCGGTACTGGTGGGTCACCCCGCCGGAAGTTTCGCTCTGCGGACGATTGAGTGCATCATAGGTGTAGGCCACGTCAGCCTTGCCAGCTTTGCCGGGTTCGGAGACTCCAAGGAGGTTGCCCACCGCGTCGTAGTCATAGCTCCGGTTGTCGGCCGTGCGTCCCACGTAGGTGACCGTCTCCAGCCGGTGACGGTCATCGTAGCCGTACTCCGTGCGCTGGCCCATGGCATCCACCCGGGCGGTCTTGTTGACGTTGTTGTAAACGAACACCGTCTCCCGGTTCAAGGCATCACGGATGACCGTGTTGCGGTTGAGCCCATCGTATTCAAACTCAGTGCGCTGGTTCTTGCCATCGATCACCGCCGTACGGTTGCCGACCTTGTCATATTCGTTGGTCACGACCATGCCTTCCGCATCGGTGGTGGTCTCCAGCCGCCCGAGGTCGTCATAGGTGTTGGTGGTGACCTTGCCGTTGGGGTCTGTGACCGTGAGCACATGACCGCTCTTGTCATAGGTGGTGACGGTGACAGGACGTGCGGTAGTGTTGTCTGGTTTGGTCACCAGCGGCCCTTTGTGGGTGAGCATCCGGTTGGCCTCATCGTAGGTGTTGTTCGCAGGGTAACCGCGGGCATCCACGACCTGGACGACATTCCCCACGTCGTCATAGTCGGTCTCAATGGTAGGGTGGACGTAAGCAGCCGTTTCCGCATCCCACACCTCTGGATGCTTTTCGGACACCTTCCGATTGCGATTGTCGTATTCATACTCCCAGCGCCGCCCCAGGGCGTTGATGGTGGCGGACACATTGCCTGCTTCATCGTACTCGGTCCGCACGACGGGCGACTCTGTAAGGCCGGTGGCGGTGTTGAACACTGGAGGCAGGGTCACCTTCACCGCTCTGGCAGCCCGGTCATACTCCGTCGCGGTGGTCCTTCCCAGCTCATCCTGGGCTTTCCATTTGAGACCTGTGGAAGTGTAGAACGACTTCTGGAAGGTGGCGTCATCGAAGGTCACCTGCGCCGGCCGGTTGAGCGCATCGTACTCGGTCGACATGTGCTTGCCGAGCGGATCGGTCACCTCGATGGCATTGCCCACGTCATCGTAGTCCGTCGTCGTAATCGCCACCGCGCCCGGGCCATAACCTGTCCGCGTCTCGACCGCCCGGTAGAGGGCGTCGTAGGTGACACCGGTGACATATCCCCTGGGGTCTTCGCTGCGCGTGGGTTTGAAGGGCGTGGAGTCAAAGACGCTGCCACCGCTGTTGGCTCCGTACTGAAAGAGCGTGGTGGCGCTCATGGGGGCATGCTGCTCCTTGAGCCGTTGCAGCCCGTCATACACATAGGTGGTGACCTTGGCACGTGAGTCGGTGGAGGTCGTCACCGAGCCGACAGCGTTGTAGGCTTGCTGGGTGACCAGATCCGGGGCGTCAATCACGCCATTGCCGTTCATGTCACGAGCCTGCCTGATGACGCGGTTCAAGCCATCGTACTCAAACAAGGTGGCATGGCCATTCTCGTCCTCCTCCCGGACCTTGTTGCCCCGGCTGTCGTAGGCGATTTCCTTTTCCGTGGCATCCGGGTTCTCCACCCCGATGAGCCGGTTGCGTTTGTCATAGTGGAACCACGTCGTATGCCCGCGTGGATTGGTCACCGATCGCTTGCTGCCATTGGGCAGGTAGGTGGTGGTCGTGGTCAGAGCCAGGCCGCTCGGGGCCACGATTTCCTGCGCCACCCGGCCTGCGCCATCAGGAACATACTCAGTAACAAGGTCTCCGGCCCACGCAGGATCTCCTGCCAGAGACTTCACGGTCTTTCGAGTGATGAATCCGGGGAACTGGCTGTCTCCATACTCGAAGGCGGTCTGCTGCACCAGGGTGTTGGTGCTGGAATAAACGGACTCCTGGGTCCGCCGACCGAGGGCATCCGTATCATAGACCGTCCGCTGCCCCTCTTCATCCACCACCTGGGTCATGATCCGGCGGCTGTCGTAGCTGAAGGACCTGGTTTTGCCCAGCGCATTGGTCTGGGAGGTAGGATCTTCATAGAACCCGTTCAACCCGGTGCTGAGCGGCAGAATCTGCCTGTACTTTACCGGGGCCGCCCAGGCATCACCAAAAGCAAAGGTCGTCGTATTGCCAGAAAGGTCCGTGCTGCTGTTCAGCGCCATACCTGCTTCCTCAGAAAACTGGAAGGTCTCCGTGCCGTAACCTTCGTGGGTCACAGCCATGGTCGTGAAATAGACAATCTTGGGGTCGCTGACGTCCTGGGAGGGGAAGTATTCCCGGAAGGTGTCCACCTCATGGACCACCCCATCGGACCACTGGTAGGTGCGGGCGTGGCCCTCCGCGTCGATCACGCGGGTTTTGCGCAAGCTGTCTGCCGTCAGCCGGGCTTTGCCCTGGGGGTCTCGTTCGATCTTGACCTTCGAAAAGTCCTCGAACTCGGTCAAACCTGCCCCGTCAGGCAAGGTGACCTTCTTCACCTGGCGCGGATGGCCTGTGGTGGCGTAGTACCCGGCGAGCTCGGGGTTGTCGCTGTCCCACTTGAAATTGTATTTCCCTCGACCGGTGTTGGTCCCGTCATGGTTGTACCGGTACTCGAAGCCATACACCTTCCCATTGGGGTCCTGCACCGAGGCCAGGTCGCAGTGGATGTGCACTGTGCCTGGGTCAGTGATTTCCGGCAACCTTGGCGTAAGATCGGCCTCTTGCGCAAAGTCGTAGGTGAACTGCGTCTCCGCCCCATCAGGCGCAGTGATTTTTTGCAGGAGCCAGACATTCCTGGTGTTGTCATGAACGTAGCTGTACTGGGTCTTGTTCCAGTTGGGGTCCCAGATGGCTGTCACCAGGCCGTTGGCATTCTGCTGGATGAAGAGGGCCTGATCGGCGCGACCGTCCACACTGATGACCTTCGGCACCAGAGTCTCCAGGGTCTCATAGTCATAAGAGAGGGACTGCCCGAGCCGGTCGGTGACCGTGGCCAGGCGGTAGTAGGTGGTCTTCTCCTTCGCGCCATGACCCGCAAGCCGGTCCTGCGCCACTTCATGGAGGAGGCTGGTGGCTTCAAACCGCAGCACCGAACCAAACTTCTTCCTGAAGACGAGCCGATCGTCCTCAAACGCCAGACTGGCCAGGTAAGCCGCCTTTTCGTGCCGCCCGGTCGGCATCGGGAAGAACCTGGTGAACGACACCCCACCGACGGTTTCCTGGTAGATGGCAAACCGGAAGGTGGAGCCGTTTTCGTCGGTCACATAGGCATAGTTGGGCTCAGGGTTGGTGCTGGAGTTGTTCCCGGGACTTTCGACGATCCGCACTGCGGACACCAGGTTGCTGCCCCAGGCCGCGCCAAATGGGCGGTCCACTCGTTCATGCGGCCGCAGACCGCTGCGTGTCGTCCAGATCTCCGTTTGAAAATCCCGCCGGATTTCGAGGGGCAGTTCGGTTCCGGGCGTAGGCACATAGGCGTCCGTGGAACTGTAGCGCAGCCCGAGGGTCAGCGCGTCCACAAAGGTCTCCTCCGCCTGCTGGTCATCTTCGCTGGCCGTTTGAGGTTTGCCATCAGGGAGGGGGCGGCCGTTGAGCGCGATCTTACGATACCTGGCTCCTGCCGACTCATCCACCGGCACACTCAGGCTGCGGCGAGGTTGAAACTCAAAGGCGGCCGCCTCCGTGTTCAAGGTGGTACCATCCGGGGCCTTGAAGGTGATTGAAAAATCAATGCGGTCTCCATCCACGGCATTTTCTCCGACGTAGACCCGAAAAGTCATGCCATATTCCTCGTAAGTCATCACCTGACCACGGGAGAGTTTCACCCACTGCCCGCTCGCGCGGTGGTAAGCATGGATCTCGATGTCATCATCGCCGCTCCAGTTGACCACATGGCTGTAGCCGTCATACACCATTCTTTCCAAGTGGAAAATCAATGCCCCGTCCTCCCCTTTCCCGACTCTGACAGGGTGCTCCAATTCATCTTCATCAAGGCCGCCCCAGCCGCCGTTTCCAATTTCAAGGCGGGGCAGGAACCGCAGCTCAAAATGGCCATTTTTTGATTTCACAGTGCCGTCCAGCTCGTACTCGGGACTCTCCGACGCAGACGAGGAGTTGATGGTCCAGCTCCTTATGTTCTGAACAAAAGTGCGCTCCTCCTCGGGTTCTGCACTTTCTTCTTCAACATACACCTCCATCCATTTGACCGTACGCCCTGAAGCGGGAAATGCCGAGAGTTTGTACTTAACTTTGCCTGCACCGTAATAACTGTGTTCTCTGTGCAGGTTGCGACCGCTAGTAAGTGACTGTTGATAATGCGCGTTGAAGAACTCCAAAATCAGTGGAATTCGGTCCCACTCCTGCGGATAGTCACCCAACAGATTGTGCGTATCAGAGATGAATGTGGCAACGGGATACTCATCACTTAATGTCGCCGTCCAGCTGCCAGAATCAAGATGGTAACTGCCTTGAAGCGTCGTCGGGTTGATCCTTTCAATGCTAAATTCCGTATATGGCACGTCATGACGTTGCCCCGCAGAATCCACACTGATACTCCTTCGGCCAGTCCAATTACCTGTATCCGGGTCAACGGTGGCCGAGTAGGAATCAGAGGAATAGTTGCCAAAGATGTCGTACTCGTAAGTCGATGTGGAACTCGAACCCTCGTAAGAAAGGTCGTAGTTTAAATCGTTAAATTCATCAATGAACAGATCCACCGAGATCGCCGAAGTGCCACTTTCGCTCACTCCCCACAAATCTCTGACCACGGAGATGTTCCAAGTCACAGTTTCACGGAGGTAGTGCCTCGGCACCCAGCCCGAGTCCCCGTATGCATAGTCACGAATGCCAGGATTAATCGCAAAGGCGATCTTTTTCTTGGCATCGAGAGATCTCAACAGCGGGGGTTCATAAGCGGCCACAGACGACGGTTCTGTTGCAAAGGTCTGGCCATTCAACGAGACCACAGTGAATAGGCGGTAGTGATATCGGGTATCGCCCTCCAGCCCCGTTTGGGCCACGCTCAGCGTCCCTGACCCCGAGACCAGTTGAACGAATTGCCATGGACCATCGCTCACCTTCCGCTCCAGGATGTATTGCAATCCAGGAACAACGGTGTTCCATTCGATGGTCAGTTTCGTGGGATCGAAACTTTCATCCCACTCCGTCATGCCGTTGAGCCGATCAGTAGACGTCAGGGTCAGCGTTGAGACCCGGGGATCCGTGGGATCCAGGTCCAAGTCGGGAGCATCGCCCCCCCCTCCAGCACTGGGCGCGGCATTGGGGTCCCCATATCCTCCGCCTCCTGCAAGGCCCGATGAAGTGTAGGCGGAGAATGACACCGTGACAGGCGGTTGACTGAGCACGCCAGCAATGATCCGATTGAGAGGGTTAGTTCCAGGCAGGAAAACCGCCTGGGCCACGCCCTGCCCATCCGTCGTGGTCGAATAAATGGCCGGAATCCCCGACGCCCCCAGCACCGACCCATTGCCATCTCCCACCGCGTAGCGTACGGGAGCCCCGGCAATGGGCACCCCGGCTGCCGTGGTCACCTTGATGACCAGCGGGGCAGCCAGGGCGCCCCCCACCCCTCCGGTCTGGTTGTTTCCACTTACCAACAACACTCTCGGGGTGTCGCCATTGAAAAAGTCCCTCGGGGATGTACCTTGAAGGTATTCGTCGAGATTGGATCTCTGATCTTCGTCCTCATCCCCCCCGCCATTGTGGACGAGGTCTCCAAAATGCTGCAGCTCCCATGCGTCGGCCAGACCATCGCGGTCCGTGTCTGCCAACACTTGTAAGGTCACCGCCTGGGAATCTCCCGGCGTACCCAGATCATCATAAGCGCGAGCCGTGAGCTGGAATGTGCCGACGGGCAGGTTGCTCCAGTTCAACTGGTAGGGGGCGGTGCTGTCCTCGCCCACCTTGGTCGTACCGGCATAAAACTCCACCCTCGTGATGATACCGCTCTCGTCCTCCGCTTCCGCCTTGAGAGCCAGCGTCTGCCATTGCAGTGCCACCGTGGGAGCGACCGGCTCGACCAGCACTACCGATGGCGCCCCGGGATTCACCCTCATCGTCACCGCAGCCTCAATCCCAGCCTGGTCGGGATGATCGTGATCGACGGTCAAGCCCCCCTCCAGGAGACCGGAAGTCAGCAAGGTGGCCTTGAAGACCACCTCCAAATCGACCCCCTGGCCTGCTGCGAGCGTGCCTGAAAGCGGGGTGACTCCGAACCAGCGGACTTCGGGAACGATCTGGACCGCGAGTTGATTCTTCAAATACGGGGCGTCGTGCGCCACCGTGACCCCGATGTCCCGCGAGGGGTTCTGAATGCCCACCGTGGCACTGTCCAACGTTCCAGTCAGGGTCTTGTAGAAGTACTCGATCCTGCCGTTTTCATGCAGGACGATCTGAAACGTCACCGTGCCGCTGCCATCCACAAGTCCGACTCCTTCGAACTGGACGATGCACCTGTCGCCCTGATCGAGGAAATAGATGTCGCCTGTCTCTCCGGGGTTTAAGTCATCGAAGAACGCCGCAATCAGGCCGCCCGGGACACTGCCGCCCGGCAGGGAGGCGTTGCCATAGGCATCAGAACCCTCACCCAGCGTGAGATAGCCGTTGGAACTCACAAAAATCTCATCGTAAAACGTGCCGTAAAATGGGAATTCAAAAGACAACGGCACTGCCTCAAAGTCATCGTCAGCGTCCGAGACCGCGGAGAGCAGGGTTCCCGTGGCACTGATGTCCGTCCAGCTGTAGGGCGGCCCCTGCGGTATGTCCGAGTCCAGCCAGTCGTAAATCTGGCCGTCTCCAGGCACGACGGTGTTCTCTAGTGACAGGGCATAACTCACCCCTTGTTCGCTGTGATTGACCAGTCGCAGCGGGCGGGCAGCTTCAGTGCCCGCAGGAACGGTGGCAGCCACCGCCAAAGGTGTCAGGGTCAAGGGGGTGCTGGAGACTTGGAACGCAACAGGAGTCGCCGGTCCCGTCACCGCCGATACCGTTCCAAACGGCTGCGGACTGGCAGGCTGCTGGAAGTACACCCGGGCGTTGCCGGACGCGTCTGTCTGAATCAGGAGAGAATCCGACAGTGATGGACTGCCCAGGTTGGTTGCCGCCAACTTCCCGCCGCCAGTTCCCACGGCAAAAGTCACCGGTGCGTTCACCAGCGCCGCGCCCGTACCAGCATCCCTGACCCTGACCACCAGGGGACTTCCTGTGAATTGCCCTGTCGGGGCATATTGATTGTCACCCGCGAGTTGCTCCAGAACCGGGACCACCGTTGCGCTTCCCTGGCGATAGTAGTTCAGAGGATCCCCTCCTGCGGCGAGCTCTTGGGCATTGCCCATCCCGTCGCCATCGAAATCAGCCACCTCCGGATCTCCGCCTGCCGGAGCATCGGAAAGCCGCAGCCGGAAAAACTGCCGCTCTGCCGTGCTGCTGAACCCCCAGCTGATGACTTCCCCGCCGCCTGCCTCGACCACCGGCACATAATGCCAGTTCACGAGATCGTCAGATTGCTGGATGAAGTAGGTCCAGCCGCTCCGGCCCCACCAGGAGAGGTTGTACACACCGGTGCTTTCTTGGGTGAGTTGCAACCCTTCATTGGGGTCGCTGGCCGTGGGAGCAGACAACACCGGGGCGCACAGCAACGCTACCAGAACCGCAAGCAGCCTCCTCATGGCTGCACCCCCTGTGCCACGGGATAACGCTGGCTCTTGACCGGCCAGAACTGGATCACTGTGTTTTGCGGTTGCGGAGGATGGTCCCTCAAAAACGCCTCCCGTTGCAGGCGATCAGCCTCACGTTGCTGCCGGGCCTGCTGGAGCGCCGTTTTATTGGCGTCAAAATGCGCCAGCAACGCCTCCATGCCTTGGCAGTCCGCCTCGACATGGGCCGGGTCAGCTGGTCCGTCCAAAAGATAACTCGTATACCCGGCCGGGAACGAGGCGAACGCGGGCAACTCGATCATCGGATAACCCGCCGCCTGACGATCTGCATTGTGCAGGCTGAGGCTTTCAGCAGTTTCATTGCCTAGGGCCATGAACAGGGAGTAGCCGGCCTCCGTGGTTTCGAAGGATCCAATGCCCGCCGCATCGTTGAAATCCGCATTCACATAGGCCCGGTACGACCTTCCCTCAATCGACCACCGGACCAGAGAAACCTGATGGTCATACACCGTACATGACAGGAACAACATCTGATGAGGCTTGGGAGAAACCTCTTCCTCGAACTGGGAGGCGCCCTCGACGGCCACCACCTGCGGCGGCCCCGGCACTACCGAAGACGCAGGGGCGCGGTCCAACCTTTGCATGATGATCTGACGACCGTTTTCGTGAACCACCGCCTCTTGCAGCACCTGTGGGGCGGGTACCACTTCGGATTGGGACTCGACGGCAAAAATCGCCAGCCCTGCGGCAGCGATGCCGCCTGCCGCGGCCAGCAAGATCTTGGGAGATCGGGACGAGTTGGGATTCATGGGGGAGTTTGGGAAATTAGCCAACTTTCCTCCATGCATCAGTTAACATTCACCAACCAGCAAGCAAAACTCTGTTACATTTTCAAGTGCGCCAACGCCCCCGTCGCGCCAGAAGACACTCCGCTAAAAACAAGTCCAACGGCGCCGATGTTTTTGCACGAATTGGAAAATCAACCTTCAGTCTTTTCGCCATAATTCCATGCAATGCAAGTGGAGGCGCAATTTTAGGGAGCCTGCTTGGACGCCGCAATATTCTTCAAAAGAGCTTCCGCAGCCGCTTCGGAAAACGCGGTATCATTGATCGTGGTGTCCACCTCCAGCACAGGCAGACCGGGGCGGGCATGATGCCGCACCGCCTCAAACAAGGCATGGTCAGAGTCAGGTTGGTAAAAAGATCCGCCTTCAGCGCTGATCACACTCACCCCGCGCAACGGAAGCAACAGAGTCGCAGGAGCCGTATAGGCATTCACTTTCTCGGCGAGAATCCGTCCCAACTCCGCGTTTTCCTCCGCATTCGTGCGCATGAGCGTGACCTGGGGATTGTGCTGGTAGAAGAGGCGTCCGGCGAATTTGGCCGGAACGGTGGCGGGTTCGCCGAAGTTCACCATGTCCAGACAGCCAGGGGCCACCACCGCCGGGATGCCTGCTTTACCAGCCGCCTCCAGGCGCGTGGGACCGGAGCCCAGAATACCACCCACCAGTTCGTCCGCCCACTCGGTGGTGGTGACGTCAAGAACACCACTCACCAGACCACTCTCAATGAGCGATTCCATGATGCGCCCGCCCATGCCAGTGGAGTGAAACACCAGCACCTCGTACCCCGCCTTTTCGAGGATATGCTTGGCCGCACTCACGCACTGCGTGGTATTGCCGAACATGGAAGCCACGATCAAAGGCTTCTCGTCTGCTGTAGGCGGCACCACCTCCACCATGCCGCAGATGGCACCCGCGGCTCGCGCCAGGAGAACCCGGGAAAGGCGATTCAGGCCAGACACGTCCACAATGCTGGGGAACATCACAATATCCTTGGTGCCAACGTAGGGAGCAACATTCCCCGCCGCGAGGGTGCTGACCATCACCTTGGGAAAGCCCACCGGAAGTGCCCGCATCGCGGCGGTGCCAATAGCAGTTCCACCACCTCCCCCCAGGGAAATAACCCCGTCGATTTTCCCAGCACTCACCAAGCCTGAGAGCATCTTGGCCGCCGCTCCCGCCATCGCGGTCACACTCTCTCCGCGATCCTGCCGCAATTGTAGCGCTGGCAGATCCACTCCCCCAGCCGCAGCCACTTCTTCACGGGTGATGTCGGGGGCCACCTTGGGTGGCTCCAGCGAACCCACGTCAATCAACAAGACCCGGTGACCTTTGTCGCGAATGATGCCCGCTACATAGGCATGCTCATCGCCTTTTGAATCAAGAGTGCCGAGGACTGCAATCGTTTTCAGTGAGGGCTGCGAAGACATTCTCCATCCATAGGCAAATCTACAGCGAATTCGTACTCAAAAAACAAAAAAATGGATGCCAGTGTCCCGGCACCCATTTGAGAAGAAAAGAAATTCAAGAGCGCCTCACCCGCGATTGCGACGGCGAACCAGGAAATAGATTCCCAGCCCCAGCAGGGTAAGGCTGCCAGGTTCCGGCACTGGTGTCACGGCGAGGTTGGAGAAGGTCAGCACATTAGAGTTGCCGTTGGTCCCGCCCAGAAGGCTGGCATCAGCCACGGCACTCGCATTGAACTGGAATTCCAGCGAGGTGAGCGGCTCGGGAGCGATAAAGGTCAGCTCAAAGCTGTTCAAGCTGCCACCCAATTGAATCAAATCGAGCAGGTTGACCAACGAGCTTGTATCAATTCCCGTGATGGCGTTGCCATTGCCAAAGAGCTGGAAGGAGGCCGATGAAAGTGCCGAAACATCCAAGCCCGCCCCCTCCGTGATGTCGAAGGTCACAGAATAGGCGCTCCCTCCCGCCAAGCTTAACCCGTTGACGGTGGCATCGGAACTCCAGTTGCTCAAGAGGCTCGTGCCCAAAACGTTCGAGACCAGCGGATTGAGTATCCCCAATGTCCCAGTCAACTCCAACTGGCGACCAAATACCAGTTCACTGCCGGTCGTCGTGGTCGTCGTGGAGAGCGTCGCTTCGCCGACAAGGATCACCCCAGCCTCAATCAAGCCTGTCGCCGAATGGTTCCAGATTGGCGATCCCCCGGACGATTGGGGCCCGGCAGTTGCAGCGGTCACAGTGTCTATTGTAATGGATAAAACCCCACCCGGGCCATCCGTCTCGGCCGAAAACGCCGGCTCAAAGAAGTTGGTTGGGACAACCGACTGCCCTGGTGCGGCACTTGTCAGTCCCAGCAGCAAGGCCAGCACCGGAACGGCACCGCGTTGGAAAAAAGTTGTTGGAGTCATGACGCTGAATGGATGGAGGATTGAACGCCACCAGGAGAAGCCCCCTGCATTAATGGCGCTACTTTGCACGAAGACATAATAGTAGCAATCTTAATACAAAAACAAGAACGTTTTCTAATTACCCACCGCATTCCTTATTATTTTTTCTTATAGCCATCACAGCCTCAACAACTTTAGCGCTCAAAAACTTTTACATGTGCCTCACCCAAACTTTCAAGCCACCCCCTGGCAAAAATCCGCGCACAGCCTTCCTTTCAAGGCGACTCAGCCGCTGCAGGGAATGATGAGCAACCCAACCCAAGCAGACCAGTGTCAAGCTCCTGCTACACTGCAGCACCCATATCGGACCAGGACGCTATATGACCCCTCCTTAACAAAGCTCGAGGACAGAATGGTGTAGAGAAACAGGCCTGTCCGCCGTAGATGCGACCTTGAATCTAGGCTCATCATTGCCCTGAGCCCCCAACCCACCTGGGCCAACACATCACCAAAACTCCCTATGGATTTGCCCGGCCCCACGGGACAGCCCATCACAAGCAATCTCAGAACGGATCCCCTCACGATCCGGAAAGGCTAACTCCACTCTGCCCTGCCCGAGAATGCATGCCGCAGCACACATTCCTATGGCCCTCCGGCACGGGGTCATGTCCTGCGACATGCCAGTGGCTGAGGAAGGTCAAGGGTAGGCGTCCCTTCTGTGCGCGCGGGCGAAATTCGCATGCTCCTCTTTCGCCAGATCTTCAACACGCCCCAAGCCTGCAACATTACGCTACCGGATGTATTGCTCCGCCAACAGAAACGCCTGGCCCACTCAAAGTGGGCCAGGCGCACAAGCTTTAAGGTGTCGATCAATCAGCAGTCGTACGGCGCTTGCGGCGAAGCACCAGCACCACTCCAGCCGCTGCAATGAACACCAGGCCGGAAGGCTCAGGCACCGCGACAGGATTGCCAAAATCGCTCGTGTCTCCCTTAACCAGACTCAAGTCACCATCGATGGCGGTGAAAATCCCGTTCGGCAAGGAGCCCCCGGTCGTCTTGGACTCGAAGTCGAGGGTGATCTTGTTCGTGTTGTTGTAGGTCAGGATCGCCGCAGCGGACGGATCTGTCTCGGAAATGTTGTACCCTGGACCGCTGAAGAGCACCCCATCGGTGAAGTAGGAAGCCGACACGCTGTTCGGGCTGTCTGCCAGACGATAGGAAGTCAAACCATCGGAAAGGTAGGCGCGGAAGGCTTCGGACTGCTTCGTTTCGCCGTCCACATCGTAGATGAGCAGATCAAACTGGCTCACCGTGAAGGTGGTGCTGAAATTCGTACCCCCTTTGAAAAACTCGAGTGTGTAGTGCAGCCCGCCGGAACCATAGGATGTTGCTGTGTAGTAGAGCCCCAAGTCACCGTTGGGCTGACCATAGGTCTGGCTGTAGTCAGGCAGGTGCCCCGTGAACGCGTAGGCTCCCCAAGCCGAGGCGGTAACGCGCAGATCAACTGACACATTTCCCACGCTCGCCACATTGGTGAACTTCATCACCGAAGACTGGTAGTACGGACCGAGATCTTGCAGCGTCCCGGTTTGATTCCCGGAGAAGTTGTCAAACTCAATATCCACCGACTCCGCTGCGGAAAGGCCAGCCCCTACGAAGAGGGCAGCTAAAGTGGCAAGAATGGGGAATCTCATTATTGATAGCGTCACGCGGTTGATTTCTCAATTTTCACAGACTCCATCAGAAAAGCAACTTTATATTATCGCATTTACGGGATTTGTCTCGGTTATGCGCCTCTTCCACTAGGTATTGTGCGCCATTGAAGCTACCAATCATGCAAATCGAGGCGCAACAAGCATCGTTTTCCATATTTTTCTCATCGTTGCGCCTCAATCGCACTCACCCTCTCTGCTCCCCCTCCTTCAACCCCAGCGGAGACTGCCGATCCCTCACGTGGTACTCTTTTGCCCTCTTGTAATCGGATAGTCATCAGAGGCAGAATCACAGCCCTTGCACACCGTATCAGGCCCCATGCCCACCGTTTGTCACAGAGCAACCCTGCATCTCGCCGTGCTCCTGCTTACCTTCTTCGCAACCACGTCAATGATTTGCGCTGATGGCGTCAAGATCGCCACGTTCGACGTGGACGCGACCCCGCCCATCGGCTCTAGCATGGCCTATGACAAAGTGAGACGGCTCGACGAGTTGACCCTGCGAGCCCGCGGCATCGTCATCTTGGGACAAGACCCGCCGATTGTGCTGTGTGCAGTGGATTGGATCGGAATCGGAAACGAAGGACACGACGCCTTTTGCAAGGCCCTGGCCGCGGCGGCCAACACCTCAGTGCACCGTGTCGCTGTGCACACCCTCCATCAACATGACGCACCTGGCTGCGATTTCACTGGAGAGAGGATCATGAAGGAGCTGGGTATCGCAGACCTGGGCCGTTGCGAAGGCACCTTTCATCGGGAAGTGGTGGCACGGCTCGCCGAGGCCGTGAAGGTCGCACTCCCCCTGGCCCAGCCAGCCACCCATGTCGGCTGGGGCGAGGCCAAAGCTATCGAAGTTGCCTCCAACCGCCGCATTGTCGGACCGGAAGGCCGGCTCCGCCCCATGAGAGGCAGCGCCACCAAAGATGCCAGCCTGCGAGCTGAACCCGAGGGACTGATTGATCCCGTCGTTTCCCAGTTGAGTTTCTGGAATGGTGAGAAGCCGCTGGCAGTGCTGAGCTACTACGCGTGCCACCCGCAGAGCTACTACCGCACCGGAGTGCCCAGCTGCGACTTCCCCGGCATCGCCCGGTTCATGCGTGGGCAGTCCGTTCCAGAAGCCCTGCATGTGCACTTCAACGGTGCCGGCGGCAACGTGGCCGCCGGCAAGTATAACGACGGTTCCAAAGAAAACCGCCTCATCCTCGCCACCCGACTGGCCGACGCCATGGCGAGAGCCTATGCCGCCACTGAAAAGTTCCCGTTGGATGCGAGCGAGGTCCGCTGGTCCTACGAACCGGTGAGATTGCCCGCCGGCAAACACCTTGTCAAAGAGGACCTGGAAAAAGCACTGCTCAGCACTTCTGTCCGGATGGGGTACATTGGGCAGATCGATCAGCTCTCTTTTCTGGATCGCGACCGAAACCAGCATCAGATTGAAATCGCCTGCCTCGCCGTCGGCCCCGCCCGCATCCTCCACATGCCGGGCGAACTGTTCGTCGAGTACCAACTCAACGCCAAGGCCCTGCGCCCGGACCTGAAAGTGGCCATGGCCGCCTACGGTGACTACGGCCCCGGCTACATCGGCACCCGCGCCGCCTACGCCCAGGGTGGCTATGAGATGGAGCCCCGCTCCACCAACGTCGGCCCCGAGAGCGAAGAGATTCTCATGGGCGCGGTCAGGAAGCTGCTAAGTCCGTAACCAGAACGCAGAACCAGACCAACTCTGTGGATAGCATGGGCATTCCGGGGGCGTAATCCTGATCCCCCAGATGGCTTCCAGCGCAGCTTCCCGTATCATTCGAATTCTCTTCGTTATGGCCACCAGTTCGTGGTGCATGGCGGAGCCCGCACCGGCCACGCTCGCAGCGTCCGCTGAGTCCTTCGAGAAAAGCATCCTTCCTCTCCTGGAACAGCGGTGCATCGACTGCCATGACGAGGAGATGAAGAAGGGGGACGTCAGCCTGGAATCGTTGCGCCAGCCGGGATTGAACCGGCACAACGTCCGCCTTTGGGACAAGGTTCGAGAGCAGGTGCGGTCCGGGACCATGCCGCCAAAGAACAAGACACCACTCGATGCGGGTCAGAAGCAGGCAATCCTCGACTGGATCAAGGCCAATGAACTCGCGATCAAAGCCAGCCCGGCATCAGACCCAGGGCATCGCAAGGTCCGCCGCCTCAATCGTGAAGAGTACTCCAACACCCTTCGTGATCTTTTGGGGATCAGCACCCGACCCGGCGACAAGTTCCCTGCCGATGGCGCTGGTGGCGAGGGTTTCGCCAACAATGCCGACACCCTGACCTTTTCCACGCTGTTGATGGAAAAATTCATGGGCGGTGCCAATGATGCCATCGCCGAAGTCTGGAGCAAGCCAGAACTGCGCGGCCGCCTGATGGCCCCTGTCACCAGCGACAAGCTCCCCGCCGAGGTGGGCGCAGAGCTTGCGCTTCGCCCCTTCCTGCTCAAGGCCTACCGACGCCCCCCGACGGAGGCAGAACTCAAAGAGGTCATCAAGATCTTTGCCGCGGCGCTCCAGCGGGGCGAAAACTGGGACGGTGCCATGAAGGTCGCCTTCAAAGCGATCCTCCTGTCCCCCAAGTTCCTGCTGATTGAAGAAGAGGATCGGCCGTGGGCGAAGGAACCATGGAAGGTCAATCACTACGAGGTCGCCAGCCGGCTCTCCTACTTCCTCTGGGTCTCAGCCCCTGACGACGCCCTGCTCAAGCTGGCTGCAGAGCAGAAACTTCACGACCCGGCAGTGCTCGCAGCGGAAACCAAGCGCATGCTGGCCGACCCCAAGGCCTTGGCCTTCACCAAGAACTTCGCCGGCCAGTGGCTCCATTTCGAGCAGCTCTTCAATGCCGTGGATCCCGATCGCCGGAAGTTCAAGGACTTCAACGACGCCCTCCGGCAGGCCATGTACGACGAGGTCTTCACCTTCTGCGACGCAGTACTGCGCCACAATGGACGGATGCTTGATCTGCTGGACAGTGACTACACCTTCGTCAATGAGCCGCTGGCCAAGCTCTACGACATCCCCGGAATTCAGGGCAAGGAAATGCGCCAGGTGAAGTTCACCGACAACAAGCGTGGCGGTCTCACCGGGATGGGTGCCATACTCGCCGTCACCGCCCTCCCCCAGAGGACCAGCCCAGTTCTTCGAGGCAAGTGGGTGCTGGAACAACTGCTCAGCGCCCCTCCCCCGCCCCCTCCTCCTAATGTGGGAGAACTCCCGGAAGACGATCGCTCCATCAAAGGTGAACTCACCTTCCGTCAACGCCTGGAGCAGCATCGCGCCAAGCCCGTCTGCGCCGGCTGCCATGCCCGCATGGACCCCCTGGGCTTTGGCCTTGAGAACTTCGACGCCATCGGCAAGTGGCGGAACGATGAGAACGGCAAGCCTCTTGATGCCAGCGGCTTGATGCCCGACGGCACCGCTTTTGCGGGACCCGCCGAGATGCGGAAAGTGCTGATGCAGGAGAAGGACATGTTTGTCCGCACCCTGTGCTCCCGCCTCCTCGGTTATGCCCTGAACCGCGGCCTGGAGGTGAGCGACCAGCCCACCCTGCTGAGGTTGGAGGAGACCCTGAAAAAAGCCGACTATCGGAGCGAACCTTTGATCATCGCCGTCGTCCAGAGCTTCCCCTTCCTCCACCGCAGGCAGACACGCTAATCTGGATGCGAGCGGAGCGAATTCCTCGATCCGCATGGGTCAATGCGCGGATGACACCAGGCGAGTCGCCCCGTCGCCGCTTTTGGGGACCTGCCTACACGCAGTCACTCAATATCTGCGCGACTGGCAAAATAACCGACCTACCCAAGCTAGCACTCAGTCGAAGCACTTCCCCGATAAGGAACTTCGGCTGGCAACATCGCCGCCTTCTCCTGGCCCTGGAATTACGCCTTTTCTTTTGCAGGAACGAGCAGAACGAGCCAGCCGAGCATAAAAAGCACCCCGCCAATTGGCGTGATGGCACCGAGCCATTTCACACCGCTCAAGCACAGCAGATACAAACTCCCGCTGAAAAACACGATGCCCCCGGTCATCAATCGACTGGCCCAACGTCCTTGATCGGGGCGGCTAAAGGCGAATGCGAGGACTAGCAACACCACAGCATGTGCAAGATGGTATTGGCTCGCCGTCTTCCAGACATCCAATCGATACGCCGCCTCCACAGTCCCCAAGGTGGCCTCCCACTTGGTCTTCAGCGCATGCGCCCCCATCGCCCCTAGGCCTACGGCCAGGAATCCCATGATGCCTGCAATGCGGAGCTTGAGGAGATCTGCCTTCATAAAAAAACACTCTCTCCAGCGTTTGAAGCGATGCCAGTGAAATAATGTCGCGGTAACAGTGTCTGAGCTGTCTCAACCCGTATGACCACCTCATCCACGACCATGCCAAACGAAACCGATTTCGAAGTCCTGCCACCAGAGATGCCCGGAGCTTCATACACGCCGACAGACCTGACCCCTGACCAAGAGCTCATCCTCAAGCAAGTGGAGAAACTGGCCCGCATTCTGGACTCGGCGATCAACATCCCCGGACTGAACTGGCGGGTGGGCGCAGATGGAGTCATCGGCATGCTGCTGCCGGTCGTGGGCGATGTCGCCACCTCTCTGGCCTCTGGATTCATCGTCGTCCAGGCAGGAAGGCTGGGACTGCCTCGCGCAAAGCTGGCCAAAATGGTCATGAACATTCTTGTTGATACGGGTGTGGGGTCCGTCCCCTTTGCCGGTGACATTTTTGACCTCGTCGTGAAGGCCAATCTCAAGAATGTGGACATGATTCGGGAGCACTTTCAGCTCCCACCGATGGAACGGTCCTGGAAGACACCGCCCAAGGGCGGTGATCTGTGATGGCTCCTCGAGCCTACGAATGCTGCAACCGCTTCAAAACCACTTGGGCGGCCGTCGCCCCCATACGCATGGCGGAGTGCATGTTGGGATATTTGAAGCCCCCCTGCCGTCCGGTGGACTGTAGGTTGCTGACCCCTTTTACCCACTGCATGACTTGCTCATAGTGCGGCTCAAAGCCGAGGCTGAAGATCGGGTACCCTGTCTCGCCGTGCAGAATGTTCACCTCCACAACGTCTTCCCGGGCACAGATGTTCTCCAGTTCCAGATCCGTAAAGAGCCGCTCTTTGGCTTCCTCAGTGCCGTTCCATTTAGCATCGCCGATTTCACAGGTGGTCTCCACGATCAGCACAGTGTGCCCCTCGGGTTTCACCACGAGGCCAGCGTTTTTGGGCTCGCCCACGCGATGGAAAAATCGATCCCGGTAGTAGATGTAGAGGCCGTCGATGCACTTCGGTTTCTTTACCAGCAGGCCGTAAATGGAGATGGGCTTGAAACGGAGCTGATGGGAAGCTTCCACCACGCTCGCTGCCGGGGCCGGATCTGCTTTTTGCACCAGCCAAGGCAGGGGGATCGTAGAGATGCACTCATCGCATTCCACCACGTGGGTCTCCCCACCTTGCCGATACGTCACCGCCGTCACCCGGCCGTCGGTCATCTGCACTTGCTGGACATCGGCGTTGAGAATCACACTCCCGCCCGCTTCCGTCACCGCCTGGGCCATTGCCCGGGGCATGGCCTCCGCACCCGTGCGGGAATAGTGCAGCGTCTCCTCGTGAAGAGCGCTGTCCACTGCCTTCAAGCTTTTGTCCTTCACACCCACTTTGCCGAGCGCCTTCTTGATCACATCCACCGCACTGAGCCGCGGCATCTTGGTGGTGATGAAGGTGGCACTGAGCTCGCGCGGGTGAATGCCCCAGTAGCGATGGGTGAAGTCCTTGAAGAAGAACTTATACAGAGGAGCCCCATAGAGCTGGATCAAAGCCTCCTCCGCATTCTTCGGGTGCCAAGGCACCAAAGCCTGACGGATCTGGGCGTAAAACAAACCAAGGGTATAGAAGGCCAGGGTGAAAATGGGAATCCCCTTGATCATGTCCTGGAACTGTAGCGGGTAGCGATAGAAGCTGCCTGCCCAGCGGATCTTGGCATCCAACTGCACCGGGATGCTCTCATCCCCCATGAGCGACATGATGTCTTCATAGACCTCTTTGTCGAACTCATGAAGCATGTGGCACCCCAAGTCGTACCAGTTGCCACTCCGCTCATGGGAGGTGGCCAGCCCTCCTGGCTGCGCTCCTTTTTCCAAAACGGTGACCGGAATGCCCACACGAGTGAGGACGCGGGCGGCATAGAGCCCACACACTCCTCCACCGAGGATTGCGACATGTTTCTTGGTAGCTGCCATCCGTGTGCCTTTCGTGCCTTGCCGCTGCAACTTCCCGACTACTTCTTGATGCCGGGCAGGGCCATCTGCTGATTCCAGAGCTCGACCATGCGACTGGCCGGCATATTGAAATCATCCCAGAACAGCGGCTCGTCTTTTTTGACCGCACGCTTGAGCACCGGACGCTCGTTGGACTCCTCCACGTCCAACACGCCCTGGGGCATACGACCCGCCGCGTAGGCAGGAGCGGCTTCTTCAATGAGGCCGTAAACTTCATCGCTACCGATGGCGTGCTCCACACGGGTGCCCGCCGGGAGGTCCTTTTTGGCGTACGCGAAACAGTCCGAGATGCGCCCCATGCGCTGGGTGCAGACCGGCTTGTTGTACAATGCAGCCAGGGCGGAGGCCCGGGGCGTCTCCAGATGGCAAAGGTGATAAGGACGCAGGAACACGTAGTACGGGTGCTTGTTCGTCACCTTGTAGTAGTTCATGTAGCCCTGCTGGAACTCGCTCTCACACTTGGCCACCACATAAACGCCGCCGCCATGCTCTTTGGCACCCAGCACATAGTCCACACGGCCTTGGCCGTTGTACTTGTCGAAGTCGAAGAGATCCACCACATCCTGCATCTTGTTGGCCTTGGGGCCTTCCATGCCCGGGACGAACGGGGTCAACCCATACTCATTCGCGATGACAGCCATTTCGATGTTCAACTTGGAACCGTCCGTGTAAGCGAGACACTGAATGGTGCTCAGGCCAAGTTTTTTGGCGATCTCCACGGTGCCTTCGATGTCACGGTGACGATCCAAGAACCCTTTCATGTTGCCTGCCTGGACGATGTCAAAGCCCCACATCTCGATCTCTTCCATCATGCGGGCGAGCACTCCGTGCTGGTCGCCAGCGTCGCTGGTCACCACCACTCCGTGCTTCTGAGCCTCGGCCTGGAGCAGATGCCCAAGAATGAGGTCCACCTCTGCGTTCATCATCACGACGTGCGATTTTCGCTGGATCGCCGCAATACAGTAGTCATACGCAGCAATGATGGAGTTCGTGGCCTCCACAAACACGTCCACGTGCAGCTTTTCATCACGAAGGGCGGCCATGCCGTCCGTGGTGACAAGAGTCGGTTTGCCGTACTTGTCGGCCCCCTTCTGCGCAGCCTCGAGATTCTGGTCGGCAACGAATGCAAGCCGCATGCCCGGGGTCCGGCCAATCTGGTAGGCAATGCCAGTTCCCATGGCGCCAGACCCGATCAATCCAATCTGGATGGGCCGGCCTTCTTTCTCTCTCTGCTTGAGTTCTTGCAACATGATGTAGGGCGGGCATTCAACACGGCATCACCGGGCTGTCAAACGGTATGGGAATGCATGAAAATGGTCAGAATCCGGAGAACCACCGTCGCCCAGATGAACGCGCAATGCCTGCCGCAGGCGGATATTCACTGCATGAGCCACCCTTGCAGCCAACTCAGATCCCCCGATCGCCCCCCTCCCCCTCCTGAATGAAAAATCGATCATATCTCTCTCCTGATGCGGACGACACACGATGAGCCCGGTGCGGGAACAAAAATCGTAGCCTGGAAACAAGGTCTCATCCAGCATGCAACATGCGTCACCTGACCACCCTCCTGCCCCTGCTGCTGGCCAGCTACTGGCTCCCGGCCGCCCCTCCATCTGGCGATCCCGCCCTCGTGACGCAAACTCCAGGTCTTGTGGCATTCTGGACCTTTGGAGAGCCCTCAGGTCAGCCCCGCCTCTCCACAGGGACTCCCAATCCCCACCCTCTGAAGGAAGCGGGTGACCCGGTCACACGCTCCGATGGCGGCCCTTATTCCGGCTACAGTGCCGTGCTCAACGGCAAGAACTTCCTTCACATTCCCTACGCAGAGACCGCCGACTTGAACATTTCAGGTCCCAACGCCCAGGTCACCCTCTTCGCCGTCGTTCGCATCGAGAACCTCCACGTCAGCCGCACCATCGCCGGGATGTGGAGCGAGGGGAAAGGCAAGGACGACGACTCCGGCACCCGCCAATACGCACTGCTCATGAACATGCCAGCGTACGGCGGCCCCAACAAACTCGTCCCCCACATCTCCGCAGAGGGCGGCGTCACCCGCCGGGCGGACGGCTCCAAGTTCCCCTGGTGCGCCGACTACGCCGTGAGCGCGGGGGACGTCCCGACCGAAAAATGGTGCACCCTGGCATTTACCTATGATTCCAAATACCTCCGGGCCTACATCAACGGCCGACTTGACGCCAACGAGCTGGATCCGGTGAAACACAAGCGCACCGATCCCTACTTCCTCAAAGAAGGCCCAGACGGAGGGGGCCGCGGCCTCAATCCCTATTACCATGGAAGGGGCATTTTCCGCTATGACCGTGAAAAGCATGCCAAGTCCAAGCCCATGGGCGGATCCGACTTCATTGTCGGGGCCCGATATGCAGTGGGTAGCCTCTTCGCCGAGGGCAAGGCGACCATAGGCAAGTTCGGCGGACTTGCCGTTTTCAATCGGGCGCTCAGCGATGACGAGATCCAACACCTGCATGAGTCAGCACGAATTGAGGCACTGAAGTAGCGTCAGCCAAGCTCCTCCGTTCGAATATGCAATCGCCACCTGGCTACCCACCGGACATTCAGCCGGTGTGGACGCCTTGGGTGACTTTTCACGTTATTCAAGTTCAAAGAGAGGAGGCCCTCTACCTGATCGACACGGGAATGGCAGGCGGCATCTCCGCACTTCGGCGCACGCTGAGGCAACGGCATTGGGATCACCTCCCGATCCGCGGCATCGTCCTCACCCACGGCCACTACGACCACACCCGGAATGTGGCTGAACTGGTCCGCGAGACAGGGGCTTGGGTGGCGGCCCCACGACTGGACAAACTGCACTGCGAAGGAAGGCATCCCTACCATAGCTGGTCACAAATCTGCGGGTGGCTCGAAGCCGGCGGCCGGCGCTTGCTGGGCTTTCATTCTTTTCCGGTGGACTTCTGGATAGACGAGGGTGACACCATCCCCATCGGCAGCGGCTGGACAGCGGTGCATCTGCCAGGCCACACCGGGGGCCACATGGGTTACCACCACACTCGTCGGAAACTCTTGTTCAGTGGTGACCTCTTCGCCAGCTTCGGAGCTTTCTCACATCTGCCCCCTCGCATTCTGAATAGCGACCCCGAACGGCTTCGCCACAGTCTCAATCTTACCGCGAGCTTGGATTTGGAGGGGGCACTTCCCAACCACGGCTGGCCCGCCTCCCCTTCTCACCACCTAAAGCAACTTCACCAGCTGGCACGTCGATACGTGATCTAGCAGATTGATCCACCAGCCCCTCGCCTCTCTAGCGACAGCCTTGGGAACATCGGGTTTATTCACTGCCGAACATCAGATGGCCTAAAGTTGCTCACATTCGATTCACAATTGGGGGCCTCAACCTGCAATTCGCGTTCGAAAATTCAGATCGCGTTATTCACAATTTAGTTCGCAGAGGCTTTCATTTCCCGCATTATCATTTATGTGAAAACCACAATTTAGTGCCTGATTACCAAATATATATGCCAGAATAACACGTAATGAACAGGATGGCAGCTCGTGTGAATAAACTGTGAGTAATTGTGGGGGCAACTTCGATTCACCTCGCCCAGATCAAATCGGCGATATCCACATCACCATTTTTTTCCTACTTCGGATCTCTTTTTACCAATTAATCACACTAAAACCCATCTTAAAAATATGACAACCAATGTGATGCACTAGCTAAATACTTTTTCCATGCTGCCCTGTCGGATTTATCGACTATATGTTACTCACACACCTTTTTCCGAATAATTCGTGACAAGAATTCACCTCATGACTTATTCCGTATATCCTGAATATCAATCTATCTTAATAAATCCGCAAGCTAAAATTGCTCCATGGCCACGAAAGGCGGTGACTAAAAATGGAATCTTATTTCTCCGTCCAATCACCAAACGGAAGATGCCGAATCTCTGCAGTCTGTCGTGTGTCTTTGGAGGTGGTTGCCCGTTCATCGCCCCAGGTTTGACGGGCCCTATCAGCCACGCCCCCGATCCTCAAACGAATGGATCGGACTACGACTTGATGCGATGACCCAGGTCTGTTTCAGCCCGTTCGACTTCGTATCTCAGCTCCTCAGGGGACATACAGACCGCTCCGAAAGACTCGACGGTGTCTCTCTCCATCTGGTCAGCTGTCGCCACCCGGATGGCAAATGTGGCTGCGTATTTGGCGACGAGTCGCTCGATCACGGAGTCTGCGGTCCGTCCAGCATCCGCGTAGAAGACCTGGAGGCCGGCCGCTTCCCGCTCGTCGGTCACCTTCGTCCCCACCCCGTCGAAGACCACCACCACCCGGGTTCCGGTCATATCCTGGTAAAGACGCAACCTCTTCAGCAAGGCCTCCCGGGCCAGGTATCTTCGCGCCCCTGCGGCATGCATCCGGCGCAGTTCATCCCACGCGTGGATGACGCTGTGCCCGTCCACGATGACAAACTGCAAGGAGGTGTCCGCCATGGTCTTTCGATGCCAGCTTTCCAGAGGCTACGATGCCGGGCAAGCAGAAGCCGCCAGACAATCGAGGGAGCCCATTTACTGAATCGCCGCTCCATCGATTTCCCGCAATCTCATCCGCCGATGGCGATCATGCGACGCCCCGGCTGGTAGCTTCCCCGGAAGTCATGCTCCTTGGGTTTCCTCGCGACCACATGGAGGAAGAATTCGGCCAGTTCGTCATCTGAGCATCCGCTGCGCAGCACCTCTCGCAGGTCGAACTCCAGGTAGCTGCCCAAGCAGGGTCTCAGCTTGCCATCGCAGGTGAGCCTCAGCTTGTTACAGGTCTCGCAGAAATGGAAGTTGGTCATGGCCCCGATGAAGCCGATCAGCTGATCGGTGCCGGGGATCTGGTAGTAACTCGCGGGCCCATTCGTCTTGTAGTCCGGCCTGGGGATGAGAGGTCCCGCCTCGCGTTCGATGAGCTTTTTCGCTTGGCCACAGGCCAGAAAACTGTCCTCGCGCAACACCTCGGCGGTGCTCACTGGCATCAGCTCGATGAAACGGATCAAGGCACCCTTCTCCCGGGCAAACATGATGAGATTCATGAGCTCCCGCTCCGTCTGGTGGCGGATGAGAACGCAGTTGAACTTGATGGATTCGAACCCCGCATCCCGGGCGGCATCGACACCCGCCAGAAGCTTGGGCAGCAGATCCCGGCGAGTGGTTGAAAAGTATGAGGCCCGATCCAGCGAATCCAGCGAGAGATTGGCGGTACGCACCCCACCCTGGACCAGGGCCTGCGCGGCGGTGCGGCCATCCGCAAGAGGCTTGGAGAGAAGCGTCCCGTTGGTGGAGATGCCCACATCCCGGATGCCAGGCAGCGCAGCTACCTGCGCGCAGAAATCCACAGCCCCGGGTCGGGTCAGCGGCTCGCCCCCCGTAATGCGGACTTTCCGAATGCCCAGCCGGGTGCCCACCCGGATCACTCGCAGCATTTCCTCGTAACTGAGCACTTCTGCCCGGTCGAACCACTGCTGCTCTTCGTCGGGCATACAGTACCGACACCGCTCATTGCAGCGGTCGGTAATAGAGACTCTCAAATAGGAAATGTGATGACCAAAGGGATCTTCCACAGAGGAGAAAGGTAGGACAACGCTGGACAAAGGCAACCACCACAACGCTGAACAGCGCTGGTGAACACGTGTCCAAATATGCTACGCTTGCCCCATGAAAAAGTTCCCGGTCATTTTTGCCCTGGCCGCGCTAGGCCTTCTGGCCAGTTGCACGGCCCCTGTGCAGAAGCGCATTGAGCGCAACCCGCAGATTTACAGTGGATTGAGTGAGCGGCACAAGACGATGGTCGCCCAGCGCAAGATCGAAGAAGGCATGTCTAAAGGAGCCGTCTTCATCGCTTGGGGACGGCCGGACCGCGTCGGCCGAGGAACCAGAGGCGGCAAACAGTATGAACGCTGGAGCTACACGGGCACCGACACGGTCCCCGCCTATGGCGGCGGCTTTGGGTACGGGTACGCTCCCGGATTCTGGGGCCATCGCTACATCTATGACCCGCTCTTCTATTATGATCCCTTTGTTGAGGTGCCCTACGAAGCAGGGCGGGTCGAGTTCCTGAATGGCAAAGTCTCCGCCTGGTCAGTCACCAAGTAGCCCCTGACCTTACTTCAGTATCCGGTGGCAAGACAGGAGTCGAACTCGCGTCGGAGGGCGGCCTCGTCCATCTTCCGACCGATCACCACGATTTCCTGACGCCGATCCCCCCAGGGCTCCCGCCAGTTTTCCTGCAGTTCCTTCCGCTCTGAAGGATCGGTTGGCCAGGCCGCTTTATCCACGGCGGCCCACCAATATCCGATGTCTTCCGTCTGCCGCATGACGCCAGCTTGCTGGAGGAAGCAGGCCTTTTCCATTTCGTCGGCTAGCCAGACCAACCCTTTGGCCCTCAGCACCCCCGGCCAGGTTTCCTGGCTCCATTTTTCAAAGCGTTGCGGGTCAAAAGGCCGCCGGGCGCGGTACACGAAGCTGGCGATGCCGTACTCCTCAGTCTCCGGGGTGTGCCCGACCAAACTGTCCATCCATCCGCCACTGGCTTCAGCCTCACTTTCGGAGAAGAGGCCCGTGCCCAACACCGCTTCAAGGGGCACCTCCGACCGCGCCGTTTCATAGACTTGGGCCTTGGGATTGAGCGCTTTCACAATCGCTCGCACCGCCACCCGGGAATCTGCATCCATGGCATCAGATTTGTTGATCAAGATGACGTTGGCAAATTCGACCTGGTCCACCAAGAGATCCACCACGGACCTCTCATCCCCCTCTCCGATCGCTTGGCCCCGCTCTCTCAAGTCCTCGGTAGAGCGGAAGTCACTCAAGAAATTGCACCCGTCCACCACGGTCACCATCGTGTCGAGTTGAGCAACATCTGATAGCTTGCGCCCTGACTCATCCGCAAATGAAAAGGTCTCCGCGACAGGCATGGGTTCAGAAACGCCGGAACTCTCGATCACCAAGTGGTCAAACCGCCCCTCTCTCGCCAATCGCCCGACTTCAATGAGGAGATCCTCCCGTAGGGTGCAGCAGATACATCCGTTCGACAGTTCCACCAGCTTCTCCTCTGCCCGAGCAAAGGCAACATCCGACTGCTTCACCAGCAGGCCATCCATGTTCACCTCGGACATGTCGTTCACGATCACTGCCACCTTCTTCCCCTCCCGATTACGGAGGATGTGATTCAGCAGCGTGGTTTTTCCTGCCCCCAGGAAGCCCGAGAGAACAGTGACAGGGAGTTTTGCATTGGACTGAGGAACACTAATGCATGTAGATTGCATTACACAAAGGGCCATCATGCAAGGAATCCCGCAACCATTTTCGCAATTTTATTGCGTTTAATAGGCATCCCCGTAAAAAAGCCGCCTGGCATTCACCAGACGGCCCCTTGTTGTCAGACAAAAGATGTCTTCACTCTCATTTCTTGATCCATTGCACAGCGTCCACGATCACGTGGCCATCCGTGCCTTCATTGGACACTTCCACGACGGCATCCTGCCCCCCTTCAAACTTGAAGCTGCCTAGAGCGTAGAGCACGCCATCGATGGGAGCCTTCTCTTTCTGATTCACCTTCACCGTCTTGACACCTTCCGCGCTGCGGATGGTAACCGGGACATTGCTGGCGCGGTTTGCCAGGGCCTGGTAAGCGAGGCGTACTTCATACTGGCCCGCCTCCTTAAGCTGGGTGCGGAACACTGCTTTCTGGTGACCTTTCTCGACATTGCCATCGTGAGCATAGCCAGCGCCAATGAACGGCGAAGCGCTGGTGCCATGAGATTCGAAGCCCGTCAGCACTGCGTCAGCATCATCCACCACCACACCGCCGAGCTTGGCCTTGTCGAGAGACTCCACCATCGGCTTGGCCGGCGATTCGAAGTCCAGCACCTGCTGGTCAGCATCCAATTTTGCCCTGAGGGCAGCATAGTCCAGCCTCTGGAGATCCACCTTGGCGTCGATAGCCAGGGAGGCAGCCGTGGCCGCACTCTGCCCCAGCACCATGAACACCGGCTCCATGCGGATGGACCCAAAGGCAATGTGCGAAGAACTCAAGCACACCGGCACCAGCACGTTCGTGCACTCGGACGCCTTGGGCACGATGGACCGGTAGCTGATGGGATAGGGGCGGCTGCCCACCTGCACGTCGCCTTCGTTGCGCACGAAACCTTCCTTCGTGATGTAGCGCTGCACATGGTGGGAATCCATATTGTAAGCCCCCATGCCCACGGAGTCCGGCACGATCTCAAGACGGCGGCAGTTCTTCTCCGTCATCACATAGTCGGACACCATGCGGCGGGCCTCACGTACATAGAGCTGGCGCGGGAAGTGACCGCTGTCGGCAAACTCATCTTTGGCCAGCCCCAGTTTGGTGAAGTGCTCACGAATCTTCTCCGGTACCCGTGGGTGGTTGGCGTAGGTCCACATGAGGCCCAGTTGATAGTCGCGGTGTTGTTGGATGATGCGATCCCGGGTGGCGTAGTCACCATCTGGATAGTCGTAGTTCATCCCGATGTTGTCCGTGCTGATGGCGAAGTTGTTGTTCGTGTCCGTCTTGCGGTTGGGCATCCAGACCGGATTCCACGAAAAACGCCCGTCGCCGGCCTCTACGTTGCGTAGCGCCAGCTCATAATTCTTCTCATCATAGTTGGCCGGTTTGGGCCAGGCCAGACGGTTCTCCGGCACATCCGTGGTGCACATGCGGAAGTTGTAGGCCTGAACCCGATGGTCACCGGCAAACTCCTCCCCCGGTCCATCCGTCTGCACACCGGGCAGCACCCCGCTCTTCGGATCGCCGGGCACCACATAGGGGTCCACGTTCTTGATGAACTGGTGGCTGCGGGCGTGGCCAGTCTGCACCCCGTTGAGCTTTTCATCGTACTTGGCGTTGGCCTCCCGCCCCACATGATAGGACACACCCGCCTTCGCAAAGAGGTCGCCCTCATAGGTGGCATCAATGAACATCTTGCCAGCGAAGGTGCGGCCCGACTCCATCACGATCTCCGTGATACGGGTTCCCTCCTTCTTGACTCCGTTCTTGAGGTCCAGGCGCTCCCCATACACCACCGGCACCTTGGTCTCGGCAATCATCTCGTCATAGATCTTGGTCGCTACATGCGGCTCGAAGGTCCACATCGTTTCCTCATTGGGCGTGTTTCCGCCGTGACGCTTCGCCACATATTCTTCCCGCTTCTGCTGCACCCAGGACTGGTCACGCTGGTAGTGTTGCCACACGCGGTGGTAGAACTCCCGGGACATGCCGCCAATGGCCTTCTTGTTCCCGATGTCTGTGGCCCCCAAGCCGCCCGTCGTCAGGCCGCCAAGGAACTTGGTTGGCTCGATGATCACCACAGTCTTCCCCATGCGGACCGCCTGGATGCCAGCCGTGATACCGCCGGAGGTACCGCCATAGACGACGATATCGTAGGTCTCGGTCTTGGGTTCAGCTTTCGCTTCGCCCTTGGTTTTTGCCTTGGGCTTTTCCTTTTCGGCCTGCGCCGCCAGAGGCACGCCGCAAAGCGCCGTTAGGGTAAGTGTGAGGAGGGAACGTTGGAACGTCATGACAGGGTAAGGCCACGACTCACCCTTTTGGACAAGAAATCGCTCGGTGCGCGAGGCTCCGACTATGGGGTCGGGTTTGTCACATGCCCTGGAGCGGCCGGTGACACTGGCACCACCGCGGGTATAGCGCCCTCCCGCTTGGCATCCTCCACCTTGCCGACGGCCCAGAAAATCCAGCCAGCCAATGCCACCAGCCCAGCCAGTAACAACCACATGATCCAGGTAAAAATTGTTGTGGGAGCGGACATGCAACTCAGGGGAAGGAAGGATCGGGAACAAACCAGTGTCTACGCACGGTGAGTACGGGCCCGATGCTCGCTGGGCCGCCACCCCGTCCATTTCTTGAAGGTGGTGGAAAACACAAACGCATTGTGATAGCCCACCGCAAGGGCGATCGACTCAATCTTGTCCTCCGTGCTGGACAACAGTTCCGCCGCGTGCCGCATACGCAGGTAGGTCAGCTGGCGCATGGGCGACCGACCAAGCTGCTGCGTGGTGAGTCTCCGCAGATGCTCCTCGCTCATATGCACCTCGTGAGCCAGCTGGCTCAGAGTCCATGGCTCACCCAGCCGATGAGCGATCTTCTCCCACAGACGGGAGAGCCGGTCATCCATCTGCCAGGGTTGGGCGAACCTCAGCACGTAGGTCTGCACCAGTTCCACCCAGTGGTGCATGGCCACAGGCGCGGGAGTGGGTGGGGCGGAGGAAGGCACTTTGTCTCCAGAAGAATCTGCCAGTGAACGGACACACTCCGCATGCAGACCCAGCATGGCCAGACGCAAGGGCTCGGGGTCAAACTTGGCCAGCACCGGTGAACTGGCTGAAACCAGAGGGCGCTGCTCCGGTACCGCCTGGTAGCGCACCCAGACGAAGTTCCAGGGCTTGCTGGGGACGGCATGGAAGGCATTGAGCAAATGAGGCGGCAGCAGGCAGGCCATACCCGCCCGGCATCTCTGCCAGCGTCCGTCCACGAGGATCCGCCCCTCCCCACCATAGCAGGCCATGAAGTAGGTACCGCTCTGCTTCATGCGCACAATGTTGTAGGGAGCCTGGGCTTCACAGATCCCGAGATGGGCGATCCGGTGCTGGGCCAGAGCGCTACAGGCAGGGGCTTTCGCCAGCCATTCCCGTCGGTCTCGCCCGTCCACCCGTACCACTTTTTGAGTGGTTTCTTCCCCCAGGATGTGGGTTTCGGATAGGTCTTGGTGCGTCTTGCTCATGCGACGGTGAGTGAAAAAAGCGGGCGGAAGGCGTTGGTTTCTTGGCTGCTAAACCCGCGTCGATCCACGACGGCGATTCGGTCCCAAAGACATGAAGCGCGTGAATGGGTTTCGCCGCAACGCCAATCCGCCAACCAAAACCAAAAATCAGCAATTCCCAACTCATGCCCAATCCCTGGACCGGAATCGGAAATCCCTACACCCGCCAAGAAGTCGTTGACCGCTTCAATGCCACACTGAAGCGCGGCGAGCCTCTTATCGTCGCCGGTGCCGGCACCGGGATCAGCGCCAAGTTCATCGAACGTGGCGGGGCGGACATGATCATCATCTACAACAGCGGCCGCTTCCGCATGATGGGTCACGGCTCCACCTGCGGACTCATGGCCTATGGTGATGCCAACGAGATCGCCATGGAAATCGGCGAGTACGAAGTACTCCCCGTGGTGAATGAGATCCCCGTGGTCTGCGGCGTGCACGCCAGCGATCCCCGCCGCCGCATGTGGCACTGGCTGGGCAAGGTGAAGGACATGGGCTTCTCCGGCGTGAACAACTTCCCCACCCACACGATCGTGGACGGCCACTTCCGCCAGGTGCTGGAAGAGACGGGCATGAGCGTGAAGAAAGAGTTTGAGATGATCGGTCTCGCCCGTCGCATGGACCTCTTCAGCATCGTGTATGTGGCCACCCCGGAGGAAGCCGTGGAGATGGCCAAACAGGGAGCCGATTGCATCATCGCCCACGTCGGCACCACAGTCGGCGGCAGCATCGGCGTCACCAATGCGGTCGTCTCCTGGGACCACACCGTGGCCCGCACCCAGGAGATCATCGACGCCGCAAGCCAGGTGCGGAAGGACATCTTCTTCCTGACCCACGGCGGCCCCATCAACACACCCAAGGACGTGGAGTACATCCTCGGCAAAACCTCCGCCCACGGCTTCGTCGGTGCCAGCAGCCTGGAGCGCATGGGCGTGGAAGAAAGCCTGACGAACCTGACCAAGGAGTTCAAGAAGGTGCCGTTCAAGCAGTAGAATTCCGAACCACTGATTGACACTAATTTAACACTAATGAAATCCAAAAAATAACACGGGTTCATAGACTCTTCATTCGCACTCCATGGATGCCAGCAGTTTTCCGGATATCGAGATCGCTACGCCCTTCAAAAACGAGGGCTATGCTCTTGTAGGCGCTGCGTTCGAGGTTCATCGCACGATTGGCGGTGGATTGCTGGAAGAAGTCTACCAAGAGTGCCTGGAGATGGAGCTCGCAGCACGGGGTATTCCGTTTGTGGCAAAGCAAGCGCTCTCCATCTACTACAAAGGTCAGCAGCTCCGCAAATGCTACATCCCAGACCTCTGTGTGTACGGCGGAGTGGTCGTGGAATTGAAAGCCGTTGGCGAATTTCTCCCTGAACACGTGGCTCAGCTCATGAACTACATGCGGCTTGCACGTAAACCGGTGGGTTACCTCCTCAACTTTGCTCCGCTCGACAAGCTTAGATGGCAGCGGTTCATCCTGTAGCCAGCTCCTCTCTCCCATCATAGTTCTGGGTTGTTTTGAATCTCATTTATCAGTGTTCCATTAGTGTCAATTAGTGGTTCCTCCCCTCGCATTTCCTCTTCCATGAAATCATTTATCCTCCTCACCCTCTGCGCCGTGCTGCCCTGCAGCATGCTCGCCGCGGCGGAAGCCCCGTTGCGGGTCTTCATCCGGGCGGGACAGAAATCCCACGGCCCGGGGGCCCATGACTATCCCCAGTTCTTGAAAGACTGGGTGCCGTTGCTCAAGGAGCGCGGCATTCAGGCCGATGGAGCCTTGGCCTTCCCGACGAAAGAACAGCTCGATAAGACCGACGTGCTGATCCTCCACTCCCAGGAGGCCGGTAACATCAAGATCGGTGAAGAACGCAAGAACCTCCTGGAATTCCTCAAGCGCGGCGGCGGTCTGGTGACCCTGCACGCTGGGGCAGTCTCGCAGGATACGGACTGGTTCAAGGGCATCATCGGAGGCTCTTGGCGTCAGGGCACCACGAAGTGGCTGGAGGGGCCCATGCACCTCTACTTCACAGATCGCGAGAACCCCATCACGAAAGACTGCTCCAACTTCGCGATGGACGATGAGATCTACTATGACATGGACATCCTCCCGGAGGCTCGCATCCTTGCCGGCGCTTACACTCCCAAACCGGCTGGTGCCCGCAATGCCCAGGCCGCGAAGCGGGCCGAGGAGATAACGGGTGGCGGGAAAAAGGTTTCCATCTACGACATCCAGCCGCAGATGTGGACCTATGAGACCACGGCTCCGGAAGGCAGCACCGCCTACCGCTCCTTCGTGAGCATTCCTGGGCACCTCTACATCAACTTCAACCGTCCCAACTACCGCGCCATCCTGCTGCGTGGCATCGCCTGGGCCGGAAAGAGGCAGAATGCGGATGAGTTCTGCAAGCCCGAGGAACTGGGCGACGGCCTCCGCTATGTGGAAGGCGGCCCCACCCGGCCTGACAAGGCCGCAGCCCTCATCGAGGTGCATCCGGAGTTCGAAATCTCCCTGGTCGCCGCTGAGCCGCTCATCAACAAGGCGATGAACATCGACTGGGATGAGAAAGGCCGCCTCTGGGTCTGCGAGACGCCCGAGTATCCCAATGGTCGCCGCGTGCCCAACACCGATGCCTGGAAGGAGTCCGGCTCCATCTCCAAAGAAGGTTACGACCAACGCGAGCCCCGCGACGTGATCTCCATCCTCTCCGACACCAATGGCGACGGCGTGATGGACAAGAAGAAGATCTTTGCCGACAAGCTCGAGCTGGCCACCAGCTTCTGCTTTTACAAGACAGGCGTCATTGTCTCTGCCGCACCGGACATCTGGTCCTTTGAAGACACCGATGGCGATGATGTGGCCGACAAGCGCACCAAGCTCTACACCGGGCTCGGCAACGGCGACACCCATGCCGTGATGAACAACCTCCGCTGGGGGCTCGATGGCTGGGTCTATGCCACTCATGGCTACTCAGCCGGCGATGTCACCTCTCTGGGTGTCAAGTCCCCCAAACCTCCCGTGCGCATCGCCTCCGGTGTCGTGCGTTTCAAGCCAGACGGCTCTGAGATTGAGATGTACTCGTCCCGCGGTGGCAACACCTGGGGGCTGGATATCACCTGGGATGGCCAGGTCTTCTGGACCCAGCCCACCAGCGGCACCGTCTTCTTCCACACCGTCCTGCCCGAGTACGTGCTCGCCAAGGGCAAGGTTCCTGGAACCAACTCCTGGAAAGGCATGATCACCGGACAGAAAACCCACCCGCTCATGAGCTGGCCGGAGCAGGCCTATGTGCAGATTGACCAGGTGGGTGCCTTCACCGCCGCCGCTGGCTGCGCCGTCTATGAAGGCGGGGCCTGGCCGGAGAAGTGGAACTACAGCTACTTCACCACTGAGCCCACCCTCAACATCGTGCACCATGAGTTCGTGAAGCCGGATGGCGTGAGCTACACCGTGGAGAAGGAAAAAGGCCGAGAAGAAACCGAGTTCATCCGCAGCAAGGACCTCTGGTTCCGCCCCATTGAGAACCGGGTGGGTCCCGATGGGGCCCTCTATGTCGTGGATTTCTACAACCAGGCCGTCATCCACAATGACACCCGCGGTCCCCTGCATGGACCGGCCAACGCCGCCGTGCGTCCTGATCGCGACCACTACTTTGGCCGCATCTGGAAGGTGCAGCACAAGCAGGCCAAGAAGCTGGACGTGCCGGTGCTCGATCCAAAAAACCTGAAGAGCTTGGCGACGGTCCTCGATACCAGCCCCAACGCCAAGGTGAAACAGAACGCCTGGCGTCTCATCTCCGAAACCACCCCGGCTGGTGCCGAGGCGAAGGCACTGGAAAACGTGGCCACCGTTCCCCAAATGGGCAGCAAGGTCCTGCGGCATTATGAACAACTCCTGGCTCAACAAAGTGACACCAAGGCCATCTGCGACAAAGGCATTGCCGACTTCCTTGCGGCCTCCGATGACTGGACCCGGTCTGCCATGATCGCGGCACTCTCCACGTACCCTGTGGCAGCCATCGCCGATGCCCTGCAACATCCCCGCGCCGCAGAGTTGACGGTTCTGGTGGAGCCACTCGTGGCCAAGTCACTGACGGGAGACGAAGTCAACGTGGTCTTGAATGGTAAGAACGTCACGCTCACGCCCTCGCAAAACGCCGCCCAACTCTTGAGTGCTTGTGCCGATGCTCCCTCGACCTCCGACACCATCAAGATCGTCGTGCTCCGCTCCATCGGCTCCGCCAGCGACCTCAAGGTCAACCTTACTCCTGAACTGGCCGCCACACTGAAGAAGCTGATCAGCCAGCCGACCCTCGCCTCCTCCACCCTTCCCCTCGTGGTGAAGTGGGACCAAGCCAGCACCCTGGCCAATGACGTGAAGGCCCTGATCACCCAGTTCTCCACCCAACTCGCCGACAAGGCCCAGTCCGTGGAGTCCCGCATCAATGCCGCCAAAGCGTTAATCGGTGTCGGTGGCGAAGGCCAGAAGTCCGTCGTCCCCGTGCTCACCGCCAGCGATAGTCCCGCACCCCTGCTCTCCGCCATCATTGAGGCTCTGGGCAACAGTGGAGAGGTGTCCGCCTTGGTGTCCACCTTCAGTTCCCTGCAAGGTGCCGTCCGTACACAGGCCTTTGACCAGATCCTGCAACGTCCGGACGCCACCCTCGCCTTCCTCGGGTCAGTGAAGGACGGCAAGATCACCGTGACCGACCTCGGCCCCGGCAATGTTGCCCGTCTGCGCACCCACCCGAACAAGGCTGTGGCCAAGCAGGCTGCTGCGCTGTTGGACACCCTGAGCCCACAGACCAAGCAGAAGAATGAGGCCATCGCCGCCCTCACCCCCGAGGTGTTGAAGCCTGGCAACGTGGCCAACGGCAAACTGATGTTCACCGCTGCCTGCGCCATCTGCCACAAGCTGGGTGATGTGGGGACGCGAGACGTCGGCCCCCCGCTCACCGGCATGGGCGCTCATGGTCCTGCCGAGCTACTCGTGCACATTGTGGACCCCAACCGTGAGGTGGACCCCAGCTTCTGGCAGTGGAACATCACCACCAACAAGGGCGAAACCCTGGTCGGCGTGATCACCAGTGAAAACGCCGCCAGCGTGACGCTGCGCAGCCAGACGGGCGATGTGGAGATCCCCAAGGCGAACATCGCCAACCGGGAAAACACCCGTCGCTCCCTCATGCCGGAAGGTTTTGAGGCGCTCGGACCGGAGGTCATGCGGGATCTTCTCGCCTTCATCTGCGGCGGCAGTGATGCCAAGTTCCGCATTGTGGACCTGGCCAAGACCTACACTGCCGACACACGTCGAGGTCTCTTCAACAGCGAGGAGGCCACCAGAGACACAGTGTTCCTTTCCAAGTTCGGCAATGTGACCGTGGACGGCATCCCCTTCTACATCATGGATCCCGCCAAGTCCTCCACCGGGATGAACGTCGTCACCCTCAAAGGTGGCGGTGACAAGACCTTCGCCTACACCTTCCCTCAGAAGGTCGAGGCACCGGTCGGCGTAACGGCCAAGAAGCTGCACCTCTTGAGCGGCATCGCCGGCTGGGGTTTCCCCGCCACCAAAGATGAGCGTCCGGCACTGAAACTGACCGTGACCTATGCAGATGGCCAGACCGAAGTTCATGAAATGAAGAACGGCGTGGAATTTGCCGACTACAATCGTGAAATCGATGTGCCCAAGTCCGCCTTTGCTGAAGGTGTGGTCTCCCGTGGTCAGCTTCGCTTGATCAGCCTGGATATCGCCAAATCGTCCGTGATCTCCAAGGTCGAGCTGGAAAGCTACAACAACGGGGTCACTCCTGTGATCGTGGCCATCACGGCCGATGTGGAAGGCAAGGCTGGCGCCAAGCTGGATGCCGCCCCGCGCCAGCCTGCCGCGACCGCTGCACCCGCTCCTGCTCCAGCCAAGAAGCCTGAGGACGAGATGCCAGCCCCCATCCCCATCCAGTGGGAGGACGGCAAGATCAAAGTCCTCATCGTCGCCGGCGGCTCCTCCCACGACTTCAAGAAGTGGTTCGAGGAGTATGACAGCCAGTTCCTCAAGTCCGCAGGCTTCTCCGTGAACTACACGGAGAACAGCCCCCAGGCCACGGCAGAGATCAAGAACGCGGATGTCGTGATCAGCAGCACCAACCGCACGTTCTTTGACACCCCTGCCTGGCGCAAGGCTCTCTTCGACCATGTGGAGGCGGGCAAAGGCGTGATCATGCTCCACCCCGGCACCTGGTATGGCTTCCCTCGCTGGCCAGAAGTGAACGCCAAGATCGTCGGTGGTGGCTCCCGTGGTCACGACAAGATTCACCCCTTCGACGTGAACACACTGAAGAAGGATCACCCCGTCATGGCGGGCGTGCCTGCCAGCTTTAAGGTGGAGGACGAGCTGTACTACATGAACGCGGAAGGCGTGCCGGAAGGAACCGCCCCCATCGAAGTCCTGGCGGAAACCTCCCCCAGCGACAAGTACAAGAAGCCTCACCCCGCGGTGTGGGTCACCCAAAACGACAAGGCCCGCATCGTCGGCATCACCTTGGGTCATGATGGCCGCACCCATGAACTGGAAGGTTATCAGAAGATCCTGATCAATGCCGTGAAGTGGACCAAGAAATAACTCCTGAGCCGCTTTAACCTCCGAGACCAAAAGGCCGTCAGCTCTGCTGGCGGTCTTTTGCGTTTGGGGCTGCCGGCAATCAGGAACGGTCGATCCACTTGTAAACGGCCTTCCCGTTGTCTGAGAAGTACTTCCTCGCTGCCGTCTTGCCTTTGCCCTCGAAGTACTGCCGCACCAGTCCCACCACCACGTCAAAGAGTGCCCCGCGATCGCTGACCGGCCAGTTGCTGCCAAATACGAGTCGGTCCTCGCCAAAGGCATGCCAGACCATGTCCAGCACCGGGGCATAGTATCCGGCGTCTTTGGGTGCATTTCCCTTCCCGCCACCTGGCCCTTCCACCAGCCCACTTACCTTGCACCACACTTTGGGATGTCGGGCGGAAGCCTTGATCCCCTCCTTCCACGCGCTGCTGGGTTTGGCCGCATCACCGGCCCCACCCACATGATCCACCACGATCCGCAGTTCGGGGACCTTCACGGCAAGCTTGTCCACCGCCATCAGCAGGTCAGGGCCACCGTTGACATCCAGCGAGAGATCCCGATCCACGAGACGCTTGATCCCCGCCACAAACTCCGGCTCCTCCACCCCTTTGATCAACCTCGACCCGCCTACACGAATGCCCCGGAACACCGGATTGGCTGCAAACCGCTTCAACTGGTCCCCAAACTCCGGCGTTCCCGGATCCAGGTTGCCCACAAACCCTACGATGCTCTTCTCCCGCTCCGCGAGTTCGAGGATCCACTGGTTGTCCTCCACCCACTTGCTGGCCTCCACGACCACCGTCTGGTAAATGCCCAGCGGATTGGCCAGAGCCTTCCAGTCGGAAGGCATCACTTTGCGATAGAGCTGCGTCCCCGGCTGCGGCCACGGCACCCCCTGCGGACGGGTGGGGTCAAAAAAATGCGTGTGCGTGTCCACGATTTCCATTTCGCCCAATGAATCCGCCTCCTGAGCAAAAGCGGGTGGCATCAATGTAGCGGTGGTCGCACCCAAGAGTGTCCCCATCACCTGACGTCGGCTGTGGTTCTTGCGTTTCATCGGGATTCAAACGCAAAAAGGGGATGAGGTTGTTCGCCTAATGCAAGATTGCCTGCGGCGAAACCTCATCCCCCGATGATCCAGCGATCCGATTACAGCTCGCGGATCTTCACATTCTTCCAGCGCACGCTGAACGGGCCAGTGCCCTTCTTGATACCGTGGACCTGAAAGCCAATGTGGCCTTCGGGGTCGTTGGGCTGCTTGAAGTCGGCCGCCTTGACGCCGTTCACGAAGCTCTGATAATGGTCTCCCTTGACCACGATGCGGTACTGGTTCCACTCGCCCTTCTTGAAGGCTGCTTTGGCCGCCTCGGTGCGCACGGCGTCCTTGGTCTGGGTCAATTCGCTCCACCAGGTGCCGCGGCGGGCCTCGTCGTAGAAATCACCAGCGGTTCCATTGATGGCAATTTCGCACTGCGGTCCGTAGAGACGTCCAGCCGGGAGAGGCTTCTTGGCTCCTTCAGGAGCCGGGTCACCTTCCTTGGCCAGATGGCTGCGCACCTGCACGCCAGAATTGAGGGCGTCGTCCACCTTCACTTCGAACTCGAGCTCGAAGTCCTTGAAGCTCGGGCTCATCAGGAAAGAATTGGGACTGCCTTCAGTCGTCGTCCCCACCAGCACGCCATCTTCGATCTTGTAGCTGGCCGTGCCGCTGACGATCGTGAAGCCATCCAGCTTGCCGTCTGTGAACCATTGTTTCCAGGGTTTGCCTTCATCGGCAGCCGGTTTTTTGTCTTCAGCTTGGGCCGTCATCAGAGCGGCCAGGAAAAGGGCAGGAAGCAGTTTCTTCATGAGTGTAGTAGGAATCCAAGTGAGTTCACCGCCTCTCCATTGGCCGGAAATGGCGGGCAAGGGAAACGTTCCGGGCCCGTCCTGATCTTTCGGCAAATGCAGCATTGAAGCGGTCGATAGGTGCAACGACCTCCACGCGACCGCTCGCAGAGGCATTCGTGGCTGGGTTCGTGAGAACCTGGTCAGGAGCACATGTTTGCCCGCCACAGGTGCATGACAGGCCATAGGGTCGCTTCACCCCCTCCGCGTTTTGGCAAACGCAGCCACAAGCTTCTCCTCGGCGAACGCTTATAGAGTCATTCGTAGCTGGGTTCGTAAGAACCTGGTCAGGAGCACATGTTTGCCCGCCACGGGTGCATGACAGGCCACAGGGTCGCTTCACCCCCTCCGCGTTTTGGCAAACGCAGCCACAAGCTTCTCCTCGGCGAACGCTTATAGAGTCATTCGTAGCTGGGTTCGTAAGAACCTGGTCAGGAGCACATGTTTGCCCGCCACGGGTGCATGACAGGCCACAGGGTCGTTTGCACCCTCCGCGTTTTGACAAACGCAGCCACAAGCTTCGCCTCTGCGAACGCTTGCAGAGTCATTCGTAGCTGGGTTCGTAAGAACCTGGTCAGGAGCACGTGTTTGCCCGCCACGGGTGCATGACAGGCCATAGGGTCGCTTGCCACGTTCCGCGTTTTTACAAACGCAGCCACAAGCTTCTTCTCTGCGGACGCTTGCAGAGGCATTCGTGGCTGAGTTTGTAAGAACCTGGTCAGGAGCATATGTTTGCCCGCCACGGGTGCATGACAGGCCATAGCGTCGCTTCACCCCTTCCGCGTTTTGACAAACGCAGCCACAAGCTTCGCCTCTGCGAACGCTTGCAGAGTCATTCGTGGCTGGGTTCGTGAGAACCTGGTCAGGAGCACATGTTTGCCCGCCACGGGTGCATGACAGGCCATAGGGTCGCTTCACCCCTTCCGCGTTTTCACAAACGCAGCCACAAGCTTCGCCTCTGCGAACGCTTGCAGAGTCATTCGTGGCTGGGTTCGTGAGAACCTGGTCAGGAGCACGTGTTTGCCCGCCACGGGTGCATGACACGCCATAGGGTCGATTCACCCCTTCCGCGTTTTCACAAACGCAGCCACAAGCTTCTCCTCGGCGGACGTTTGCAGAGGCATTCGTGGCTGGGTTCGTAAGAACCTGGTCAGGAGCACGTGTTTGCCCGCCACGGGTGCATGACAGGCCATAGGGTCGCTTCACCCCTTCCGCGTTTTCACAAACGCAGCCACAAGCTTCGCCTCTGCGAACGCTTGCAGAGTCATTCGTGGCTGGGTTCGTGAGAACCTGGTCAGGAGCACGTGTTTGCCCGCCACGGGTGCATGACACGCCATAGGGTCGATTCACCCCTTCCGCGTTTTCACAAACGCAGCCACAAGCTTCTCCTCGGCGGACGTTTGCAGAGGCATTCGTGGCTGGGTTCGTAAGAACCTGGTCAGGAGCACGTGTTTGCCCGCCACGGGTGCATGACACGCCATAGGGTCGATTCACCCCACGATGTCAGACCTCGAATCCCGTCCGCCTACCAGCCCCGGCATGGGCTGCATCGTCTGGTTCGGAGCTGTCGTGGCTTATCCCCTTGTGGCGATGGGCGTCGTTGAAAAGTTGATGCCATCAGGCAAAGCCTCCTGCTGGCTGTTTTCGCCGGAGTGGTGCTCATCCTCGTTGCCAGTACCGTGCTGGCACGGGCATTGCAAGTCGACCCCGATGCCAAGTCGCCGGTCGGATTGGCAATCGGACTTTTTCTTGCGGGTATCTTTCTCAGTGTCTCGGTTTTCTTCTTCGGCTGTTCCATAGCCTTCAAGGGCCTATAGCCGGGGCAGTCCCTGCCCCGGCAATTTCCCCCCAAGTTCACGCTTTCCTCCGACGACGAAGCAGAGCCATGCTGAAGCCCGCTACCAGTAACAACATGCGGGAGGGTTCTGGCGTCACCACCAGAGTGCCGTGGTCCAGGAACAGAGAAGTGTCCCAAGTCAGGCCAGCACTCAATGTGGGCAGATCCAGCATCAGCCCCAGCCCTGTGCCATCGTCGTAGCGATTGGGAACCGTGAAGCTGTTGTTGATGATGCTTGACCAGTCGATGAGGTTGAACACATCGCCGAACGCCCCAGTGTAGCCAGAAGTGGTCTGCACGGTGATGCCGCCATTGGCGTTGAGTGTGATCGCCCCCTGCACGTCGATGAAGTCGTGGTTGCCTCCGCTATCCTCCAAAAAGCTGGCATGAGCGGTGGGAATGGAATCCACCCATTCCCCAACCGTGGCAAAGGAACTGAACGTGGAGGCGATGTTGCGGGTGGTGCCTCCCACCTGCAGAATTGCCCGATCCACCCGGCTTGCATCTCCAGCCAGATTCAGGCCTCCTAGAACCGTGAGAGTACCGGTGGCGTCTCCCACGGTGCTCGCGGAGGCGGCACTGTTTACCACGCTGGACTCCCCAGGTCGCAGCACGCCCACCCGGGAGGTTCCCCCCACTCCCGTTCCGACAGTGAAAGTACCTCCTGTGGCATCGATCACGCCCGTGCCTGAAATGACCGCATCCGTGGTGTAGCTCGAAGCCGTGCGATTCTTCACGTCGAATGCGGCACCCGAATCCAGATTGACCCAGGCCACATCATCCATCGTCGCGGTGGAGCGAAGAGAAACGCGACCTGCAGCAATGCGCAGATTACCCGAGTTCAGATTGATCCCATTCAGAATGAGCTCCCCCAGACCGGCCTTGGTGAAGGAGCCAGTCCCGGCAAATTCCGCCGCAGCTTCAAACGTGGATTGCTGGCCCGCTCCTACCGAATAAGTTCGCAACCCGACATCATTTACCCCGCCCGCCCCGTTCAAGGAAATCGTCACGTTTTGATTCAACTGGTCGCGTCCCTCCAGGTTTTCAATGGCACCACTCTCCCAGTTGTAGGTTGCGGTGCCCGTGCCCTGGCTCATTTCCCCGAACCGGAAAGTGGATGCCCCCCGTTGGGTGATGGTGCCTTGAGTGTTGGATGGGGTGCCAGAACCCGCTGAAGAATACTCGTGGTCAGCCATCCGGATCGTTGTGGCCTCGATCACACCGGTCCCAAATATCAGAGTCCCGCGCCCATACCCGTTGGTACTGCTCGCATTCCCAATGCGCCCGAGGATGAGCAGGTTGAGCTTCATATCGATGGAGGTCGCCCCCGTCAGATCAAGCGATGAGACGTTGGGAGTTCCAGTGGACACCATGTCGTTGTCACCGATGAAAAGATTGGCACCCGTTTCCCCACCCGCCTGCCCTCTCACCGTCAGGCTTCCACCGCCACCAATCGATACCGTGGCCTTGGAGCGCTCCCCTCCGATCACCCAGGAATCCACGTTGATGGTGGTGTAGCCTGTTCCCAAATTCACCGTCGAGGCGGAATTTGTGTTGACCACCGCAGTGGGAGAAAAGCCGATGATGAAAGTGCCCGCGGTGATGGTGTTGGAGGTGTTGGACAGCACAAGGCCCCCAGTCGCCGTATGGGAGTTGGTGGAGGGCACAGCCCCTTGGTAGGCCCCAATCAGAAGCCGGCTCACATTGATGTTTACCGAGCTGGTGGCCGAAAAATTCGCATCCCCCCGGGTGCTGCTCGTTGTGTCAACGCCTCCCAATGCAGTCGTGTCACGGTAGCCGATGAGGAGGAAATCATCACTGCTGCCATCGCCGATGTTCACTGCACCACCGTTCACGGTCAACTGCCCCGTCACGCCTTGAGCCGTGCCATACACTCCGCCCACAATCAGCGACTGCACATTGAGGCCACTCTCAACGATGGAGGAGACCGTGCCACCGCTCGCCACCAGGTAGAGAGCCTCGGTCGTGTTCGCCGCGATCGTCTGAAAGTTCATTGCCCCTTGGGCCACCACCGTCGCGCCCTTATAGGTGGGTGCTACAGATAGAGAGAGGGTGCCTGCTCCAATCTTGGTCAGTCCGCCGTAGCCGTTGTTTCCAATCGCCCCACTCAAAGTGACGTTGTTTGCCCCTACGTCGAACACACTGCCCACATTCAGGATGGCACCCCCACCGGCTGGGGTGAGGAAGACGGAAGCCCCCAGCAATTCGACCGAACGCCCGCTGCTGATATCAGCATTGTTTCCCGCCCCCCAGCGGAGCGTGCCTCCCGCCAGGACAACGCCGCCACTGCCAAGGCTGCCCGCCGCTCCAAACTCCAGCACTCCCTGGTTGATGGTCGTAGGGCCCGAGTAGGTGTTGTTTGTGTGGCTCAGCACCAGAGTGCCATTCCCGGCCTTGGTGACTCCGGTCGCCGCCGTCCCCTGGTTGGCAATCTGGGAAGCGATCGTGAGCGTCGCCCCTGCCGGGCTTGTCGCATGTGTGCTGGTGGTGAAGACGACCAGTTCATCCGCCACTGCGTCTGCAGTGCCCGCCAGAATTTGATCGTACCCGCTGATCGTGACGTCATTGTCGGTGGCACCTGCCGTGAACAAAAGTGCGCCGCTCGTCAGGGTCAGGACATTGGTGCCTCCACCTGCCCCCGTCACACTGAAGCCAGCGGTGCTGCCATCCAATCTCAAGGAGTTGACCGTCGCCGTGCCCGCCGTCGCCACGGCGCTGTTGAGCGATACGTTGTCGCCCGCCGCTGCTACCGCATAGGTGATCACGTATTCGGTGGCAACATCCAGGGCTCTCAGGCCATTCGTATCTCGCGTGACGAAGGTGTTTCCAGCGCCAGTGGCCGAGCTGTCCGAGATGATGAACGGCAGAATCTTGCGTTTCGTACCACTGTTGCTCACATCCCCGATCAAGAAGCTGTCCAGCTTGGTGTAGCTGCCGAAGGTCACGCGTGTGGCGGTTGTGGTGGCACTGGCGGTCCCGCCCAAGTTGGCACCTCGTACCAGGAGCGTGGCCCCGTTGTTCCGCACAAAGTTGCTCGTCGCCGTACTGCCAAACGCGAAGGTCGTCAGCACTGCGTTGTTCGTTGGGCTCGCCGTCAGAGAATGGTTTAAAGTAAAGGTGTTCGCCCCACCCTGGAGTTCCAGGATGTTCACCGTCTCCGTCCGCGTGGCATTCTGGTTGCCTGTGATGCGGTAGCCGTCGCCGGACGTGCCTTCCAGAACGAGCGTCGCACTGTTGTTCAGCTTGTTGACTTGTCCGGTTTGATTCTGCTCCACACGAAGCTGCCCACCCCGGAGCCGGATGGTGTTGATGTTGATGAATCCTTCAACGCCTCCGGTGAGGTCCAGCAATCCTCCCAATACCCGCAGCTCTCCCGTCATGGTGTGGTTGCCATTGGTGGAGAGCGTCAAAGTTCCGCTGCCCCGTTTGACCAATGTGCCACTGCCGCTGATGCGGGAGTGAAAGGAGTTGCTCGAAGACTGGTTCACAATCAGGGTGCCCCCCGTGCCCAGGGACAGTTCACCTCGCCCCAGCTCGGCATAGGTGTCATCCGTAGCTGCTCCACCCTGGAGAGACCCCACGATTTCAGTGGAACCATTTAGGTTCAAAGTGGCCCCCAGGGTCGTCATTTGTCCGCCGGCCGCCATCACCAGGGCTGCATAGTCGTTGAGAGCATTGCCCCCACTCACCCGCACGTTGCCCTGGATGTTGGTGACGCCGTTGTAGTAGTTGTTCCCGGCAATCTCAATCAGGCCCGTCCCGGCCAGCGTCATGTTGAGCGTGGCCGACTGCGTGGTGTTGCTGGCACCGATATGCGAGATCACCGAAAGGGTGCCCGTAGAATAGTTGGTGAGCACCAGCTCAGCGTTGGCCCCTTGAGTAGCATTGCGTACCAGCAGCTGGCCTCCTGAGATCGTCGTGGCATTCGCCCCCACATCGTCGCTCACGAGCACCCCGGCAGATCCCAACATGAGCGCTGCCGCCGCATTGTTGATGACCAGATTGTTGGCGACCGGAGCGTCGAAGACCAATGAGGCCACCTCCGCTGTCCGCAATGTGCCCATCAGCACCGAGTCCACCACCACATGATCCAGGGCCGCCCAGGCCGACTGATTGCTCTGTACCGTGGCCGCGTGGGCCACGATCTCATTGCTGCCGTTCTTCGTCGCCCAACGATCTCCTCCCACGGTTGCCCACGCACCGAGAATGCCGCGGGCGTCATTCCCCAGGCCCCCCACGGACACCACTTTGTTCAGACTTGCGCTGCCCAGCTCAAAGTTCACCACTCCAGAGCCGCTGGACGAGCTGGGTGCCGCCCGGCTGATGCCCGCCGCAACGGTCAGCGTGACGCCATTTGCGCCATTTTCCACCAGCTTGATTCCGTTGGTTCCTGAACCGAGCGTCAGGGAACCGACGGTCTCCGCCGACGAGGCAGATCCATTCGCGAGCAGTTCCAGATTCCCGCCGCTCATGGATACGACCGCAGCATCTGCCAGCCGGCTGTTGCTGTTGTTCACGCTGTAGTCCAGCACCAGTTTGCCACGAGCGATCGAGGTGGTGCCGGTGTAGCTGTTCACCCCTTGCATCACCATGGTACCGATCGACCGCTTGTTGAGGCTGCGTGCCGTGCCATCACCGTTGGCAATCCCCACGTTCACCAGCAGATCGATGTCCGACGCAGTTTCATTGACGATGAAGTCGCGATTTGCGTTGAGGAAGAGGTTGGCAGCAAAGGCCCCACCCGAGGATTGAATCACCGCTCCGTCGCTGGTGGGATGCACATAGAGCGTGGAAATGCGGTAGTTCACATCCGCCACCGTGTTGTCGAGTTCGAAGGTGCCAAATCCATTTGAGCCCGCCCCACCTGAGGCGTTGCCAAAGATCAACTGATGATTGGTGGTGTTTGAGGCTTGGACCACCACCTTGCCATCGAGGATGCGCAGGTTCCCGGTAAAGGTATTCGCTGCTGCGAAGGTCAGGGTTCCCACTCCATCCTTGTGATAGTTCGCACCCGACACCACACCATTCACCGTCGCCGCCGCTCCCGATTGCACAGTGAAGGTCTGGGTGTTCGTCGTGCTCACCGCCCCCAAATTGACTGCACCGCTGGTATTGGAGATCGTGAGAGTCCGGTTGGTCGTGGCCGTGATCGGACCCGTCACATTGATCCCTGTATCCCCCGCCAGGGTCAGGTTGGCGCTCAACGTCACGTTGCCCGCCACCGTCAGCACCTTGTTGCTCCCCGCATTGTTCGTCCATGACTGGGTGCTCCCCACCGTCACTCCCGAATTGAGGGTGTGGCTCCCGCTGCCAGCTTGCACGGAGATCCCTGCCGTGCCCAACGTCACCACGAAGTCGTTCAACGTACCGAGGGTGATGTTGCCCGACGCGTTGCTATTAAAGAGCATCCCCTGGAGGGCCAGCGACTGCCCGAGCGTGCTGATGGCGTTCGTCACCGTCCCTTGGGCATTGAAGGTGGCGATGTCCGATGCCCCGGGGAGGGCCGACGCTGCCGTGGTCTGCGTCACATTCGTGTACCAGTTTCCCAACGTCTGGAAGTTTCCGTCACTCGTGCCACCCCAGTAGATGTTCGCCGCAGGAAGTTCCGCGCTCGTGGCCAACAGGATGATTGCCGCACAAAACCCCTCCCACCAACCGGCATATCTGCCCGGGCCCTGTAGTAGATTTGCCAGCGAACCGAGGGCTCGGTTGCACCGGGCATGGGAGCCAAAAGGGGTTGTTACCATGTATGTACGAACTTAAACCTTGGACCTTAACGTGCGAGGTGATGAGGCTGTTGAACAAAAGGCAGAATATTTTGCCCATTGGACAAAATATTTTTGGCCGCCTTGACAACGTCAATCATTTCTACGATTGTCGAAATATCGAATCAATCCTGTGACGACTCTTTTTCAGGCGCTGAATGATGACACCCGGCGGGCCATTTTGGATCTGCTGCGGGGTGGAGACCTGTCTGCCGGGGCCATCGCAGAGCATTTCAAGCTGGGGCGTCCCACCGTCTCCCATCATTTGGATCTACTGAAACGGGCGGGCCTCGTGACCTCCGAAAAACAGGGGCAGTTCGTCATCTATTCCCTCGCCACCAGCGTGGTGGAAGACGCCGTCCGCTGGCTGCTCAGCCTCACGGCAGCCAAACCTGCCGAGTCACCCAAGTCTCATGAAAAAGCAACTGATCCAACATTGGCCCGAGATCGTGGTGCTCGCCGCTCCTCTGGTGTATCTCGCCGTCGTCTGGCCACAGATCCCTGACCGGGTTCCCGTTCACTTCAACATCCACTTCCGGCCAGATGGTTTCATGAACCGCCTGCCAGGCGTGCTCCTGCTGCCGATGACCTCCATTCTGGTCACTGTCGCCACCCTCATCTGGTTCAATTTCGACCCCAAGATGGCAAAATATGAACCGGATACCCGCGACCAGGTGCGCAACGTCCTGCGTAAATCGATGCTGGCTGTGTGCGTCCTTCTCGGCTCATGCACCGTGGGCATCGTTTACGCCTCATGGGGCAACCTGGGCGTCATCAAGAGCACCATCTTCTACGGCATTCCCCTGCTCTTCTTGTTTCTGGGAAACTACTTCGGCAAGCTGCGCCCCAACTACACCATCGGCATCCGTTGTCCCTGGACCTTGGAGTCTCCCGAGGTCTGGAACCGAACCCATCGCTTCGCCGGCCGTATCCTCATGGGCATCAGCGTGCTCCTCATTGCACTCAAACTCTCCGGACTGAGCGCCGTGCCCTATATCTGGACCTTGCTTACACTGCTTCTGGGATGGTCAGCGCTCGCCCTCGGGTACGCCTTCTTCACCTCACGAAAACTGCAGTCGAAGGCGTTGTGAAAGAGGGGCTGAAAACTTCAAGCCTCAGCCCCATAACTCTCAACTTAACCCCCTCAATGCGCCTCCAGCCAGGTCTTGCCAGTCCCAGCCTCCACCAGAACCGGCACCTTGAGCGGCAGCGCCTCCCTCATCCCCTGCTCAATCACCGGCTTCACCTTGTCCACCTCTTCTAACGGCACCTCAAAGAGGAGTTCATCGTGCACCTGGAGAAGCATCCGGGTCTTGAACCCACCTTCACGCAATGATCTGGCGACATTCACCATCGCCAGCTTGATCATGTCTGCCGCCGTTCCCTGAATGGGGGCATTCATGGCCACTCGCTCAGTGGCGCTGCGGACGGTCATGTTCGAGGAGTTGATGTCACGAAGGTAGCGGCGTCGCCCTGTAAGCGTCTCCACATAGCCTTGGGTACGGGCCTGGGTGACAATGTCTTCCATGTACCGTTTCACACCAGGATACTGCTTGAAGTAGTTTTCAATGATCTGAGCGGCTTCGGTACGCGAGGTATTTCCGAGCCGCTGGCTCAGGCCGAAGGCGCTGATGCCATAGATAATGCCGAAGTTCACCATCTTGGCCGTGCGGCGCATCTCTGGCAGCACCTCATCCAGCGCCACGCCATAGACCTTGGCGGCGGTGGCCTGGTGAATGTCATGCCCTTCCTGGAAGGCCTCCATCATTGCCGGATCAGCACTCAACTCCGCCATCACGCGCAGCTCGATCTGGGAGTAGTCGGCACTCATTAGCACCCAGCCTTCCTTCTCGGGAACAAATGCTTTACGGATCTCCCGTCCTTGGTCCGTCCGAATCGGGATATTTTGAAGATTGGGATCCGTCGAGGCCATGCGCCCCGTCGCGGCCATGAGCTGATGGAACGTCGTGTGCACCCGATGCGTCAGCGGATTCACTGCGGCAGGCAATGCATCCACATAGGTGCTCTTGAGCTTCGTGCATTCCCGATAAGCCAGGATGTCGTCGATGATGGGATGCCTCCCTTGCAGGGTGAGCAGGGTCTGCTCGTTGGTCTGGTACTGCCCCGTGGCCGTCTTCTTGGGCTTCTCCATCAGCTTGAGATGATCGAAGAGCACCTCCCCAAGCTGCTTGGGTGAGTTCAGGTTAAATGGCCAATCCACATAGCCCTGGATTCGCTCTCTCAGCACATTGGCCTGACTGAGCAGTTCCTGACCAAACTCCTCCAGCGTGGGCACATCCACCTTCACCCCCTCATGTTCCATATGGGCAAGCACGGGCAGCAGCGGTGCCTCGATCTCATAGAACACCTTCATCAACCCCAGACGCTCCAGCTCAGGACGCAGTTTCTGGGATAGCTGCAACGTCACATCCGCGTCTTCCGCGGCATATTCGGCAAGAGGCTCCAGGGGCACCTCCGCCATGCTCTTCTGCGGCGTCGCTCCTTTCTTCTCACCGATAAGCGTCGTGATCGACACCGGACTGTAGCCCAGATAGCGCTCACTCAGGTAGTCCATGCCATGACGCTGATCCGGCTCGACCAGCGCATGCACCAGCATGGTGTCGAAGAAGGGTCCGGCCACCTCGATGCCGTGGGCCAGGAACACCCGCAGATCGAACTTCAAGTTGTGACCGATCTTCTCCGCCTTCGAGGTGGACAGGAAGGTCTTCACTTCTTTCAGCACGGCCAGGTGCTCATCCCGCTCCTCGGGAATATGGAAATAGCAACCTTCATGAGGAGCGATGCTGAAGGCTATGCCCAGCATGCGGGCGGAGAGCGGATCCAGTCCGTCCGTCTCCGTGTCAAAACAGAAGGCGTCCACCCCGGCGAGCTTCTCCAGCCATGCCCTGCGTTCATCTGCCGTCTTTACCAGTTCATAGCGATGCGGGATGTCCCGGATGGTCTTCAACCCAGGCAGGTGAGGCGCGGCAGCGGCATCCGCCATCGCTTCCGCTGATCCTTCATCTCCTGCCGCCGCCACCGGGATCGTCTCCGCCCCCGCTCCAAACAGATCCCCCTGGAGGTCTCCGCCTTTGGACTTCTTCGCCGGAGGGGCCGGCGCAGAGACAGGCGCAACCCCGCCCCCTAGCTGACGCCCTCTCCCCGCCTTGAAATCGTCTCCAAAAAGGCGACGGCCAAGTGCATTAAACTCAAACTCGACCAGGATGGACTTAAGCGCCTCTTCATCGAATCCCAGCAACGCCAGATCATCCAGTTGAACCGTCAGCGGCGCATCCACCATGATCGTCGCCAGTTGCTTGGAGATTCTGGCCATCTCCGCGCCCGCTTTGACCTTGTCCTTGAGCTTGCCTTCAATCTCATCGACCCGATCCAGCATGGCCTCCACACTGCCGAATTGCTGGATGAGTTTGGCCGCCGTCTTCTCACCCACTCCGGCAATGCCTGGAATGTTGTCACTGGCATCTCCCATGAGGCCCAGGAGGTCAATCACTTGCCCAGGATTGCTGACGCCCCAGCGTTCACAGACTTCTTTGACCCCCAAGATCTCCGTGTCAGCCCCCTGGCGGCCTGGCTTGTAGATCAGCGTGTTCTCCGTCACGAGCTGCCCAAAATCCTTGTCAGGGGTGACCATGTAAGTTTCAAAACCGCCCCGGGCCTCGGCATGGTGCGCCAGAGTGCCGATGATGTCGTCGGCCTCCCAGCCATCCACTTCCAGCACGGGAATCCGCATGGCCTTGAGCAGGCGTTTGGCAGCGGGAATGGCCACGCTCAGATCCTCTGGCATCTCCTCCCGTTGCGCCTTGTAGGCGGGAAACATGGTGTGGCGCGGCGTGGGCGCACTGGTGTCGAAGGCGGCCCCCAAATGGGTCGGCTTCTGGTTCTGCAGAATGTCCAACAACGCATTGGCATAGCCGAACAGGGCAGAGGTGTTCACGCCATCACTGGTGAAAATCGGCTTCCGAATCAAGGCAAAATGGGCGCGGTACAGCAGGGCCATGCTGTCCAGGAGGAAAAGGCGCTGAGGCTGAGACTGGGGCATCCCGGCAGCATAGGCAGGAAGGGCGATCTGAGAAGCAGGAAGTCATGCCCTTTGGCTGCCAGTTGCCACCTTCAACAAATCGCATTGCATGGAGGGCGAATCTGCCAACAGTGCGCCATGCAAGAAGAGACCCCTGGAGGCGTGGGAGCACGGCGCTATTTGAAGTCCCGTGAGAAACCATGGGCGCAACGTCTGGCCGTCAAAGTGGACGCGTGGGGCCTCACGCCCAACGCCATCTCCGTACTCAGCGTGGTCTTTGCCCTCGTCAGCGTAGCTTGCCTGATGACTGCCAGCGAGGCCTGCTGCCCCACTGCCGCCACGTTGCTCTGGATCGGAGCCGCCGTGGGGATCCAGATGCGTCTGCTCTGCAACCTGCTGGACGGCATGGTCGCGATCGAAGGGGGCAAAAAAAGCGTGGTGGGAGGTCTCTACAATGAGGTGCCCGACCGCATTGCTGATCCCCTGATCCTCATGGCCGCAGGCTACAGCAGCGACTGGATCATCAAGCTCTGGGGCATGCCTCTGGGCTGGGTGGCCGCCGTGCTGGCTGTGATGACGGCCTACATCCGGGTGCTGGGCGGGACGCTCACGGGGAACCAATCCTTTGCCGGCCCCATGGCCAAGCAGCACCGCATGGCCGTGATCACCATTGCCTGCCTGGGCAGCATCGCAGAGCTATGGATCCGACCTGACGGCAAGGCCGACATGGTGATGACCGCAGCCCTGGCCGTCATCGTAGTGGGCTGTGTTTTCACCTGCTGGCGGAGGCTGTGTATTATTTCGCGGGATCTTTACAAGAATACTCCAACGAACCCGTGATGCCCATGTTGAGACCAGCCTCAATCTTCCTGACCAAGCTGATCACCGGTGCCAACGCCGTGTGGGCAGGCTGCGACCCCAAGTGCGAAAAACTGCGCATCTACTTCGCCAATCATGGGAGTCACCTGGATTTTGCCACCCTCTGGGCGGCCCTGCCATCCGCCGCCCGGGAGCGCACCCGCCCGGTGGCGGCCCGTGACTACTGGGGGCGGACCCGTCTCACCCGGGCGGTTGCCTGCGGCATCTTCAACTCCCTTCTCATCGCCCGGGAGGCCATTTCCCGCACGGAAAATCCGATCTCCCAAATGGCAGACGCCCTGCGAGCCGGTCAGTCCCTCATCATTTTTCCAGAAGGCACCCGCTGCCTGGACGGGAATATCACTGAGTTCAAGCCCGGTCTTTATCACTTGGCGAACAAGGTGCCGGAAGCGGAACTGATCCCGGTGTACCTGCAGAATCTCAACCGTATCCTTCCCAAGGGCCACCTCCTCCCCATTCCGCTCATCAGCACGGTGGTATTTGGAGCCCCCCTCCGTTTGGAAGAAGGGGAGAGGAAACCCGAGTTCCTCCGTCGCACTCGTGACGCGGTGCTCAACTTGATGCCCCATGCCCACGGGGGCAGCCCCAACCCCGCCTCAGGACCTGCCTAACGAATTCTCGTTCCATCCGTTTCGAATCCAGCGCCTTCCCAGCCTCTGCCGTGCCCCTCCTCAGTTCCATCAACTACAGCTCCGACGTCACCCGCAACCTCATCATTGCGGTGTTCGGAGTGCTCTTTCTGGCCAGCGCCATCAGCTTCATCCTGGGACGCAGGGTGAAGAGCGAGGGCGGCAAAGCGACGGTGGCCAACCTGAAATCCCGCGTGAACAGCTGGTGGGTCATGGTGATCGTTCTGTTCGCCGCTCTGTCCTTCAATCGAGCGGGCTCCACCATCATTTTTGCCCTCATCTCGTTTCTGGCGTTGCGGGAGTTCATCACCGCCACCCCCACGCGTAGGGGCGACCACTGGGGACTCTTTGCCGCTTTCTTTGTCATCCTTCCCTACCAGTACTGGCTGGTCGCCACCCCGTGGTACGGGATGTTCGCCATCATGATCCCCGTTTATGCGTTCATCCTGATCCCCATCGTCACGGTGCTCACGCCGGACGTGACGGAGTTCCTGGAGCGCAACGCTCGTACGCAATGGGGCCTGATGGTCTGTGTGTACTTCATCAGCCACATTCCGATGCTGGAGAATCTGGACAACCTGCCTCCTCTCAAGATGGGCAGCGCCGGACTCATCATCTTCCTGGTGGCCGTGATCCAGGGCAGCGATGTGCTCCAGTACGTGTGGGGCAAGCTTATCGGGAAGACCCCGGTGTCAGCACTGAGCCCGAAAAAGACCCTGGAAGGTCTGATTGGTGGAGTGCTCTCTGCCAGCCTGCTGGGGGCGCTGATGCATCGCCTCACTCCTTTTTCTCCACTTCAGGCCTTTGGGGTGTCGCTGCTGCTCTGCTTGGTGGCCTTCTTTGGTGGGTTGGTGATGTCTGCCATCAAGCGCGAACGCGGCATCAAAGACTGGGGCACCCTGATCGAGGGACACGGCGGCATGATGGACCGGATCGATTCCCTCTGCTTTTCCGCGCCCTTATACTACCATATCCTCCGCTATTTTTTCAACGGCTGAATATTGAAAACCTCCCAGCAAGCCGTACCTTTTCCCTCCCCAACATCCGCTCAGTGCGCTGATCTAACCCACCCATGAAAGCCCTTGGCATTCTAATCCTCCTCCTTGGCGTCGGCTTTGTCGGCTTCCAGTACGCCTATCCGCCCGTGGCGGACTACTTTGGTCTGGAAAAGCCCAAACCACAGACCGTGGAGGTCAAGCAACCTGAACTGGTGGCGGTGGAACCACCCAAGCCGATGAAGGTTGAACCCAAGCCTGAGCCGCCCAAACCGGAGCCGCCCAAGCCAGAACCCATGCCCACCCCACCCCCGATGATGGCAGGCCTGGGCGCTGAGTTGAAGAAGCCCGACGCCGATGGCTTCCTCACCCCGGACTTCCCGCCGATCGAACAGGTGGTCAAGAACTGGACAGAAATTCCGAAGTCCGCCTTCCCCCGCCCCATCAAGCTCATGAAGAACGTCGAGTTCATGGCGGAGATCAACGGCAACAAGTTTGGCTCCAAAATGACCGCCGGCGGCATCGCCACTGCGATCGGCCAAAACGGTGAAAACCTCACCGTTGCCCCCACCCCAACCTCGCCCGCCCGGGCTACGGTCTCCGTGGATGACACGGATCTCAAAGCCGTGCTGACGGATGTGTACGAGCGCTGGAAGGTGGACCGCACCGCCATGCTGAAGCGGCAGTTCCTCTTCGCCCAGAATTCCGCCAGCAACGCCAAGGCCACGGCCGCCTCCAGCCCGGCCGTCGCCACCCGCGGCGACAAGCCCGTGAAGAACGCTGAAGGCACCTATGACATCCTGCTCGCCAGCATGAAGGCAGGTCAGGTAACCGAAATCACCCCCACCAACATCAAAAAGTGGGGTGATGCCGCGCTCGAGAAGATCGACGAAAAGGAGTACTGGACCATCATCGTGGACTACACCACGAAGACGATGTTCGGCGACTTCGACACCCAGGCCCAGGCCCGCGTCTTTGGCGGCAAGGTCGAGAAATGGATCTACACAGGTTCCGGCGAAGTGGTTCCCTAAACCATCTCGACCACGATGCTCTTTGAGGCGTCTCGCGTGAAAGCGCGAGACGCCTTTTTTGTCTGCCCCCCTCAAGTTGACGCTTCGGGAGTAGTCCAACAGTCCCCGTCGGCTCAGTCCCCGTAGGGACTACACGAACCCAACCCCAACGACGAACTGAGCGGCCCAAAACGCCGACCGACTCTACCCCTGTATCCCCGCAATAATCTTCTCCGCCACGCGCATCCCATCCACCGCCGCAGAGATGATCCCACCTGCATACCCCGCGCCTTCACCCGCCGGATAAAAATGCTTCACCCCCAAGCACTCGCAGGTCTCCGAATCACGGGGAATCCTCACCGGGGAGGAACTGCGGGTCTCCACGCCCGTCATCACCGCGTCATCCAGCGTGAAACCCTTGAGCCCTTTTTCAATCATGGGCACCGCTTCCTTCAGCGTATCACACACAAAGTCCGGCAGCACTTCCCGCAGATCCGTCCAGAACACGCCTGGCTCATAGGATGGCAGGACCTTACCTGGACCCGTGCTGGCTTTTCCACGCATAAAGTCGCCGAGCAACTGAGCGGGAGCGTGGTAGCTCCGTCCTCCGACCTCGAAGGCCCGACGCTCCAGACTTCTTTGAAAGGCGATGCCTCCCAGAACATTCTCAGCGGCGAAATCCTCCGGCCGGACATCCACCATGAATCCTGAGTTGGCATTGGACTCCGCACGAGCGTAGCTGCTCATCCCATTGGTCACCACCATGTCGGGTTCAGAGTTGGCAGCTACCACCAACCCGCCCGGACACATGCAGAAGCTGTAGGCCGCGCGCCCAGTCGGGGCATGCGCCACAAATTTGTAGGCCGCGGCTCCCAGCTTGGGATCCCCTGCCGACTTCCCAAACTGGGAATGGTCCATGAGCGACTGGGGATGCTCGATACGCACCCCTACAGAGAAAGGTTTGGCTTCAAAGGGAATCCCACTCTTGTGCAGCGCCTCAAAGGTGTCGCGGGAGCTATGCCCTACGGCAAAGACAAACCGCTCAGCCTCGATCATCTCACCCGAATCGGTCTTGACCGCACGCATGACTCCGTTTTCCAGCACCACATCCGTCACGCGGGTTTCAAAGCGAACGTCGCCACCCAGGCTGATGATCTCCTCGCGAATGGTGCGCACCACCTTGATCAGGCGGTCCGTACCTACGTGTGGCCGACTCTTCACCAGGATGTCCTCCGGGGCTCCCGCCTTGGCAAGTTCCTTCAAGATCCAGGGGATGCGGTTCTCCCGGTCGCGGATCTGCGTGTAGAGCTTGCCATCTGAAAAGGTGCCTGCCCCCCCCTCCCCGAACTGCACATTGGAATTCGGATCGAACGCCCACCCACGCCGCCAGAACCCGGTCACATCCCGTGCGCGCGGTCCCGCCGCCTTGCCCCGCTCCAGCAAGATGGGCTTGTACCCCTGTCGTGCGAGAAGCAAGCCGCAGAAGAGTCCGCATGGGCCCGTGCCCACTACCACGATCTTCGGCTTGGCAGCCTTGTCATTGGCAGCAGCCTCCGCGGTCAACCGGTCCAGTTCCAGATAGCGTTCATCAGGGGCCTTCTCAATGCGACCTGGCTTGCCCACACGTCGCAAGACACGCTCTTCCTCCGGCACCTCAACTAGCAATGTGTAGCAGAACAAGACTTCATTCTTCTTCCGGGCATCCACCGCCCGCTGCTTGATCTTGATCTTTCCCAGCCGGTCAGGACGCGTCTCCAGCGCCTTGCAGACTGACTTTTTCAGGTCGTCATCAGAGTGATCGATGGGCAAGCGGAACTGGCTGATTTGAAGCATGAGATGATGCCTGCTCTAGCCCGATCCGGGCCAAAACTCCAGCTTCCTCTGCGGAGAATTCCCATAGGGACACGATTCAGGAGTCAGGAGCCATCAAGTGCTTGAGAAGCCCGAACAGGGCATCCGCTCAGGCTCACCCGTCGTCCCTGCGGGCATGGAGTAGGCCACGGTGGGGGACGAGTCTCTCGAACTCGATCTCTGCCGTGACCGAGATGGACTACACGGCCCATTCTCCCGAGTGCCCCCCCTCCGGGGCTCCCGCTATGCGGGTACGGAAAAACCTGCGATTTTCACCTGTGGGCTTCACGGGCAATTCACGTCGGTTTCACCATCGGTTCACAATCCCTTCATCCAGGGCGGGGAGAATTCAGGAACGCAACCTCGGAAGCTCCCCTGCCCTATGAAAAAGCGATTCATCCCGCTCGCGGCCGTCCTGCTGGCACTCTGTGCCACTCCCATCGCGCTGGCCATCACCCAAGCCCATCCCTATGGCGATGGGCCGCCGGACAAGACGCTCGCTCCGACATTCCAAGTCACGGGCACTAAGACCAGCCAGGCCGATGTCCTGCCCCTGAGATCCACCCAGGTCCAAACAAAAATCTCCGGCGTCATCGCTGACGTCACCGTAGAGCAGGTGTACCAGAACACGGGCGACGGGCCCATTGAGGCCAAGTACGTCTTCCCCGCCTCCACCCGGGCAGCCGTGCATGGCGTGGAGATGCGACTGGGCCAGCGCGTCATCAAGTCCACCATCCAGGAGAAGACCCAGGCCAAGGCCACCTACGAAAAGGCCAAAAGCCAGAACAAATCCGCCTCCCTCCTGGAGGAGCACCGCCCCAATGTGTTTGAGATGAGTGTGGCCAACATCCTGCCTGGGGAGGAGGTGAAGGTCTCCCTCCACTACAGTGAAAAGCTGCTTCCCTCAAACCGGGTTTACGAATTCGTCTTCCCCACGGTCGTGGGCCCTCGCTATCAGAGCGGTTCAGGAAATGGCACCGGCGAAGCCTGGATGGAGAATCCCTACGTTGCCACCGGCTCGGTCGGCGCGGCGACCTTTGCCTTGAATCTGGAACTCCAGGCAGGCATGCCCCTCCAGTCCATCACCTCCCCCAGCCATCAGGGGCTGATGCAGTTCAGCGGCAAGAGCAGCGCCTCCTTCACGCTCTCCCCTTCAGCAGATCACGCCAACCACGACTTCGTCCTGCGCTACCAACTCTCCGGGCGCGAGGTGGCCACCGGACTGCTGTTGCACCAGGCTCCCGCCGGATCCAGCCCTGAGGCGGAGAGTTTCTTTCTGCTCAACGTGCAGCCTCCTGCCAAATGGGAAGCCGGGCAGACACCTCCCCGGGACTACCTGTTCGTCCTTGATGTGAGTGGTTCGATGAATGGTTTCCCCATCGAGACCTCCAAGCGCCTGATGAGCGACCTCCTCAAAGGACTGAATCCCGGCGACACGTTTAACATCCTCCATTTTGCGTCCGACAGCGCCGTGCTTTCCCCCAAGCCCCTGGCCGCCACCCCAGAAAACATTCATCTGGCCACGAAAGATCTCTCCCGGCATCGCGGCAATGGCGGCACTGAGCTGCTCCCAGCCCTCCAGAGGGCGCTTGCCACGCCCCGGGAGGTAGGCGTGTCGCGCAGCATTGTCATTCTCACTGACGGGTATGTGACCATCGAGAAGGAAGCCTTCCGCCTCGTGAGGAAGGAACTGCAAAATGCCAACGTCTTCACCTTCGGCATCGGCACCGCCGTGAACCGCTGGCTCATTGAAGGTCTCGCGCATGCAGGACAGGGCGATCCCTTCGTGGTGCTTTCGGAAAAAGATGCGGCCGCCGCCGCGGAACGTTTCAGGGAATACATCTCCCGCCCCGTGCTCACGGATGTTCAGGTGACCTACGAGGGCTTTGACGCCTATGAAACTGAGCCTGCCAGCATCCCGGATGTCTTTGCCGACCGCCCGATCGAACTGATCGGCAAATGGCGCGGTCAGCCCCAAGGTCGCATCATCATTCGCGGCAAAACCGGCGGCTCCCCCTATGAGGCCAGCTTCAACGTCGGCCAGGAGGCAATCAAGGAACTGTCGAATCCCGCTCTGCGCCCCCTGTGGGCCAAGGACCGGGTTCGCACTCTCAACTACGAGCTCCAGATCACGCCAGACGCGAAGACCATCAAGACAGTGACCGATCTGGGCGTCCGCTACGCCTTACTGACGCCGTACACCTCCTTCGTCGGCGTCGATGAGTCTCCGAAAGAGGTCCTCGCCCTGGCTCAATCTGCCAACCCACCCGCAGGCGCAGGCCAGCCTGTGATGGTTGTGACTGCCTCTTCCAAGGGCGGCACGCCCGGAGCCGTGCCCGAACCCGGCGTGACAAGCCTGATCCTGCTGGCCGCTGCCTGTGTGCTCATGAACCGCCAGCGCCCCGGGAGAACACCCGTCTGATGCACCGCTCGGGCTTTTGGCACTCATCCCCTTCAACGGCCTGCTCTGGACAAGATGCCGGGAAAGCATGATCACAGCCGCATTGTCGCACCGACGTTTCCAGATGGTACTGGCCCGCATTCTGGAATTCTAAAAAGGCACCTTGGCGGGCCATGACCGTGATGGTGACCAAATCGTCAGGTCGATGCCGTGGCAGGCCCTTCTCCTGGCTTTTACACTGTAGCCGGACGCAATTGCTTTACCTGCGCCCAGACTGTGAGAAGTTGCGCATTCTGGACAGCCGGAGTTTTCAGCTAGGTTCTCCGCTCCCATGACCTTGGGAGCCGCGTACCCCTCGTTGCAACTTTGTTGTCCGCTAATCTTCCCGCCATGAGTTCCAGCCGACTTTCCACCTGTGCCTTCCTGTTTCTGGGAGCAGGCTTGGTGGGGCTGTCTCCGGCAGAGCCACGCCTGGCCCGTGACGCTGGGGAAGATCAGGCAGGCGTGGCGGCCATCAAGCTGCCACTGCTCTCTACCCCTGTCAGGCCCTCTTCCGGTGAGCCTGACAGACAAAAGCGTACTCCGCTGGATTCTTCCAGCCCTGCGTCACCCCTGAGGGTGACCCCGCCTGCGCTCGTCGCTATTCTGACCGGCAATCAGGAACGCCCCCGTGCCGCCGCCCAAGTGGCGCTGCCGTGGCAGAGTGCGGTTCCTGTGCTGGCCGACTCCGACCAAGTCGCCCATCCCCCGCTGCATTTCGACCCCGCAGCGACCCCTTTCGCCACCCAAATAGATCTTCAGCGGCAGGCGGAAACGGAGCTGACTTCCCGACAGGCCAAGTACCCAGACCATCAGCAACACCGGTTCACCGACAAGTGGGAATTCATGCGGGGGTGTCTCCGCGCACCCGATGGGATAGAGGCCTGAGCCTCACCAGCACCGTGGGAGCCCTGCCCCTCCCCTGTGGAAGACAATGTACTCTTCCCTGAACCTTCACCCCTCTACCGGGTGATGGCTGGCGCAGTTTTCTGACAGATCCTGCCCTTTTGCAGCTTCTGCATTGTGCCCGTCCTTAATCGAAAAATTGACTGTGCGCAGCTCCGCACCTCCTCAGGTTTGCCTGCGGAGGCCTGCTCAACACTTACCTTGCGCAAAGTCAATCCTCAGCCATCCTACCGTCCCTTTTCCCTCCCCTTGCCATGTTTGATTGGATCGTTCGAAAAATTATAGGCTCAAAGAACCAGCGCGCCGTAAAGCGCCTCTGGCCTCTGGTCCACCAGATCAACCAGATTGAAGCCAACCTTCAGAATGAACCTGAAGACGTGCTCCGCGAAAAAACTGCAGGCTGGCAGGAGCGTTTCCGCGCCTTCCATGAGCCCCAGTTCCTCGCTGGCGTCTGGCTGCGTGTGGCGGGTGAGGAGGAGGTGGACCACTGTCTTCGCCTGGTGGCCGACCGATTCAATCGCTTGAAGACCCACTTCCCCAGCTTGGACGTCAATCTCGTGAACGAAGACGCGTGGGCCAAGGAGCCCTTGGAGGCCCGCAAAGAGCGCATCACCAAGGCCCGAGAAGCCTACACGGCCATCGCCCCCAAGTTCGGCCAGATCGAAGCCAGCATCCTTGAGGAGATCCTGCCCGAAGTGTACGCAGTGGTGAAAAATGCAGCCCGCCGTCTGTGCGGTCGGGAGGTGCTCGTGTGTGACCAGCCCCTGCGGTGGGAAATGGTGCACTTCGACGTTCAGCTCATCGGCGGTGTCGCGCTGCATCGCGGCATGATCGCGGAAATGGCCACAGGTGAAGGGAAAACACTCGTGGGCACCCTGCCCGTCTTCCTCAACGCCCTGACTGGCCGTGGTGTGCACGTCATCACCGTGAACGACTACCTCGCCCGTCGTGACTCCGAGTGGATGGGCACCCTCTACAAGTTCCTGGGACTGACGGTGGGGTGCATCCAGAATGACCAGGCTCCCGATGTGCGACGCGACCAGTATGTGGCCGACATCACCTACGGGACCAACAGTGAATTTGGCTTCGACTACCTGCGCGACAACGGCATGGCCCGGAGCAAGGACCATCAGGTGCAGCGCGGCCACTACTTCGCCATCATTGACGAAGTGGACTCCGTCCTCATTGATGAAGCCCGCACGCCTCTGATCATCAGCGGTCCGGTGGCCACCAGCACACATCAGTTCGATCGCTACAAGCCGCTCGTGGAGCAGCTCGTGCGCCGTCAAAACACGCTGTGCAACCGTCTCATTCAGGAGGCCAACGAGCACTTCGAGAAAAAGGAGAACGAGCAAGCCGGCCGCAAGCTCTTCCAGGTCCGCCTGGGTCAGCCCAAGAACCGCGGGTTGCTTCGCGCCCAGGAAGACGCGGACAAGCGCCGTGCGATGGAGAAGGCCGAACTGAGCTTCTACCAGGACACTCAGAAGACCGCCCTCTTTGAGCTCAAGGAAGAACTCTACTACACCATCGATGAGAAGACGCATGATGCGGATCTCAGCGAAATGGGCCGTACGTTCCTCAACCCAGATGAACCCGATGCATTCGTGCTGCCCGACATCGCCTCTGCCTATGCAGACATCGATGCCGACGCCGCGCTGGATGACGCCCAGCGTCTGGCCAGGAAGGAAGAAATGCAGGCCAAGCTGGACACCCAGGGCCAGCGCATCCACAACATCAACCAGCTCCTGCGCGCCTACTGCCTCTACGAGAAGGACAAGGAGTACGTCGTTGAGGAAAACAAGGTCATCATCGTGGATGAGCAGACGGGCCGTAAGATGCCTGGCCGTCGCTGGAGCGATGGTCTCCACCAGGCCGTGGAAGCCAAGGAAAGTGTCCACATCGACCACGAGACCCAGACACTGGCGACCATCACCATTCAGAACTACTTCCGACTCTACCAAAAGCTGGGCGGCATGACCGGTACCGCTGAGACGGATGCCGCAGAGTTCCATGACATCTATCGTCTGGATGTGCTCAGCATCCCGACCAATCGCGTCATCAAGCGCAAGGATCACAACGACAGCATCTTCAAGACGCGTCGTGAGAAGTATCAGGCCGTCCTCAAGCTCATCGTTGAGACCCACGCCACTGGCCAGCCCCTGCTGATCGGTACCGCAAGCGTGGAATCCTCAGAGACGCTCTCCCGTCTGCTCAAGCTGCAGAAGATCCCCCACTCCGTGCTCAACGCCAAGTACCACCGCCAGGAAGCGGAGATCGTGGCCCGAGCCGGTCAGAAGGGGTCCGTCACCGTGTCCACCAACATGGCGGGTCGTGGTACGGACATCAAGCTGGGCGAAGGCGTGGCCGAGCTCGGTGGCCTCTTCGTGCTGGGTACAGAACGGCATGAAAGCCGCCGTGTGGACCGTCAGCTCCGCGGTCGTTGCGCCCGTCAGGGTGACCCGGGGAACAGCAAATTCTTCATCAGCTTCGAAGACGATCTCATGCGCAACTTCGGTGCGGCCGAGCGCATGACGAAGATCATGGAACGCTTCGGCATGGAGGAAGGTCAGGAGTTGGAACACCCCTGGCTGAACCGCTCCGTCGAAACCGCCCAGAAGCGAGTGGAGCAGCGCAATTATCTCTCCCGCAAACACGTGCTGGAGTATGACGATGTCATGAACCAGCAGCGCGAGGTGGTTTACACCTATCGCAACGAGGTTCTGGACAGCCCCGATCCCCGCCTGCTGCTTGAGGAAGTGCTGGACAAAGTCATCCCCACCCGCCTTGAGGAGTTCATCCCCAAGGATTCCAGCAGCGACACCCAGGCGAATTACCCGGCTCTGCTCAACTGGCTCAACACCTCCTTCCCCCTCGGGCTCACTGAGAAGGAAGCCGCGCTGGAGACGAAGAGCTTTGATGAAACCGTCCAGTTCGTCATCGAACGCGTCCGCCGTGCTTACGATCTCAAGACCACCGGCGTGCTGCCCCAGCTCTTGCAAGAGAGCGAGCGCATCATCCTCCTGGAGGCAATCGACGAGCAGTGGCAGAATCACCTGTACGCCATCGACGGCCTCCGTGAAGGTGTCCGCCTGCGCTCCTACGGCCAGAAGGACCCCCTCGTGGAGTACAAGTCCGAAGCGTACATCATGTTCGAAGAGCTGATGACCAACATCTACAACAAGGTGGTCTCCAACCTCTTCAGCAGCCACCAGCGTCTCCAGGCATTCATGGAGCACCTGCGCAACAGCATGCTCAACAACGCCCGCCAGATCGGGCCGGAGAATGCCCCACGCCAGTCCATGGCCCCCAGCGAGGAAAGCGCCCCCCAGGAAGAACCAGGTCCCCGCATCACCATCCCGCTCAAGCGCGACATCCCCAAAGTAGGTCGCAACGACGCCTGCCCTTGCGGCAGCGGGAAGAAGTACAAAGCCTGCTGCGGTCGCGGCGCTTGATCTGCCCTGATTCCTCGATTCACCAAAAAAGCCGGCCTTCGTGAGAGGGTCGGCTTTTTTGTATCATGCAGGAGGAGCTGATTTCACAACCTCACACTTACTGGTTTGAGCTGAATCACGCCCCCTCAAGCTCAAGTGTAAGCCCCTGCAACGCCGCAACAATCCGCAGCTCGCTGTCAGGATATGTTACTCACGACACCTTTCTCGCATCCGCCAGATACTTGTCGAACAACGCCTTCTGCTCGCCCAGCGCCTTGACCTTGTCCTCCACCTTCGTGTTGGCCTCCATCAGCACCCAGCCTTCGTAGTCCGCTTCCACCAGCAGCTTGATCAGCTTGGCAAAGGGGTACTTCTCATCGCCCAGAGGACGCACATGGGTCGTCTTGCCCAGATACTCCTTCACGAGCGCGAAGTTCTTCTCGAGACCTTCGCCCTCCAGATCGGCCGGGTTCGAGTTCCAACAGACGCGCACGTTGTCCGCGGACGCAATCTCCATGACCTTCTTGATGTCTGGCAACGCGGTCACCTGACCGTGCACCTCCAGACGGATCTCCTGGCCGAAACCAAGCGCAAAATCACCGAGTTCCGCAAGCGACTTGCCGATCTGTTCCAGAGTCTTCTCCTTCGGCACGCCTTCCTTTTCATGAAGCTGGTCCGGCTTCACTTTCACCCCGCTACCACCGATGTCGTGGCTGAGTTTGATGTACTGTTTGGCCACATCCAGGTTCGTCAAAAGCTTGCCTTTGTCCGGGGAATCAAAGGCCGCATTCGTGCCCATTCCCACGATTTCAATACCCCCGTCAGTGAACTGCTTCTTCACCTCGCTCCGCTGCTCCGGGCTCAGGGTGGGAGAAACTTTGTGAGCATGATCCACGCGCAGCTCCACGCCAGAAATGCCGAGCTGGGTAAGGTTCGCGATGATGGTGGGAATATCCCACTCGGCGCCCCACATGTAGGTCACCAGACCAAAGGAGATGTTCTCCCCCTGAGGCTTCACCTGCTGAGCAAACGCGGAAAGCCCCAAGGCCCCAGCGGCAGTGGCAACAGACTGATGGAGAAATTGGCGGCGCGTACGGATGCTCATGCCGCGAAGCTGACAGGCCGAGGGCAAACTGTCAACGTCGGGCAAAAGTCCCTGCATCTCTAGCCCACCAGCCACGAGTGATGCTTTCCGCATGGCTAACCGCCGACGCGCCCCGCCGGGAACCACATCTCGACATCATCGCCCAAATCATACCCCCAGATCCCCGGCTGACACGGCCTCACATGGTCTCATTTGTCCAGCCCCACCCAGCCAGGTCGCCCCATCGCACGCTCGCCCCATCATGCGGTCGTCCCATCATGCGGTCGTCCCATCATGCGGTCGTCCCATCATGCGGTCGTCCCATCATGCGGTCGTCCCATCATGCGGTCGTCCCATCATCCGGTCGTCCCATCATCCGGTCGTCCCATCATCCGGTCGTCCCATCATCCGGTCGCCCCATCACCCGGTCGCCCCATTGCTCCGATCCCTCACGCCAACGGCGTGATACAAAATAGCCCCAGGTCAGGCGAGCCCCAACCCGCCACCCCGGGTAGGCCACATAGGAACCCCGAACTCCAAAGAAGTTCCACAAACGCTCCGCCACGGCCTACAACTTCCGCCACCGCGCGAAACACTCAATGAACCCCGTCGCAAAATCCTGCGGTCGGGTTTCGATCCAGGCCTGAATTTCTTCCACTCGAAAAAACAATCCTGTGGCGATCTCATCTGGCGCATATTTCATGGGCCCATTGTGCTCCGCAACATGCAGCTCCACAAACTCCCAGCCTGTGGCCTCGCACGCCGGGATCGTGGCCACACACCGGGTCGGGGCGCTGATGCCGATTTCCTCCTGTAGCTCCCGTGCGGCCGAGGTGGCATAGTCTTCGCCGCTGTCCAGATGTCCCGCGGCGCTGCTGTCCCAGGTCAACGGGTGCACATCCTTCAGATGCGACCGCTTCTGAAGCCAGAGTTCGCCGTGCTTGTTAAAGACAAAGATGTGCACTGCCCGATGCTTCAGCCCCTTGGCATGCACCTCGCCACGCGGAGCCTGGCCAATCACCACGTTGTTCTCATCCACCACGTCAAAGATTTCGCTCGCCTTCTGCCCGCGATCCTCCTCATGACGCCCTTCATAGTGCCGGGTCAACGCCACCCAGTCCCAAAGCGTTAGTTCCTCGGCCCGAACGGTAAGCGGCTTGCTCAGGCTACCCATCAGGCTGTCCCACCCGCCGGGACATTCCGGCAAGAGATTCTTCAACTGCTTCCGCCGCTGGGAAAAACCCATGCGCACCAGGCGATCAAATACCGCACGGTCATGCACTGGCAGATCTCCTGGCGGCCGCGGAGTAAGCCGGACAATCGCGGAATCCACCTTGGGGCGGGGCTTGAACACCTCCGGCGGAATGATGCGCCGAATCTCGACCTCCCAGTCATGCTGCACCACCAGGCTCAGACCGCCGTAGGCGTCGTCCTCCTGATCGGCCGCGAGACGCTGGCACACCTCCTTCTGGAGCATAAACACCGCCTCAGTCACCGGGGTCGGTGGTGTCAGCACATGGCGCAGGATCTCGCCTCCCATGGAGTAGGGCAGGTTTCCAATCACCTTCACCCCGCCAAACTTGAACAGAGGGCGCAGGTCAAACCGGGTGGCATCCCCATGCCAGACCTCCACATCCTCCCGGCCTTCGAATTTCACCTTCAGGTCCGCCGCCAGGGTATTGTCCTTCTCAAGAAGGAGTGTCTTCGCTGCCCGCCCCACCAGATGCGTCGTCATCGCCCCCTGCCCCGGACCGATCTCCACCACGAGGGGCGCGCCATCGGGCTTGATCTCGTCCGCAATCCATTTCGCGATTCCCGCGTCGTGGAGGAAATTCTGGCCGAGGCTTTTCTTGGGTGCAAAGGAGGATGCCATGTCGCGGAGGACATAGCGCATGCCGGGACAGCATGCAACGAGTGGGGAGGCTACGAGGCTCTCAGTCGAGGGAAGCTGCATCCATGCGTCCCCTGAGCCGACAGGGACCGTCGGACTACCCAAAAATTGACATCAATAGAGGTTTGCACCTCCACGCCAACCGCCTGCTTTACTGACCCACCGAATCACTGCATTACTAAATCACTGATCTACCCGCCCACCTTCCAAAGCTTGCGGTCACTGCGTACGAAGATCTTCCCGCCACTGAGCGACGGCGTGCACAGGATCAGTTCCTTATCGGCCAGTTCATCTTTGAAATCCAAGGATCCCACGACCGCACCTTCTGGCGCAGTCACGTCCACGATCTGCAGCAGGCCTTTCTCTCCCACGGCGGCCAGCAGATTGCCTGCGCCCACGGGAGATCCGCTGAAGGGGCCTTTGAGACGGAGTTTCCACCCACGCTCACCAGTCTTCGCGTCGGCCACGGCCAGCACGCCGGCGCTATTGATGATAAAGACTTTGTCCCCCATCACCACCGGGCTGCCAGTGGCGGCATTCATCTGCTCAGACCGCCAGATCTGGGCGGGGTCGCCCCCCGTCTTGGCCGGCTGGATGGCAGTGATGCCTTTGGAGGCGGCGTAGATCACGCCATTGGCCGCCACGCTGGAGGACATGGTGGATGCCCCGTCCTTGTACTCCCACAGTCTGCTCCCGGTGGCGGGATCCACGCCCATGAGCCCGTCCTTGCATTGCAGCACGGCCACAGGGGGACTGGCAGGATCGGGCTGCCACACAATCGGACTGCTCCAGTTGGCCGCCTTGGGGCGCTCCAGCTTCCACAGGTTGCGCCCCGTGGTCACGTCGATGCCCAGCGTGTAACTCTCACTGTCGTTCTCGATGACGGTCACCACCGTCTCACCCACGATGATGGGAGAGGAGGACATGCCCAGGCTGTTGCTCGCATTCGCGTAGTCCACCGTAAGCCCTCGAACCCAAAGCAGGTTCCCCTCCAGATCAAATGCTGCCAGATCATTCGATGACCAAAGCGCCACCACCCGTTTGCCATCACTGCACGGTGTCGGAGCCGCCACACAGGTCTTGCCATGGCTCATCGTCCGGCCCGTAGCCCGGAGCTGACGCTCCCACACCTTGCTGCCGTCATTGGCATTGAAGGCGATAACGTGCAACCGCTCCTGCTTGGGCCCGCTGGAAGCCGTGACATAGACTTTGTCACCCACGATGATGGGGCTCGACAGCCCCCTCCCCGGCAGCTCTGCGGACCACTCCACCTTGGGGGCAGCAGGCATCTTTGCCTCTGCCAGATAGGCCGCGCTGTTGGGACCGCGGAACTGGGGCCAGTCAGACGCCCAGACAGAGGCTGGGGCCGCCATCGCCAGCAAGCCGGAAACAAAGGCGGCCTTTGAGATCGAGGAAACTTTACAAGTCATCGGGATACAGGAAATAGGGATTCAAGGATTGCTGGCAATGATGGCGGTTCCGGCCGCGTCACAGACCCGAAGCTGGAACTCCCATTCCACGGTCCATTGCTCCTTTTGCTCGTTCTGGCAGCACTTCACCAGGATGGTGTTGGCACCCTTCTTAAGCCGGCATTTCAGAGTGTACTGATCCATCTGCGCTCCGCGATGGTACTCGTCCCGTCCAAACAGCAACTCTCCGTTGAGCCACACCTTCCAGCCATTTTTGCAGCCCAGCCGTATCTCGGCATCCCGGTCCGTGGCGGAATCAAACGCGCTCACCGCGTAAGCCGTGGCGTCTTTCAGCATCGTGAGCGGTTTGTTGAAATCCAGCTTGCCGTACTCATGCTTGGTCTCAAAGGGCTGCCAGGCCACTTCCGCCCCTTTGCCCGCATACTTCGCATCGAGCTTGATCTCCTTTTCCGGCGGATACACCGCGTCAAACCCTGCGCGCTGCGCATTGTCGAACGGCCCAATCACGTTCCATTTCGTGATGAAGCCGAAGTGCTTGGGCAGATCCACCTCCACACCCAGCTTAGTCAGCGCTTCTGCGATCACTTTCACCTGATCCTCGTCACGGGCAGCATCCAGAGCCGCCTGGTAGGTGCTCTTTGCCGCCGCTTCGTCTTTGGCGTCCGCCTTTTCCTTCCCGGCCACGATCAAACGCTGCACGGCACCGCGTCGCAGTTCCTGGGCGGGATCACTGATCAGGGTCGGCTCAATCGCATTCGCCCTGGCTGGATCCACGTGCTGAATGACGTCAAACGCGATCGATCGGGCAGCTGATGCATGGCGGGTGTCCCGCAGAAAGCTCTCCAACTCCGCTACGGGCAAAGGCTTCTTGGCCTCCAGGGCCTCGTCCGCGATCACGGTCGCAGCCATGCGCAACCAGTTGTCCGCCACGACGTTGCCCTTACCAGCCGCCTCTACGATGGAAAGCAGCCCTTGCGGCCCCGCTTTCACGAGATCTCGCCAAGCCTCACTCGCATCCTCATTGCCCTGCCCCTCCCGGCCGACGGCCAGGAGGGCTTTGACGGAGGAAGGGACATCCGCCTGCGCAAGCGAGGCAGAAATGAGAAGCAGCAAGCAGGAGGAACGTAGGATCATGGCAAAGCGTGGCAAGTCTGCCAGAATCTACGCCAAAATGTCACATCTCATTTCTGGAGTTTGATCAATTGACGCATCCTCCAGCACCCATGCCGTCTAGTCCAAATTCCTTCAGGTCTCATGACCAGCAGCATTGTGCTTTCGGCCAGATGAAATGAGATACCTTGGGAGTCAGACTTCAATGTTCCAGAAACACGAAACTTGCTGTGTGTTTCAGCAGGATTCACGGCGCTCTGGCTCGCCTATGCTCGTTTCCTTGAGCGGATGCCATAGATCTCCCTTTCGTTTTCCGTCCCAGTGCTCCCTGCCTGGTTGGCACGCCGGAGCCCCCAGCTCTTTTGAGCAATTGTCGCATTGGCTTTCGGCGGTAATCTATGCCCATGATCGAGCCGGTTCCCCTCTCCCCATTGCCCGTGGAAGCAGCTCCCATTCCGCCCGACGAAGTGGTGCCCCTAAAGATCGCAGCTCAGCCGGTGAACGCAGAGAAAGCCGTGTCGGTTGACCTCACCAGAGTGATAATCCTCCCCGATCCGATTCAGGCCGATCCAGTGCCCACACACTTGATTTTGCCGATTGAGATTCCAGCACAGGTGATCGCGCCGGAGGCCATCTCCGCCACCCCAGTTGTCCCCGAAGCTATCTCGCCTCAATCAATCCAGCGCGTGACACCGGAATGAAGGCAAGTCCCAGACCTTTCATGCTCCCCTTTGCAACTCCTTCTGGCGCCATCCCCGCCAACGCACCTTCGCGGCCAGCGAGCCCCTCACTTTTGGCTGAATTTGCCTTCATTTTCATCTTCTGCGCTTCAGAATTTGCAGTGAAAAGTCCACATTTGATCTCCGCGGACGTTTGATTTCTGCTGGATTCACGTTTCCTCCAGTCCCTGCTTCCCGGCCGTCGGAAATCCTTTCGGCTGTAGTTTCTTCAGTACCTGTCTCACACCCACAACCGTCCCGCCTTGTCCCTCCGTTTCAAGCTCCTGCCCGCGCTCAGCGCCCTGCTGACGACCACCTCCCTCCTCTCAGCCCCGGCCAGTCCCCCTTCCGGCTCACACTTCTCCTTTGAAGGAGATGGCTTTGACACCTGGACCGAAGAAGGCAGCGCCTTTGGCCGTGGCCCTGCCGCTGGAAAAGTTCCCGGCATGAACGGCACGGTCACTGGCTTTGCCGGTCACGCCTTTGCCTGTTCCGGCCATGGAGGCGATCCCGCCACCGGCACCCTGACCTCTCCTGAGATCGCGATCACCGGCGGCCATCTGCACTTCCTGGTCGCTGGCGGCAATCAACCTGGCAAGACCGCCGTCCAGCTTCTGGTGGATGGCAAGGTGGTCCAAGAAGCGACAGGCCAGAACAGCCTGCAGCTTCGTCAGGTCACGTGGGATCTCAGCCCCTGGCAGGGCAGGAAAGGCCAGCTGCGCATCGTGGACCAGGCCACCGGAGGCTGGGGTCTGATCGTGGCGGACGAGTTCGTCTTTTCCCCTGACAAGAACCTCGTCATCAAGGTGGAGTCACCCAAGAAGGCTGGCTCTGATGAAAATGCCATCGAGCTGGTCTCCACTCCGGTCATCCCGGGCAACAGCATCCCGAAGGGCACAAGCATCCAGATCTTTGCCACTCATGAGGGAGAGAAAGTCACCAGTCCCACGGCCTTTGCCTTTGACGAAAAAGGCGCGCTCTATGTGGCGGAGACCCACCGCTTCCGTTTCGGCATTCACGATGACCGGAACAACCGCTACTGGTACCTGGACGACATCGCCTCCCAGACCACTGCGGATCGCCGCGCCATGCACGAGAAGTGGAAGGCCAAGGTCCCGCTGGAATCCATGACGGAGAAGTCCGAGGTCATCCGCAAGCTGGTGGACGAAAACGGCGACGGCAAAGCCGACAAGATGACGGTCTATGCGGACGGCTTCAATGACCTGCTGGATGGCACCGCCGCTGGCGTCTTCGCCCATGAAGGGCGCGTGTATTTTGCCTGCATCCCCAAGATCTACTCCCTCTTGGACAAGGATGGTGATGGCAAGGCTGACCAGCGCGACATCATCGAGGACGGCTTCGGCGTGCGTGTGTCCCTCTCCGGTCACGATTTGAACGGGTTCGTGCTCGGTATGGACGGCCGCATCTACGGCACCGTGGGTGACCGAGGCTTCAGCTTCACCACCAAGGAAGGCGTCTCCTACAAGTCACCCGACCAGGGAGCGATCTTCCGGTTCGAGCCCGACGGCTCCAACTTCGAAGTCGTGCACACCGGGCTGCGCAATCCCAAGGAGCTGGCCTTCGACGAGTATGGCAACGGCATCAGCGTGGACAACAACTCCGACCAGGGCGATCCCGCCCGCGTCGTGTACATGATGGAAGGTGCCGACTCCGGCTGGCGCATGCAACATCAGGCGCTCCACACCTTCCGCGATGACATTGGCCTCCCCGAGCGCCCCATCTCGCCGTGGATGACAGAGCGCATGGCCGAGACCCGCAATCCCTCCCAGCCAGCCTACATCGTGCCTCCCGTGGGAGCCATCACCAGCGGCCCCTCTGGTCTCACCTACCACCCTGGAAGTGGTTTCCTCGAATCTGAGAAAGGCCGCTTTCTCGTCTGCGACTACCGTGCGAATGCTGCCAGCTCCGGCATCTGGTCCTTCAAGGTCACCCGCGACGGCGCAGGGATGAAGTTCGAAGATCCCTACAAGTTCAACTGGGGTGTCTGCCCCACGGATGTGGAGTACAGCTATGATGGCCGCCTCTTCGTCTCGGACTTCATCAGCGGCTGGGAATCCCACGACGCCGGTCGCATCTATGCCATCACGGCAGATTCGGAGAAGAACGCCGGTCGCACGCCGGATGTCGCCAAGCTCATGGCGGAAGGCTTCACCCAGCGCTCTCAGGACGAACTGGCGGGCCTGCTACAGCACGCTGACCAGCGCGTCCGCCTGCGCGCCCAGATTGCCCTCGCGGCCAAGGACGGCAGCACCCCGCTGCTGGTGAAGGCCTCGCAAGACCAGGACCATCTCCTCACCCGCCTGCACGGCATTTGGGGCCTTGGCATTCGCGCCCGCAAGACTGGCGACGCCGCCGCAGCCACCACCCTGGTCGCCCTGCTGAAGGACCAGGACGCTGAAGTGCGTGCCCAGGCCGCCCACGTGCTGGGTGAGGTCAAAGGCACCCCTCCTGCCAGCCTCCTGCCGCTGCTTTCAGATTCCTCGAACCGCGTTCGCGGATTCGCCGCGATCTCCCTGGGCCGCTTGAAGTCCAAGGAGGCCTGGGCCCCACTGATCGAGGTACTGGTGCAGAACGGCGATGCCGACCTCTACCTGCGCCACGCCGCCATCATGGGCCTGCTCGGTGCCGGTGGTGAGGCGGAGTTCGCCGCGCTGAAGTCACACCATGCCCCCGCGGTGCGCATGGCCGCCGTCATCGCCCTGCGCCGCCTGCACAGTCAGGAACTGGCCGGATTCCTGGTCGATGCCGAGCCCCGCATCATTGACGAAGCCATCCGCGCCATCCACGAGGAAAAGGTGGATGCCGCCCGCCCCGCGCTGAACGCGCTGCTGGATGCCTACATCGGCCCCGATGCCGCGAAGGCCCGCAAGCTGAGCCCGATGATCGCCCGGCGTGTGATCCACTCAGCCTTCCGCACTGGCGGCAAGGAGAATGCCGACCGCCTCATCAAACTGGCGGCTCAGAAGTCCTTTGACCTCGACCAGCGCAAGGAAGCCCTCCGCCTCCTGCTCCAGTGGCCGCAGCCCCATCCGGTGGACCAGTCTCTGGGCCGCCTGGATCCCAAGCCTGCCCGCGATCCCAAAGAAGTCGCTCCCGTGCTCGAGGCTGGCATTCCCGCGCTCCTCGCTGCGGAAGAGACCCTGCTCGCCCCGACGTTGAAGCTGGTGGAGGATCTGCACCTCAGCCGCTCCGCCTTCACCGAGGCCGACCTGCGCCGTATCATCACCACCCGCACCCTTCCCGCCGCCGCCCGCGCCACGGCTCTGGAATTGTGGATCGCAGGCAAGCCGAAGGATGCGGACTCCCTCCTGGTTGAGCTCTCGACCGACTCCGCCGATGAAGTCGCCGCCGCCGCTCTCACGGATCTGGCCAAGACCAGCCCTGAGAAAGCCCTGGCAGGTGCCACCCAGGCGCTCAAGTCCAAGTCGGTGACGCGCCGCCAGTCCGCCTGGACCGTGCTCGCCACCATCCCGGGGGAGGCCGCTGCCCAGCTCATCGCCAAGGGCGTGCAGGACATCCCCAGCCCGCAATCGGACAAGGAGAGCCAGCTCGAAATCCTCGAAGCCGCCGCCAAACGCGGTGAACCGGCCGTAAAGGCAGCGCTCAGTGCCTATGAGAGCGGCCTAAACCCGGCGGATCTCCTCGCCAAGTGGATGCCCGCCCTCTACGGCGGCAACGCAGAGCGTGGCGGCGGCCTCTTCTTCAGCCACGGCAGCGCCCAGTGCTTCCGCTGCCACCGTGCGGGTGAAGGCGGTCACGATGCAGGCGGCGATGCAGGCCCGAATCTGGCAGGCGTGGGCGGCAAGCATGACCGGCTTTATTTCCTTGAAGCCCTCATGAATCCCGGTGCCAAAGTCGCCCCCGGCTACGGCATGGTCTTCCTGACCCTGAAAGACGGCGGCAGCGTGGGCGGAGTGCTTCAGAACGAGACGCCCGATGCTTACGAGATTCTCGTGGCACCAGACCTCTGGAGCGTGAAGAAGGCCGATGTCGCCACCGCCTCCCCACCGGTCTCCGCCATGCCCCCTATGAGCGTCTTCCTGAACGCTCATGAAGCCCGCGACATCGTCGCCTGGCTCAGCACCCTCAAGAAGCCGCTGAAAGGCGAAGCCAAGAAGCTTGAGGCCAAACCTTACAAGAAGACCAAAGACTAAAAGACGAAAGACAGAAGACCTGAGATTTGTCCAGGGGCAGCCGCATCGGCTGCCCCTTTTTGTTTGAAGAGTGACTTCCAATGGTCCTTTCAGCCCCCTAACCCGCATTTCTCATACCCCCTGACTTGACAACCCAAGATCAGCGGGTTTTTGGGTGTGCGCCTTCTGTGGGGGGGAGACTTGGTGGGCGAAATGGGTCGGGCCAGGGGACTGAAGGCTCTCAGGGCGTGTTCAAGAGGCCTGGATGCTCTTTGCCCAGGGTTCGAAGGCATAAGCATCCCTCTGCATGGGCTGCAGATGTCCCTTTGAGTGAAAAGCCCCCGGTCTCAGGGGCTGCATCCAGCCAGTCTTTGCTGGGCCAGACCATAGACTTCTTTGAGAGTGCAGGCACTTGGCAGCTGCACATAAATGCGCCTCACGCTCACGGTGATCAGGGCCGCGATTTTGAGCAACTTCAGCCGGATCGTGCCCACCGTGGCTGTAGCCAGAGGCGTGCCGTGCAAGGCCACCGCACGCATCTGGCTCAACAGCAAATAGGCAAAAGTCGAAAACCACAGACGCAACTGGTTGCTGCTCTTCCAGGCAGTGGAAGTGCGGTCGGCAAACAGGTCCAGCTGCTGTTCCTTGATGCGGTTCTCCATGTTGCCCCGGGCGCAATAGAAGCGTTCATACAACCCGCTGCCCGTGGCAAACTGCTCCTCCCCCTGCGCCCATGGCTCCCTGGAACTGATGTTGGTGACAATGAAACGGGGGTTGGTCTTGCCCTGGGTTATTTCGGCCTTGCCGATGACACGCCGTTCCCGGCTCCAGGTCTTGAGCGTGCGGTAGCTCAACTCCTCAAACTCCCGTGCGGTTCCTTCCAGTTCGGGCGGAGCCTTGGCTCCGGCAGCTTTTGCAAGGCGCACCGCCTCGGCATCGAGCTTCGCGGCCGTCCGCCAGAAGGTGGGGGCGAGCATCTCCTGCAAGCGGACGTTGCGGGCCAGTCCAAAAACATAGTACAGCTGCGGCTGGGTCTCGATCCAGCTCATGAGCTCATCGCGGCAGAACCCGCTGTCGGCACGCACAATGATGACCACCTGCCTGCCAAACCGGCCGCGGATGGCCTTCACGATCTTCTGGAGGGCCTCCAGGGTGCCGCCTGCCGCATCCCCGTCGGCGGTGCGCAACTGTGACCACAGAGGCACATCCCCACAAAAGCAATAAAGGGGCAGGTAACAGTAGCCTTTGTAGTAACCGTGATAGAAGCGGCCTTCCTGGTGGCCGTGAAGCAGGTCGTCGGTGGCATCAAAGTCCAGGACAATGACCCCGCTTTTGCGTGGGATGGCCGCCACCGCCATCTGCAAAAGCAGGTCTTGGATCCTGTCGGCATCAGCGTGGATCTTTTTGGTGAGCGCGTGTTCCTGGGCACCCAGCTCCATGCGGTTGAGGGTGCTCTTGCCCGCCAGGGGGCAGCCTGCATCCTGCGCATGATGCCGCTCCTGCCCCAAGACATCGGCCCGCCCGCAAGCGGCAGCCAGGAGGGGATCTCGGCGCAGACAGTCGTGGTCATTGAGGTCTTCGTAGCCCAGGGCCAGACCAAAAAATACGCTGACGCAGCATGCCCGCCAGATCGTGTTCGACGAAGCGCTGGTCGCGTCGGTCCGTGAAACAACCCGCCAGCTTCTCACACAGGCCCAGCTTCTGGTCGATCTGGCGCAACAGGAGGCTGCCCCCTTCACTGGAGAGGTAACCTCCTGAGAAATCCGCCTCCACACGCCTGCCACCCAGCGCTTGAAACTCCAACTTGGCCTGTGTACACTGTGTCGCTGCTTGAGTCTGGTGCATGCCTTGGTTTTTGCCTTGGTAATCAAAGACTAATGCGCCGCTGCACCCGGCTCAAGCTTCTCGCGCATGAGAAATGCGGGCTAAGGAGCGGCGGTTTGTGCTTGCACAACCGCCGATGGTAAGCGGAGCGATTGGCGAGATGCTTCCCTGCCGCCCCCCCAGCATCCAGCGCGCTGTAGGGCAAGCGCTCCGCTTGCCACGAGCGGCCCCTGACTGAGGCAATCCCGACACTTCGGAATACCCTAAAGATGTTGTGGGGAGGTTCGGTGGCGGAGAGAAGAGAGGAGACTTCATGGGACGTTTGGCCGGGACCGGGACATGAATGTCCCTCGCTCCTTTTACTTACGGATGCGCTCTTGTGAGTCAGGTGAGGACTCGTGTCTTCTCCGTAGCGCATGCAGGCTTTGGAGTAGATCAAAACGAGAAACCACGCTCATTCACGGGACGCGCCATCCCGAGCGCTTCGATGCGAGTTACTGGTAGCTCATCCCCGAAGGGGATATCTACCACAGCCCAGGGGTTAGACGAGCCCTAAGCGAGTCAACCCTGGGTACCGCACGATGCAGCATCTCAGGTGTGGAGGCCGGTCCGATACTCATGCGTCCCCGACTTCCTCAGAAGTCCATGATGACCAACCGCCGCTCCTTGAACGACTCGCGCTTCAACAGCCTCAGAGTCCTCCTTTGCTCAACAGCCACTGAGTAAAGGCCCTCACTTCCTCCTGGCTGATCACCTGCTTGGAAGTGTGCTGCACATACACTGCCAGCTCACCTTTCATGGAGGCGATTACGCGACCATCACCCCGGCCTGTCACTTCTCTTTGCCGGCGCGTGAGTTGCGCTCCCCCACCTTCGTCAGGATCTCCACCATGGCCTTGAGCACCGTCGAGGCCTTGCCCCGCTGCCAGAGCAGCAGAAGGTCCCAGGTGGCCGCCTTGTCGATCAGCGGCACCAGCGCCACGCCGGGAGGTGGGCTCTGGGCAAAATAGTCCGGCAGCAGCGTCACCGCGCCCTCACTCGCGATCATGGAGAACGCCTCACCAATGCTCTCCGCATCAGCAATGAACTTGGGCTTGAAGCCACCGGCCCGGCAGATGCGTGTGATCCACCGATTCCGCCCCGGCACATCCTTCTCAGGTGCGCCGATGAAGACCTCCTTCTTCAGATCAACCGGGGCCAGCTCCCGCCGCCCCGCCAGGGGGTGATCCGACGGCAGCACCACGCAGACTCCCATCGTCGCAAGCTTCTTGGTGTAATACTCTCCGGCAAGCGCCGCGCCTTCCTGACCAATCAAGGCTAGATCAATCTCGCCCTGTTGCAGCGCCGCGATCTGCTCGCCCGGAGCCTGATCGAGCAGCTTCACCCGCACTTCCGGATGCCTTTTGCGCAGCTCCGTCAGCGCGGGGTTCAGGTAAAACTGGGCCGCCGAGCCGATGTAGCCAATGCGCAACTCCGAGCGCTGCCCCCGCGCCTGATGGCGCAGCTCTGCCAGCCCACTCTCATACCGTTCCAGCACCGGCTTCATGCAGGCCACCGTCGCCTGCCCCAGTGCCGTTGGCTTCACGCCACTCGTCTGACGTTCCAACAAAGGTCCCCCAATCTCATGCTCCAGAGCCTGCATCTGCCTGGACAAGGAAGGCTGGGTCACATGCAACCGGGTCGCCGCCCGATTGAGACTCCCCTCCTCCAGCACCACGAAGAACGCCCTGAGCAAATCAATCATAGAAGGAAGCTCATCTTGTTAATCCATTGAAAATCTTGTCAATCCTGTCTCTGAAAAGCTCTCAACAGCGTCAAGGGTATACGCAAAACGCATAACGGCAAGAGCGGACGGGCATTATCGCGAGACCACATGGTGAGCCATGCTCACCCCAGACAGGCAACCCGCCTGAAACAGAAAACGAAAATCTTCCATCAAGTAACCAAGATGAATACGACCTCCACTTCCCCTGCCGTGCTTAGTTCCAACACCACCGACAACGGTGTGGTCCGCACGGTCCTCAACACCGCACTCGGCACCAACAACGCCCTCGCCCCTACCGTTCTCCGAGTGGCCCTTGCCGCCGTCGTCTTCCCCCACGGTGCCCAGAAGCTCCTCGGCTGGTTCGGCGGCTACGGATATGAAGGCACCATGGGCTTCTTCACCAGCACGATGGGCATCCCCTGGATCCTCGCCCTGGGCGTGATCCTTGTGGAGTTCTTTGCGCCCCTCTTCCTGATCGCAGGTGCCGCCGTCCGCCCTGCCGCCATCGCCATCGGCACCGTGCTCGGCACCGCCATGGTGAAGGTCCACCTCGCCAACGGGTTCTTCATGAACTGGATGGGCACGCAGAAGGGTGAAGGCGTTGAATTCTTCGTCCTGGTGCTGGGCATCGCCCTCGCCCTCGTCATCTCCGGTGCTGGCCGCTTCTCGGTTGACCGTGCCTTGAGCAAGCAATCGTAATCAATCTTCAGCTCCCTTTGCCTCCGAGGGCGGCCCGGTCCGGGTCGCCCTTGAGCAACGCCCGCCCCCGCCCGCCACACCTTCCGCTCATCCACCCGCCACCTTTCCTGCCATGAATGCCCCCGCCCCCATTTCAAATGCCCCCATCACCAACTCCATCATCGGGCGGGTCATTCTCCGCACCCGCGATGCCAAGGCGCTGGGGACCTTCTACTCTCACCTGCTGAGCCTGGTCCCCGAGTCCCGCTCCGGAGAGGCTGGCACCATCAATCTCGTGCATCCCGTCAGCAAGGCCGTGCTGATCACCCTTCTTGAAGACAAGAACGCGCCTGCCCCCACACCCGGCGCTCCGGGCTTGTTCCATGTCGCGTTTCTCTTTCCCGACTTGCTGGAGTGGAAGCTCACCCTGCGTCGTATGTTCGCCGTGCCGGGACTGGACTTCCACGGAGCTGCGGACCACGCAGTGAGTTGGGCCGTTTATCTGGCAGACCCCGACGGCAACGGCATAGAACTCGCCTGGGACAAGCCCGAGAACGAGTGGCCCTGGAAGGGCGACAAGATCCAGATGGTCAGTCTTTCCCTGCCTCTCCGCACCATCCTGGCCCAACAAGATGCGGTCAAGGATGCTCCTGTGGCACCGATGCACATCGGTCACATCCACCTGCAGACTTCTCAACTCACCAACGCCCAAGCCTATCTCGACCACCTCCAACTCCGCGTCACCCAGGACAACTATTCCGGCGCCATCTTCATGGCGCGCGGACGCTACCACCATCACCTCGCCGTGAACACCTGGAACACCCGCCCCGGCATCAGCAATGCCCCAAACGCCACCGGCCTGGTGGGTTGGGACATGGCGGTTCCCGGAGACAACTCCAACCGAGGCTGGACCGATCCGGCAGGGGCTGAAGTGAGCCTGATTCCGGGTTAATCCAAAGCTTGTCCCCTGACCAAATCCGCGCGCACCCAAGCGACCACGGTTCCGAGCCTTCACACTCATAAATACTCTGACGCCAAGGGCGTCGAACATCGGTGCCAGGGGTTGCCCCGTTTTATTGTCTACCGCAACCATCAGTTGGCCAATCGGCATCCTCTCGCGCCCAAACTACGCTTTCACCACTTAAACCAAGTAGTTGCAACACCCCTTCAATCTGCTCATGAAGGGAGAGAGTGTGATTTTTTTCCGCTAGCAAAAACACCCCGGAACTTGGGCAATTTCGATAGCGTTTAATCCCAAAAGCTTGCCCTTTGCTATCTGTAAATAGCGCTATCTTGTACCAAATCAAGGTCATCACAAGTCTCAGTAAAGATCAGAAGACCTTCTCTCTCAAAGTACTCTGGCTCTTGTCCGAGAACCGCCACGTCCTCGATGGGACGGCGCAGATACTCACTTAGTGACAACTGGTTCATCGTTATGGTGTCTGTGTATTATTAAAAAAACTTTCATATGGGTGAGGTATAGAGGTAAACAATACCCCTCTTGTGGTTGACCAGTCGCCAGGTCAGTTCATTCGGCCCCTTGACCGCGTGAACAAAGTCCTCAGGCACGTCTGAGGCAGTAATCCACAGGTGCCGCGGGGCATCGCGCTCCAGCGTGTTTCGCCAATGCGAGTCCTTGGGAAGTCCTTCGGCCCAGCCGTTTCCAGCCATGATCACCGATATGAACGCCTCGGAGTCTGCGGGATCATAGCTGCAGATCGTCAGGGACTCTCCATCTCCGTTGACCCGCGATGAATGCCCCACCTCAAACACCCGGTGAATTGACGATGGATAGCGCTGTTCAGCAAATCTGGCAAGGTCAGCGGCAGTTGGAGCATAGTCCCGACGCCAATAGTCCGTTTTCGAACCCTCAAGGAATTTGAACATACCCCATCCGAAGACAGCCACCACCGACGCCACGAGGACGATACCAGCGCTGATCGCAAGGTTCTTTGCCGTTGCAGAGTCGGGAGGTGACATTCGCTGACATCCTACCGCTCACTGGTATAAAGGGTCAAGCGCATGTCATGCCAAAACCTTGAGCGCCTTCAATAGCCACTAGTTGCCCGCACCCAACCGGTTCTAAAGAATCTCTTACGGGAAGATCATTTTTTTTCGACATTCAATCATCCGATTGCTAGGGTTCCGTCAGACGAAAAGTTTTTCACGTTGAGCCTATGATTTACGTGCAAATCGCAGCATATCGGGATCCTGAACTCATTCCTACCTTGGAGGATTGCATTTCAAAAGCCAAGTATAAGAACAATCTCACTTTTGGGATCTGCTGGCAAAGTGACAGCGAAGATCGAAGACTCGATGAATGGAAGACCAGGTCAAACTTCAGAATAGATGAAGTCCCATGGCAGGAGAGCAAGGGGCTGTGTTGGGCTCGCTCTCGGATCCAGAAAATGTATGAAGGCGAATCTTTCACCCTACAACTCGACTCACACCATCGTTTTGAGAAAGAGTGGGACCGCAAGCTTCTATCCGACCTGGAGTCGATTGGAAGTCGCAAGCCCATTCTGACCACCTATGCCGGCGTCTACGATCCTCCCACCAACACAAAGGCAGGAAACGAGCCCTTCAAAATGGTCGCAGATCGTTTCACGCCGTCGGGCACTATCCTGTTTCGCCCCCATCTTATCCCAAATTGGCGCGACCTCACCGGCCCAGTCCGGGCCAGATTTGTTTCGGGACACTACTTTTTCACGATCGGCCAGCACTGTGAAGAGTATGCCTACGATCCCAACTTGTATTTCGCTGGAGATGAAATCAGCCTAAGCATCCGATCCTACACGCTCGGATATGACCTGTTTCATCCCCACCGCACTTTGGTCTGGCACGAATACACTCGTAAAGGCAGGGTCAAGCACTGGGATGATCACACCACTGCCAACAAAGAGCTGGTAGGAGCTGCCTGGCATGAACGCGATGTCGTGAGCAAAAGACGTTTGCGAAAGCTGCTGAAGGAGGAAGAGAACGAAGTGGAGTTGGGACGTTTCGGTCTGGGTTCAGTTCGCAGTCATCGCGACTATGAAATCTATGCTGGAATCAACTTCGCAGACCGACTCCTGCATAACGACACCATCGCGGGGAAGGAGCCGCCCAGCACATTCTCGACGGAGCCCGAGTGGGCTCAGCAATTCGCGCGCAACTATACTCTAACCTACAGTTGGCAGCCCACAGACGTTCTCCTGGCGGATGACCTTCAGTTTGTGTACTTTGGCATCGAGGACGCAAACGGAAAAGTTCTGTATCGGCACGATGCCCCTTTCGATAGTCTGGAGGCACTCGGTTCGGTCCAACAACGTCAAGTCCAGTTTTTGGCCGGCTCTTCCCCTGCTCGACTGGTAGTGTGGCCGGTGAGTCGCTCGCAGGGGTGGATGAAAAAGACCGTGTACTCGCTTTAAGATCATGGTTCCTCAGGTGATTCATCAGACTTGGAAGGTCAACGAGATTACCTTCTGGATTTTCAAGCGGTCCCAGGCCTCAATACGAACCCATCTGGGACACTGGCAATACAGATTCTGGACCGATGATGACCTAGACAGCTTCATCCGCGAGTGCTACTCCGCGTACTATGAACGCTGGAAGGCATTGAACAAGCCCATCAAGAAAGTTGACGTGGCTCGCTACTTCATCCTGCACCGTTTTGGCGGTGTGTATGCAGATCTCGATTTCGTCTTCACCGACTGCATCGACAACTTGTTTGAAGACGAGTCTGAATTGTATTTCTACCAGTCCACCCAAGCTCGCGTCAAGAAGTGGTCCTTCCTCGGCAATGCGTGGATGGCCGCGACCCCCGGCAAGGAATTCTGGCTGGAAGCGGTGGACTTCATGCTGGCCCTGCCAGACAACACACCAGTCTTGCGCCACACAGGTCCTCTAGCCCTGGGTGCATTTTACGAATCGCTCCTATCCAGGCAGGCCGACGTAGCTTGCATCAGAATACTCGATCCAGACATATTTGACAACGAACGGTGTGGTGATGGTGTTGGCGAGCGTCGCTACGGCTATCACATCCGCGCGGCCACCTGGCAGCGCCAATGAACTTCACTCCCAGGCACTTTACATGGTCTATCCCAATCCTCAGATCTATGACCACTTGCGAGCCATCTTTGTGCACGTGCCAAAGTGTGCTGGCACCTCAATTGAAAACGCCCTCAAAGAATCGCAAGACCGCGTTGTGGGAGGGCACACCACTGCGTTGGGCTACCGGCGAGCATTCCCCGAGAAATTCCGTGACTACTTCAAGTTCGCAATCGTTCGTCATCCGGCTGATCGCCTCGTCTCTGCATTCAACTATCTGCGAGAGAGACCCACCAACCCTGCCCTAAACAATCAGATTGTCCACGAAGCGAAAGATTTTCGATCGTTTGTCGTCAAACTTGCAGAGTCAGAGGATCTCTTGATGAAGATCGTGCATTTGATGCCTCAACATTGTTTTGTGTGCGACCCCACAATGAAAATCTTGGTGGACAAAATCTTTCGATTCGAAGCAATGACAATGACTTGGACTCAACTCTGCCGCAGATACGCTCTCAACGGCACCCCTTTGCCGAAGAGGAATGCGTCATCACATGCTCCTTGGCAGGACTGCTATGACCCAGCATCGCTGCAACTGGTGGCAAGTCTCTACCAAAAAGACTTCGCCCTTTTTGGGTACAGCCCCGTCACGCTCACTTCGCCAATGCCAAGTGACTAATCCGCATGTTCACAAAGCTCTGCCTGTGGTCAACTTTCTGTTGCCATGGCGATGACTTTTAGCGTTAATTTTTTTCTCCGTTATGGCCACCCTGAGCGACTACTTTGAACGCATTTGCATTCTCAATCTACCTTATAAGCCAGAGCGCCTGGAGAGGCTGACCCGCCATCTCGCCGAGCAAGGCTTTGAGAAGAATATAACCTGGGTAAGATCGTATTCCGGAGACAAAATGCCCCCGCCGGCATGGTGGAATGCCGGCAACGGAGCATGGGGCTGCCTTCTTTCCCACGCGCGAGTCCTGGCCGAAGCGATTGCCGACGGGATTGAGAACGTCCTCATCCTCGAAGACGATGTTGTGTTTCAACCTGATGCCGGGTCCCTTCTCAGGGCTTACGCATCTAAATTTACTCCAAGCAAGGTTTGGAGATAGTCTGTACTGAGTCCGGCTTCGAATCTGCGTTGGTTGACCGATTTTTTGGAGTTTGGGTTCTCTCGCTTGATCATTGCATGAGTCAGGCGTCGAAGGGTGGCCAGATTCTCCGCGCTGTAACCGCTTCTAGACCGGCTCTCATCTTCGCCAAAGGTCACATCTAGAACCCAGTGCAGCGAGTTTTCAATCCCCCAGTGAGCGCGTACTGAGGCTGCAATGAGCGCGGCATCGGCTTTCAAACTGCTGATGAAGTAACGCCTTTGCACCGTGGTCTGACCCGCCACGGTGCGCTCGCATTCCACCGCAGCCACGCTGCGCAGTCCCGCCCACTTTTCTGCCCCCTGCAGCCAGCATTCCACTTCCTCACTCACCCAACAGCGACGCACTTCATGCCGGCCGTGCCCATCGCTTTCCTCTTGATGAAAGTTGCCTTCTGCCCTGGCCAGGTCCTCCCCCGTGTCCAAATAGTGGCTGACCTGTTGATGGAGGCTTTCCTGGTTGCTTTTGAGGGCCAGGATGTAGTCCCCCTTTTGCTGGATGATTTTCCTGGCCACCTCCCTCTGGCAGCCCATGGCGTCGATGGTCACGATGCAGCCTTTCAACGCCAGCATTTCCAACAACTCCGGCATCGCGCCAATCTCATTGCTCTTGTCAGCAACCTTGACCTGTCCAAGGCACAGGCTCAATTCACTGGCCCAAGCCCCCACGATGACCGCAGGTGCCTGCCCTTTGTCGACGGCCCCGCGCAGTGCCTTTCCATCAATGGCGATCACCCCTTTGAGACCGCTCTCAAGCCCCTCGCTGGAGAGTTGGCGCAATACACCTTGGGTCCAGAGACTGAAGGCTTCCATGAAGCGCTTGGGATCAAGCAGGCTGAAGACTTTACGGAACGTGTCGTGACTGGGAATGCCGTTGGGCAGGGCAAGAAAGCTCTCCAACCAAGTGCGCTTCAGATTGCCGAAGGCTTCCATATGGGTGTAATGCCCCTGACCGCACAGCATGGCGCAGGTGGCAATCACCAGGATGTCGGCCAGATCATGTCGCTGGGTACGCTGCACCCTCCAGTCATCAATGCTCTGAAAAACTTCACGAAGATTGCTGTCAGGAGATGCAGAGGCGGAAGACATGCCCCACTTCATTCACACATCTTAACTAATTTCCACGTGCTTTGTAAAAACTAGATGCGTAAGCCCTGGGTCCCTTCTGAAGGGATTCATGAAGCAAGTCCCAGACGACTGGGGCCAAATCTATCTCGGTGGACAACACCTCAAGGACGCCACCCCGGTTCCGGCCTCACCATACGTGTTGAAATGCCATTGTGTGAATCGCACGCATGCCTTTGCCGTACACAGCCGCGCCATGGTACGCATGCACCAGCATATTTGGCACGCACCTGACTACATCCAGCACCCAGGTGGATGGCACATTGATCACCAACTGGGAATTGCACATGAGCGCGGGGACTGGCCGGTGTACAGCCCTTCATACTGGATTGCGGGCCAGGATGAAGAATGGAGCAACATCAGCGGTAGATACAACTCCCGACACTGGTGGCATCCCCGTGAGTGGTCTCGACACCTACCGTTTGTCTGGATCCCTTCTGGAGTAGGGGCAGCGCTCCATGGTGACGAAATCAATCTCCATGGTGGTTACAACCTCAAATCAGGCACCTTTGAGGACATATCCCTCGATGTTGCCGCAATCAGTGATGATCGTCTTTTGCACTGGCTGGACTGCGTTGGAGGGGAAGCATTGGACATCGAAAGACTGCCAGCAATTCAACATCCAGCAATCACTGCCACTCGCCTCAACAAGGTATGGCCTGGGGGATGCATACCCTGGACGCCAAAACAAATGAGCGCCTCAAAGGAAGAGATGTACAAACGAATATCTACGATGGCGATGAAAGTGGCCATCAACACCGAAAGCCCGCGCTCTCAAATCTCATAAATGGGTTACCTCCCCATTTTCAGAACAAGCTTGCCCAAAAAATGAGCTGACACTGGCGGCCGCCTCCTGCGGTGGTAAGTCTAACCACAATCCACTCTAGGCGATCAGCTCTTTGACAGAAGAGAAAAATGACTCGTTTGCTGCGCGACACTCGTCCACCGCACCCTCATACTCTTGCGCCCGATCCAGCACCTCCTTCCAGTGCTTTCCGTCAGTGACGATTGCGGGGCGATACTTCAAATGATAGTGCCGAGAACTAAAGGGATATACAATCACCCTTCGCTTTAACAACGTAGCCCAATACATCCCGTGATAAGTATTTGTTACAACAAACTCTCCAGACAATAGAAAATCGACCACAGATTCGAGGCTTTCGGCATGGTTGGTCAACGTCGGGAGACCCATTCTATCTGGAATGTTGTCAGGCTCCCCACCATGCCGGTAGACGACAACCCTGTGTGATGGACGCTCCTGTCGATCAAACTCGGGAGACATACACGAGACACATGGCACCCATCTATGACTAGTGGGGTAGTCTCGCAATCCAACCAAATCGCATCGTTGAAGCCACTCCGGATCTTGAGCTTCGGCAACCCCATGGGTGTTCGTACCTACACCCCAGACCACAACAGGGCTGCTGGTGGCTTCCAAATGGCGCAATACCCGATCAGTGAACCATGGATGGAGCAAACCGCCGCCTCCGATAATTAGAGGCAAATCCCCTTGCGGGGTGCAGCCCAAATCAAGCCTCCTCGAATTGAGATCAAAATACAGAGTCGGAGCGCAAACTCTGTCGCCCAAGTTTTGCGTTTCCAAGGCATGAAGATTTACAATTGTCATTTATTGGCCATGTCGAATATTTGGCTAGTGAGTCAGATCGCCGATGTTTATCGCAGACAGCATAAGTGCACTCATGACGCCCGAGGAATCAGGAAAGTGGAAATGATTCCCTATCCACCATCATCTTCTCCAAGCGATGATTTTGACCGTGATAGGCAAGAAACACGGGGTTCACTCTCCCTAAATGCAGGCGATCTGCAAAATTGTAGTTCCAGCACGGGTTGATCGGATGCATCACGTCAGGGAAATGGGCTTGAAGACCATGCAAGGCAGCTTGCTCCAGCCACGGATTGTTCACCACCCGATCATGATCGGCCCACGCCACAAGCAGCATTGCCAGTGAGAGTTCATGATCAAAACGCACCGCCCGCACTCCACAGTTGAAATGCGGAATATTGTTCGCAAACCCTGCATAGACAACTCCGATCCCGCCCGCCTGAAAGGCATGATGTGGGGGAGTCTGCATATCGGCAAGCATCACGTCAGCATCAAGTGTAAGTATCGCATCGTGATGTTCACTCAGCTTAAGCTCCCAGTCGAGCTTCGACCACATCGGGCCCCTCGGTGCCGCAGTATTTTCCCGAACTTCCTTATACTGCCAACCGTGGCGCGTAGCCCAATTGCGAATGTCCCCCCCTGCAAAGTCCAGCAACATCGAGTCCCTTTTCCCGATCCCTACTTGAAGCACTACGCCACACGTTGCTTGTCCTTCAGATTCCCACTTGTTGTTCACCATAAGGAATGACGAGAGCTTCTCGTTTGTGGTGAGGGAAATGGCGCAATTCCACCTCCTGGCAAACTCTCGCACAGCTCGAACCACTCCAGGAAACTGGTGAGGATGGAAGTCATGCCCCATAATCCACCCTCCGTTTCTAACCGCATGGCGGGCCGCCGCGAGCTCATTTGCAACATGACCATAGGAATGATCGCTGTCTAGATAGACCCAGTCCAGGCTGCTAGGCTGCTGCTCCCAGAGCCAAGCATGAGTTCTGGACCTGACAATCTCGATAGGCCATCTTCGCCACTCTTTGCACTTGATCTCGTAGACTCGCCCCAAGTCGATTGTTTTCACGTTGTCCCCGTTCACATCTCCGCTGGTAGCGGCACCCGCCCAAAAGTCGACTGCATAGACTCGTGAGGGTTCGCACGCCTGGCATATTTGTTCGGTAAACTCTCCTTCAAAGACACCCAACTCGGCCCCTATTGAACCAGAGGGAAGACTCTCAAACATTGACCTACGTGTAGGAAAGGTGGATCGACGGGAAGTCATGCAGCGTAAACTTGTCTAGTGCTTTGAAGCGTGCGCACCATGCTCCATGATCCAGTCAACTCGGCTCATGGTCAGGACCGTATGTTTTTTGACGGCAATGCACTCTGGCGCCCCCCAGTCACAGTTGTCGTAGGCTGACGATGCATCCAACAGGCGAGGAACCCGCATGGCTGCAGCCAACGCAAACGGGGAGCTTTGGTTTCCCACAAAAAGATCGGCACCCGCTATTGTTTGGGCGAGATCAAGCAGGTGACGAGTATGCAAGCGAGGAATCTCCGTATTTGTGAGGCGTAAGAAGTTCTCATGTTCCTCTTGCGTACCCACAAAACCCGAACAATCAGCGAACCGTTTGGCCACCATCTCCCATGGAAATGCTTGGTGGTCTTTCCATCTGGCAGTCAGGTTGAAGATCACCTGCTTCACACGTCGTCTCTCTACTTTAATCCACGGCTCCGAAAAAACATCTGCATCACCGTGCCCAAGTGTTGCAAGATGAGCTCCCACAATGGTATCGTAGCGCCCCATCCATGATCGCCATCCTGTCAGGTTGCACTGCACGGGTCGCGGGGAAAATGACACCCTCGTAATGTAAGCTTGGCTTAAAAGAAGTGGGGCTACGTTGGCGACGAGATCTTGGTCCATATGCCCCTCTGTTGTGGCGTAGTCATCGTACAGAAAAAGGTGAGCTGCCGACAAGTCTTTGTGTCGAAGGTCCTCAATGATGGCGGGAAGGGCATAGATCACGTCACCGATCTTCCCTGTATGGCTGTACTCCCCTTCCTCAGCAATGTGTAAATCGCCTACGATCTTCATTAGATGGATTGCAGCGTGTGCCTATTTTGGAGATACCAATCAAGTCTCTTTTCAGTCAGATGCCGGTGTCGACTCAACAGGATGCACTCGGGCGCCCCCCAATGAACATCGCAGTGAAGGCAACCTTCAAGAATGCGAAGCTTGCGAAGAGCGGCTGCTATGGCATGAGGCAACGAGGGCCTCCCTACAAAAAGATCCGTGCCCGCAATGACCTCAGACAATTCGAGAATGTCCCTGACCTTGTAGTGAGGGGGCAGCGGCACACCTTCCAGTTTACCGCACCAGCGTTCGTACTCTTCCGACGAACCAACAAAGACAGCATCGCCCGCAAAACGACGCGCGAGCTGAGCCCATGGGAAACGAGGGTTGTTGTTTTCAGGGTATCTATCGGTCCAGTTGAATATGCATGACGCCACTCTTTTTGGATTTTCCACAGCTATCCATGGTTCATGCAGTACAGCAGGATCTTCGCATCCTACCGTGTGTAGATGACGCTTGGGAATGGCACCATGATTCCACCAATCGTTCCATCCCCGCATCGCGCACTGCACATTCTGTTCGCAGACAATTGCTGTCTTGAGATAGTTCTGGTGCAGCAAAAGCAAACGCATACTAGCAAAATTGTCTCTCCAATACTCGCAATGAGTTCTTTGCTCAGAATCGTTTACTTGCTCATCCTCATCCCCAACCAATATTAGGGTGGCAGGAGTTCTATTGCGAACAGACCACCAGCGGATTGCCGCCAGTGCGTAGATGAGGTCACCGAGTTTTCCTGTGTGGGAGAACTCACCCTCGTCACAACGCCACATCCCATTCTCAAAATGCATTGTGTTTGCTCAATTGCTGACCGTAGAAAATCTTAGTATGTTGATTGGCACAAGAACAAAAGCTGAACCCATTGTGGAGTCAAAATGAAGAAGCCAAAAATTGGTTCGTGTGCAAGAGACAGATTGAAACACGCCTGCTTAACCATGCCCCAATAGTTGCGTGGGGGAACGCTGGATGGTGGCAGGACCCATGTGTCGACGTGTTCGGATGGTAAGAGAGCACGTCCACAAAGCCGCTGCTCACGAGGATCTGTTTTGGCGTTTATTCTTGTAAAGGTAGCCTGCTTGGGGTTGTCAAGTTTTATTGATTACCGGAGTTATCAGTTGGCCAATGAGCATCATCTCGCGCCCAGACTACGCTTTCACCACTTAAACCAAGCAGTTGCAACACCCCTTCGATCTGCTCATGAAGGGAGATAGAGTGATTTTTTTCTGCTAGCAAAAACACCCCAGGACTTGGGCAATTGCGATAGCGTTTGATCCCAAAAGCTTGCCCTTTGCTATCGGTAAATATCGCTATCTTGTACCAATCAAGATCATCGTAAGTCTCAGTAAAGATCAGAAGACCTTCCCTCTCAAAGTACTCTGGCTCTTGTTCGAGAACCGCCACGTCCTCGATTGGACGGCGTAGATATTCACTTAGCGACAGCTGGTTCATCATTATGGTGGCGGGACCGTGTGTTGACGCGTTCGGATGATGAGAGAGCACGCTCACAAAGCCTCTGCTCTCGAGGAGCTTGTTTAGGTGTTTGGCAGTCCGTTGACATAGGCTGCTATGGGTTGTCACGTTTTGTATTGCGTTAATGTCTGAAGCAAACATTGAAGGTAGCCGCTATTTGCGATGCCGACGAATCAGAATTGCGTCCCCTTTTCCACATTCTGGGCAGATCAAAAACCTCTCTATACGATCTTCATCAACGGGTACGTCTCTGGTCTCAATCACATGCTGGCGGCAATGTGGGCACAACAATCGCTCGTTAGGATTTACGGCAAGGCGTGCCGCAATCCTTGTCCACTCGTCTCTAATGTTCTCTTTCATTGAGAAGATTTTTTTGAGAACTGGAATGCGGCGCTCGTCTCGGCTGCCGCACGTTCAGAATCCACTCCTCGCAGGGGAATCTGTGAAGTACGAACGCGATGAAGCTCATGCAGCATTGATGCCTTTAGTTCAGTGACGCTTGAAAACGCCTCATCCCCCAAGGTCCACCCACCAGTTCGCGTGTTGCTAAACCCGGCAAAGGGGAGACCTGGCTGAACTTGGACGGGGCGACCATTTACCATTATCGTCACTGTTTTGCCCTGTTTATGATAATTCATCAGCTTGCTTAGAGTAGCATTGTTTGAGATAATCATTTGACCTTCAGTTGCAACTGACACCAGCGGTGCCCCCCTTCCCACTTGTGTAGCTAGCTTGGTCCCGACCCATGGAGTCCCTGCGGCGCTTGGAACCATTAGGGGAAGCGTCGCCACTGAAGCTAGATCATGCAGAGCATCCAGGATTCTAAACCGATCTTTGTCCGTTTTTGATCCCACTTCTTTCCACAACAGCCATTTTGCCTGGGCCTGATTTCGTCGCGCAGACTCAATCACAGCAATTTCATCATCCGTTTTGCCTGGGTTGGCTCGACGCAATCTCCCCGCTTCAGTGAACATATTGTAGCTATTCGCAAAACCGTCAGGCTCGAAGCCAACTTCACTTTTGACTTTTTCGGATGTCCACCGTGGTTGCTCGCCCGATTGCTTGAAGACTTGGGTTGTCTCTTGATCGGTTAAACGCAACCGATGCATTTCCTTCATACTAACATCACCACTACTCAACGCATCCTTTAAGTTGATGGATTCTTCTGCCAAACCAATCGGGTCAAAACTTGTCCACGGATTTTGCCCTACATAGGTATACAAATTCGCCCCATCCATAAAACCGGCAGGATCTCGCGTGATGAAGGTTCCAGTCTCCAGATCCCGATAGCGGAATCCTTCGTTGAGCAGCCCCGTGGGATCTTCATCCTTGCTATTCGCTCTCTGGCGGTCTTCGTTGGCACCCACCTCCTCAGGACGACGCCCAAATGCTTCATAATGGGCCTGCCAGGTCATGGCACCGGTGCTCTCGTCGACTTTGGCGATGATATCCCCCCGTGCACTACTGTGGGCGAGGCTGGCAACTCCACTGCGTACACTGTAGAGGACTCCCCCGACTCCACCTCCTTGATCGGGACCGCGGACATATTCCACGGTCGGCGCAGGCAAACTGCCCGCACTGGTACCGGGACTGGCTGGATATTCCTGGATGCTCACCCCGCCCTGGAAGCTGAGCACAGTAGGGATGCTCAATTCCTCGCGAGACACCCGCCGGGTCCGTGCATCATAGCTGTATTCATAGAGTCCGCGGTCGCCCGGAGTCGCCGGTGTTTGCAGGTCCAGCGTGAGAAGTCGCGTCCATACGTCATAAGTGTACGCATCGGTGCGCGTGTCGTCAGCGCGGCTGATGCGAGTCCCGGTCAGATCATAGGTGAATGCTACCACACTGGTGTCCGGCCGGGTGAGGCTGGCGATCTGGTTGGCTCCGGTGCCGTTGCCTCCATTGCCAATGGCATAGGTGGTGGTGCCAGCATCAGGACCGCCGAAGACCTCGCGCGAGATGCGGTTGTCCGCCTTGTCGTAGGTATAGTTGGTGACGATAGCGGGATCCACACCCCGCTGGTCGGCCTCAACAATGAGACGATGGGTGCCGTCGTAAGCACAAGTGAGCACGCGTGTGGGCAGGCCGCCCACGCCACCAATTTCTTCCAGGGCGGTGAGATTGCCCGCTAGATCGTACTCATAGGTCTGGAGCAGCCGGGTGGTGATGTCATCGGGCTCTTTCACATGCAACTCCACAACGCGGTTGCGCACGTCGAAGGTGCGATTCTCCGTGCTGCTATCAGTGAGGGTTTTCACCAAAAGGTTGCCCTGGGGATCGTACGCAAAGCTGGTGAGGCGCGTGGGCTCACCGCTGAGCACATCCTCCTGAGTGAGGAGACGATTGCCAGCATCATAAGTACGGGTGAGAACTCGGCCAGTCTTGCCGTAGGTGGTGGTAAGCCGGTTGTAGGCCTTGTCGTACGTGTGACTATGGGTAAGCCCTGAACTCGTCTCACTCACAACGCGGTTCAGTTCATCGTAAGTCTGAGCGGTATCCCGCCACGTATCCCCAGCGTGGGTGACGGAGAGGAGATTGCCCACATCGTCGTAGGTGCGGGTGCGGTTGTCCTGGGGACGGCTCGGGACGGTTTCGCCAGTGAGGCGGTTGCGCACGTCGTAGTCGTACTCAATCACCCGGCCTTCGGCATCTTCATAACTGACCTTGTTGAGGTCATTGTACCCGTTGGTTTCCGTGGCCACCAGGGCAGTGTCAGCATCGTGCACGGTGGTGAGGAGCCGGTTGAGCCCATCGTAGGTGAAGCGCACGATGCAATCACGCCCGTCTGTCTGGCGGGTGCGATTGCCGACCTGGTCGTAGGCGTAGCTCACGACGATGTCATCGCCAACCGAGGGCGTGGTGGTGGTGCTCAGGAGGCGATTGAGGTCGTCGTAGGTATTGATCGTGACATTGCCGAGCGGATCAGTGACAGTGAGAACGTTGCCTTTGGCGTCGTAGGAGGTCTCCGTGGTCGCACCGTCGGCTGCGGTCACCAGCACGGGTCGGTTCGCAGCATCGTAGTCGGTCGTGGTGGTGTTGCCATTGGCGTCCGTCACCGAGGTCACGTTGCCCACGAAGTCATACGCGGTGACGATGAGCCGCGAGATGGCGGCCAGCTCTTCCTCAGTCTTCCGATTCCTGTCGTCGTAGGTGAAAGTGGTGACGTGCAGGTTGGGATCGGTTTGAGACACCAGATTGCCTGCGTCGTCATAGTCCATGAGCACTTCCGGGGCTCCGCCACCCGGATTGGGGAAGACCGTGCGGATGCGACGGCCAGCGTCATCGTAGTGATGCGTGGTCACCCGTCCCATCTCATCGGTCAGGGTCCGCTCCAGCCCTGCCGGTGTGTAGGTTTTCTCTGTGAAAGTGGTGTCAGCAAAGGTGACACGAACCGGCCGGTTCAGGGCGTCAAACTCCGTAGCGGTCGTGTGTCCAAGTGGATCCGTGACCGAGACAGGGTTGCCGACGTCGTCATAGTCGGTCTCCGTGGTAGCGGTACCGCTGCCGTATTCCGTGGCCTGTTCGGTGGTGCGATAGAGAGCGTCGTAGGTGAAATGCGTGTCGTATCCCCGGGGATCACGGATGCGGACGGGTTTGAATCCGGAGACGTCGAAGGCGCTGGACCCGCTGTTGGCCCCATAGAAACGGCTGGTGGTGTGGTTCAGCGGATCCGTCGTACTGGTGAGGCGTTGGATGTCGTCATACTCAAAGGTCGTGACGTTGTTCCGGGGGTCCGTCGTTGTAAGCCGCGAGCCCAACGCATTGTACGTGTTTGATGTGACCAGCGGTGGACCGTCATCCATGTCCCGTGTACTGGAGAGAAGGCGATTGAGCCGGTCGTAGGTGTGCCACGTCATGTGGCCGTTTTCGTCCTCCTCCTGGATCTTGTTCCCCGCCGTGTCGTAGCCCATGTAGCGGGAGGAACCGTCTTCAAAATCCGTCTGAATGAGGCGATTGGCGTCGTCATAGACGAACTCCGTCTCCAGTCCGCGGCCGTCTGTCATCCTTGTCTGGTTGCCATTGGAGTCGTGATCAAAGGAGCGAGGCATGAGGCCGCCGACATTTTCCGTGGCCTTGTAGCCGTAGGCATCGGCGGTGTAGGTGGTGACGAGGTCGTTGCCGGCACTCACCCCATTTTGCACCGTGGTCTTCGTGAGGAAGGAAGGGAAGCTCCCGTTGCCGTACTCATAGTCGGTCTGCCGAACCAGCGAACCGCCGGCGGTTCGTACTTTCTCTGAATGACGAAGCCCTCGTGTGCTATCGACATCGTACTCCGTACGCCTCCCCTCCTCATCGATGATGAGCGTCATCACCCGGGCACCTGGGAGAGTCGGGTCTTCCGAGAGGTACTCAAAAGTTTTAGTCTTACCGAGTGCGTTTGTCTGACTGGTGGGATCGGAATAGCGAGTGACAAAAATGGGACTGTTCTTCAGCGCAGCAGGAAGCCAGGGGAAGACGTCGTCCACCGACCACGAGTCCTCGTGAGCAAACGTCGTCGTGTTGCCGCTGTAATCGTCAATCCTGGACAAGGCCATGTTGGCCTCCGGATTGAACCGGAACACCTCAGTGACATTGGTCGGATGCTTGAGCGCAAGGCGCGTCCAGAGAATGAGGAAAAAGCGTTTGCGCGGGCTGCCTGTGTCAAAGAAGAGATCCTCAAACTCCTTGGCGTCGATAAACTCCGGCTGGGAGAATGTGTAAACCCTGCCCTTGCCCAAGGCATCGGTGACCGTATTCACGCGATCGCCTGTGAGGTAGCTACGAAACCCGTCCGGCTCACTCGGATCAGCCTCAAACTGGATGCGCAGAGGCGCCGCGGCTTGGGAGAAGATGCTGAAGTTGTTGTCTGGCAGCGTCACGCGCTGGACTACCCTGGGAAGACCAGGCTGCAAGTACCACGTAGGAGTGCCAGATGCCGTAGAGTAGGTCTCTTTGGAATGGTCAAACGCATACAGGAACCGATGGGACCGCCCCAGAGGGTCCGTGATCGCCGAGACATTGTAGTGGTAGAAGTACTGGGGCGGAGGCGACGGCTGCCCAGGGGAAGGCGGAGCCTGAGGCGTATTGTCCGACTCAGTGGCACCCGCATAGCCATAGCGAATACGAATGCCCTCTGGCCGACCGACCTCGATCAGCCGCTGGAAGGTATTGCCTCCGAACGTGACGGTTCCGTAGCGATAAGTCGTACGATTGCCGCGGGGGTCAGTGACGGCTGTGATAAGCTGGCCGGTTCGCTCGACCGCGATACTGCGGCTTCCACACGCAATGGTCTGCGGGATCAAGGTGCCCGTACCACTGAAAGAGAAGTTAATCTCATTCCCCATGCGATCCGTGGCCTTTTTGAGGCGGCAGTAGGAATAATACTGCATCTTGGGCGGCGACGCCCCTGGATTGAGCTGGTAGCTCTGAAGCAGGCCGGCGGTCTCGAACTCAAGCTTGGTGCCAAACTTGCGAGTGAACAGAAAGCGCCACTGCGAGCGAGGGTCGCCGGGATTGACCACCTCAAGGCGCATGAGAAAGGAGTCCTTCTCAGACCGATTGGAAGCAATCGGCATGAAATAGGGGGAGGCTCCCCCACCGGACTTGTTCCAAATAAGGACGAACCGATGGGAGGCACCGTTCTCGTCCACCACAAAGGTGTAATCAGGATCGGGGCGCTCCACCTCACACTGATGGCCCGAAGGAGCATCGGCGTCTTTCCAGGTGAATTTGACATGCGCTGCCAGACCAGATGTCCAACAAGGGCCGAAAGGCTGGTCAACCTGCTGACTGGGCTTCAATCCCGGATGAGTGCTCCACTGCTCCTCGGATACGCTGCGTTTCACTGCGAGAGCAAGCTCGCCCCCAGGCAGAGGCACATAGATGTCGCTGGTGTCATGCCTGAGGGACAACGTAAGAGCATCGACATAGGTCTCCTCCGAGTCCTCGTCCGACTCATCCGCCGCCTGAGGTTTTGAGTCCGAAAGAGGCAAGCCGTTCAGCGCCACCTTGCGATACTGCGGCCCGGATGCCTCGGAGAAGTCCTGGAAGGAGGAAGGATTGTCACATGGCCCCTCACTGCTGCTCGAGCTGCTGCTATTGGAAGAACTGGAGCTGGAGGTTGAAGAGGAACTGCTGCTACTACTGCTGCTCGAACTGGAGCTGGAGGAAGATGAAGAAGAGGAGCTACTGGAACTGGACGAAGAAGAGCTGTCGGAGCCAGAGCTGCTTCCGCTTCCCGAGCTGGAACCACTGCTGCCAGAGCTGGACGAGCTGCTCGGTGTCGGAGTAGGCGTTGGCGTCGGCGTCGGAGTGACGGGCACAAACGTTGGCGTGACCGGTGCAAACGTCGGCGTGGGCGTGGGCGTCACCGGTACAAACGTCGGCGTGACGGGCGCAAACGTTGGTGTTGGCGTGGGCGTCACCGGTACAAAGGTCGGCGTTACAGGCGCAAACGTTGGCGTTGGCGTGACTGGTGCGAACGTCGGAGTCGGAGTAACGGGTACAAACGTCGGCGTGGGCGTTGGCTCAATGTTGCCCGATGGATTTGGTACGTTGCTGGAGGAAGACGCCTTTTTCATGGGGGAAAGCGAATCAAAACTCACGGGATATCGTGGGGGAACCTGGTAAAAGCCCCGTTATCCTGAAATTATTGCCAACACTAAGGATTGCCGCGCAAACTTTGTCGAGACAATAATAAAAACGTTACAGTAAAAATCAACCTACATCGTGGGATGAAAAAATTTTGTAAGAACCGTATCACGATTGATCATTGCTGACACGTGAGCCAATGTCCCTCTTACCTACAATGAAACAACCAGGCCAGAAGTGGACGCTGCAAACAAGCTGCATCTGCATGAATTTGCCTCGTCGACATGATCGTCGTTTTGTCCTCCTGCAAACCGCCCCCCATGCTCTCACCACGATCATCCAGTTTATCGACGCCGCCGATGGGGAATGCGTCTCAGAAATGAAATGTCGCAAGTGGAACATTGGGAAGAGGGCTTACGCTGTGGGACTATCCAAAAGGATAGCGATCCGAAGGTTTCTCCAGTCTGATGACGATGTACTGCTTCTCTTAGAGGACGATGTGATGTTTACTAAAGATTTCACAAGTAGGATCGACTCCTTGATCGACAACTTACCCGATGGTTGGGGAATGTTCTTTCTAGGTGGAAATCATGTCAGGCCAACCCTGGAGACCGGTTCCCCAGGGTTGGTCCGTTGTGTCAAAACCCACTTTAACCATGCTCTGATGATTCGCCGTTGGTGCGCCCCCCAGAATTCTCAAGGAACTCGGTAAAAAGCCCTTCCGAACGATGTTCAGTGACCAAACCTTGGGGAAATTGCAGTCTGAGATCCCTACCTACGCACCCGAAAGATGGCTTGCTCTTCAAAGACACTTCTCCAGCGATAACATTGGAGGAATGCGTGGGCGTCGGACTTGGAGCCACCCCCAAGGTAGCGATCTTGTTCACGACGACGAAGCCACCGCCATCCTCTCTGTCATCAGGCCACGCAGTCGAATCCTCATCATCGGAAGTCCAGAGGTCTGCGATTTCCTGACTGCCATTTTCAAGAGCAGTTCTCGTTACGCCTCTCAGAGCATAAAGTTGGCCTCAGACGCTCGACTACCGGTCTTCGAACAAAACACCGTAGATGTAGGCATTGCATTTGGCACAACCACCCCAGATCCACTAAAGGATTTGCGTAGCATCATCGCTTCTGGAGGGTGGTTGTTTGTTCATGGCACCTCGGATCAACCACCCCGCAACCAGAACCTGGAAACTGAGCTTGTTGATCAGTTTCGCGTTGCGTGCAAAATCACCCACACGCCCCAGGGCATGACAGTCTTTCAACGCAAACCTTCCCAAGAGTAACTCAATTCACTTTGATGGAAGAAGCCATTGCTTTCCGAGGCACAGTGTTTCAGCATTTGAAGAATCGGCGGCGTGCCGCCTCTCGTCTGTCATAGTGATTCGGCCGAAATTCCAGTCCCCCTTGTCGTGGGAGATCTCGGGTACGGTTGGACAGCAACTCGGGAACCACCAGGGTTCCAAGGGAGCCGAGGTACGCCGAGGCCTCGATGTCTTCACAGTCAAAGGTAACCGGAGTGAAGTCCATGATACTCTCGACTCTGAAAGCGACAAACCTGCCTTTAAGCAAACTCACATTCACATCCCCTTGAAATCTGCGGTTGGGTATATGGGCACAATGGCGATAGGATGCATTGGACTGCAAGACAACACCGAACAAGCCTACAGCCGCAATCTCCGGATGCTCACATAGGGATGAAACCACATCACCAAGAAAATTCTCGTCATTGGGAATCAGATCATCATCCATGACAGCAACGTAGGGCGTGGAGGCCAGCTTGGCCATATGCCACCGCGGAATGCAAAACCTGTTCTCGGTGGAAGCAGCATAGAGATCCCACCCCAATGCATCTAGATGGGTTGTAGGATTGTTGTCCCAAAGACACAGTTTCGGCTTCAAGCTCTGCGCTTGCAGCACCCGATGGATCAAATGCACATTTTTTGGCCTAGCGTAGCTAGTCAGGACGACTGTCAACATGCGAATGGCAATGGCTAACGATTGAGATCCAGCTTGGTTCGACTTGCAACTGTGCAGCGACAAATTCCCAAACACAAAATCCAGCAAAGAGCAACAAGTTGTTGAAGCACACCTCGTACTATTTGCTCGACCAAGCTCCAAGGGCTGACAACCCAGCACAGGAGGAATCTCTTAGCTCCTCGATCGACTTCCCCATTAACTCACGCAAACCTTGATTCCTAACACTACGGCTGCCAATAAAGCTTAGTGGAGTGCCAGTAACTTTGGCAACAATAGCCGGATGGTAGCGGTCAGTGATCAAATGCGCAGCGCCGGAGATAATCATCTTCAGTTCGTCAATTGTCCGACATGGTTCCCAGGAAGCTGACAGTTGTCTCGCGAGTTTCACACCCAAGGCTTCGTCTCTTATCGAATCACTGGTTGAAACAATGATCGAGTGGAAAGGACCGAAGGTGTGCGAGCCAATCTTCAAGTCAGATCCGCTCAGACTTACATTCCCAGAAGTAAATTCACCGTCCCATCTCAACATAATGACGGTTCTTTCGGATCTAGTGCTAGCGCCAATTTCCTGGGACCAGGCTGCATCCACAGTTTCAAGATGGTCGACCTGCTGGCTACGAAGCCATGCCGCGGTACAGGGCTCCCTGGCTAGAATCAAGCTTACTTTACGCAGCGTAGCAGCGGGTATTTGGGAATAGATACTGTGACCAGCTAAAGCATAAGGAATGCCCAACGACGAACAGATCTCGATGTCTTTCAGTATTGCGACTGACCGGTGATCCTTTCCCTGAAGCCCTCCTCCAGGCAGGTTTACGATTTTGTCGTACTCAGAAAATAAATGTCGCCTCGCGGCCACGTCCAAGCTTTCCGTGCACACTTGAAGACGCTCTACGCCTTCGCAAGCCCACCCATTGGGATAGCCCCTGCTGGAAACAGCAACCGAATGCCCTCTTGCCACCAGGACCTTAAGGACTATGTCAGTCATCCACTGATCTCCCAAATTGCTCATGAGCCATCCATGGGTACAAAGAATTTTCATAGCCGAAAAAGAGGGAGCGCCAGCAACTGCCATCACGTAAACCTCGATGGATTGCAAGTCTTTGACGTAGTGAAGCTAAGACGTTTTGTGCCACTCGGAGTGGAGATTGATCCCCACCCTACGACTCACTGAAACAAAAGATCAAAATCATAAGGAAGAGCCAGACCCGGCATCTCCTCCCTCGCGATATAGCGCACGCTCCGGGTCTCCTGCACATCCGTAGGCGCTCCATCGTCTAGGGCATCGCAACGGTACAAGGCTACGAGGTATTCCACCTGATCCCCGTTCGAGTAGGTGTACCGATAGTCAGATCCCCCTAGCAACCCAAGCAGTCGACACGCGGTGCAGATCATGCCCGTCTCCTCCTTCACTTCGCGAGCGACCGCCTGCTCGGGAGTTTCACCCGGCTCGATCGCACCGGCAGGCAGGCTCCAGTTGCCGTCATGCTTTTCGATCAAGAGCAAGCGCCCCGTCGTGTCTCGAATGACGGCCGCGACAGAGGGCATGATAAGTAGCCCTTTCCCATACACCTTGCGAAGCTCCTCGTAATAAGGTGACATCTCTCAGGCCCCTTCCAGTTCAGCCTCACGCCCCAGCAGCTTCAAGATCCCCAGCACATTGATCGCAGCCTTCGGCACGAAGGAAGCCGGCACCACGTACTCGGGCACCTTGGCACCGTCCGCACTGCGCTCCGAGCAATGAGCATTGGCTCCGAAGGGCCCCAGACCATCCAGAGTGGGTCCCAAGTGACAGAGGTAGTTCGCATCACTCAGCCCACCACGGGGCACTGAGATCACCTGATGATCCAGTGATGCCGCGGCGTCTGCCCAGCACTGGAACAACTGCTGCGTGCGTTCGTCATTGGGCCAACCGGGGGTGTCCCCCTCGCAGATCACTTCGATTCTGGGTTCACTCCTCGAAGGATCTCCCTCGATCGCAAGGGCCTCCACCGCCGTTTGAGCCTCTTTCAAGACATGAGGATCAAAGGCCCGCATCTCGAGTTCGGCCGTAGCTTCGTGCGGCACCCGGTTCGTGACCGTGCCTCCGTGAATCACCCCGACGTTCACCGTAAGCTCGTCATCATAGCTGGTCAGCGCCGCCGCCGCTTTCACAGCATCCACCAGTCCCACGATGGCATTGATCCCCTCGGCATGGGAACTGCCCGCATGGGCCGCTTTCCCGTGGGCAGCGAGACGGTAACTCGCCCGCCCTTTCCGCGCGGTCACCAGATGATAAGCTCCTCCCACCATGGGTCCACCTTCGTACACCAGCACCGCCGTCGCCCCCTGGGTGCAACGCTCCGCTGTTCGGACGCCAAAGTCGGCACTCAATACCTCCTCCGATGCATTGAGGGCAATGAGCCAGTTCGTTTCCTCGAACACGGTCGGAGCCAGCCGTTGCAGTGCCCCCAGGATCATCCAGATCAACACAGTCCCGCCTTTGATGTCCACGGTGCCGGGACCATAGATGCGACCCTCCTCTGGCACGGGTTCCCATTGAAAATTCTCCCGCAACTCCTCCTCAGGAGGGAACACCGTGTCCAGGTGAGACACCAGCAACACCTGCGCCCCGGTTGCCCCAGGACGCCGGAGGTAGAGATGCGAGCCGTGCGTTGGCTCGGTGGAGGGCACAAACTCGGGCTCAAACCCAAGCTCGGCAAAGGCCTCCGCCGTCAGCTTTCCCAGGGCGTTCACCCCTTCCCGGTTGGTGGTGAAGCTGTTGATCCGTACCATGCGCTCCAGCCATTCGAGCGCCTCCGGCATTTGGGCGGTGAGCCAGTCATTCAAGGACTGTAGAGTCATAGCAGTCGAGATGGAGATCCGTCAGCGAGGGGTCACGCCCAGTCCAGGGAGGTCGCGCAGATGGAGACGCCCTTGTTCATCATACGATACGCCTTCGTAGTCATCGTCCGCCACATACAGATGGCCGTCCAGATCGATCCAGTCGGCAAGCGGAGCCAGGTGGGCTGCCGCCGTCACGCCAACACTGCTCTCGATCATACACCCCAACAGCACGCCCATACCGCTGGCCCGGGCGAAACGGATCATCGTCTGGGCCTCCGCAATACTGCCACACTTCAGGAGCTTCACATTCACCCCATCCACCAGACCCGCCAGCGTCAGCACATCGTCCGGCCCTTGCGCGCTTTCATCGGCATAAAGCGGAATGGAATGTGATGGCAGCAGATACTTCAACTCCCGCCAGGACTCAGAGCCGCCATCGTGATGAAACGGCTGCTCCACCAGTGTCAGGTCATACTTGACCAGCTTCGGCAGGATCGCGGCCGTCTCTTCCACCGTCCATCCCCCATTGGCATCCACCAGCAGCTTGGCGTCCGGAGCCGCCTTTCTGGCGGTGGCGACGATGGCCTCGTCGAACTCGACATTGCCACTGCCAGTCTTGAGTTTCAGCACCTGAAACTGCCTGCTGACCTGCGCGACTTTTTCCGCGAACTTGTCCAGATCGGTGGGGATGCTGAAGGATCGGCAACCGGGAGGAGTCTGGGCGGGATTCAGATGGAGCATTTGGCCCAGCGTCTGCCGCTTATCCCGGCCCACCGCATCATGCCAGAGCAAATCCAGCGCGAGACGCCCCAGGCGCGGGCCATCTTTGGGAGCGGGGCTGCCGTTCCAGTCCAGGGCCTGTAGCCATTCCAGGGTGACGGCGGCGCTCTCCTTGTAATATGGCACGACGGGTGCCTCTCCCACCGCCCCGTTCCAGCGCAGCCGCAGCACCTGCCGCTCCGTGGAGGTGCCGTGAGCAATCCGAAAGGGTTCCGTGAGTTGCAGGGTCTTCAGCCCGGCTTGCAGGGGTGTTGCACTCATGGAACCGACCATAGAACGGCTTGGCCGGACACACAAGAGCGGCGGCCCCCAGACGAAAGCCGCCGCCCCAAAAACGTAATCTTATCCCCTGTAGAATCAGGCGTTCAACTCCGCCACCGCCGCCTCGATGCCCTTCACATCCTCAATCGAGATCACCTTCACGCCCTTCTGGATGCGACCCATGAAGCCCCCCAGCACCCCACCCGGACCCAGCTCCAAAAAGAGGTCATGCCCCTCTTTGAGCAAGAGCTGCATGGATTCCACCCAGCGCACAGAGCCCGTCACCTGGCGCTCCAAAGTGGAGCGGATCACGATCTCACTTGTCACCACATCCGCCTCGTAATTGCTCACCACAGGAATATCGGTGACCTTGAAAGAGGTGCTCTGAAGAACGGAGGCCAGCTTGTCCTGAGCAGACTTCATCAGACGTGAATGGTAAGCTCCTGCAACTGGTAACGGGACAGCCTTGCGGATCCCTTTGTCCTTGGCCCGTGCGATCACGTTCGCGATGCCCTCCTCCGTGCCACTCACCACAATCTGCCCAGGAGAGTTGAAGTTGGCCACATCCACATCGCATTCTGCAGCGAGTTCACGCACTGCACTTTCCTCGCCCCCGATCAGGGCCGCCATGCCGCCCTTGGTCTCCTCGCAGGCTTCTTCCATGAAGGAACCGCGCTGATAGACCAGCTTCAATCCGGTTTCGAAATCGAATGTGCCTGCCGCAGCATGGGCGGTGAATTCCCCCAAGGACAGGCCTGCACAAGCGGCCACTTCCAGATCAGGCACCAGGTCCTTCAACACTTCCAACACCGCCAGGCCATGAGTGTACAGGGCGGGCTGACAGCGGGACGTGCGAGTAAGCTCCTCGATGGGTCCCTGGAACATCGCCTCGGAAAGCTTGAAACCCAGCGTCTCATCCGCACGGTCGATCAAGGCTTTGGCTTTGGGATAGGCAGCGGCCAGATCCTGGCCCATGCCAACCTTCTGGGCACCCTGGCCCGAGAACAACAGAACAACTTTTTTACCCATAAATTCAACAGCTCTAACGAGAAAGTGGATGATTGAAACGACTCACACAGGAGCCATAAATTCGTAGTGAGAGGCCCACTTGGTGATGGCCTGTTCCAGGAGTTCGGAGGCCCGGCGGATGGCTTCTGGAATGGGCACTTCAGGGGGCTTCACCTGCACCAGTCCGTCAAACCGTCGGCGCAGTTCAGGGCTGTCATCAATGATGCCACCCACGCCGATCACCCGCTTCCCGGCTTCGCGGGCCAGGTCCGCCACGCCCAGGGGCCCCTTGCCGTGCAGGGTCTGGGCATCCAGTTTGCCCTCGCCAGTGATGACCAGGTCCGCTTCCAGGATATGCTCTCTCAGGCCCGTGACCTCAGCCACCAGGTCAAATCCGCTCTGGAGGCGGGCTCCACAGAAGCTCATCAGCCCAAATCCCAAGCCGCCTGCGGCTCCGGCACCAGGCTCGTTCTGGTGGTCGCAGCCCAGATCCCGGCGGACCATCTCTGCCAGACGGGTCATCCGCTGCTCAAAGAAGGGCAGATCCTTTACCCCCTTCTGCGGGCCATATACATGCGTGCACCCGTGTTCGCCCAGCAGCGGATTGGTCACGTCACAGGCCACGACAACGTCCACAGGCAGCCGATGCGTCTTGGCAATCCGACGCACCTTTTCGATTTGTCCCGGCAGGTCCTCTACCGTCACCTCGTCAGAGTCGAGAAACCTGACGCCCAGCGCCGAAGCCATGCCCGTGCCGCCATCGTTCGTGGCGCTTCCGCCAATGCCGATCAAAATGCGCTTCACCCCCTGCTCCAGAGCATGGAGCATCATTTCGCCCGTGCCCCGCGTGGTCGCCACAGCAGGATCCAGCGGCAGGTCATTCACGATGGCCAGCCCGGAAGCCGCGCTCATCTCCATGACCGCTTCCGTGTGGCCCTTGCGGTCGATGATGCCATATCGGGCGATCCTGTCCCGCCCCCGGGCATCGTGCACGGGCGCTTCATGCCAATGCCCGCCCACGCAGGTCATGATGGCCTCTGTAAAGCCTTCCCCGCCATCCGCGATGGGGCATGCGCAGATCTCTGCCTCCACTCCGGCCGCAGCCAGCCCGCGACGGACGGCATCCGACGCCTCACGAGCGGACAGGGAGCCTTTAAACTTGTCCAGAGCAAGCAGGATACGCATGGTGTCTTCCTAGCAGCAGTGATCGGAGTTTCAACGGTTTCTGGGGAGAACCTTCACCCCATTTGGGGCCGGTTTTGCCCCCATCATCATTTTAGCTGCTCCCAGTTCGGGTTGCCTTTCCCCTTCTCAATGAACCACTGCAAATTCACCGCCTTGGGATCGGAGCCCAGCTTCTTGACCCTCTTTTTGACCGTATCCACCTCGAAGTATCCGGAAATCGGATAGACGCGCTGGTTCTTGTAATCCAACGCCCACGCCATGATCTTGTGTTCACCTGGAGGAAGCTGCTGGAGGGAAAAACTCCCCCGGAATCCCGCCAGCCCCTCCTGCTCCAGAGAGCCGGGCGGCGTGTGAACAAACTGAAGGTCCCGTGCCATCAGGTCCACGAGATACAGAGGCATGCCCATCACCTGGCAGACGTGAAAGATCTCCCAGTGCCCATCGCTCTTGTCCTTGTAAGTAAAGATCACGGCATCTGCCACCCGGACACGATTGGGGAGGCAGGCGTAGCCCTCCACCACCGCCTTAGACTCCCCTTCCACAGAGTGCACCAGGCACGACCGGAAAAAAGCCGTATTCTGGTTCAAAAGCTGCGGCATCAGACTGAAGTTGTCCAATCGTGAATTCTTCAGCATCGGCGGATTGAGCAGATTCAGCTCGTTGGCCTTGCGCGCCAGATCGCGGTTCCCGGCGATATCGCCTTCGGTGTTGTACACAGTGTTGAAGAACAGGGTATTGGCCGCTCCACGCAGTCGGGAAGATTCCCAGACTGCCATCATGCGCTCGCCGAAGGTCCAGGACACCGCCTGAATCACCACCAGCATGTAGGCCCCCGCCGTCACGGTCTGCACCGTCACTTTGGTCCACTGCGGGCGGCGATGCCGGATCTCCCGGGAGATCATCCACACCAGCACCACCAGGGAGATCGTCAGCGGCACCGCGTGAATGGTGTACCGGGCATGGATGGCGTTGTCCCCTGACTGGGAGGCCCAGCTCCGGCCCACCGCCGTGAGCACAGCGGCCCCCACCGAATAACCTCCGAAAAGCAGCCAGGGCAGCAAACGCTCCCTCAACGTTTCATCCCTGAATTTCTTCAACCACAACAGGGAGAACACCACGATCAGCCCCAAGGAAAGCCCCCCCAGCAACAGGGATGCGTCCATCACAGAAACGCTCCAGCCTCGCCCCAAATGGCACCCGAGGAACCGTACGACAAACTCCAGCCCCTTGCCCGGGTTCTTAAAAAAGGAACTGAAGTTCCTCTCCATCGTCTGCTCTTCCCCCTGCTTGTAGGAGAATTGGGGATCCGTCTCATTCTTCAGGTCATGAAAATAAAGCCCCATGGTCACGAGAAAGACCCCGATCCAGGCGATCAGGAAGATGTAGCGGCTCTGCGTCTTGGGGATCGCCCCGGACCACAGGATCATCGGGATCATCAGCACCCAGACCAAAATGCCCGTGGCAAAACACTGGGTGGCACACTGGGCACACAGGACCGCCCCGACGAAGCGGATCCACAGGGGCCACCGGGCGAGCAAGAGCACCATCGCCAGGGAGAGGAAGAAGGCCGGGCAGATCACCTGAAACATCATGGCCCACAGGACGATCCGGTAATGCACCGGGGAAAAAAGCGCCACACTCGCCAGCGCCAGAAGCGGCCACCAGACCCGGAAAGGCACCCCCGTCGTCTTGCGCAAGAGGATTCCCACATTCACCAGCGTCAGGGCCAGCAATACCCAACTGAGCCACATCTGCCCCGTGTAGTTGCCGGGCAAGAAGTGGTGAAACAGCATGATCACCCCCCGGACAAACGCCATCCGGTGCTCCATCTGCACCATGAAGAAGTCCTGCCAGCGGAGGGTGCCCTCAGCGAGCTTGGCATCCATATGGACGAACATCCAGTCATCCAGGAACGGGATGTTCACCTTGTGCTCGTGAATCAGGCGATTGAGCAGAATCGCAGGCAGCAGTACCAGCAACCAGGGCACGATCCGCTTCAGCCAGGGCCATGCGGTTTCAAACCAGACACGGCTGCGTTTGGCGGGGGCTGGGACAATCTCTGATGCCATAGTACGAGGAAGCGCGGATCAAAGCACCCCCGGTGCCCCTCGGCAAGCATTAGCTCGTCACTCGGTTTTTTCCGCAATGACAGTGACCGGCCGCCTTTTCACTTCTTTGATCACCACAGCCAGGTACTCCCCGATGATGCCCAGGCAGAAGAAGAGGGCGGCCGAGATGAAGGAAGTGTAGAGCACCAAGGTGGCCGTACCCGGGTTGGCACCCACATAATAACCGAAGAGCGAGAAGCTGGGAAAGATGCGGTTCAGGAGGAACAATCCGGCAGCCATCAAGGTGATGAACCCCATAAACAGCCCCACCAGCGTGGCCAGACGCAGGGGAGCAGTGCTGAAGTTCACCAGGTTGTTGATCGCCAGCACCGCGAGGCGGGTCAGGTTGTATTTGCTCTGCCCGTGAAGACGCGGCGGGCGGAGGTAGGTGATGGTGTCTTGCTTGAACCCCACCCAGGAACGCAGTCCACGGTGGACCGGAGCGGCTTCTCCCAGACGGCAGAGGGCGGCGTGCGCACGGCGGTTCACCACGCAGAAGTCCCCGCTGTCCAGGGTGTAGTCATGCTCTGCCAGCCAGCCCATCAGGCGGTAAAAGGTCTTGTAGGCAATGCAGAGCCACCAGGGGGCCTCCTCGCGCTTTCCACGCACCCCGGCGCAGATGTCCACCCCGCCGTCCACCACTCTCCGGTAGAGCTGCATGAGCACATCGGGTGGGTCTTGAAGATCGCAGTCGATGACGCCGATGCATTCAGCCCGGGCATTGACGATGCCCGTCCACACGGCGGGCTGGTGTCCGAAATTGCGGCTCAGCCGGATTCCCTGATAGCGGGGGTCCTTCGCGTGGAGATCCCAAATCATGGATGGGGTGGCATCCCGGCTGCCATCGTCCACAAACAAAATCTGCCACGATCCAGCCGTTCCCTCTTCCAGCACTGGAGTCAGTTTCTCCACGAGCACAGGGATCGACTCCTGCTCATTGTAGCAGGGTATCACCACACAAAACTTCGGCAGTGCCGGGGACTCGGTCATCGGCGCGGATACTCCACCGTCGGCCCCGGGATGCAACTGGGAAAAGTCCATAGAATGCGACGCGATCATGCCAGAATCCGCTTCACCACACTCCCCGACACATCCGTAAGCCGGAAGTCCCGTCCCTGAAAGCGGTAGGTGAACCGCTCGTGATCAATACCCAACAGGTGCAGGAGGGTTGCATGGAAGTCATGCACATGCACAGGGTCCCGCACAATGGCGTGCCCCAGTTCATCCGTCTCCCCATAGGTCACCCCCGGCTTCGCGCCACCTCCCGCCATCCAGAAGGTGAAGCAGTTGGGGTGATGATCCCTGCCCCCCTGTCCCATCTTGCCCAGACGCCCCTGTAGGTAGCAGGTGCGTCCAAATTCCCCACCCCAGATGACCAGAGTGTCCTTCAGCAGGTCGCGCTGTTTGAGATCGGCGATGAGTGCGGCGCAGGGTTGGTCCACTTCCTGGGCCAGGACTGGAAAGCCCTTCTCCATGTTGCTGTGCAGGTCCCATCCTGGATGGAAGAGCTGGATGAACTTCACTCCGCGCTCGGCCAGACGGCGGGCCTGAATGCAGTTCGCAGCGAAAGTCCCCGGATGGCGAGCATCGGGACCGTAGAGATCAAATACGTGATCGGGTTCTCCTTTCAAGTCTGTCACCTCTGGGATGGAGGACTGCATGCGAAAGGCCATCTCGTACTCCGCCCACCGGGCATCGAGCGCAGCAGCCGTGGCGGCCTGGGAGCTTACTCCCGGCTGAGCTGCCTGGAGATCCCTCAGACCATCCAGCACCCGCTTGGTCGTGTCGCGGCTGACCCCCGCCGGGTCTCCCAGGTAGAGCACTGGATCCTTGGAAGCGCGAAACTGCACGCCTTCGTACTGCGTCGGGAGGAACCCACTGCCCCACAGCTTGGCACTTAATGGCTGATCCACGGGCCGTCGTGAGATCATGGTGATGAAGGCCGGCAGGTTCTGGTTGTCACGCCCCAGCCCATATTGCACCCAGGAGCCCACGCTGGGGCGACCTGCCAGCGGAGAGCCGGTCTGGATAAACGTGATGGCCGGATCATGGTTCACCGATTCCGAATGCATCGACTTGATGAAACAGAGGTCGTCCACCATCTTCGCCGTGTGGGGAAAGGCATCACTCACCCAGGCCCCGCTCTGGCCGTACTGCTTGAACGGGTACGAGGAACCTTTGAGCTGGAAGAGCGTCTGATTGCCTGACATGCCGGGCAGCTTCTGAGCCCCCTTGCGATAGCTCTCTGGCAGGCTGTCCCCCTGGCGCTTCAGCAGCACTGGCTTGTTGTCGAAGCTGTCCACATGCGACGGCCCTCCGCTCATAAAGAGGAAAATGACCCGCCTGGCCTTGGGTGCGAAGTGCGGCAGCCCGGGCAAACTGGAGAGCCCCGGGCCTGCGCCCGATTCTGCGGCCCCCAACAGGCTGGCAAAGGCCAGGCCGCCCAGACCACAGCCCGCCCGGCTCAGCATCTGTCTCCGCGTGAGTTTGGAATTGTCAGTCATGGGGATCAACGGTTGACGGCTTCCACGTGGCTCATGAGCGTGCGCACCACCATGGCCATGGCTGCCACTCGTGCGGGTTCGAGATGTTCATCGGCCGCATGATGGCCGTTCTGGAGGAAGGCCCTGGCTTCATCCAAGTGGGTCCGATAGTGATCCGAGTGGCCACCCAGCACACACAGAAGCACAGCCTGCTCCTGCCCGGTGGGCAGCCGGCCCAGCAGCAGCCGGAAGGCCGTAGCACAGGCCGCCGCATCATCATCCCCGGCTTCCTTCAACACCCGGGCCGCCAGCACCCGCTGAGCCTCCACGTACTGGGGATCATTCAGCAACACGAGGGCCTGCACCGGGGTGCTGGTCTTCTCCCGACGCATTACACAGAACTCGCGCGTGGGAGCATCAAACGCCGCCAGATTCGGTGGTGCCAGCGTGCGCCGCCAGAAGGTGTAGAGGCTGCGACGATACAAGCCCTCCCCCTGGCTCTCCACGTAGTTCTGCTGCAAGCCGCTGTCGCGATAGATCCCCAGCGGCAGATAAGGGTACACACTGGGGCCTCCCACTTTGTCCACAAAGAGCCCGCTGGCGGCCAGCGCTTGATCTCGCAGTTCCTCCCCGGCCAGACGCACCACCGGCCCGCGAGCCAACCATTTGTTGGCGGGGTCGGCAGTCAATTGCATGGGATCCCCTGGAATGGCACTCTGCCCAAAGGTTCCTGAGAGGGCGATCATGCGGCACAGCCGCTTCACATCCCAGCCGTGCTCACGAAAGTCGCAAGCCAGCCAGTCGAGAAGCTCCGGGTGAGAGGGAAGTTCCCCGCGTGTCCCAAAATCCTCCGGCGTGCCCACCAGACCGCGACCAAAGAACATCTGCCAGATGCGATTGACCGCTACCCTGGCAACCAGCGGATGCTGCGGACTCACCAGCCACTGGCCAAAGCCGAGCCGGTTGCGCGGCGCCCCTTCCGGCCACGGCAGGATCTGCTGCGGCACGTCCGGCTGCACCGGCTCCCCTTTCTGGCGGTGGTCGCCCCTTAGTCGCACAAAAGCGGGCCGAGCCGCGGGCAACTCCTGCATCACCATGATCTCCAGCACCTCGTTGGTCACCGCCGTCCGGGCCTCGCGTAGTTTCCTCAGCTCTGATTGGGCCGTCTTCCAGCCATCGTGTTTGAGCGCCAGCCACCAGTCCAGCCAGTCCGCAGCTTGAGAAGGCACGCCGGCCAGATTCTTCACTTCTCCCGCGGAGATGCCGCGACCGAACACGTAGTACTCGTCCACCCCGCAGTTCTTGAGCGGCGAATCATGCTCACGCCCGCCCAGGGTGAAACGCACTTGGTCGATGCCTATGTCCCCCCACTCCTCACGGCGGGAGATGTCCCGCTTCAGGTGGTCGTGCACCACCTCCACGGAGGCCAGTTCCCCGTTGATATACATCTTCATGCCCTCAGCCCGGCTGGAGCCGTCATAGGTCACGGCCAGATGACTCCACTGGTTCAGCGGCAAAGACGTCCGGGCACGAATGCGGATTTCGTTTCCTGGGAAAAAGTGCATCAGGGCGAAGGAAGGGACCTCATTTTCGAGCACCACTTCGTAGCCTCTCCCATCATCATTGCCGCCACGCGAGCAGGCCACCACAGTCGCCCGATCCCGCGTCTCACCCGGCTGGAGCCAGACCGCGAAACTGAAGGCGTCATACTCCTTGAAGTCACCCATGCGCGGGATGTTTATTTCATCATCCCCCTTCATAAGCATGGCCTTGCCACGTGCGCCTTTCTCCACCGGATCCAGCTTGACGCGGAGCCGTGCAGACTTCGCCTTGTCCTCACGATTCAGCAGCACCCGATCGCCGTCCTGCCTGGCCACGGACTCGGGTTCAAAGTCGAAGTGCGCCTTGGCCCGTTGGGTCCAGGGATTGAACTCCCGCTGGCCAAACAACGCCTTGATGCTATTGACGAGACCGGACTTGGACGCCCCGGGGATACCTTCTTCAGCGATCCGTTTCTCAAAGGCAGGCCTCACCTCCTTGCGCATGGCTTCCAGGGCATGCTCACGCGTCTCGATCTGATGCTGCAGCTCCACCAGCTTCTCCTCCTGAGAGGCATCTGGCAGCAGCAGGGAGGGCGAAGGCGTCGCCTTGGGACAGAACTGCGAGTACACGCCGTTCTCGTCGATGTTGTCGAAGAAGGCCGCCATCTGCCAGTACTCCCGTTGACTGATGGGGTCATACTTGTGGTCGTGGCACTTGGCGCACTCGATGGTCAGCCCCATGAAGGCCAGACCATTGGCCCGCACCCGATCGCTCACCTGATCCAGCCGAAACTCCTCGGGATCGCTCCCACTCTCGTTGGACTGCTGCGCCAGCCGGTTGAAGGCAGTGGCCACCTTCTGATCCCGCGTGGATCCCGGCAGGAGGTCACCTGCAGTTTGAGCGAGGACAAACTGATCGTAAGGAAGGTTGTTGTTGAAGGAACGGATCACCCAGTCCCGCCAGGGCCACACCAGCATGTCCCCGTCTTCATGACGACCATAGCTGTCGGCATAGCGCGCCGCATCCAGCCAGTCCTTTGCCAGATGTTCGCCATAGGAACGTGAGCCCAGCAGGCGATCCACCACCTTGGCCCGTGCATCGGCTTCCGTTCCTGAGATGTCACCCAGGAAAGCGTCCATTTCCTTGATCCCGGGAGGCAACCCGGTGAGGGCAAAAGTCACCCGGCGCAGCCACGCTTCTCGATTCGCTGGCCCGGCCGGAGTCATCCCATGCTCCTCCAACTGTTTCAGCACAAAGCCGTCCACCGCACCATCCCATCCAGATGGAAGTGTCTTGGGCGCGGGTACTTCGACCTTCTGAGGGGGAATAAACGCCCAATGCTTTTGGTACTCCGCCCCGGATTCGATCCAGCGCCTCAGAGTGGCCTTTTCAGCCTCCGTGAGCGTGTTGTGGGACTTGGGCGGAGGCATCACCTCCTCCGGATCCTCTGTGAGAATGCGCTTGATCAGTTCACTCGCCTCAGGATGACCAGGAACGACGGCCTTGCCAGACAATGCCCCTTCCCTCTCATCAAGGCGCAGCTTGCCCTTGCGTTGCCGCTCGTCCGCTCCGTGGCAATTGAAGCAATGGTCCGCCAGAATGGGGCGAACGTCCCGATTGTACTGGAGAACCTTGGTCCCCTCTGCTGCAAAAAGCGGGACCGCAGCCCCTCCCAGCATCAAGAAAACAAAGGAAGACATCCAAGGATGCCAGGAGTGGTGGGTCGCGGGTTCATTTGCCATTCCTGCCGGAGGTGCTGGGACAAACGGAGGTTATTTTCCTCACAGCCAGCATCAATTAAACTTTTGTTCATGGATTTACTCTCGCACCCAGTTGATACACGGCTATGGATCGGCCCGACGCTCACATGAACCTCGACAAAAGCCAGCCCGCCGCCCACAACAGACGCTCGTTTTCCTGGAAACGGGTCCTGATCTTTTTCCTGGCTTTCACGCCGGCCCTCTTCACCGGCCTGCTCGTCTGGGAAAAGAGCGTGGACATCGCCTGCTGGGACACTTGGGAAAATGCCCCTCTCCTACAGAAGTGGCACAACGGCACCCTGAGCTGGCATGACCTTTATGCGCCGCAGATCCAGCACCGCATCGTCATTCCTCGCCTCATCATCCTCACCCTGAGCCACTTGAGCGGCGGAGACTTCCGCTGGGAGAACTACTTCACGTTCTTCCTGTTCTTCGTCAGCGGCCTGCTCACCTGGCGGATCATGAGCAAGACCCTGGGACGCGGCCTCTGGGTGGCGGCGATGGCCTTTGCCGCGAATCTGCTCATCTTTTCACCGATGCTCTTCCAGATTCTCTTCTGGGGAGCCGCCATGTGGATGGCCATTCCGGTGCCCTGTCTGCTAGCCATTCTCAATGCCTTTACCCCAGACTCCCCGGCACCGACCATCCCTGCAACCGCCAAACATCCCTGGCTGCTGTTTGCCGCTGCATGGCTCCTGGCGGAGATGGCCACCCACTCCTTTTCCCATGGCTTGGTCTTCTGGCCGGTGATCCTCGTTTTCATCCTCCTGCATCCCCATCTTGCCCCGCTGAAAACCCGGATTCTCATGGGGGGTATTTGGATTACCGTGGCCGCCGGCACCATCGTTTCCTACTTCAGCAACTTCTACAACGTCGCCTTCCACGCCTACAATCTGAAGCCGGGCGACTACGCCCTGGAAGGCGGCATCAGCCTCAACTCGGCGGAGAACATCAAGAAGTTCGTAGGCTTCTTCCTCGGATTCCTGGGCAACCCCTTCGCTCGCACTCCGTTTGAAGATCACCCCTTGGACTCCTCAGTATTCTATGGGATTTGGGTGCTCACAGCGTTTTTGATGGTGGCAGCCCTGACTGTCTTCACCAAAACTGGTCGCAGGCTCTGGCCGCAGGCTCTTCCCTGGCTGGCTCTCGCTGCCTACGTCATCGGGGTGGCTCTCTCCATCAGCAAAGGGCGGGCCCACATTGGGGAACACCGGTCCACCACCACCCGCTACCTGGTCATCAGTTCCTTCCTGCCTATCGCGACCATGGCCCTGGCCTACCTGCACAGTCGCGAGTGGGTGACTTGGCTACGGCAAAATCCGGGGAACTGGGCCGCGCGCATCCTTCCCTCCAATGCTCCCGCCATCATCGCCACCGCGATGCTGGCCATCTTCTGCACCGCTCAGATTCCCACCTGGCGCTACTCCCTTCACCTCACAGAAATCTGGCACCGCGCCCGCTGGCAGTCGAAGGGGCTCACCATGTTCCTGCCTCACTTCCAGCTCAGCAGGGATGAGATGAACGTGCTCTGCAAGGACTACAAATACTGCCTGGATGCTGTGAACATCCTTCGCAGCCAGGGACTCTTCAAGACTCGCATCCTGGAGTCGCCTGATCTCAGCACCTTCACCAAGGACAAGAAACCCCTGCCCAAGGACAAGGCGAACGTCCTGACCTCACAATTCCTTGAAGACGGCGGGCTGGAAATTTCCGGCCATGCGCGATTCGGCACCAAGCACCCAAGCGATCTCGTGCTCATCACCCAGGGGGATAAGGTCATCGGTCTGATGCAACCCCAGACCCACCAGTGGCTGCGCATCTACGGACTCGACTATGAGTTCTCGAACCTTGAGGATCTCACCGTGCCCCAGTTGTACCCCTGGAAAGGCATCGTGAAAGCCCCCGCCCTTCCTGACGGAGACCTCGCCCTTCAAGCCTGGGCGCTGAACGTCAAGGACAACCGGGTGGCCCGCCTTCCCGCTCTCATCAAGGTCAACAAGGGCACCAAAACCATCTCCATCGAGACCGAGGGAGGCAAAGACAAGTCTCAGTCCAAAGAGTCCGCCGACTCAAACTGATCACGAGTCCGGCCAAAGCCACCATCTTGTTAATCTTCAAAAATCTTGTGAATCCCGTCAAAACTGGAGTTCCATCTGTGCCCCACGCACCACTGGCCTGCGGAAGGCCGCCACGCTGAGCACCGGCGGCCTTTTCTGCGCAATACCGCTTCTTCTCAGGCTGACTTGAAACACCTGGGCGATCTGATCCGCCCACACGCCGACCCCTTTTAAACGTTTGCCGAATTCCGGGTGCGACAAGGTTCGCCCCTGCGATTCCTCAATTCTGCCCAGCACCTTTTCCCTTTGCCCGGGAACGTGCTCATCCAGCCAATCTGCAAACACGTTCTTCACTGCGAAGGGAAGCCGCACCACCGTATAGCTGGCGAAGCTCGCCCCGGCGTCCGCCGCCGCCTCAATGATAGCAGGCAGCTCATGATCGTTCAACCCGGGGATCATCGGCGCGGCCGAGACTCCGACCGGCACCCCCGCCTCGTGCAAGGTTCGCATGGCCTGCAGACGCATGGCGGGCGAGGAGGCTCTTGGTTCCAGCACATGAGCGAGCTTGGGATCCAGAGAGGTGATCGAGAGATACACCGCTGCGGCCTGATCAGCAGCCAGCTTGGCCAGCAAATCGATGTCCCGGGTGACCAGATGATTCTTGGTGATCAACACCACTGGGTGACGACACTCCGCCAGCACTTCCAGACAGCCCCGGGTGATCTTCATGCTCCGCTCCACCGGCTGGTAGCAGTCCGTCACCCCACTCATGGCCAGTCGGTCAGGTTCGTATTTGGGACGCATCAGAGCTGAGCGGAGCAATCCTGGAGCGTCCGGTTTGACCATGATGCGCGACTCAAAGTCCAGTCCGGCGCTGAAGCCCAGATACTCATGCGTGGGCCGCGCGTAACAATAGGCGCAGCCATGTTCACAGCCCCGGTACGGATTGATGCTCCCGCCGAAGCCCAGATCCGGACTGTTGTTGGTGGTGATGATGCTCTGGGAATGATCCACGAAGAACTTCGTGGTCACCTTTGAGGGGGCCTCCCCTTCCTCATAGCTCACATGAAGCTGGGTGAATCTCTGGTCAGGATTATCGCCGGCACCACGACCACGAGGACGGGTTATCTGCGCGTGAGCGGCTTCGTTCATGCGCCAAGGTTACAGTTCATTTGAACACTCGTCAAACCTATAACTGCCACCTGCATTGGCGAGGGTTTTGCTTCTCTAGCCCCAGATTGAGCCAAAGGAAGATATCCCATCGGGTTGACAGCCCCCTTCGCCCCCCTAGTTTGACCGCCCTCTTTCCATCTGCTACGCACCGAACACATGAGCACTGCCGCAACGAACAAGCCCGCTTACAACGTCAAGAATCCGTTCATCGCGCGCCTCAAGCGTGCCTATGACCTGACCGGCCCCGGTGCATCCAAGAACACGCGTCACTACGAAATTGACCTGACCGGCTCCGGGATGGAGTTCCTCCCCGGTGATTCCCTGGCAGTGCTGCCCACGAATGACCCAGCCTTGGTGGACCTTATCCTGCAGGTGCAGGGGTTTAGTGGCGCTGAAACCGTGCCCCACCCAAAAGGCGGCGAAACAACCGTCCGTCAGGCGCTGATCGAGATCTACTCCGTCACGGAAGTGGACAGCAAGATCCTTAAGGCCGTGGCCGAAAAAGCAGGCAACAGTGAGCTGCTCTCCCTGACCACTCCCGAGCGCAAAGAGGACCTCAAGAATTATCTCTGGGGCAGTGATGTGCTGGATATCCTTCAGGAAAACCCAACGGCTAAATTCGAGCCCGCAGAGCTGACTGGCCTGCTGCGTAAGCTCAACATCCGTCTCTACTCCATCTCCTCCAGCCTCGCCGCCAATCCTGAGCAGGTGCATCTCACCGTGGCGACCGTCCGCTATGAGAGCCACGGCCGCATGCGGGGTGGGGTGTGCTCCACCTTCCTGGCGGACCGGATCGACGAGAGCACCCCTCTGCCCACCTTCATCAAATCGGGCGCAGGTTTCCGCCTCCCCGCCCCGGAAGATGAAACGCCCATCATCATGGTGGGACCAGGCACCGGCATCGCCCCCTTCCGGTCCTTCCTCCAGGAACGCCAGGCCACAGGTGCCAAGGGCAAAGCCTGGTTGTTCTTCGGTGAAATCAACCGCGCCACCTGCTTCTTCTACGAGTCCGAGTTCGAGGCCTATCTGGCTGACGGGACGCTGACCCGCCTGGACACCGCCTTCTCCCGCGATCAGGTCCAGAAGCTGTATGTGCAGCACAAGATGCTGGAGCAGGGCAAGGAACTCTTCGCCTGGCTGGAGCAGGGGGCCATCTTCTACGTATGCGGTGATGCCGCCCGCATGGCCGTGGACGTGGACAACGCGCTTCGCGAGATCGTCGCCACAGAGGGCGGCAAATCCCCGGAGGAAGTGAACGCCTACATGGACAACCTGAAGGCCAGCAAGCGCTACCGTCGCGACGTGTACTGAGGTAGAGGACAGCGATCTACCCACATCGACCTTACCACAGCGCACTCTGTCTCAGGGTGCGCTTTTTTTTGCCCTGCAAAGTCCTGAGCCTTCCCAATTGCCCCGGAAACTTCGTTGCAGGCCTGCTACCGAAGGGCAAACTACCCCTTCAAGCCACCCGCAACACGTTTCCACTATGGCCCCCCGAATCCCCTCCCTACTCGCTCTGCTGTTCCTTGCCAGTGGATTGACCGCACCCATAGCCCACGGGAAGGACAGCGACAAAGCTGCGCCCCAGGCGGAAAACGAAGCTCCCACCCCGGAAGACGCCCGTTTCTTCAATCTGATCCGCGAAGCTCAGGGGTTGCACGCCACGCAAAAGAATTTTGACGCCCTCCAGAAGCTCGATGAGGCAGAGTTGCTCCAACCCAGCAGCCCCCTCATTCCCAATGTCCGCGGCAGTATTTTCACCGCCATGCGGGACATCCCCAAGGCGCGGGAGAACTTTGAAAAAGCGCGTTCCTTGAGCCCGGAAGCTTTCGAGCCCAAGTTTAATCTGGTCGAACTGGACTACGTGGAAGGAAAGTATCCGGAAGCCGAGGCAGGGTTCTCCAAACTGCTGACCGACTATCCCAAACTCAAGCTTGAGGTGCGTCATCTGAGCCAGTTCAAGGTGCTTGTCTGCCGGCTCAAACAGGGGGACGTGTCGGGGGCTCAAGAGATCGCGAAGAACTTCACCTTCATGGATGACACCCCTGCTTACTACTACAGCAAGGCTGCCTTTGCTTATCAGGAAGGCAAGAAGGGCGAGGGCAACGAATGGCTGGGCAGAGCCGCTGGCATCTACAAGCAACCCATCTTGGTGCCCTACATCGACTCTCTTATGGAAGCAAAATGGGTGGAAAGCCTGGGCGTAACCGAGAGCCCTCCCAAGCCCCAGCCTTAGCGTGGCGGCCCGCACCGGTCGCAGCGTCTGTTCCACTGACCCGTTTGTTGGAACTACGCCTTGCTTAGCCAGAATGGGGGTCTATTGTCTCTCATGTCGCAGCATTTGAGAGGATTATCTTGAGCGGACAGGCTCCGGCAGGGAGCATCGCTTTTTTGGGTGGCTATGAGCCGAGGCTTTGTGGAATAGCCACTTTCACGCATGATCTATGCGAGGCGGTCAGCGCTGCTGCCCCTTCCGCACAGTGCATCACAGGAGCCGTAAACGACCGGCCAGAGGGGTACAAGTATCCTCCTCGCGTCCGGTTTGAACTGCAGGAAAAAGATCTCAACTCCTACCGGCGTGCCGCTGATTTCTTGAACTTCAACAACGTAGATGTCCTCTGCGTTCAGCACGAGTTCGGCATCTACGGCGGTGCAGCGGGCAGCCATCTGCTCGCGCTTCTTAAAGAAGTGCGCATGCCCGTTGTCACCACGTTGCACACCGTCCTGCGGGAGCCCAGCCCGCAACAGCGCAAGGTGATGGAAGAACTGGCCATGCGCAGCGACCGCCTGGTGGTGATGGCCCGGAAAGGTGCCGAGATTCTCCGCGAGACCTATGGCGTGCCGGAGGCCAAGGTGGACATCATTCCCCATGGCATTCCCGACATTGCATTCTCGGACTCCGCCGTTTACAAGGCCCAGTTCGGCGTGGAGGGCCGCGTGGTATTGTTGACGTTCGGGCTGCTGGGGCCGGGCAAGGGCATCGAGCATGCCATTGAAGCCCTGCCTGCGATCGTCAAGGAACATCCCAATGTGGTCTATCTGGTACTAGGAGCCACCCACCCCCACCTCGTGGCCCGGGAGGGAGAGCGCTACCGGCTCAGCCTGGAACGGCTGGCGGAGGATCGCGGGGTGAAATCACACGTTATCTTCTATAACCGTTTCGTCTCCCTTGAGGACCTCAAGGAGTTCATCGGCGCCACGGACATCTACCTCACCCCCTATCTCAACGAGGCCCAGATCACCTCAGGCACCCTTGCCTACGTCTTTGGTGCCGGAAAGGCAGTCGTCTCCACGCCCTACTGGCACGCCCAGGAACTGCTGGCGGACGGGCGCGGCACCCTGGTCCCCTTTCGCAATCCGGAAGCGATCGCAGACGCGGTCTGTGATTACCTGAACCACCCTTACCAGCTTGAGGTCACCCGCAGGCAAGCCCACCACCATGGCCGGGAGATGATCTGGCCCGCCGTCGCCCAGCGCTATCTTGAATCTTTCCAGCATGCGCGCGCTGACCGCAAAGCCGCGCCCCGCACCGCCTTCGCGGGTTGGACGCTCGCCAGCCGTCCCTATGACCTGCCACCAGTGAGGCTCGATCATCTGGTACGGATGAGTGATCACACCGGCATTTTTCAGCATGCGATCTTCAATGTGCCCAACTATCACGAAGGCTATTGCACTGATGACAACGCCCGGGCCTTCATCCTCTGCAATCTCCTGGCCGAGCTGGGAGCGTCCCCTCCGGGAGAGAACCTGGATCATCTGGCCAGCAGCTATCTCGCGTTCCTCGCCGCAGCACTGAACCGAGACACCGGGCGTTTCCGGAACTTCATGAGCCATGGGCGTCAATGGCTGGAGGACTGCGGCAGCGAGGACAGTCACGGCCGCGCGCTCTGGGCCCTCGGCAACGGGGCAGGCCACTCCCGCAATGAGGGACGCCGCCGGCTCTGCGTGCAGCTTTTTGAGATCGGCCTTCCTGCAGTATTGAACTTCACCTCTCCGCGCGCCGTCGCATTCACCCTCCTCGGCATTCATGAATTCCTTCGCAACCACCCCACCTGCCCCAAAGCAGGGAAAGTCAGGGAGAGGCTGACGAATTGGTTGGTCAAGCTCTGGAAGGACTGCGCAGATGAAAACTGGCCGTGGTTTGAGTCCAGCGCCACCTATGACAACGCCCGCCTCTGTCAGGCTCTCATCCTGAGTGGTCGCTGGATGCCCCACCCCGAGGCACTGGAGATTGGGCTGAAGTCTCTGCGCTGGCTGGCTTCAATTCAACGCACTCAAGGCGGCCATTTCCGCCCCATCGGCAGCGATGGCTTTTATGTCAAGGAAGGTGCCCGCGCCGACTTTGATCAACAACCCGTGGAAGCCCAGGCCATGGTATCCGCCTGCCTGGAGGCCTACCACGCCACGGAGGACTCCACATGGTCCAGCGAGGCCCGCCGTGCCTTCGAGTGGTTTTTAGGCCGTAATGACTTGGGCCTTCCTCTCTACGATTCCAGCAACGGCGGCTGTGGCGATGGACTTCACGCCGACCGCGTCAACGAAAATCAGGGTGCGGAATCGACTCTGGCTTTCCTCCTTGCCCTCGCAGAGATGGACTGGGCGCAGAATCCCCTCACTCACTTGCCACCTTCTCTTACATGAGCGCCATCCCCATCCACCGGCACAACATCATCTTGGGTCCGGAGAGCGCGCGCGTCATCATCCGCCCCTTCGTCCCCACCAGTCCGCAACGCATCGCCACCATCATCGGCAGGACGCTGGCCCTCTCTGACCAGGAGGTTGACCGGGAGTTGCAGTCCGTTTTCGGCGAATTTGATTCCCGGCATTTTGACGTCGCCTCCCTGCTCATGGAGCAGTTTTTCAAGGTTCAAGGACATATCTTCACCGACCGCCCTCTTTCGCGCGAGCGCCGCCTCCTCATCGGAGCCCAGTTTTCCGGCGAATATGCTCTGGAGTCTGCGGCCCTTTTCAACCCCTCCATCGTTCCCCATCCTGATCAAAAGGATGTACCAGCAGGCGGGCTGCGCTTCATCATGAGTCTTCGCGCCACCGGTGAAGGCCACATCTCCTCGATCGAGTTTCGCGAAGGGCTCTTGTCTCCCGAGGGCACCCTCAGCATCAATCCGGTGTCCCGTTACGTGACGCTGCCAGAGGTCGTACCCAACCCGCTCTACCGCAAAAAACGCTTCATTGTCAAACTGCACGAAATCGGGTTCTACAATGAGTGTGCCGTCGCAGTAATGAGCCCTTTGGGCGACGAGTTCACGAGGAGTGAACTCACGCTCACCGTCTCCCAGGTCCGACGTGAGACCCAACCCATCTCGCACGATTTCAGGCGTACTCTAGAGTGCATCCAATGGCTGGCAGACTCCAACTATGAGGTGCAATTCCCCGCCAATCTCGCACTGAGCGAGCGCATCATCTTCCCCATCTCAGACAATGAGAGCAATGGCATAGAAGACGCCCGGTTTGTCCGCTTTACGGAAGACGATGGAACGGTCATGTATTACGCGACCTACACCGCCTACAACGGCCGGGCCATTCTTCCGCAGCTCATTGAGACGCAGGATTTTCTTCACTTCCGCATCCTCACGCTCAATGGCAATGCGGTGCAGAACAAGGGCATGGCGTTGTTTCCACGAAAGGTCAATGGCAGCTATGCCATGCTGTCGCGGCAGGATGATGAGAACCTCTTCATCATGTTCTCAGACAACCCCCACCATTGGAACGATCCCCAGATCCTCCTCCGTCCCGCAGAACCATGGGAAACGGTCAAAGTGGGCAATTGCGGGTCTCCCATTGAGACCGAGGCCGGCTGGCTGGTCATCACTCACGGCGTAGGCCCCATGCGAAAGTACTGCCTGGGTGCCGCCCTTCTAGATTTGAATGATCCCACCAAGGTCATAGGCAGACTCCGCGAACCGCTGCTTTCCCCGGAGGGCAATGAGCGCGAAGGCTACGTTCCCAACGTCGTGTACAGTTGCGGCTCTCTCATCCATGGCACGGAATTGATCCTGCCCTACGCAATGAGCGACAAGGCAACTGCCGTGGCCAGCCTGTCCCTGAAAAAGCTTCTGGCAGCCCTGACCGCCTAGTCGTGGGTCCGTCTCATGCTGCTCCCCCAACGCAGGGGCAGCTCCCAGGAGGATCAGTTCCGCACACACCAGATTCTGGTGCTGCGGACTCCTGCGGTTCTTTGGCCAGGTAACCCCATCGGGAAGTTGGGTTGTCTGTTTTGACAAACGGATCATGTCCCGGCCCAGATGGCACGATGCCGGAGATTGAAGGAGCCCAGCGACTGACACCGGCCGCCCCGCTATCGCGAGGGTTCAACCGTAGGAAAGCAGCCCTTCTTTTTCCGCCAAAAACGATTCTCCTTCACCTTCTCTAAAGGTTCCTTGGAGCAGAATCTGGGTCAAGAGGTCTAAAACCACCGCCATTGCACCGCTTAGCCACATGAATTGTCTGCCTCCTCAGGCCGTCGCCCCATTGCTGTTGCTCGCCTTCGCCGGTGGGCTGGTTGGCTGTGTTGGATCCAATCCAGATCGCGCCCAGTCGGAACTCAAGGTGCCGGGCAAGTGGAAAGGTGCCGCTCGATCCGGGTTCCCGCAACGCCCGCTGAACACGGCTGCTCTCCCGAAATGGTGGGAGCGATTCCATGATCCGGTACTGAACCAACTCGTCTCAACTGCGCTGCAGAACAGCACCGACATCCGCACCGCCGTTTCAAAAGTACGGGAATCCCGTGCCCGCCGCGGAGTTCAGGCTGCGGGGCTTTTCCCCACGGTGGACGCTGGATTCAGCGCGCGCGGTGAGCGCACCGACAACCGGAACACCGGTGTGAGTTCCAGCGAAAACTACGGTGCCAGCATCGACATGACCTGGGAGGTTGACCTTTTTGGCAAGCAGCGCCAGAACATCAAAGCCGCCACTGAAGATCTTAGGGAGGCTGGCGAGAACCTCTATGCCGCCCAAGTGTCTCTCGCAGCCGAGGTGGCGGACACCTACGTCTCCCTGCGCCAGGCGGAGGCCCAACTGGCGGTGGTGGAGCGGACTCTTGCCTCACGTACCGAGACCACTCAGATTGCCAGGTGGAAGGAAGAGGCCAAAATCACCGGATCGGTGGACACCCAGCAGGCCATTTCCACCCTGGAGCAGGCACGGGCCCAAGTGCCTTCTCTCAAGCAGACCATCAGCCAGACGCAGAATCAGCTGTCTTTGCTCGCCAGCCTGCCGCCAGGTGCGCTGGATAAGCTGCTCGCCCGATCCGACAAGATGCCGTCTCCTCCGGCTCGCATCGCCATCGGCATCCCCGCAGATACCCTTCGCCAGCGTCCCGACATCCGCGCGGCGGAACGCCGGGTGGATGCCGCGGTGGCCCGCACGAAGTCCGCCGTGGCGGAGCGCTACCCGGACCTCAGCCTCTCTGGCTCCATCGGGGTGGACGCTCTGAAGGCGGGCCGCATCTTCTCCCCGGAGAATGTCGCGGCCAGCATCGCAGGCTCACTGGCAGCCCCGATCTTTGATGCTGGCCGTATCCGCCAGGATATCAACATTCAAAGCGAGCTGGAGTCCCAAGCCCTGATCGGCTGGGAAGCGACCGTGCTCACCTCTCTGTCTGAAGTGGAGAACGCCTTGATCGGCATCCAGCGCACCGCAGAACGGTTGGTCATCCTGGAGCAGGCCCTTAAGGCCGCACGTCAGGCAGAAGAGCTGTCCACTCAACAGTATGAAGCCGGTCTGGTGGATCTGCTCGTGGTGCTGGAGGCGCAGCGTACCTTGCTGAGTCTGGAAGACCAGGAAGTTACCACCCGCGCCAATCAGGCCAGCGCCCACATCCAGCTCTACAAGGCCCTAGGTGGAGGATGGTCCTCCTAGCATCCATTTTCCTCGCTCCCCCCCTTTCCAAAAAAAGCCTCCCCCCTGTTCACCCATGAAAGCCACCGCCGTCGCTCCACCCCAGGATCTGGCAGATATCATCCACGCCAAAGGATCACGCAAATCCTTCGTGTTCCGCCTCGTTCTCATCGTGCTATTGATCGGGGCTGCTGCCGGAACTTGGTACTGGTGGCGACTCCAGCAGCAGGCCCAGAACCAAATCTCCCCCTACACCACTGAGGAGGTGCGCAAAGGCGAGATCCGGCTTACCGTTACCGCTACAGGCAATCTCGAGCCCACCAATGAAGTCACCATTGGCAGTGAACTCTCCGGCACCACCTTGGAAGTGTACGTGGATATCAATGACCGCGTGAAAAAGGGGCAACCGCTGGCGAAGCTCGATACGAGCAAGTTGCAACAACAGACAGAGAGCAGCCGCGCTTCCGTGGCTTCCGCCAATGCAAAAGTCGCGCAGGTACAGGCCACCGTGAAGGAGGCTGAAGCAAGCCTGAACCGACTTCGGGACCTGCATCGCATCAGCAACGGTAAGATGCCGGCGCAGGCTGATCTGGATACAGCAACTGCCACGATGGACCGGGCCAAGGCAGACTTGCTTACTGCAGAGGCTTCCGTGAAGGAAGCGGAAGCCCAGGTGAAAATCAACGAGCGCGACCTGGAAAAGGCCGTCATCAAGTCTCCCATCGACGGCATTGTGCTGACTCGCAGCCTTGAGCCCGGTCAGACCGTGGCAGCCAGCTTCACCGCCCCCGAGTTGTTCGTGCTGGCGGAGAACCTCGAACTCATGGAGCTCAACGTGGCCGTAGCTGAGGCCGACATCGGTCGGGTGGAAGCCGGTCAAAAGGCCACCTTCACCGTGGACGCCTGGCCAGAACGGTCCTTCAGCGCCAATGTGCGCCGTGTCTCATTCGGCTCGGTGATCACGGACAACGTCGTAACTTACCAAACGGAGCTGGAAGTTTCCAACAAAGACCTCAGCCTGCGTCCTGGCATGACCGCCACCGCCGACATTCATGTGGCTGAGAGCACGAACACCTTCCTCGTACCCACCGCCGCGCTTCGGTTCGACCCCGCCGCCGCCGCCTCCCAAGCAGGCGGCCCTCCGCAGGAGAAGAAGTCCTTTGTGCAAAACCTGATGCCGGGGCCACGCCGGTTCAGCAGCAACCGCCCCCGCCCCGGCGACGAAGGAGGCGGTAAAGAGAAAAAGTCCCAGCAGCGAAATGACGGCACCGCACGCATCTGGACTCTCAAAGACGGCCAACCGGTGGCCTTGGAAGTCAAACTGGGTCTCACGGACGGTCGCAATACCGAGGTGTCGGGGGAAGGGCTCAAAGAAGGACTTCCGGTGATCATCCGCGCCAACGTTCCCTCAGCGTCATGAGTGTCGCCCCCTCCACGCCCCCGCCGCTGATCGAGTTGCGCCGCCTGACCAAGACCTATGGCAAGGGCGACGCCGCCTTTCAGGCTCTGCGGGGGATCAACCTCACCATTCATAAAGGCGAGTTCGTCGCCGTCATGGGCCCCAGTGGTTCCGGGAAATCGACGCTCATGAACCTCCTGGGCTGTCTGGACACCCCGACCACAGGCAGCTACCTCTACCAGGGCATCCCGGTGGAAACGCTCGGCGCAGACCAGCGCTCCCTGCTGCGCCGACATGCTCTGGGCTTCATCTTCCAGGGCTTCAACCTTCTGGCCCGCACCAGCGCCCTGGAGAATGTGGAACTCCCTCTTCTCTATCGTGGCATCCCCAGGAATGAGCGCCACGCCCTCGCCCGCGATGCACTCGCCTCAGTCGGGCTCCCCACCAAGATGCGCAACACCCCGGCGGAGCTTTCCGGCGGTCAGCAGCAGCGCGTGGCCATTGCCCGCGCCATCGTCACCAGTCCCAGCACCCTTTTCGCCGACGAACCCACCGGCAACCTCGACTCCAGCACCACCCATGACATCATGGAACTTCTCACCCGCCTCAATGAGGAGCGCGGCATCACCGTCCTCATGGTCACCCATGAAGACGAAGTCGCTTCCTACGCAAAACGCACCGTGCGGGTCAAAGACGGCACCATCGAGTCAGACCTTACTAACAAATTTTGAATTATGAATGAGGAATTAGGAATTAACTTCCTGCCCTGGCCCCGCCCTCACCCCTTCATTCATAATTCATAATTTATAATTCATAATTTTTCGATCCCGTGTTCTTCAACGCCCTCCTCATCGCCCTCCGGGAGATTCGCCGGAATCTCACCCGTGCCTTCCTCACGGTGCTTGGGGTCATTATCGGCGTCGCGGCCGTGATCACGATGGTCACGTTGGGCCAGGGCACAACGCAGGCGGTGAAGAACCAGATCTCCAGCCTCGGGAGCAACCTGCTGGTTCTCCGTCCGGGATCCGGCTTCGGTCCCCGCTCCACCTCCGCCGGGGTGCCGCGGTTCACCATGCTGGATGCCCAGGCAGTCATGGAACAAGTGTCAGGTGTGGCGGCGGTAGCCCCCGTGGCCCAGACCTCTCTGAGCACCATCTACCTCCAGACTGCCCGCACTACTCAGATCACCGGCAGCACTCCGGATTACTTCCATATCGGCAAATGGACCATTGGCGAAGGCAGGCTGTTCACCGATCTTGACCTTCGTTCGGGTGCCGCCGTGTGCGTCATTGGAGAAACGGTACGCCGCCAGCTTTTCGGCTCCGAGAATCCCATAGGGGCCAAGATCCGCATCGGCAAGTCCTCCTGTGAAGTCATCGGCCTGCTCACAGCCAAGGGCCAGTCCGGCATGGGCGACCAGGATGACACCATCGTTGTCCCCCTGTCCACCCTGCAGCGCCGGCTCACCGGTCGCACCTCCGCCCGGTCAGTGAACCAGATCAACATCTCCGCGGAAGACAACACGAACAGCGACGCCATGATTGGCGAGATCACCTCGCTCATGCGCCAGCGGCGCAACCTCAGCCCCAACGAGGATGACAACTTCTCCGTGTTCGACACCCGCCAGATTGCAGAGACCTTGAGTTCCTCCACAAAGATGATGACCATGCTGTTGGCTGCGGTAGCAGGCGTCAGCCTGCTCGTGGGTGGCATCGGGATCATGAACATCATGCTGGTCTCCGTGACGGAACGCACGCGGGAGATCGGCATCCGGCTTGCCATCGGGGCACGGGCTCGGGAGGTGCTTTTACAGTTTCTCGTCGAGGCCATCACCCTTTCTTGCGTGGGTGGGGTGGTCGGAATCGGCATTGCCCTCGGCCTCTGTTACTTCCTCGCCCAAGTGATCCAGGTGCCCTTCCAGTTCGACACCCGGATCAACGTCATCGCTTTCATCTTCTCTGCGGCAGTAGGCGTGCTCTTTGGTTTCACCCCGGCACGTCGCGCTGCGAAACTTGACCCTATTGAAGCGCTCCGGCACGAGTGATGGGGTCACTGATGTTTTTTACTGAACTCTCCATGCGAGTCCTGGTTGTAGAAGATGATCCCGACCTGCGGCGCAGCCTCGTGGCCACCTTGAGGGAGGAAAACTATGCCGTGGATGCAGCGGGCGACGGCGCAGAAGGATTCCAGAGAGCCCTTGAAAACGAGTACGACGTCATCGTGCTGGATGTGATGCTGCCGGGGCTGAGCGGCTGGGAGTTTCTTCAAAAGCTGCGCCCCACCAAGACCTCCCCCGTGCTCATGCTAACGGCCAGGGACGCCGTTCAGGACCGTGTAAAAGGTCTCAATCAAGGGGCAGATGACTACCTCACCAAGCCTTTCGACATCGAGGAATTGCTTGCACGCATCCGCGCTCTGATTCGACGTGCCGCAGGCCAGCCCCAGCCCGTCCTTACCATCAGGGACCTCTCCATCGACACTGCCGCACGCAAAGTGCTCTGGAAGGGTGAGGAGGTGCCGGTGACGGCCCGCGAGTACACCCTGATCGAGTATCTGGCCCTTCATCAAGGGGAGGTGGTGAGCCGCACCACCCTGTATGAGCACCTGTTTGATGAGGACGACAGCACGCTGTCCAATCTCCTGGATGTCCACGTCTCGAACCTCCGGAAAAAACTGGCCCCCGAACTCATTACCACACGCCGGGGACACGGCTACAGCATCGAATGACCTCCCCCTTCCAGTCCATCCGCTGGCGGCTCCAGGTCTGGCACGGTCTCCTGCTGCTCCTGGTCGTGGCTGGCTTCTGTGCGCCCGGTTACCGCATCGCCCTCGACAACCAGCTGCAAAGAATCGACAAGGACGTGTCGCAACTGGAGCGACGCCTCTTTCGCTCTCTCATGGAGTCCGTCCGCGTGTCCCTCTATCCGGACAACGCCAAGAACAAAGACGGAGACCGGCCCATGATCTCTCTGGGCCAGCTCCTGGAGTACCTTCGGGAGAAGCCTGTCACCCCTTCGGCGGATGTCGCCGCCCTCTTCCAGGGGCGCGAGCCGGGTTATGCCTACTTCAGCATCCGCAATGCGCAGAACGAGGTGCTGCTTACTTCTCCCAATGCCCCGGACGACATCACCTTCCTCCCTCCCGCCAAGTCGGATCACCTGGAGGACACGCGCACTATTGAGCGACGAAGGGAAGTGCGCCGGAGCAGTCCAAGTGGCTTCCGAATTGTCGTAGGGCGGGACATTTCTCCGGACTTGGATGCGGCCTCCCGCTTCGCCTGGACGCAGGCCGCCACCTGCCTGGGGCTGTGGGTTCTGGGGCTGGGAGGCGGGTGGTGGCTCTCCGGTCGTGCCATCCGTCCCATTCAGACCATCTCCCGCACGGCTACTCGCATCGCCGAAGGCAATCTCAAGGATCGGATCGACATTACTGACACGGACAGTGAGCTGGGCCAGCTCAGCAAGGTGCTCAACAATACTTTTGACCGGCTCAATGACGCCTTCGAGCGGCAGCGGCAGTTTACCGCCGACGCCTCCCACGAACTCAGGACCCCCATCACCATTCTGCTCTCGGAAACGCAGCGCGTTCTGAAACGAGACCGCAGTCCAGAGGAGTACCGTGAGGCTCTGCAAACTTGCAACATGACCGCCCAGCGGATGCGACATCTCGTGGAGGCGCTCCTGCTGCTGGCGCGTCAGGAAACCACGCAGGGGCTCAATGGTCACACCAGCACCTGCGATCTGGCCGCTATTTTGGAGGACTCCCGCATCCACCTCGCGCCACTGGCGGCGGAGCGCGGCATTGCCTTGGCTGCGGATCTCCACCCCGCCCCCTGTGTGGGCGATCCCGGAGCACTCTCCGTACTGGCCACCAACCTGGTCAACAACGCTCTGCAACACCATCAGGGCCCTCAGGGGACTGTCCAGCTTGCCAGTGGCACCCGGCCCAACGGCGAATCCTTCTTTGTCATCCGCGACGACGGGCCCGGCATCCCGGATGAACATGTTCCCCACATCTTCGAGCGCTTCTACCGTGCGGACAAGGCCCGTACCAGTGCCGCCGGTCACACCGGACTGGGGCTGGCAATTGCCAAAGCCATTGTGGACAACCACGGCGGTGAAATCAGCGTCCAGAGCACCCCTGGACAAGGCTCCACCTTTGAGGTTACCCTAAAGAGCGACAGGAGCCTATAGCGCCATGAATTTCCGGTTTATTGGAAATTGCCGGTTTACTAAAACGCGGTTCCCGTCATGGTTACCCTCCCATGTCCAACAAGACCATCCCTGAAAGTCAGACGCAGTTTCTGCGTTTTGCCACGCCTGAGAAGCCTTTTCGCTTCACTTCGGGCATGGTCATGGATGATCTGACCCTCGCCTACGAGACCCACGGCAAGCTTAATGAGGACAAGAGCAATGCCATCCTGCTCTTCCACGCGCTCTCAGGCAGCCAGCATGCCGCAGGCGTCTGTCGCCATGTGCCGCACACGGACGACCGCTGGACGGAGGACTGCCAGCAGGGCTGGTGGAGCCTCTTCATCGGCCCGGGCAAGGCGCTGGATACCCAGAAGTTCTTCGTCATCTGCGCCAACTATCTGGGCGGTTGTTACGGAAGCTCTGGCCCAGCCTCTTTAAATCCAAAGACGGGACGCCCCTATGGCCCCGAGTTTCCGCAGGTCAGCACCGCAGATGTCGTCCGCTCCCAGGCCCTCCTGCTGGACCACTTCGGAATCGAAAAGCTGCATGCAGTGATGGGCGCCTCCGTGGGGGGCCTGCTCACGCTGAACTTTGCCACGCTATTCCCAGAGCGCGTCAGGCTTGTCGTCTCGATAGCCAGCGGTCAGCGCACCACGGTACTTTCTCGTCTGGGTGTCTTCGAGCAAGTAATGGCGATCGAGAACGATCCGCACTTTAAAGGGGGCAACTACTACGACAGCGACCCGCCCGCTTATGGGCTGGCCCTGGCGCGGATGATCAGCCACAAGACCTTTGTCCACCTGGATGCAATCGAACGCCGCGCCCGGGGCGACGTCATTCAGCGGGATGACCAGCTTTCCTGGTACCGCGTGGGACACAACGTGGAGAGCTACATGCTCCACCAGGGCAAGAAGTTCGTGAAACGCTTCGACGCGAACACCTACCTGCGCATCTGTGACATGTGGCTTCGCTTCGACCCGCTCAAAGACGCGGGTGTCGAGGACCATGGGGCCCTCTTTGCCATCAGCCGCAGGGCTGGTCACCACTGGCTGGTGTTCAGCATCGACTCCGACTTCTGCTTCTACCCGGAAGAACAGGCCGAACTGGTGCGCTGGCTGGAACAGGCGGACGTGTCCTCCATGCACATCACCGTGCACTCGGACAAGGGACACGACTCATTTCTCCTGGAGCCAGAGCTCTACACCCCTCACCTCAGCTACACGCTGCGACGGGGTGTGCAGCTCAATGACGCTTGGGATCACGATGCCGCCAGTCCCGGCATCTGAGCCGTCATGAACCCCTCCGCAGCCAGCAGCGCTCCCTTCATCGACCGCTCCCTGCTGGCGGCTCAGTTGCGCTGGCTGGCGGAGCGGGAGGTGTTCATCGGCACATCCTCCTGGAAGTATGAAGGCTGGCTGGGCAGCATCTACTCGCCAGACCGCTACCTGACCAGGGGCAAGTTCTCCCAGGCGCGCTTCGAACGGGACTGTCTCTACGAGCACGCCGAGACGTTTTCCTCCGTCTGTGTGGACGCAGGTTATTATCGCTTCCCCTCACCCAAGTATGTCGCAGGTCTGATGGAGCAGACACCCGATCATTACCGGTTCACTTTCAAGGTCACCGATGACATCACCGCCCGCACTTTTCCGAATCTGCCCCGGCATGGTGACAAGGCCGGGAAACGCAACGAGCATTTCCTCAATGCGGACCTCTTCACCCGGGCTTTCCTCACGCCCTTTGCATCGTTCAAGTCCAAGGTGGGAGTTCTGATCTTTGAGTTCAGCCACTTTCATGCCCGGGACTTTGAGCGCGGACGGGACTTCATGGAGGCACTGGACCAGTTTCTGGGAGCCCTGCCCAAAGGGTGGCGCTACGCGGTCGAAATCCGCAATCGTAATTTCCTCCACCCAGACTACTTTGCCATGCTCAAGTCACATGGGGTGGGCCATGTCATCAATCAATGGGCCCGCATGCCAGATGCTTCCGAGCAGATGGCGATGCCCGGTGCCATGGACTGCGCCGATTTCGTCGCCGCCAGGTTCCTCCTCAAGCAGGGGCGAAGCTATGAGGAGGCAGTAAAGCTGTTTTCGCCCTACACGGCAACGAAGGAGCCCCACGAAGGAGCCCGGGAAGCCGCTGCGGCCCTGATCCGCCCCACTGTGGAGTACGACCTGAAACCTGCGCCCAAGCACTCACGGAAAGCCATTTTCGTGTACGTGAACAACCGGCTTGAAGGAAACTCCCTGCAGACCATCATTGCCATTCTGGTGAAGCTACAGTTGGAAAAATTCGGGTTCCTGCCGCCGTCCATCATGCCCCCTTCCTCAAACCCACCCGCCACCCTCCTATGAGCCCTGAGGAACTTGCCGCCCGCATGGCTTCCGATCTTGCCGACATTGAAAGAACGCACATGCCGTTCGGCAAGTTCGGCCCCCAGCATTTCCCTCCTCACGGCATCCCCATCTTCGACCTGCCTGCGGAATACCTGGGCTGGTTCGCCAAAAAAGGCTTCCCGAAAGGCAAGCTCGGTAAACTGCTGGAGATCGTCCATCAAATGAAGGCAGACGGCTCAGACAGTGCCTTCGACGGCATGCGCCGCCGCCGTGGCGGCCGCAGCCAGTTGCGCGAAGATCGGCCGAGAGAGTGGCGGGCGGGTGAAGAGCCGCCTTTTTGAGACAGGATTTACATTTCGCTTCAGAACTCAGCGAGGTCCAAAAAAGCGATCTCCATTGAAATGAATCATGTGATCAGGTTCCGAAGCAATCCACACCTCAGTTTCCCAAGCAATATCGGGAGCAAACTTGCGGAATGCACCACGGTCCAGAAAGGACGTCACATACACGCGAGGTATCGAGCAATTCTGACAAAGTTGATCGAGCGTCAATAACCTCTCGGGTGAGATGGGGCCAAAACTGTGAACTGCTTCAATCAGAAACAGCCATCCTCGTGCCTCGTCTAACAAAATAATATCAGGCAGGCTTCCTGAGGTTGCCAACGGCAGTCCAATCGCCGTCAGTCTCTCCGTATCGCACACAATTGTCCGATCTTGGGCATCACCAAGGTACAGGACCAGTGAACCTGGAGCAAATCTTGGTCGAAACTGCTCAACCACGGCTCTTTGCAACGCATTGTGTTGACCAGGTCCCAGCCGAAGTTCGGAACCATTAGGTAAGACCAATGATATTGCGGCAACTGAACTCTTTCCTCCAACAACGTCAGTCAACGCGGTCTGCCCCTCCATGAACTTGGCAGCATGAGCCGCCCAACCAAGTTGCCCAAATGACTGAATGACAGGAGCGTGCAGGGGATTGACTGCGTATCCACGCGTAGGATCGTTTGCAGCTGCATGGGGCTTGGCAGCGCTTTTCAATACAATGCCAGCCAAGATCGCCAGTTTCAGATGTTTGCGCCGAATGTCGTCGTAAGATCCGCGAGAGATCGACTCTTCAAAGTGGCGATTGATGAAGTCTATGATCTGCCGGGTTCCGAGTGGCGGGCCCGGATGTTTGGCGGCCGACGGCCAGTCGGCGGAGTGCGTCACTCCAGCTACCGCCAGAAAGCACATCGCAGTCATTTCACGACTCCGCTGAGTCGCTGAGGATAGCGGCACTCCCAATGCTTGAAGCACCTCAATAGCCTCATTCACAACCCTGCGAACACTCGCTGCCTTGTTCTTTCCAGCCATGCCTTTTTGTCTATCAGGCCGCAACCTTTTGTCCAGCTCGAGGAACGCTATGTCGTTTGAGTTTGAAGTATCGGACGACCGATCCAGCCAACGCATATGCCATCATTGGCGGAACCGCATTGCCGATTTGAGTGAAAACGCTTCCTTCAGAGCCAATGAACTCAAAGCCGTCTGGAAAAGATTGTAGACGAGCTGCCTCACGTGGCAGAAGTCGCCGTCTTCTGCCGTCCGGCAACTTTATTCGTTGCATGTCTCCCGTCGCTCCGGCGAGATTCCGACAGGTCAAAGTTCTCGCTGGTAGATCCAAATGAAGATCACGCGGTCGAACACATGCCGACGCCTTTTCATAGTTGGCAATGTACTTGTCCATGCTCGGCGTAAGAAATCGCGATTCGGGCGGCGTCGCATAGAGCATCCCCTCCAGGGCATCGGCAGAAGTCCACACCTTCGCTGAGGGAGCAGGAAACACAAAGCCCCCAAGGTGACCAACTACTACCAATCGTTCACGCTTTTGGGGAACCCCGAAATGAACCGAGTTCAAGATTCGAAGATCCACCTCATACCCAAGATCACGCAGCTCTGCCAGAATCTGGTCAAGGTACCATCTGTTACCATACATCATCCCCCGCACGTTCTCGAACATCCAGAGCTTCGGACGCAACCTTGCGACTGCGGAAATGAATGTAGGAAACCCGTCACGAGAATCCTTCAGCCCATTTTGATGCCCTCCAACTGAAAACGGCTGACACGGCGGCCCGCCGATAATCAGGTCGCACTTGGGAAACTGCGATTCAGGCGTCAGCAATGTTTCAAAGCATTCCCCTCCAAGATTTCTGCGATACGAAGCACACGCATCGCGATCTTTCTCGAAACCAATCGTCGAAATCCCTGCCGATTCGAACCCCAAGGCAAGCCCACCACAGCCAGCAAACAAGTCAATCGCAACCAACCCGGCCTGGTCAGTCGGAATAAGGGTGGAGTTGATGACTTCCGGGAAGGAGAGCATGGCACAAAAGTGGCAGAATTGACCTAAATGGCAACACTCGATAGTGGTATTTTGAACGCCATGGAGGGGGGGAGAACCCTACCCTCACCCTTTCTCCTCCACCTTCGCTTACCCCACCACACTTACCACCACCCGGCGGGAGTGCGGGGCGCGGCGGTGCTCGAAGAGGAAGATGCCCTGCCAGGTGCCGAGGGCAAGGCGGCCATTGATGACGGGAATGACTTCGCTGGTTCGGGTGAGCACCATGCGGAGATGGCTGGGCATGTCGTCTGGCCCCTCGCTGGTGTGGACGAACCACGGTGTGTTCTCCGGGACGAGCCGTTCGAAGTACTCGTGAAGGTCTTTGCGGGCTGACGGGTCAGCGTTCTCGTAGATGACGAGGCTGGCACTGGTATGCTGGACGAAGACTGTGGCGGTGCCGGTTTTGATGCCCGCAGCCTTCACAATGAGCTCGACGGCGTCGGTGATTTCATAGGTCCCCTTGCCGCGGGTGTTGATCAAAAAGATGTCTGCGTGGGCCGCCATAGGATGGGTACAGGAGTGTTACGGTTTCTTCTTCTTTGCTCTCGGCTGCTTCACAGGCACTGCTTTGGCGGGCTTGGCCCGCTTTTTCCTGGCAGCCTTGGTCGTCACCGAACGCAGGGCACACTCCCATCCCATGGTGGCCCAGGGCCTCATACGCTGCGCATTGGCAAACGCCATCTCCGGTGGCTCGTAGTACTTGGAAACGACGGGATTGCCTGCCTTGTCCAGGCAGAAGACGAAGGGTTCACACCCCTGATCGATGAAACGGTCTTTGGTCTCGTCGTCGGTGCGGAGGTAAAAGCGATTCTGCGACACCAGCCCAAACATGAGTGCCTCCTTGTAGATACCGTAACCGCCGAACATCTTCCGGGCGGTCACGTCCCCCAGTGGGGTCAATAGATCCAGGAGAGAATCAACAAACGTGGACATGACGGGATGGGAGGTGAGAACCGCCTAGCAGCTCGTGGGCTCCTTACGTGCCAGCTTGACCGAGTGCGGAATAGCTCCCACGACGAAGCTGAGGCACTCCACCGCCCCTTGGGGCTTGCCCGGCAGAGCAATGACCAACGACTGGTCCACAATGGCGGCCAGACAGCGGCTCAAAATGGCGTTGGCGGTGATCTCCAGTGACTTTGCCCGCATCACCTCTCCATAGCCCGGAATCTCCACACGCATGATTCCGCGAATGGCCTCCGGAGTCACATCGCGCTCGGCGATGCCGGTGCCGCCCGTCGTAAGCACCAGCCCGCACCCTTGCGCAGAAAAGGAGCGAATCGCCTGCTGGATCGCCCCCTGGTCATCTGGCACCACGGCCTCGGCCAGCACCGTCCAGCCGTAGCCTTCTGACGCCTTGCGCACGGCGGGACCTCCGAAGTCCTCATACACGCCGGCACTGGCGCGGTCAGACACAGTGATGATGCCAACAGAGATGGGAGCAGCCATGTCAGGATGTACGCCCAAGCCCACCCTGATTCAAGCTGGCAAACCGAACACGAGCCTTACCCCACCGCTTCCTTGGTCTTGCTCACTAGGTGCACCCCGTCGATCCGCATCGTCTTGTCCACCGCCTTGCACATGTCATAGATGGTGAGCAGCGCCACAGACACCGCCGTGAGGGCCTCCATCTCGACGCCCGTCTGGCCCGTCGTGCGCGCCATGGCGGTGGCGGTGACGCCATCATCGGTGAGCACAAAGTCCACGGCCACCTTGGTCAGGGCCAACTGGTGACAAAGGGGAATGAGGTGCTGAGTCTGCTTTGCCGCCTGGATGCCTGAGATGCGAGCCACCGCCAGGACATCCCCTTTTTGAATCTGGTTGTCCCGGATCAGCTCCAGAGTCGCCGGATCCAGATGGATGCGTCCGGCAGCCACAGCCTCACGCCGCGACACCGCCTTGCCGGAGATGTCCACCATGCTGGCCTCGCCTTGCTCGTTGATGTGAGTCAGTGACATGAAGGGAACTGTATAGCGCTGGACCGGCCGAAGGCTCAAGCTCAGGCTTCCACCAACTGCCGCCCAAAGACATTGCCTCGCACTTTAAGATCCTGCACCGCAGCCACGATCTTGGCGCGGTCCATCTCATGAACCTCCAGCTTGCGGCCGATCTCCGGCACGAGCGTGATCGTGAGCTCCCCGCCCAGATGTTCGCGGAACTCCTCCAGGCCCGCGAGGATAACCAACTCCCCTTTAGGAGTGCGCTCCAGCAACTGGGGGGCAAAGGTCGCGAACCCCACCTGCTCAATGAACGTGAGAACACGCTGGGCAATAGCCTCGTCCAAGATTCCCGCTTTCACGGAGTAAAGCAAATCCACGGCCATCCCGATGGCGACAGCCTCTCCATGATGGATCTCAAAATTGGACACCTGCTCCAACTTGTGAGCTACCCAATGACCGAAGTCGAGCGGACGAGCGGAGCCGTATTCGAAGGGATCACCGTTTGTGGTGATGTGTTGCACATGCTGCGCGGCACTGGCCCGCACGGCCTCCTCCACCACGTCTTGTTCCAAAGAGGCCAGCTTGACAGCGTTGCTTTCCAGCCAGAGGTAAAAATCCGCGTCACGGATCAATGCTACCTTGATCGCCTCGATTAGTCCGCAGCGCCTTTCCCTCTCGGGCAAGGTATCCAGGAAGGCGAAATCGTTGACGATGGCGTAGGGGACGGAGAAGGATCCCACCCAGTTCTTCTTGCCGAAGAAGTTGACTCCGTTCTTAACACCCACTCCGCCATCCCCCTGGCTCAGCGTGGTAGTGGGAAAGCGCACATGACGGATACCCCGATGGGCTGTGGCTGCGGCGAAACATACCAGATCCAGCGCAGCCCCACCGCCAATGACGAAGACTTGGGAATGGCGGTCTATGCCTGCATCATTGATCTGCTGCCAGCACTGTTGGACTAGATCGAAGTCATTTTTGCAGGGCTCTCCACCGGGAATGATCACTCCGGGCGCGGCCAGCACAAAAACATCAGAATGTGCCGCAGCATAGCGTTCCATGTCCGCCAACAAGGTCGGATTGGCATCCGCCACATGACTGTCCACAAAGGCAATGGCCTTCGTAGAGCGTCCGCCTTCCCGGGCGGATTGAAGCAGCTCGCGCAAGGTTAGATTCTCCTTGTCAAACACGTGGCGTGTAAACAACACACGCTGCGTGTACTCCACGTGGAACCGGTTTTCTAACATCTAACAGAGTCTTTCTGGGAGGGTGATGAAGGGTGGATAACTACGCTTACGTGGCCGCGATCTTTCGCTGCCACAGAAGCAGCAGCGGGAAGCACAGCACGAAGACGAGGGTGAACGCCGGAGCCGTCAGACTGACGGCGAGCCCATCTACAAATACGATCCCCGCCAGCAAAAGGCCGACGGCGCGTCCGATGTTTGACGGGGGGGGGGTGCGCATGAGCCGGAGAGCCTTCCTCACACAGAGGATGACCGGCAGCATGGCGGCAAGGGCCACCGCATGAGTCCATTGGGGATTTTGGAAATAGGAGGCCAGCGGCTGCTGGGTAGCCAGGATGCCCGCCGTGACCAGCACCGGGAGAGCCAGGCCAAGGTACCCCACCACGCGCTGCCAGCCACCTGCCTGGGCGGGCCGGGATTCATGCCGGGCAATCAGAGTGACGCCTACAATGTAGCCGCCCAAGGCGATGGCCCGCAGGACCACCGGCAGATCTGCATGGGGATCGAGTCCGCCGGTGACTGCGGAGGCGGCAGAGAGCACCAGCAAGGTGCGGCAACTGCCCATGACGAAGACCGAACCCGCCCAGGGCTTGTGGTAGAAGTCATAAGCCAGGATGGCCAATACCAGTCCCCCGACCAGCCAGGGACAGGCACCCCCACCAAAAATGAACGCTCCGGCACCGCCGACCATCATCCCCAGCCCCACCAGCCAGACGGTGCTCGCAGAGACCCGGCCCGAGGGAATGGGACGATCCTTCCGGTGCTCCCGGTCAAACTTCACATCCGCCGCATCATTCAGGATCATACCGCCCGTGTAGAGCAGCGATCCGCCAAGCAAGATCCACCCCACTCCCCAGTAGTCCCGCCCCCCGCCCGCCAGCAACCACCCCGCCAGGACATTGGTCCAGGCGGTCGGGAGATTGGAGATGCGGGCCAGTTCCAGCCAGGGGCGGAGCAATTTCATGCGGAATTCACCAAAAAAAAGGAGCTTGTACGTTCGTGAAGCGTGACTCCGACGTCAAGGGCAGGTAAATCCTATGTCACATTAGCGGAACTCTATACATCCCAATTTTGTCAGTTGCTCGATACACAAAACAGTTAATCTATACCTTCATATGACCTCGACACCTCCCGCATATCAGCAGAACCCTGCTCCCAAGAGCAGCGGCAAGAAATGGGTCCTCTTTGGCTGTGGCGGTTGCCTCGGCCTGATCGCCCTCGGCATCGCCGGGGTCGTGGGCTTCGTTTTTATCGTCCTGGGTGCCATCAAGCAGACGGATGCGTACAAGATCGCGCTGTCCAAGGCGCAGAACTCCCCCGCTCTCCAGGCGGCCATCGGCTCCCCGATGAAGGAGAACTTCTTCTCGCCCATGGGCTCGGCCAGCGTCAACAATGGTGCGGGTGAAGCCAATATTATCCTCACTTTGGAAGGCACGAACAGCCGTGCGGCCGTGGTCACCGCCTCTGCGACCAAGCCTGCAGGCGGCGAATGGCAGTTCAGCGTTTTGACCGCCAAGGTCGCGCCGAGCGGTCCTGACATCGACCTGCTGACCGAAGGCCAGCCGGCAGATCCTGCGGCGGCACCGGCTCCTGCACCGCAGAACTAACCTCCGGTCATCCATCTGATTTCTCGAATCTGCCCCTGCCAGTGATCACGCTGGCAGGGGTTCTTTTTTGAGACGCTCAGCGCGTCCCCACCACAGAGTCAGCACTGTTGCGACAAGCAACAGCGGCAGGATGGCGAGATTGACGGTACTCCAGCCATAGTGCTGAAGCACCGGCCCAGCCGCCAGAGTCGCCCCCGCCGTGGTGGCATAGCGGAGGAACTCGGACACCCCCTGCGTCTTGGCCCTCTCGGAGGGGCGATAAGACTGGGCCTGAAGCGTACTGCCGCCCACGAACATGAAGTTCCACCCTACCCCGAGGGCGAAGAGCGCGACATAAAACGCTGGCAAACTCGTCGAAGACACCGCCGCCACGACGCACACCACATTCAAGACTCCCCCGGCCACCAGCAGACTGAGCAGCCCAACTCGACGGATCAACCACCCGGTGACAAGAGACGGGGCATACATGCCCACCAAGTGCCACTGAATGATGTTTGCACCGTCATCGATGCTGTGGTGGCACGATACGGCGGCGAGCGGTGCAGCGGTCATCACAAACAACATGGTGACCGAGCCGATCACGTTGTTGGCCATGGAAGCCGCAAAAACAGGCTGCCGAACGATGACCCCCAGGGGACGAGGACCCGCATCGTCCATGGATGCAACGCCACCCGCCGTTATCGGATCCCCGTCACAATAGAATGTCCAAAGCAACCCTGCCGCAATCACCCCTAACAGAGCTACCATGAGGTACGCCCCGGCAAACAAGGCTGAAGGAATCAGATCCTTGCTCCATGCAGCCAACGCAGGTCCGATGATGGCGGCGAGCACCCCACCAGCCAACACTGTGGAGATGGCACGGCTCTTGGCTTCAGGCTCGACCGCATCCGCTGCCGCCAGTCGATAGTACAGAGCAAAGGCCTGATACACGCCCACGCCAGCCGTGCCTGCGCAGAAGAGCCAGAAGCGCCCTTCCATCACCGCCCACACGGATATCCCACCTCCCACGGCGCCGATGAGTGCCCCCAAAGTGAATCCCAACCGCCTGCCCAGCCATTGCAGGAGAAAGGCGGCGAAATACGACACCCCGGCCCCGGATACCGTGATCATGGCAAACGGCAGCGTGGCCAGAGATTTGTCTGGAGCCAGCTCGTACCCCGTCAGGCCCGTGAGCGTGAGGTCGATGGAGATGGCGCAAATGTAGAGCGCCTGGCAGACCGCGAGAATCCGGGCGTTGCGATGGCTGTGGGTACTGGGGTTCATGGTTGACTTTCCATGATTGGCCCAGAAGACTCTTGTCCCAAACGACATTATTCCCACGTTTCACGCCATGATCCGCAAGGTGACTTTTTTCATCTATCCGCAATTTCAGTTACTCGACCTGAGCGGACCGCTCTCAGCGTTTGATCTGGCGGAGCGTGCCTGCCCCGGCAGCTACAGCACCCAGGTGGTCTCTGAGACGGGCGGATTGATGCCGAGCTCCGCAGGTCTGGTGGTCGCATCTTCCCCTCCGGATCGCTCTCCTCCAGACACACTCATTGTGGTAGGAGGCCGGGGGGTCCATCAGAGTTGCACCACTCCGGGCTCATTTCAAAAGCTGCTGCGTACGGCAGAAAGAGCCCGCCGCGTGGCCAGCGTGTGCACCGGAGCCTTTCTAATGGCTCGCATGGGACTGCTTTCCGGTCGCAAGGCCACCACGCACTGGCGGCACGCGGGCAGGTTCCGCACGGAACACCCGGAGGTGATGCTGGATGACGACCGCATCTACATCAAAGACGGCCAAGTCTGGAGCTCCGCCGGGATCACGGCCGGCATTGACCTCGCACTCGCTTTGATTGAGGAGGATCTGGGCACCGTCGTTTCCAAAACCGTGGCCCGCGAACTGGTCATGTCCCACCGCCGTCTGGGCGGGCAGTCACAGTTCTCGGCCATGCTGGACCTGGAACCAGAATCCCACCGCATCCGCGACGCCCTGCACTACGCCCGGGAGCATCTGGCTGAAAACTTCCCCATGGCGGCCATGGCCGCGGCGGTGGGCCTGAGCACCCGCCAGTTTGGGCGGGTGTTTCTCGCTGAGACCGGCCAAACTCCCGCCCGGGCGGTAGAACGGCTTCGCGCCGAGGCCGCGCGCCCGCGGATCGAAGACAGTGATGAATCCCTGGAACAGATCGCCGCCAGCGTCGGATTCGGCCAGGCGGAGCGAATGCGCCAAGCCTTTGTCAAACTCTACGGCCAGAGTCCGCAGTCCCTCCGAAGGCATATGAGGAGAGGAAGAGAAGCAACGATGAAATAAACCACAGAGAACACTGAGACTCCACCTGAGGTTTAGACAGAATTAACAGAATTTACGGAATTAGGGTTCATCTTCTGGCTCTCCGTATGAGCGCACCCATGTTCGCATTTGAAACCCTAATTCTGTAAATTTTGTTAATTCTGTCCAAAAAGTCATTCCTCTGTGTTTTCTATACCTCTGTGGTTTAACAGTCCCTACCTCTAAGCAAAGATATCCTTCACCACCTCCCCGGCCACATCCGTGAGACGGAAGTCGCGTCCGGCATAGCGGTAAGTCAGACGCTCATGATCCAGTCCCATCAGGGCGAGCAGGGTGGCGTGCAGATCGTTGGTATGCATGCGACCTTCCACAGCCTTGATGCCCAGCTCATCCGTGGCACCGTAAGTAAAGCCCTTCTTCACACCCGCGCCGGCCAGGAACATGGAGTAGCCGGTGATGTTGTGGTCACGACCATCCTGGCCCTGCGCCGTAGGAAGACGTCCAAATTCAGAACCAAAGAGCACCAAGGTGTCATTGAGCATGCCCCGGGCTTCCAGGTCAGACAGCAGCGCTGCCGTCGGCTGGTCAATAGAAGCCGTGCGATCCAGCAGGCCCTTGTGCAGGTTGTTGTGGTGATCCCACCCACCCTGGCAGATTTCCACGAACCGCACACCGGCCTCACTCAGGCGCAGGGCCATGAGGCACTGGCGGGCAAAGGAACCTGCCGCACCGTCCTTCACCCCGTAGGCATCACGGATGTGCTCTGGCTCCTTGGAGATATCCAGCAGTTCAGGCACCTTGTCCTGCATGCGGAAGCCCAGCTCGTAGGAGGCGATGATGCCGTCCACCGGATCTGGGGATCCGGCCTGACGGGCAAAGTCACGGTTCATGCCCTGAATCAGATCGAGCTGCTTGCGCTGCAACTTCGCAGCGGAGGCCGCTTTGAGATTCGGGAGATATCCTTGATCGGTGATACGCGTCCCCTGATAGTGAGCCGGCAGGAACGCACTGCCGTAGTTGACAGCACCGCCAAAGTTCGGTGGCGGGTTGATGGTCACATAGCCGGGCAGATCCTGATTGTCAGTGCCCAGACCGTAGAGCAGCCACGATCCCATGCTGGGCCGGGTGAGTGCGGCGTTGGCGCTGCCGGTGTGAAGCTGCACCACTGCCTGTGGGTGGGCCGGCGTGTCTGTGTGCAAGCCGCGCAACCAGCACATCTTGTCCGCATGCTTGGCAATGTTAGGCAGCAACTCCGAGAAGTAGGTGCCGGTCTCGCCATATTGTTTGAAGCGGAACTTGGAGGCCGTGACCGTGCCGCCTCCTGGACCCGACTTGCCATTGCTGCGAATGAGCTCTGGCTTGTAGTCGAAGGTGTCATGCTGGGACATCGCTCCTTCCATGAAGATGAAGATGATGCGCTTGGCTTTGGTCGGCAGCACCGGGGCCTTCGGGAGCAGCGGCTGCTCCACCGCGGCAGATGCCTGGGACTTCAACGCATCCTGGCCAAGCAGGCCGGCAAGGGCAAGATAGCCAAACCCCGCACCGCTGGAGCGAAGCACCGTACGGCGGGAAAGCTGGGGAGATTGAGGAGAACGAAACATGGTAACTGGGATTGGGGAAGCTTGTTAAATGGATGGAGGCACTTCAGATGAGGAGAAAGGTTAGGCGTTAAGGGTTAGATGTTAGAAGTGGGACCGCTCCCGGGAATTGCCTCGCAGCTCATAACCCATAACTTCTAACCCTCACCCCTCTCCCCCATCACCTCACGAAACGGAACTCAGCAGAGGCGTAGAGGGCCTGCACCAGGTTGAGCCATGCGGCGGTTTTTGCGTCAGGGGCCACCACCGCTTCATCCACCACCACCTGGTCGGAGCGGTCCACATTGTCAGGGTTCTCGGGTACAACCGGCGGCTTGGCAGCCGTTTCGTCCGTGGTGCTGGTGTCAGAGCTTTCCCGGCCCTCCGCCTGGGCGAGCACTGGAGCGTTGCCAAGTTCTGCCTGGTAGGTGGACTCATAGTCCGCCAGGAACTGCTCGGCACGGGCTGCCTCGACATCGCTGGGTGAGCGCCCCAGAGTCAGGAGGTAGATCTGGCGAACCCAATCACCAGCGGTCCTTGCCGTATCACCGGCCGCCTTGCTGGCCAGGGCGAGTGCTTCCTTCCTCACAAAGGGTGAGTTCAGCAGATACAACGCCTGAGTGGGCACCGTGGTGGCATCGCGCTGGCCGGTCACCAACGTCTGCTCGACGGGGTCAAAGGCCTGCAGGTTCCCAGGAGTCACGCCGCGGAGCAGCGGCAGATAGACGCTGCGGGAGAGGCTCTTGTCAGCGGCACGATGAATAGAGGCCGCCTCTGCGCCGTTGTCCCGCATCTCCACCATGCGCAGTTCTTTGGCCGCAGAAGCCTCAGGCTTGGGCAGGAGCTGACCCGAGGTGACAAGCAGCGTGTCCCGAATCTCTTCCGCCGTAAGACGACGTGGAGAGTGACGCCAGACCAGCCGGTTCGCGGGGTCAACTTCCCGATTGGCATCGGGAGCCTCCACACCCAGCTGATAGGAGCGAGTAAGCACCACCCGACGGACGAGCTTCTTGAGCGACCAGCCTTCACGAACGAACTCCTGGGTCAGGTAGTCAAGCAACTCCGGATGAGAGGGCTGACCGCCATTGATGCCAAAGTTGTCCACCGTGTTCACAATGCCGGTGCCGAAAAGGCTCTGCCAGACACGGTTCACGATGACACGTCCGGTGAGCGGATTGTTCGCGCTGGTGAGCCACTTGGCCAGTTCCAGACGACCGCTCTGCTGGGGATTGACCGGCTCCGTTCCCGGCACCTGGAAGGCGCTGAGGAAACCACGGGGCACCGTTGGTCCCAAACGTTCCGCCTCACCGCGAATGCGCACCTCGGTATCCGCCACGGTCGTAGCGTCGCGCACACCGTGAACGGCATGGCCGCGAGCCGCAGGATCGGTCAGAGCCAGCAGGTCGCCCTGGAGGCGGTCAAACTTGACACGGAAAGCACGCTGCTTGGGCTGACCATTGGCCCCGCGAGCAAGGCCTTCTGGCGTGCCACGGATCTTGTCCCAGGCTTCCTTGGCTTCCGCCACTTGAGCTTTGAGCTTCTCCACATCCCCTTCCGGCACCGGAGGAGCATCGGAGGCGAGCTTCACCAGCATGGCCGGGTCGTAGTAGTCCAGTCCTCCCCCACCCATCTTGTTGCGTACCCCGGCGCAATGGTCAGTGCTGGTGAAGATGCCTGCGAGGGCGTAGTAGTCCGTAACAGGGATGGGATCGAACTTGTGATCGTGACAACGCGCGCAGCTCACCGTAAGCCCGAGGATCGAACGGGTCACCGCATCGATCTGCTCGTCCACGTTGTCCATGGTAAAGCGCACCTTGAAACGCTGGTTCACATCCTTCACACCGAGGGCGAGGAAACCAGTGGCCGTCAGCAGCCGGTCACGCTCTGCAGACGACTCGGCAGGAAGGAGATCTCCTGCTATCTGCTCCCGGATGAACTGATCATAAGGAATGTCCCGATTCACAGCATCCAGCACGTAATCGCGATACTTCCACGCGTGAGGATAAGGGATGTTGCGGGACGGGCCGGTGGATTCACCATAGCGGGCCACATCGAGCCAGTGACGTCCCCATTGCTCAGCGAATTGCTGGGACTGTAGCAAACGATCCACCACCTTCGCGAAGGCATTATCCGATGTGTCCTTCAAGAAGGCATACACTTCCTCCGGCTTGGGCGGCAGGCCGGTGAGATCATAAGTGACGCGGCGGATCAAGGTGACTTTGTCCGCATCGCCCACCGGGGAGAGTTGATTTTCCTCCAACTTGGCCAGGATGAACTGGTCAATGGTGTCGCGTGCCCACCCCGTGTCTTTCACTGCGGGCACCACGGGTGCCTTCAAGGGCTGCCAGGCCCAGTGTTCCGCTTTGAGCTTGTCGTACTCTGCGCTGGTGCGACCGATGGAGGCCGGAATGCGCTCCCGCGGCCACGTTGCGCCGTCCTTGATCCACTGGGAGAGATCGGCAATCTGGGTGTCGGTCAGCAGTTCACCCTCCTTCGGCATCACCTTGGCGTGGTTCCGCTGCACACGGGCCAGGAGCAGGCTCTTGTCCGGGTTTCCTGGAACCACAGCCGGCCCTTCGTCACCGCCCATGATCAAGCCATTGCGGTCATCCACCCGCAATCCCCCTGCGGGCTTGGTCTCCGCAGAGTGGCAGGTGTAGCAATGGTTGACGAGGATTGGGCGGACCTTCTTCTCGAAGAACTCAAGCGACTGGTCCTGACCAGCATCCACCGCTGGACTGGCCAGTAGTGAAGGGGCAGCAAGCCCGGCAACAATGGACACAACACCTGCCGTGCGACGCAGCACGGCGGCCTGTGCTCCAACAAAGTCTTTTAGGGGAGAGGGATGGAATGAAGGCTCCATGGAAGTAACTGGGGAATGGCAATGCGACGCGAGGAAGCCTCACCAGCCAGGGAAAACGAGAGATGGGGCCATCTATGGCCGAAGCGCTTGCTTCGACTCCACATGCCTGGCCCGGGAAACAGTCATCCCGTCGTTATTGGTGGTGTGGCGGCAAATGCCTGCGAGTAACTCCGGACGACCGGTCAGTGCTCTACATGGCATCGGAGGTGCATCCCATTGGTTGGGTCAGCCCTGCACATGCTAGTTCTAACTCAATACCACACTCAGTCAATGGGAATTAGGGAGAATTGGTCTGAAAACTGTCTTTTTCGTCAAAATGGCCCGGCCTTGCTCTCTGGGGCACTTCCAATTCCGGGCACAAAAAAGCGGAACCCGCCTCGCGGGTTCCGCTTCAACAATGGATAAAGTCTTCCGGGCTTCCCTTAGATGAGACCCAGTTCCTTCACCGCGTCGCGCTCTTCTTTGAGCTCGTTGACGGTGGCGTCGATCTTGCCCTGGCTGAACTCGCTAACGGACACGCCCTGCACAATCTCCCACTTGGAGCCGTCCGTGCGGATCGGGAAGGAGGTGATGATATCTTTCTCCACCCCATAGCTGCCATCGGAGCAGACGGCCACGCTGGTCCAGTCGCCCGCCGGGGTCGGCGTCACGAGGGATTTCACGGTGTCAACCACTGCGTTGGCGGCAGAGGCCGCGGAGGAGGAGCCACGGGCCTTGATGATGGCCGCACCACGCTGTTGCACCGTGGTGATGAATTCTCCTTCGAGCCAGGCCTGATCGCTGATCACTTCAGTCACCGCCTGGCCTTTGATCTTGGCGTTGGTGAAGTCAGGATACTGAGTGGCGGAGTGGTTGCCCACCACGAGAACACGCACATCGGAAGCGGCGTTCTTGGCGATCGCCTGGCCCTGGCCCACGAAGATCTTCCCGTTGATGTTGAGCAGGTCCTTGCGTTCCATCCCTACCTTGCGCGGCACGGAACCGACGAGCAGAGCCCAGTTCACGCCTCTGAAGCCCTCGTTGAGATCGGAAGTGGGGGTGATGCTGTGCACCAGCGGGAAAGCGCAGTCATCGAGTTCCATCACCACGCCACCGAGGGTCGGAAGAGCGGGTTCGATTTCAATCAAGCGCAGAGCCACCGGTTGATCCGGGCCGAACATGGAACAGGAGGCAATGCGGAAGAGGAGGGAGTAGCCGATCTGGCCGTCCGCCCCATCCATCATCAGCTCGATCATCGAATCGAGGCCCACATTTGAAACCTGCCTACTCGCTGCAATGCTGAATTTGTATCGTAGGTCGGGGCGGCACCCCAGAGACTTTGCAATCATCTGCATTTGAAGAAAGAATCTCGTTCGGTTTTGAACAGGACCACCAGAAACACCAATGAACACGCCTCATCTGCTGCGATTGCGTGTCGTGCTCGACCTCTTTGCGGGAAAAGCCTTTCCCTCGCGCTTGGTCTTTCCTCGTGCGGCGCTATGCTGCGTTGTCGTAGCCTTGCTTATTGAGTTTGGGGGTGGCAGGCAATCTTCTCTATCGTTCATCCTTCACCGCCTAAATCTCTTTAGCAATAACCACAGTAGGCCTGTTGCCACCAGTACGACAGCGCCCCAGACAGGGAGAAACCTAACTTTGTCAGCCTGAGGTTCCGCCGTAGCAACTTTCTTGACCCCAGACTCTGAACCTATGGAAGAAGAAGGACGCGGGGTTTCCATTAAACCTGAATTCGTCTTGCTATAATCGGGAGAGTTGTCGCGGCTGTGGAACGTGACTCCTCCCAACTCGGAGAGCTTTCGTTCGTACTCGGCGATACGTTCAGGTGTGATGTTGGGTTCCTTAACACCCAATGCGATTATGCCATTTTGGGAGGGAAGTGCGGCTTCCGGGAACTGGCCAAACTTTACTTCTCCGGCTGTGTTCAGCCACAGAAAATCCCACCACAGTCCCTCTTTGGTAGTAGAGTCCCCCCGTGCCTGAAGGTCAGAGGGCACAGTTTTGATGACACAGCCGTCCCACAGCGAAACAAAAAGGTGACTGGCGGCCTACCCCACACAGGGTAGGCCTGAGATGAAATTCAAACCAGCCAAAGTCATTGGAAGCGTTCTGGGGCAGCTTTGCAAGCTCATTCCCGGGCACTTGGTCGCGAACCTCTGCGCTCAACACCACCACGGCAGCCAGCCGCGCACCTTCAGTTCCTGGAGTCACGTGGTCAGCCTGCTCTACGCGCAACTGACACACTCCATCAGTCTCAACGATGTGTGCGACAGCTTGAGGCATCATGCCGGGGCCCTCGCTGCCATCCGCGGAGCGACACCGCCAGCCCGCAACACCCTGTCCCATGCCAATAAGAATCGGGACAGCGACCTGATGGAGACCCTCTTTTGGAAGATGTTGGATCATCTCCAGCATCGGCACCCCGGGTTTGGCCTGCGCTATGAAGGACTGCCCCGGCGGTTTAGACGGGCCATCTACGCCATCGACTCCAGCACCATCGCCCTGGTGGCCAACTGTATGAGTTGGGGCCAAGCACCGGCAGCGCAAGGCGGCGGCCAAGCTCCATTTGCGTCTCACCTGCAAACCTTCCTGCCAGCCTTTGCCATCATCGAAGAAGCCTCTCATCATGATGACTCGCGCTCCCGCGCGCTTTGTGCCAGCCTCAAAGACGGGGAAATTGCCTTGTTTGACAAGGCTTACATCAACTTTGCCCACCTCTGGGAGTTGACTGGGCGGGGCATCTTCTGGGTCACCCGTGCCAAGGACAACATGAGCTACCGGGTGACGCGCAAGCTCCAGGCACGGCCGCAAGGCAAGGTGCTGCGCGATGACCTCATTGTGCTCAAAGGAGCCAGGAGCCTTTCGCAACATCCCGGCCCGCTGCGCCGGGTGGAGATGCTCGTGGAGCTTGACGGCAAGGAAGTGCGCATGGCCTTTATCACCAACCAGACAGAATGGGCCGCCAGCACGGTAGGAGAACTCTACCAGAGCCGCTGGGGCATTGAAGTGTTCTTCAAGCAGATCAAGCAAACGCTCTGCATCTGTGATTTTTTGGGACATAGCAAAAACGCGATCCGCTGGCAGCTCTGGGCGGCCCTGTTGCTCTATGTGCTGCTGCGGTTCCTGGCACAAGTATCGGGCTGGCCGCACAGCTTCACCCGCCTCTTCACGATGATCCGAGGGGTGACTTGGAGCCGGGTGGATCTGCTCAGATTGCTGGCGTTCTATGGGACAGCAGGCGGTCCATGGAAGATGCGAGCCAGCCCGCAAAGCGTGTATCTGCCTGGGCTGGAGCCCCCCGTCTATGGGACAGCAGGCGTCGCATAACGGAGCAGGACCGCCCCGTTTGAGAAATCACTTTCGCAAAAGGCACTTCAAAACATCACCAACTCAAGCCTCTGGCGCTGCTTTTGCAGGGCTATGGGATGACTGTGTTTTGATGAGAAAAATCATACCATCCACCTCTCTGTCCCTATAACCAAGTGGCACCGGGTAGCCTTGCTTCAGGAAGCGGTAACGCTCCCATGGCTTCAACAGAAAGGTCTTTGACCAAATGTCAGCGAACCCATCCACATTCCAAATCTCGTTCCAGTTGAGGTCATTCGCAGCGGTTGCCCCCTTACCGGCCCCAATACGTTTGGACAGGTAGTTGCTCAGCAACACCAGTTCTGTGGATTCTTTACTCGAACCTCGCCCCAGTGTGGCCGGCTCCTGAGAATACAGAGCAGCGTTGATGATTAATGTAAAAAGAAGAAGCGTTTTCATTCCTGGCTCCACGACAGCGTCTTTCGTAGTTACATCGCTCGGACGTACAATCTCCCTCTTCGCCGAAGTCTGTAGCCGCCGAATTCACCTGCCCATTGAAGACAATAATCTGCTTTAGACCAGTCGATCGCCTTCGGATGATCAGCCAGGCATAACGAACCTCGTGGGATCGCTGGTGCGCAGAGAAATTGGCAACCCTATCACAAGGACAAGTGAGGCTCGCATTGGTCCACCTAGAGAGCGTCAGTTCCGTTTCTTGGTCAGCACCCACACAGCGCCGGCTATCCCTGCCACCAGAAGAAAAATGATCCAGTAAGGCGGCCTTGCGGGAGTGTCTGCCGCCCGCAATCTTTCTTCTGCTTCATTCAATCCGGGTGGCGAATGGGGATTGGTTGGGGGCGGTGTCGGATTCACATTCACTCCCTTCACTGGCACCCCATCCTTCGTAATCACTCCATCTTTCATTTTTAGCAATGAAGAGAACGGAGATCGAAAATCGGGATCGATGGATTCTAGATCGAAAGAAAATTGGGGTGTGGGAATCTCGAAACGATCGCCCGGGGGAGATGTCCCTCCCTCCCATTTGATAGTCGCATTCTGTTTATAAAGGACCCTTGTCAGGGTGCATTTATAGATTCCGGTGCTTTTCAGTGGATAGTGGGTGGCCAGGTCAATGGTGCCGGTTGATTGCGTTCCGGGAAGCATGTCCTGAACGTAAAGCCTCTTATAAACCTCGGGTTCGATGACGCCTGGCTCATCCTTGTAGGCAATGATCGGGTTCCCGGAAGGATCAAGCAAATTGACGATAAGATCAAGCGTCTCGTTTGCCTGAAATCTCTTGATCACGGCAGTCGAGTTATTGGCTATCACGTAGTCGAGAACCACACTCTTGGATGACGGATAAGACGGCCGGTATTTTACGGTGATTTCAATATCGTCAATTGCGCCCCTCGCCTCGGCAAACTCACCAGCTGTCGCCATTAAAGATGCCGCCAAAAAAACAAGGCACACTACGATCTTGATTATTGGGATGCGGTACATAGAGGGAAACTATTGAACGATCATGACGTCATCTTTCCAGTTCTTCGTCCACTCTGGATGCGTGTGCGTCGGAGTCGATTCACTGGAGGCTTCATTCTTGTAGTCAAACTTCCATCCGCCCCCATCGATCTTGTCCGTCACTTTCCAGTTCCAACTCCAATCGACCTTCCTCAGCGGGACCCATTTTGAATTCTCACCAGGTGGTTTGAATATGATATAGACTTTGAAATCATGCAAATCTTCTACGGTGGTTAATTGGTGATTCAAGCCAAACACCGTCGAAGGGGTGTCATGACTCGAACGGGACTCACCTGTAGCGTAGATAGAGTTGGGGTAAGGGAAAGTGGTGTCCAAAACTGTTTCGCCCCAAAATTTATTCTTCAAAAGAGTAAATGCGGTTCCATTCCTTGCAGTGTCCGTCCTTTTTTCATTCAAAGTTTGGACATAAGTCCATTCACCTTCAGTTCCGAACTCGGTAGCGATGGACTTGACCTTTCCGTTGAAAGCAATTCCGGAGCTAATGCCTTGCAATACTATCGTGTAGCCCCCACCAGTGATCTGCGTGGTGCCAATGGGCGCAGACAATGTGGACCCGGGATCTACCACGGTTATCGGTGTCTTGAAGACATGTTGCTGACCATTTAGGTCACAGATCAGTTGGACCTTTTGCACACCAGTTTGCGACCAGTAATAGTGTATGTCCTGCTGCTCGTACTCACTTTGCTGGAGCATAGTTCTAACTCCCTGACTTCCGTCGGCAGTGTAGTCTTTAAACTTACCACCAGTGACTGCCCAATGAAAGTTGTTGACTGACGGTGCATTAGGCAGATCGGAGACATCAACTTTAAGGTTCATGCGCTGCCCGGGCAACACCTTGGCAAGTGCACCGGCAATCAGTTTCCACTCCACAGTCCCACCTTCTTCATCCCGCTTTATGACGGGTACCATCGTCGCCTTCTTGCCCGTAGAATGATCCTGCGAGTCAAAACTATCATCCACAGTGCCAAGCAATCCATTGGTGTTGTCAACCAGCCAGTGTTCCGCCGCAACCACATACTGCCCGGATTGTCCGGCATTGTCGCCAGGTCCCTTAACGGGTGTAGGTGGGTTGCCCTCAAGTTGAGCTTGCCAATCGTAGTCGGAAGATTGGTTCTGCTCCATGTACTCCGGTCGGGTTCTCGTATGCTTTAGCGTGATCTCATACTTATTGTTGCGGGTGACGGCAAATGTCTGCTGGGATACCTGACCGAAATCGCTGCTATTCAGCGTGCTGGTTGAGTAGTCATCAGGACCCTGGCCTACGACCGACAGGGCCCAGATTTCCGAAGCGCTCCCGCTGGGATCTCCCCAGCCGACGGGAAGTTCGAATATTTTCCCGCCATCGGCGGCACCACCCTCCCCAGGATCATTGCCCCCCGATTCATCTGTTCCGCCCGAGCCGGACCCAGTGCCGCCCCCTGAACCGCTGTTTGCGCCACCAGGTCCTCCAGGTCCCGGACTGCCATTGCCGGTGGTCGCTCCGGAATTTTGAACACCATATGTTGAGGGACGTGTCCGGAAGACCAGCTCCCACGCCCCCCCCTGCTCGAAAGCCTCCCCGCTCGCACTCTTGACGCCTTCCCCGAAAACCAGGCGGTAGCCGCTTGCCCAACCCAACGGCGACAGGGGCTGCAACGTGACCAGGTTTCCTGTAGCAGCATAAGTAATGTTCAACGGCACGACATCGCCGGTCCACTGATTGATCAGCTGAATGTTGTCAGCAATCAATGTGGATTGGTCGAGAGGTTCGCTCCAGGCTACGCGGATGGCCGCATCTCTACTGACATTGACAAAATGGTGCCCCGGTGTGGTGGAGATGACGTGAGGCCCTGTGTCCGGCACCGCCAGTGGCGGAGACTTGGTCGTAAAAGACCAACGGTGGGTGACAGCCGCAGTTTGGCCTCGCAAATTGGCAACGCCCCCGGTCAACACGCTCGCGGTGTAGGTCGTGTTTTCCTGCAAGGTAGTGAGTGGCGTGAGTTTCACGCAATACCAGTAGGGGTCATAAGCAACGCTGAATGGCACCGGGTTGCTGTCGGGGCCCGCCAGGGCAAACGCCGTGGTGTTGACCGTAGATTCATCCAGCGGTTCGCTCCACCAAGTGGAAATCACGATGCTGGGTGATACATGGACACTACCCGCGCCCGGGTTCGTGCTCATCACATAGGGCTTGCTTGCAGGGCTGGAGACCGGTTCCGTTTCAAAAACGATCCGGTAAGGAACGCAGAAGAACCCCGAGGAAGAATCGCTCTGCACTTTGATTTCGTAGACCTGACCGGCCTCGAGATCGCTTGAAGGCAGTATAGCGAAGGTGCGGTGGTCGCTCATCCACTGCCGGGTCATCCTAACTGGCTGGCCGCTTCCCAGGTGAACGAGCTCAACAGAAACGATTGAAGCTCCAAGCGACATGGGGAGGGAACGATCAAACCCTAAAACGAGTACCTTGTCCAGAGTCACATTGGTTTCCCCATCCACAGGGCGACTGTAGAGCACTTTGAAAGGGGTCGAACTGGGATTTGAGTCAAGGGTGCCAGCCAGAAATTCCTCGATGTTGCTGAAGAGGTCGCCATCAATGTCACCATCAGCGTCATTCCTTCGCACATCGAGACCGTGGGTGATTTCGTAGCCATCGGGAATTCCATCTCCATCTGTATCCTTCAGCCCTGGGTCAGATCCATGCTCAAATTCTTCCAAGGCGGATGCTCCATCATCATCATTGTTCTCGGTGGGGCCTTCATCAAGGCTTCCATAATATTGGAGTTCCCAATCATCACCAAGGCCATCTCCATCGCTATCGACTTGAACGGAGAGCAGCACTTGTGGCGAAATCCCCACGGCTCCCAACCCATCGGTGGCTTTCACCGTCATAGCATGATTTCCCAAGGGCGGAGTTGACCAGGTCCATTCATAGGGGGCCTGGTGGAAGGTCTGGAGTGATGCAGTTCCGGCAAAGAATTCCACCTGGTCAATTTGGCCACTGTTGTCCGATGCCTGCGCTACCAGGGTAACGGGTTGCCCTTCTGTGATGTTTTTACGATATCTCGGGGCTGTGAATGCCACCTCCGGGAGCGGGTTGACGATCAGCTTTACAGGAAGTTCAAGTGGTTCCGCGCCTGGGAGATCGTGGTCCACGAGTATTGTGCCCTCCCAGGGAGACCCCGCAAGATACTGGGGTGCCTGAAATGTCGCGGTGAGCTCTACGGATTGCCCAGCGGCGATTGCGCCGCTGGCAGGCGAGACGCTCAGCCAGGGCGTGATCGAGTTGATCCTGACGGCCAGCTCATCTTTCAAATAGACCTCATTGAATGCAACCAAGGTTCCGATATCCATCGCAGGGTTCTGCAAACCGACAGTGCTACTGGAGAGGGTTCCCGAGAGCTGTTTGTAGTAGAAGAAAATGTCGCCGTTAGACCAGAGAACGATCTGAAACGTCGCTGCACCTCCTCCTCCGTAGAATGAAACGTTCTGAAACTGCACCACGGCATGATCCCCGAAGTCCTGGAAGAAGATATCGCCACCAGCTCGCGGAGAGAGATCGTCAAATAATGCCGCGATAAGCCCTCCCGGCATCCCTTCACTGGGCAGGGACGCGTTTGCGTATTCATCAGAACCCTCACCCAGAGTGACGTAGCCGTTCGAGCCCACAAATATGCGGGTAAAAGTTTGGCCGTAAAACGGGAAGGAAAAGCTCAATGCAGCTTCCTCAAATGCATCATCTGCCTCTGAAACAGACGCAAGGAGAGAGCCGCTGCTGCTTATGTCATTCCAAACATAGACCGGTCCATTCGCCATGTCCGAATCTTTCCAATGATAGTTGGCACCGTCGAAGGCGTTGGTGTTGATGGTTGCAACGTTGAAATCCAATGACTGCGTTCCGCGGTTGGTAAGCGTCACTGTGCGGGGCGAGACTGAGTCTAACGCCACCTCAGCGATTAGCGGGTTGGGGGTAGCAGAGATGACCGTGGGGTAGACATGCAAATCCAAAGAAGCTGCCGCGCCCGCAGTAACGGTAATGCTGCTCTCTGTCTCTGGAAACGCAGGTTGCTTGTAGTACACTTGCACCAATCCCCCGGCATCACTGCGCAGTTGCGTCGCGTCCTTCAGTTCAGGCGTGCCCTGATTGCTCAGCGCCAACTTTCCGCCTTGGGCGACCGAAAAGTTCACTGGTGCATTTACAAGACCCACACCGGTAGCAAGATCCTTGACCTTGACGACCAGAGGACTTCCGGTGAATTGCGATGCCGGTGCATACTGATTGTCCCCGGAAACGACCTCCAGCACTGGGACCACGGTGGCGCTTCCCTGGCGGTAGTAGTTGAGAGGATCCCCGCCTGCGGCGAGTTCCTGAGCATTGCCCATGCCGTCGCCATCGAAATCTGCCGCCCCAGGATCTCCTCCTGCCGGAGCGTCAGAAAGTCGCAGCCGGAAAAACTGCCGCTCCGCCGTGCTGCTGAACCCCCAACTGATAACCTCACCGCCACCTGCCTCAACCACCGGCACATACTGCCAGTTCACCAGATCTTCAGACTGCTGGATGAAGTAAGTCCAACCGCTCCGGCCCCACCATGAGAGGTTGTACACCCCGGGGCTTTCCTGGGTGAGCTGCAACCCTTCATTGAGGTCGCTGGCCGTGGGAGCAGAAAGGACCGGGGCGCATAGCAACGCTACCAGGAACGCTAGCAGCCTCTTCATGGCTGCACCTCCTGTGCCACGGGATAACGCTGGCTCTTGACCGGCCAGAACTGGATCACAGTGTTCTGCGGTTGCGGGGGATGGTCCCGCAAATACTGCTCCCGCTGCAGACGTTCGGTCTCACGCTGCTGACGGGCCTGCTGGAGCGCCGCTTTGTTGGCGTCAAAATGCGCCAGCAACGCTTCGAGGCCTTTGCAATCCGCCTCGACATGGGCCGGATCCGCCGATCCAGACAACATGTAACTCGAATATCCGGCCGGGAACGAGGCAGGTGCAGGCAACTCGATCAACGGATAACCCGCCGCCTGAAGATCTGCATTGTGGAGGCTGAGGCTTTCTGCCGTTTCGTTGCCCACCGCCATGAACAAGGAGCAGCAACCCTCCGCGTCTTCAAAGGACCCAATGCCACCAGCCACATCGTTGAAATCCGCATTCACGTAAGCCTGATAAGGCCTCCCCTCCACCGACCATCGGACCAGAGAAACCTGATGGTCATACACGGTGCAGGACAGGAACAGCAGGTGATGAGGCTTGAGGGCAGCCTCGTCTTCGAACTGGGAAGCATCCTCAACAGCCACTACCTGCTGTGGCACCGGCGCGACCGAAGGCGCGGGGGCGCGATCAAGCCTCTGCATGATAATCAGACGACTGTTGTCGTAGACAATGGCCTCTTGCAAAACCTGCGGCGGAGGGGGCTGTGCAGTCTCGGGCTCAGCGGCAAAAATCGCCAGCCCTGCGGCAGCAACCGAGCCAGCCAACAACAGGAAGCGCCTGGGGGGAACGGACGGATCAGAGTTCACGGGAGTTCCTGGGGGGGGATACTCCACAGTAGGGTTAATTTGCGCCAACTGACAAGTGAATTTAGAACGGTCTGGGCACCGGAAGGTTTTGTCAGCGCGCTTGCACAAAACAAGATAGATTTACACCGTAAACACAACGAGACTCCCTGAGGTCGATGGAGGCCGCGCGATCCAGCAGGCCTTTGTGCAGGTTGTTGTGGTGATCTCCGACGTCCTTGAAAATTTCCACGAACCACACTCAGTCAATGGGAATTAGGGAGAATTGGTCTGAAAACTGTCTTTTTCGTCAAAATGGCCCGGCCTTGATCTCTGGGGCACTTCCAATTCCGGGCACAAAAAAGCGGAACCCGCCTCGCGGGTTCCGCTTCAACAATGGATAAAGTCTTCCGGGCTTCCCTTAGATGAGACCCAGTTCCTTCACCGCGTCGCGCTCTTCTTTGAGCTCGTTGACGGTGGCGTCGATCTTGCCCTGGCTGAACTCGCTAACGGACACGCCCTGCACAATCTCCCACTTGGAGCCGTCCGTGCGGATCGGGAAGGAGGTGATGATATCTTTCTCCACCCCATAGCTGCCATCGGAGCAGACGGCCACGCTGGTCCAGTCGCCCGCCGGGGTCGGCGTCACGAGGGATTTCACGGTGTCAACCACTGCGTTGGCGGCAGAGGCCGCGGAGGAGGAGCCACGGGCCTTGATGATGGCCGCACCACGCTGCTGCACCGTGGTGATGAATTCTCCTTCGAGCCAGGCCTGATCGCTGATCACTTCAGTCACCGCCTGGCCTTTGATCTTGGCGTTGGTGAAGTCAGGATACTGAGTGGCGGAGTGGTTGCCCCAGATGGCCAGATTGGTCACATCCGTGGTGTGCACGCCAGCCTTCTGGGCGAGCTGGGACTTGGCGCGGTTCTCGTCCAGACGCGTCATGGCGAACCAGCGCTCCGCCGGCACCTCCTTGGCGTTGTTCATGGCGATGAGGCAGTTCGTGTTGCAGGGGTTGCCCACCACGAGCACGCGCACATCAGAGGCGGCGTTCTTGGCAATCGCCTGGCCCTGGCCCACGAAGATCTTCCCGTTGATGTTGAGCAGGTCCTTGCGCTCCATCCCCGCTTTGCGGGGCACGGAACCGACGAGCAGGGCCCAGTTCACGCCTCTGAAGCCTTCGTTGAGGTCGGAGGTGGGAGTGATGCTGTGCACCAGCGGGAAGGCACAGTCATCTAGCTCCATCACCACACCACCCAGGGTCGGCAGGGCGGGTTCGATTTCAATCAGCCTGAAGGCCACCGGTTGATCCGGGCCAAACATGGAGCCGGAGGCGATGCGGAAAAGCAGGGAGTAGCCAATCTGGCCAGCCGCTCCGGTGACAGCAACAGTGATGGGAGACTTCATAGAGAGCCCCCACCAAAGCGAAGCCGGAGCGGAACGCAAGGTCCGCCGGGAAAATTTGACGTTCCTGTGTCCGGGAAATCCCAATTTCCTCTCAGGGCGAAAGGGAGGGACTCAATTGCCCGCGATCACCCGGGCCCATTTCTCGGCCTTCTGGGCGAAGGTCAACTCTGGCTCCGCATAGAGGATGCCGCGGGAGACGTTCACCACGCAGGGAGCGGTACGGGCCGCGCCGTGGAGCGCCGCGATGTCCCCACCCTGAGCGCCCAATCCGGGAATCAGCAGCGGCACATCGGGAATCCGGGCCAGCGTTTCCGGAGTGGCATTGGTCAGCCCCAAGACAAGGCCAGCCTGGGGATGCTGGGCGGTCATCTTGCCCACGAGTTCAAACACCTGTCCCCCCCCCTGCAAGGTTTGCAGTTCAATATCGACTGCTCCCGGATTGGAGGTTACCCCAAGGAGATAGATCCCTTTGTCCAGATAATCCAGAAAGGGCTCCAAGGTATCCCGTCCCATATAGGGGTTCAACGTCACCGCGTCTGCGCCGAGGATGTCGAAACAGGCCTTCGCGTAGTACCGCTGGGTCTCGCCAATATCCCCACGTTTGGCATCAAGGATCACCGGGATGTCCTTCGGAATCATGGCAATCGTTTCCTCAAGGAGCTTCATCCCCTCCCAGCCCAGCGCCTCAAAGTAGGCCGAGTTAGGCTTGTACACCGCCGTGTAGGGAGCCGTCTGGGTGATGACGTCCGCGATGAACGCCCGGGCAGCGTCGTCTGCCTTCTCCAGGCGAATGTCCAAGCCGACACAGAGGCCGGATCCAGTGACTGCGATGCGATGGCGGAGCTTTTCGAGGTAGGTCATGTCTGGAAGGAATAGCCCCACGTTAACCACAGAGTGCACAGAGTTTCACAGAGGAATTCTAAAATTTGAATTCCGAAGCGCTTCTCTGCAAAACTCTGTGCCCTACGTGGTTAAGAATCTCAGCCTTCGCATTACCCCAAAATCCCCTTCACCACCTCCCCGTGCACATCCGTGAGGCGGAAGTCCCGCCCCTGGAATCGGTAGGTCAGCCGCTCGTGGTCGAAGCCCAGCAGGTGCAGGATGGTGGCGTTCAGGTCGTGCACATGCACCCGGTCCTGGGTGACGCCGAAGCCCAGCTCATCCGTCTCGCCGTGGAGGCAGCCGGGCTTTACCCCGCCACCTGCCATCCACATGGTGAACCCTTCAATATGGTGGTCCCGTCCCACGGTTTGCCGCACCTCACCCATCGGAGTGCGACCGAACTCGCCCCCCCAGATCACGAGGGTGTCCTTCAGCATGCCCCGCTGTTTCAGGTCCATCACCAGGGCTGCGGCGGCCTGATCCACCTCTTTGCACCGCTGCTCCAGGGCATCGCTCAGGTTGTTCTTCTGGTCTCCATGATGATCCCAGTCTGTATGATAGAGCTGAACGAACCGGGTGCCGCGCTCGACCAATCGGCGGGCCAGCAGGCAGTTGGTGGCAAAGCTGGGCTGCCCCGCCTTCACCCCGTAGAGATCCAGGGTGGAGGCAGACTCCTTGCTGAGGTCCATCAATTCCGGGGCACTGGTCTGCATGCGGGCCGCCATTTCATAGGCGTTGATGCGCGTCATGATCTCCGGGTCTCCCACCTCATCCAGACGACTGCGGTTCAGCGCAGCCACCGTGTCGTAGAGTTTCCTCTCGCGGCCAGGTGACATGCCCTGAGGGCTGCGAAGATTCAAGATGGGATCGCCGCTGCTGCGAAAAGGCACCCCTTGATAGGACGTCGGCAGGAAGCCGCTGCTCCACAGGGAGTTCCCACCACGCGGACCACGAGGCCCGCTCTGCAGCACCACAAAGCCGGGCAGATCCTGAGACTCGCTGCCCAAACCGTAGGTGAGCCAGGCTCCCAGGCTGGGTCGCCCCGGCACCTGAAATCCCGTGTTCATGAAGAGCTTGGCCGGGCCGTGGTTGAACACATCCGTGCTCACCCCGCGCAGCCAGCACACGTCATCCACAATCTTCTGGTGGTGAGGGAGCAGTTCGCTCAAGGTCATGCCGCTCTGCCCGTACTGCGCAAACTTGCGGTTCGAGCCCAGCAACGTCTCGTTGCCTTTCAGGAAGGCGAAGCGTTTGCCTGCCATGAGACTGGCCGGGGGGGCCTGGCCACTGAACTCACGAAGGCGCGGCTTGTCAGAAAACAACTCGAACTGGCTGGGGCCACCCGCCATGAACAGGAAGATCACATTCTTGGCCGTCGCCGGCTGCGGAGCCGCCCGGGGCGACATCGGCTTGGCGGGATCAATCTTCAAGCTTCCCGGGGCCATGGCTCCGAATCCGTCCTGCTGCAGCAGGCAATTCAAGGCCAAGGAGCCGAGTCCGATGCCACAGCGACCGAGGAAATGACGACGCGTCTGGTCGTACACCATGCGGCGTTCCGTCTCGGCAAGAAGTTGTGGAGAACAGTGATTCATGAGAAGGTGATCAAGAGATTCGAAGATTCAGGAAATCACTCCCGGGTGACAAAGGCATCCGTGTTCAGGATGGCACGGGTGACACTGACAAGTGCCGCAGCCTCTGCCAAGGCAACCCCATCAGGCAGCGGAAGCGCCCCCCAGGCGGCCTTTGCCGCAGCAGGGTCTTTTTCATACTCACCCAGCAGATCGGTGGCGAGCTTCTGCAGCAATTTCAACTCCTCCGACGAAGGACCTCGGCTGTAGGCGATGCGACAGGCGAGCAAAATCCGCCCTTCACGAAGTCCAGCGAAAACCGGCCCCGGCATCTCCTTGCAGAGCCGGGCAGCCATGGCGCGGGCCATTTCCACAAAGGCCTCGTCATTGGCCACCGTCAGCGCCTGGAGCGGGGTGTTAGACCGGGAACGCCGGGTGCAAACTTGCTGAAAGTCCGGCGCATCAAAGGTGGTGAACAGCGGATGCGGAGCGCTACGATAGAACAGCGTGTACATACCCCGCCGGTAGCGATCCGGTCCCACGGCGGTGACCCAGTTCTTCTTGTTCTGGGTGAAGGAATACACGCCCTCCGGCTGAGGTGGCCGCACGCTCGGCCCGCCCACGGCGGGGTTCAGCAGACCACTGGCACAGAGCCCGGCATCACGTATGATCTCCGCTTCCACCCGCACGCGTTCCTGTCGGGCCAGCAGGAGATTTCGCGGGTCCTTTTCCATCAGGTCGGGACGACTCCGGGAGCTCTGCCGGTAGGTGGCGGAGTTCACTACCAGCCTGTGCATGGCCTTGAAGCTCCATCCCTGACGAATGAACTCCCCCGCCAGCCAATCCAGCAACTCGGGATGCACCGGAGCCGAGCCTTGGGAGCCAAAGTCCTCCTCAGTCTCCACAATCCCGCGACCAAAGTAGTGCATCCACAAGCGGTTCATGGTGACCCGGGGCGTCAGCGGGTTCGAGGGATTCACGAGCCACTTGGCCAGGTCCAGGCGGTTCTGAAAGCGCTGTGGGCGTTGCGACTCCGGCATGGCAGCCAGCACTGCGGCGATCACACCAGGCGTCAGCGGCCCAAGCTTCTGATCGGGCCGCAGGAAGTCACCCCGCTGGAACAGGAACGTCTGCCGCGGCTTTTCCAGATCCTTCATGATCATGAGTTCCGCCATGTCTCCCGTGGCACCGGGCTTCGTCTTCTTGGCTGCGGTCGCGGGCGTGTTCCGGGCAGTGGCCACCACGGGTGCAGACCTGGGCAGATCCGGCACGGCCTCCACGCCATCAAGAGCGAATCGACCCACGAGATACTTCTCATTGAGGTCATGATGAAGCCTGACCTCCAATTGCAGGCCCTCCAGAGAAACTGGCTGCTCCAGTACAAATACCGCATCGTGATCTGCATTCATCCTGGCCCCGCTCGCCGAGCCTTTCCCGACGTTGATGGCCCAACCGGTCTTGGCATCCCCATCCACCGCCGCCTGGGCGGGAAAGTTGGGCTGGAAGTGGTCCGCAGAGGCCAGTTTCACGGGCAGTTCCATTCCGCCCACGCTGATCTCGAAATCGGTCAGGACAAAGTTTCCGTTCCCTGCAAGGCCAGGCCCGCCCTTGGGGAGGGATTCATGAGTCAACACCCGCAAACGCACGGCAGCGATCTTTTTAAGCGAGCTCCTGGCCACCACACGGTAGGTGTCGTTGAAGGACCCACCTCCGTCCGCCAGGAGAGAATTGTCCGGCAAAAGTTTAAGGCCCGCATTGGCCGTGGTGTCATACGCCACATACTCCAGCGGCTGCCACTTCAGACTGGCGAGCCGTGCGTGAATGACACCCGTGCCGGGCACTTGAGTGCTGGCTGGTGTCTTGGCGTTCTTCGCCAGCGGAGCGGGCTCTGGGGTGGCTTTGACCGTCTTCCCAAAGACCTCTCCTCTTCCCACCTCCATGGTGGTGCCTTTGTTGTTCACGTCCGTGCCCTGGTTGAAAAACGCATACATGCGGTAGTAGTCCTCATGCGTTATGGGATCGAACTTGTGCGTATGACACTGGGCACAACCCACGGTGAGCCCCAGCCAGACGGCACCAGTCGTGTTCACGCGGTCCATCACTGCTTCCACGCGGAACTGCTCAGGATCTGTGCCCCCTTCTTCATTGATCAGTGTGTTCCGGTGGAATGCGGTGGCAACGAGCTGGTTCCTGGTCGGTCTGCTCAGCAGATCCCCCGCCAGCTGTTCAATGGTGAAGCGGTCGAAGGGAAGATCCTCGTTGAGTGACTTGATCACCCAGTCCCGGTAGGGCCACATACCACGCTCTCCGTCGATGGTGTACCCATTGGAATCAGCGTACCGGGCCTGGTCAAGCCAGTGGCGCCCCCAGCGCTCGCCGTAGTGGGGACTGTCGAGCAGGCGGTCCACCAGTCGCTCGTAGGCGAGCGGATCGGCGTCTTTCTCAAACGCCATTACTTCCGCCGGAGTGGGCAGCAACCCGGTCAAATCCAGCGAGACTCTGCGAATCAGCGTGGCCCGATCCGCTTCGGCGGAAGGCTGAATCCCCTCCTTCTCCAGGCGGGTCGAGATGAACCGGTCCACTCCATTGCGCGACCAACCGTCATTTTTGGGAGCAGGGGGTGGCGTCTGCCGCAGCGGCAGGAAAGCCCAGTGCCCTTCATATTCAGCGCCCTGCTCGATCCAGCGGCGGAACGTCGCCACCTGCGCCTCTGTGAGGGACGGCTTCTTGGCCTTGGGCGGGGGCATCATTTCAGATCGATCATGGGAAAGGATCCGCACCATCAGTTCGCTCTCATCCGGCTTTCCAGGAACGACGGCCCCGTTCTCAAGTGCTCCCTCTCGCGTGTCCAGTCGCAGATCGGCATCGCGGGTTTTGTCATCAGGCCCATGACAGTGAAAGCACATGTCAGAGAGAATGGGCCGGATCTGTTCATTGAAGCGCACCTTGCCCATCCCCTCCTCTGCGGCAGCCAGAGGTGCGACGGAGAGAGCCAGCATGGCCCCTACCGCACCCAAAAGCGGAGCAGAATGGTGACGACGGCCAGGAGATGGGAGAGAGCGGGTCAACATGGTGCTTACTCCCCTAACTTTCTGACCGAGGGACATATCTCACAAAAAATTCCTTCTCCCGCCCAGCCTCAGACCAAGACAGAAATCTCCGAAATTCTCGTGAGAATCGCATCAGTGCCTGAAATACTGGAGCAATGGCTGAAGTCCCGCCAATCACCCAGAACGAAACAATCCAGGCCGTCCTGAACGGCAACCCGGATGCGTTTCTCATCATCGTTCACGCCTATCGTCCCTCCTTGAGGGCCTATCTGGCGAGCCAGATGTACCATCTGGATGATGTGGATGACATGGCCCAGGAGACCTTCATCGCCGCCTATCGGGGGCTTCCTAAGTTTCGGCTCGACCAGGACTTTGGAGCTTGGCTTCGGGGCATTGCCCGCAACAAGCTGCTCAAGTACTTTGAAAAGACAGGTCGTAGGCACGAGGCGCTGGAGAAGTTCCGCAAAGACGCCTCCACATTCCTCGCCAAAGAGCTCGACGAGGAAGCAGGACGCACCGGGGCGGCGCATCTTCAGGCCATGCTGGGCTGCATTCACAAGCTGCCAGAACGCATGCGACAAGTAGTGCGCGGCTGGATGGACGGGGGAAAATCGACCGCCCTCGCCGAGGAAATGCAAACGACCGTCGGTGCCGTATATCAATTGCAATATCGAGCCCTGAAACTGCTGCGCGAGTGCGTGGAAAAGGAGGTGGCCAGTGAATCCTGAAACCATATTTGAAAGAGACCTCCAAGATGCGCTCATCGCCTGGCAGGAGGGCTCCCTCGGGATCAACAAGGATCGGACGGAGGAGCTTCTGACTCGGGTGAGAAATGATGCGACTTTTCGCAGAGCACTCGCCCTCCAAGTCTGGACACTGACCCAGGCCCGGCTTGCCCAAGCCCCCGAACCCCGATGGCTTGAGTTGAACGAGGTTCTCGGGATCGAGAACGGAAATGCTGGCAACTCCCATGAAGACACGGAGTTTGACGCTGCTTTTCGGGCGGCGCTCCAGGATGAACCCTCGCTTCAACCAGCCCCCCGGGCAGCGAAGTGGCCCTGGCTGGGGCTTGCCGCTATGATGGCTGCTGCTGGAAGTCTCACTATCTGGGCGATGCTGCGACCGGCCAATCCGGAACCCGACCTGCGGAAATCCCCTCCCCTGGCGGTTTTGGTGCAGGTGGAGTATGCCAAAGCGGTTGGCACCTGGGGCTCACGACCTCCCTCCAGCGGCATGAACCTCACCACGGGGCCACTTGCTCTGGAATCAGGCCGGCTGAGTCTGATGTTCGCCAGCGGTGTCGTTTTGCATGTGGAAGGCCCCGCCCATCTCGACCTTCTCACCGCTGATCGCGTCCTCTGCCACGACGGTCGCGTGCGGCTCAGAGTGCCAAAAGGTGCTGAAGGGTTCTGCATTGAAACCCCCGGAGGAGCTGTCACGGATCTGGGCACAGAGCTGGGAGTCTCTGTCAGCAAAGATGGCAACACCCAGGTGGCCGTGTTTGAAGGTGAGGCGGAAGCCTCCCTCCGCATTCCGGGTCAAGAAGGGGTTCGCACGGAACTCCTCACTGCTCACCAGTCCGCCAAGTTGATTCCCTCCACGGGTGAGATCGTCACCACCTCGCCGGATCTGGCCAGATTCCTTCCCGCTACTGAACTCCACGTCCCCCCCCTCCAGCTCGCCGCCGGGTACGAGGAAAACATCATCGCTTCCCGCCCGGTTCACTACTGGCGCATGGACCGATTGGAACAAGGATTGATCCCGAATGAAGTCCGTGGTGCCCCAGCCCTGCGTCCCGTGGGTGGCATCCGGCTTGAACCTGCTTCGCCCGAGTCCCCCACGGCGCGAACCGTAGTCAACTTTGCAGGCCAGACCAACCCAGGAGCCATCCACTCAGTCGGGCCGTGGCTGGCACCCGGAGCTGCCCATGCGGTGGAGATGTGGTTTGCCAGTACGACCACAGAGCAAATGAGCCTCTTTGCCTTCACTACCGGCAAAGCTCCAAACGATCACCTCGAACTCGTGGAACTCGCCCTCCGCCAACCTGGCCGCAGCCCACGCCCGGGGATTGTCCGCTATCTCACCCGCTGGCCCGCTGGCAGCGGTGGCGGCATCAACATTTACACGGAACCCAAATTCCTCCCCTATCGTTGGCACCACCTCGTCGCCCAACAGGCACACGGCAAGATGGAACTGTACCTGAATGGCCACCTGGTGGGCAAAGCGGACGCGGATCCCTTTGCGCCGCAGCTCCTATGCACTATCCAGCTCGGCTGTCTCCGGTTCAACGAAGGCATGTTGTTGAAAAATCTCCAGCGAGTCTTCTCAGGCAAAATGGCCGAAGTCGCCATCTACGACCGATTGCTCACGATCGGAGAGATCAAGGAAAGAGCAACCAGCGCCCGATGAATTCCTATCCTTCGGGGGGAGCAGATTCGGACATGCCGGAATGCTTCCCTTCACTGATTTCCTCGATAGTCTTGGCGATGAATTGGGTGAGATCGTCCGGTTTACGACTCGTGACCAGACCATTGTCCACCACGACTGGCTGATCCACCCAGTTCCCACCCGCATTGTGCACATCGGACTGGATGGCAGGCCAGGAGGTCAGAGTACGCCCGGCCACGAGGCCTGCCTCGATCAGAATCCACGGGGCGTGGCAGATCGCACAGATGGGTTTGCCCGCCTCGGCAAAATCCCGCACAAAGTTCACTGCATCCCGGGTGGAGCGCAAAGTATCGGGGTTGGCCAGCCCGCCCGGCAATACCAGGGCATCGAAGTCGCTGGCATTCACGCTGTCCAGAGTCAGGTCCACATTGAAGTTGTCCCCTTTCTCCAGGTGATTCATTCCCTGCACCGTCCCGGCTTTGGGGGACACAATGCTCACAGTCGCCCCCGCCTGCTTCAGTGCATGCATGGGTTCTTCCAGCTCCACCTGTTCAAATCCGTCTGTGGCTAAAATGGCCACCCGCTTGTTTTCCAAGATTGCACTCATATCAGGGTTTCGGGACGGGGCGCAGGTACGGCCGGGTGCAGTTCCCCTCCCCGCCCCTGCCCTTCCATCGGGGTGGTGGATCTTTTCTGACCGAAGTGCGCCAAATCCCACCCCAGCTCGCTTTTGACTTCGAAGGGCATTTGAGGTACAACCGCCCTCCCATGTCAGCGAAGCGACAATACTTTGGTACCGACGGTGTGCGAGGAGTGGCCAACAAACACCCTATGACGCCTGAATTCGTCATGCGCCTGGGTCAGGCGGCTGCCAAGGTGCTTGGCCAGGGGGCCTCTCGCAAGGGTGCACGCCCCTGCTGCATCGTAGGCCGAGACTCTCGCCTCTCTGGAGACATGCTGGAGGCAGCACTCGTGGCTGGCCTCAACTCCATGGGGGTGGATGTGCATCTGTGCGGCCTGGTACCCACCCCGGCCGTGGCGCTGATCACCCAACAGGAAGGGGCCAGCTTTGGAGCGGTAGTTTCCGCCTCACACAACCCTTTCTACGACAACGGCATTAAATTCGTGGGCGGTGACGGATACAAGCTGACGGATGACGAGGAGTTGCTTATTGAGGCCGCCATGACGAATGAGGCCCTCCTGGCCAACCGGCCTCATGAGACCAGCATCGGCCGCACCCACGTGCTGCAGGGGTCCGCAGAACGTTACATCGCCCATGCCATGGCTTCCATGCAGAGCCGCCGGCTCACTGGCATGAAGATCGCCCTCGACAATGCGAACGGGGCAGCATCCTTCACCAGCACGGAAACGCTGAAACGTCTCGGTGCAGAGGTGATCCCTTTTCACTCCTCCCCAGACGGCGCGAACATCAATCTTCACTGCGGGTGCACTCACCCGGAGATCATTGAGGCCCTCGTCACTCAAACCGGTGCCCAGGTCGGCGTATCCCACGATGGCGACGCGGACCGGGTGGCCCTGTGCGACGAACTGGGCCAGCGCCTGAGCGGAGATGAACTGATCGCCATCGCCGTGGTCTCCATGCTGCGCAAGGGCACCCTTCGTGAGAGCACCGCCGTGGTCACCACGATGAGCAACTACGGCCTGGACGACCTCGTCACAGGCATGGGGGGCAAAGTGGTGCGCACCGATGTGGGCGACCGTTATGTGATCGCCGCCATGCGCAAACAGGACCTCAACTTTGGAGCTGAGGAAAGCGGTCACATCGTCTTTCGTGATCACGCCTCCACCGGCGACGGCCTCATCGCCGCCCTCCAGATCTTGAAAATCATGGCCGAGACGGGTGAACCACTCAGCGAACTTCGCAAGGTGCTCACCCCTTTCCCCCAGGCCAAGCGCAACCTTCGCGTGAAATCCAAGCCGGCCATCCAGGAGCTTGAAGCCGCCAACGCCCTCATCATTCAGACCGAGAAAAAGCTCGGCCGTCTGGGTCGCGTGCTGTTGCGCTACTCCGGCACCGAGCCCCTCATCCGTCTGCTCATTGAAGGCCGCGATCCCGAGTACATCGAGGATCAAGCTGGCAAAATTGCGGCAGCGATTCAGGAGCAGATTGGGGTGTGAAGTGAAGGTTAAGAGTTAGAAGTTAAGGGTTAAGTGCAAGTAGCGCTGAAACTGCCGAATCAGCGCTCTTCACTCATCACCCATACCTTCTAACTCCTTGCTCTTGTCTCACTTCCTCACCGCCACCATCGCCCCACCAGCCAGGGTCAATGCCAGACCCAGCACCTGCACAGGATTGATGGCTTCTCCCAGCAGCATCCAGGCGAGTCCGACGGTCCCCAAGGGGCCGATCATTCCGATGACCGCAAAGGCCTGAGCTCCAGCGCGCTTGAGCCCGATGCCGAACAGGTAAGAGGGTATAACCGTGCCCGCGATGGCAAGAGCCACTCCACAGCCATAGGCACCCGGGGGCAGTTTCAGGATGGCTCCCGGGGGATGCGTGAGCACGAAGTGGATGAGGACATACAGACAGGAGAAACCCACCACGCATGAGGTGAAGCGGATAGGACCGATTCGCGCAATCATCTCACCGCTCATGAGGACGAAGATGGCGTAAGAGATCGCACTGCCGAATACCAGCAGCGCTCCCAGCCACGTCTCCCCGCCTGTTTTGGCACTGGCCTCGCCATAGTAGCCAATCAAGATGCCCAAGTAGGAGAGCAGCATGGCTCCTGCCACACCCCACCTCAGCGGCTTGCGCAAGACAATGACCGATCCAAGCAGCACGATGGAAGGATAGGTGTACAGGATCATCCGCTCCAGCCCTACGCTCACATGCTCCAGGCCCATGAAGTTGATGACAGAGGAGAAATACCACCCGCAAAATCCCAGCAAGGCCAGCCTCGCCCAGTCACGGCTCGTGAGCGGGTGAACCTGCTTGCCAGACGAGGCCCAAATCCCGCCGATCAAAAAGAACGGAAACGCCATGGCCATGCGCAGTGCCAGCGTCGTCACGGCATCCAACCCATAGCGGTAGGCCAGTTTTACGAACACAGCTTTGGAGCAGAAGAACAGCGAACTGCCAGCAACGATGAGAAAGGTAACGAGCGAGGATTTGAAACTGCGGGACATGGGTCAGGGGGACAAGGGAAGGCAAAGCGAAACCGAGGCATGGAAACATAAACGCCCGAGGCTGGGAGCGTCGGGCGGGTAGTGAAGAGAGAAGCCTGGCAGGCACCTAGCCTGCTGCTGGATCCGGGAAAATCGCGCCACTTAAGGGCTTGCGTTTCAATCATCCAGCGCGTCACTCGATCACCGCGCCCTTTGGCTTGAGCAGCCAAAGCCAGAGGTGTTGCCATTTAGGGCGTGTGACGAGGAGAGACATTAAGGAGATAAACTGGCCACTGGATACGGCTGAAGAGGCGGAGTGCAAGTGAAATGAAAAGTGCCACCGGCTTCCAGCGGTTCAGCCCCCCACCCCACGACACGGGAAGCCGAACACACACCCAACTACCCACTGCATCCACCACCTGATCCTGCGAAGCAGGATTTTGGGACTGCGGTGAGAATCACCGCTTTGGCAGGGCCTTATGAGGTACTCCTACCTGTTGGTCCCCGCAAAAACTCACGAACTCCGCTGCACACACAGGCTACTTGCCCCACACAGGACTCCCAAAAGCGGCGATTCTCGCCGCAGTCCCAAAGATGCTCCGCATCCAGGTGTTGCTCCCCCCCCGAAGAAGGACCCACTGCAGGCCAGCATCACGCTGGAGGCTCAAGATACCTCGAACCCCCAACCGACGCACTGACGCACCGAACCGCCCTAACCCGTGGTCCTCAACCCCGAAGCAATGGCGTTGATCGAGATTAACAGGTCCGGGATCATGGCCTCCGCAGCGGCAGTGTCTCCGGCGGCTGTAAGCCTCCGCCACTCCTTCAGCAGGGCGACCTGCTGGTGGTGCAGCACCTTGAGCGGAGCCTCACGAACCTGAAGGGTGCGGGCCATGCGGGGTCGGCGGGAGCCGAAGCCGCCGCCGTGCAGGATGGTGCCCAGATGCTCGCGGGTACGATGAAACTCGGCGATGATCAGTTCCATGAACCGCGTCCGGACGGCCTCGTCGGTGACGAGGGACCCGTAGGCCAGCATGATCTCCTCATTCGCACTGACGATGGAACCGTCCATGTTGGTCAGCACGTAGCGGAGGAAGCTGGACTCTGAGATGCTGCCTTCCAAAGCTGCATAGTCATCCGGAGCCTCCACCTTGAGCCGCTCAAAGGCGGAGCCGACCCCAAACCAACCCGGCAGATAAAAGCGGGACTGCGTCCAGGAAAAGACCCAGGGGATGGCCCGAAGATCCTCCAGACTGGCGCGTCCCGTGCGACGCGAGGGACGCGAACCAATGCGGGAGTTCTCCAGCGCGTCAATTGGCGTAGCCTCGCGGTAGAAGGTGATGAAGTCCGGTGCATGCAGCAGGCCGCGGTAGGCCTCGATACTCCAGCCGGCGAGCCGGTCCAGGATCTCGCGGCAAGGATCAGCAGGCTTGGACGCATGGCGGTGCTTGGCCGTGGCGGCGGATACGGAAGCGGTGAGGGTCTCCACTTGGTAGGTGGCAGAGCCAAGGTGTGAGTATTTTTGGGAGATGGTCTCCCCCTGCTCCGTCATGCGGAACGAGCCGCCCAGCGATCCATGAGGCAGAGCCTCCATGAACCAATGGGTCGGACCGGCTCCGCGGCCCACTGTCCCACCACGCCCATGGAAGAACACCGGACGCACACCGTGACGACGCGTCACCTCAAACAAGGCCTCCTGGGCACGATGAAGGCCCCACTGGCTGGCAAAGATGCCGCAGTCCTTGTTGGAATCCGAGTAGCCCAGCATCATCTGGAAGTCGGGCGTGTTGCTACCGCCCTCCCCCGTCAAGCTGATGCGGGTGACCGGGTGGCTGAGGAAATCATCCACCACCGACGGCGCATGGGCGAGGTCGTCCATGGTCTCAAACAGGGGCACCACTGGCAGCGGGCTACGCAGGCCCTGAGCGGTGAGCTCGATCAGGCCCGCTTCCCGCGCCAGCACATAAACCGTGAGGAGGTCATTCACCCCGCGGGTCATGGAAACGATCAACGAACCGAGACCTGCCCCGCCGTGGCGGGCACGGTACTCGGCCAGCACGCGATAACACTCCAGCACCGCATCGGCCTCAGGTCCCGCCGAGAGACCAGGGGAAAGAAACGGCCGGGGCGACGCCAGTTCATGGTCCAGCAGCGTCCGTTTTTCCCCTTCCGACCAGCTTGGGAAGCTGGCGGCATTGGGCACACCCGCCTTCACCAGGAGCTGCGTGAGCGCCTTCTCATGGAAGGCAGAATTCTGCCGCACATCCAGGATCGCCGAATGGAAGCCAAAGGCCGCAAGCTGATGGCGAAGAGGATCCACATAATCCTGCACCAGATGCTCTGCGCCGACCGCACTCAGACATTCCGCCAGGAGAAGGAGGTCAGCATCCAGTGCCGCAGGAGCGGCATAGATCGTGGCGGCATCCGGATGATCACGCGTCAGCAACAGCTTTCCGCGCATCAAAGAAGCGGCCAGACGCCAGGGTTCCTCATCGTGGTGATCCAGCAGGGCTGGCACATCCACCACCTCGTAGCCTTCCAGCTCCTTTACCAGACGAGTCACCAGTTCCCCCAGTGAGGCAGGCACTTCCTGGAAGTGTTTGCTCAGCGGGAGGTTGTAGGCGAGCCGGTTTAATTTGCGGGCAAAGAGCCGGAGCGCATTATTGCGCAGTGACTGGAGAGAAGACTTCGTGACCTCGGCAGTCACAAACGGATGCCCGTCGCGGTCGCCACCGATCCAGGTGCCAAAGCGGATTAAAGGCGGAAGCTCCTTCAACGCTACGGGGTCAAGCCCCGCCGCAATCCAGGCCTCGCGCAAATGGGTCCGGGTCCGGGTGACCGCCTCAGGAAAGACCTCGCGCAAGAAGAAGAGGGCATTCTCCAGTTCCTCAGCGATGCTGGGTCGGGTGACGTGAATTTCTCCCGTGCGCCAAAGGGATTCCAACTGGGCCTCCAAGAAACCCCGGACACGCTCTTGCTCGCGAGGGGTAAAGGCAGGGTTCTCCCTGCGCTCCAGGAGGTCGTAGATCTCGCGATGCCGTTCGCGCACGCTGTCCCGCTTGGCTTCCGTGGGGTGCGCCGTGAGCACTGGCTCCACGCGCACGGACTTCATGATTTCCACCATGGCGCGGGCATCCAGATCCAGTTCCCGCATGGCGGCCAGCTTGTCTGGCCACAGCCCCCGCTCAGCCAGGGGTCCGAGTTCCTTCTCGCGCAGGCGTCGCACCTGTAGGGCGACGCGCTCCTCGACTAGGTTCAGCAACTGGAATGCGGTGGAGTATGCCTGGCAGAGCGGTCGATTGGGCCCGGATTGCTCCGGCAGAGGCTGCCCCGTCCAGGGCATGCGATCCGCCAGTTCAGGCTCGCCAATCCGGCGCAGGGCCGCAGCAAAGGCTTCCATGAGAAAGGACAACTCCTTATCAAGGAGTTTAAATCCATGTTCGATCAGTGTTGAGGCAGGCTTCGTTTCCAAGGTCTTGTCTCCCAACCAAGCACAAGACATGCCGCCGCGCCCGGAAAAGGTCGTTAAAAGCGTCAACCTTCTGCCACATCCAACTCATGCACACGATAAAACCGGCCCAGTCCATGGAGCTTGCCCGTGAGTTCCACCGTCCACCGGACCTGGGGCGTTTTCATCAGCTCCGACCCTGGCAGTCCTGCCGGGAGGGCGACATCATAGGTCTGTTGCCAGGCGTCGCCCGCCGTGACCCGAAGGTCTCTGGCCTCTGCCAGCACCTGTTCATGGAGAAATTTCTCGCTCACCATCCGATCACGGCGAGGAGCTCGGCCCTTACCCATGTGCTTGGTTACCACCCGGCTGGTAGTCTCCCGACAGATCACCTTCACCTTCACAGAGCGGAGAGCGGCCGGACCGGGCTGGATCAGCGCCATTTTGAACTCGGAGCCTGGTCGTATCGGCAGCTCAGAGACCTCCACCAATGTGGCCATCGTTCCCACCGCAAAGAGCTGGGTGATCCATGACCAGATGAAAAGCGTGCCCAGGAAACACATGCCGCCACCCACCAGCCAAGCCAGCCACCTCTTGTCCGCACCGGTGGAGCCGTAAAAGAGAATCGAACTCCCCAAACCCAGCAAGACGATGGCGGCGATGAGTGAACATCCTAAACCCGCCCCCTGCGTCTTGCCGACGAGACGGTGATTAAGCACGGGGGGCACATCAACTGCTAGAGGCATGGGCATCTCCTTTTTCCTGTTCCATCATTCGTCGGCCAAACGACGAAGATAGTCAAACGGGTAGATCCCGGTGCAGTGCCCATCGCTGAATTCAAACAGCAGCGCATACCCCCCCACAGACTTCCACCCGGTCACACTCACCCCCGGGTATTCCTTCTGGTTCGTGCCACCGTACAGCTTCCCCAGCAAATCCCGCTCGCCAATATTCTCCGCACTCGGCGATGCCGCGCGCAGCTTCTCCATGGGGAGGAAGCTCTCCCTGCCGTCCTCCCAAGCGATGGCGATCTCGTTTCCAATGGCGGCGATGTTGAGCGGGCGAATCATGAGCCGAACATTCAACAACCCCGCCACTCAGCAACCAATAGTCTCAAGACCATCTATCGGGCCCCCTTCGGAGCAAATCCCTCGACCAGTTCGCTGAACGACTGAATCACCGAACTACCAGCTTAGCCTTTAGGCACCACGCTCACGGCCATCACGCCTTCCTGGGGCCACCATCCGGCAATCCGGACCTCCATGCCCTTCCCTGCGATCTCCGTCTTCACGGCTTCAATAAGACGTTTCTCACTGTCCGGAGTGACTGGCGAGCCAAAGAAGGGCTCCAAGTTCTTGATTACCGCGTCATTGCCCGCAATGCCAATCAAGGTCACCTTTGTCCCCTGCACACCCCCGCCAGGAGGCGTGGGAGAGCGGCCCACCGCTGTATCCACGGGACCGCTCATGACGATCACCTGACGGAGCTGGGTGGTGCTGCCATTCACGTGAGCCTCCGCAATTTGCTGGCGGATGGCCTTCTCCTGATTGCGACGCTCGATCTCCGCCTGGGCAAGCTCCCGCGGCGTTTTACCAGGGGTGTACACGCCACCAATGGTGACATGCGGGAGAATCTCTTTTTCAGCCTGCACCGGGGCCACCGCCACGGGAGCATCCCCGGTAGGCGGCTTGATCACCACGGTCGGCCGGGACATGTCGGGCGTCACCAAGACAGGCCCCATGGTGGGCGGCTTGATGACGGCGGTGGGGCTGAGCAGCCCCTGGCTCTGGACCTCGGGCGCACGCTCCGGCAGCGGACCGAACACCGGCAACGGCAGTTCGTCCTCCGCCAGTGCGAGACTGGAGGTGGCGAGGAGGCACGGAATTAGCTGCCAAAAATTCACGGCGGCATTTAATGGCAGGTTTGCTGCGTGCTGACAAGACTCTTTCAGGCTAGACTCCTCAAAAATTTCCCATGCCGGACGAAGCTCCCACCATCACGCGTCGCAAAGAGTTCATCACCATCAGTGACGAGCTCAGAACCTACCTCCGGCATTATGGCCGGCTCGCGGCCCTTCCTGCGCTCTATCGGGATCTCCAGAGCTTCATGAGCGCCTACCCGCTGATGGACAAGGAGGGGCGCAGCACCCTCTGGGACACCGTGGTGTATGAGCGCTCCCAGCTGAAGGACCTGTGGCCACGCCTCACCAGCATCTACTCCCTGCTCAAGACAGGCGACCTGAAAGCGGTGCCCCACCTCTATGTGGAGCGGGTGGATTTTTGCGGTTTCGGCAACAGCAAGCCCTTCCGCATCCGCGTGGTCAACGAGTACAACGACAACTACGACCACTTCTACATCAAGGTGGCGGATGCCTCCCGCGTGTATGGACTGGAACTGGAGCACCTCCTCTCCCCCAACCGAATCAACTACCTCGTGCATGAGGACACCTTGATCGAGGAGCACATCGCCGGCGTGCCAGGGGACGTCTTCATCAGCGAGTACTTCGAGCGCTCTGACGTGAACCGCGTCCGTATCGCCAAGGAGTTCGTGAAGTTCAGCGAGCGTTGCTTCATCCGCCTGCTGGGGGACATGCGCAGCTACAACTACGTGGTGGACATGACGCCGGACTTTGAGGAGACGCAGTACCGCGTGCGGGCCATCGACTTTGACCAACAGAGCTACGAGGGCGCCAAGAGCGTGTACCTGCCCCAGTTCTACAAGGAGAACCTCCCTGTGGTGAAACTCTGCACGAAGTACCTGAACTACGCCACCATGCAGCAGTACCAGCAGGAGGAGCGCAGCCTCATCGCTCGTAGGTACCTCTCAGAGAAGTCCCGCCTCCGCTCCCTCTTCCGCGCTATGAAACACCACCCTGCCGAGCCGCCGCCCAAGGTGGTGCAACTCAAGACGGAACTCGGCGAGTACCACGGTACCGACGTCTTCGACGACTGCTTGAGCATGGGCGACATCGTGGAGAGGCATATCGAATTCATGTTGGGCAAGCAACTCGGGGAAAAAACGTCCCCCCATCCTCACTGACAGCAGCACAAAGGCCCGATTCCTGCGGTGGAGGGAGGGCGCATTTTTGCCATCAACCCGTTCTGGCAGCATTTGAAAACACTGTTTTAATGGCTCCAGCACGGGCACTTGCCCGCACCCAGCACCTTCTCCCGCCACCTCCATGAGACTACCTAACATTTTTGAAGCAGACACCCCGCCTGTTCCATTTCCTGCTGGCACAGTCATTTTCACCGAGGGCGAAGACGGCGATTCCCTGTATGTCGTCAAAGAGGGAGAGGTGGAATTGAAGGTCAAAGGCCGCCTCGTGGAGGTGGTGAAGGCGGATGGCTTCTTTGGCGAGATGGCCATCATCGAGAACGGCCCACGCACCGCCACCGCCGTCGCCAGTGTGGACTGCGAGCTCATCCCCATCAACGAAAAGCGGTTTGAGTTCATGGTGCACGAGGTGCCGAACTTCGCCCTCCACGTCATGCGCGGCCTGAGCCGTCGCCTCCGCAGTGTGGATGAAGGAGGCTGAAAGACTGGGCCCTGAGTACTCAGGCTCCCTGGAAACTTTTCAGTTTTCACTTTTTACTTTTTACTGACTTGCATTCCCTGCTACGGAACGCAGTTCATGAAGCTGCTTCTGGAGACCCTGCAATCTGGCGCGGACTACCTCGCCAAACGCGGGGTGGAAGACGCGCGACTGAACATGGAGCACCTCCTGGCGCATGTGCTGGGCTGCCGTCGGCTGGATCTGTATCTCCGGTTTGACCAGACGCTCGCTGAGCCAGAACTACAGCCGCTGCGCGTGCTTCTGAAGCGTCGCGGCGAGGGTGAGCCCCTGCAACACCTGCTCGGCACGGTGGAGTTCCACGACAGCGAGTTTGTCTGCGATCATCGCGCCCTCATTCCCCGGCCGGAGACGGAGCATCTCGTGCATCTGCTGGTGGACAAATGGTTCCCCAAAAGTGAGCCTCCGCATCGCCTTCTGGATGTCGGCACCGGATCAGGATGCATCGGCCTTTCCCTTGCCAAGGCCTGGCCTGCCGCCGAAGTGCTCCTGGTGGACATCTCGGAAGATGCCCTGGAACTGGCCCGACTGAATGCCGGACGGCTCGGTCTCAATGGGCAAAAAGTTCGCCTGGTGCGCAGCGACCTGCTGGAGCATGCGGATGGAGCGTTTGACCTGATCGTGGCCAATCTCCCGTACATCCCCACGGCCGAACTCAAGGAGATCAGCCGTGAGGTCGCGCATGACCCGAATCTGGCGCTCGATGGTGGCCCAGACGGGCTGGTTATCGTGGATCGACTGCTGGAAACGGCTCCAGAGCACCTTACGGAAAACGGCCTGCTGGCCCTTGAGCTCCACTACGATCAAGCATCTGCCGTCAGCGAACGCTTGCAGAAACTCGGATTTCAGGCCATCCAGTCGGCCGAGGATCTCGCGGGCATTCCCCGGTTCGTCTTTGCCCGTCGCCCTCCCCTGCCGCCCGCTCCACCGGCCTCACCGGATGAAGCAAGCACTGCGGACGACTCCTCTTCAATTCCATCCTGACCCCTCTCCCCTAACTCCTCTCTCATGGAAAAGCTCATCGTTCACGGCGGCAACCGTCTGCGCGGCAAGGTTCTCATCAGCGGCTCCAAGAACTCCTCCCTGCCCATCCTGGCGGCCACGCTGCTGACCAAGGATGATTGCGTGATCCGCCAGGTGCCTGACCTGAGCGATACGAACTACATGCTGCAGATCCTCCGTGCCCTGGGGGCGGAAGTGGAGCGCGCCAGCGGCACGGTGAACATCAAGGCGGAGAAAATCATCCCCGACACCCCTTATGACCTGGTGAGGAAGATGCGCGCCTCCATCTGCGTGATGGGCCCGCTCACGGGCCGCCTGCGCAAGGCCGTCGTCTCCATGCCCGGAGGCTGCGTCATTGGTGACCGCCCTGTGGACCTCCACCTGAAGGGCCTGGAGTATCTGGGCGCCAAGGTGCAGATGGACGGGGGCAACATCCACATTGAGGCCAAGAAGCCGCTCAAGGGTTGTACCATGAACCTGCTGGGCAAGTTCGGCTCCACGGTGCTGGGCACGGACAACGTGCTCATGGCCGCCGTGCTCACCAAGGGCACCACCATCATCGAAGGCGCTGCCGCAGAACCCGAGGTGGAAGACCTGGCCAACTTCCTGATCAAGATGGGGGCCAAGATCGAGGGTGCTGGCACGACGCGCATCGTCGTCGAAGGCGTCAAAGAACTGCATGGTGCGGAACACACCGTCATTCCGGACCGCATCGAGGCGGGTACTTTCCTCGTTGCCGGCGCCATCTTTGGTGACGGCGTGATGGTGAAGAGGGTCGTTCCCGCGCACCTGAAGAATGTGACAGACACCCTCCTGGCTTCGGGGTACGAGGTGACCTCCACGAAGGACAGCGTGACCATCATGCCCGGCAGCGGTGCGCCCAAGGGCTTCCACCTCACCACGCGGGTGTACCCGGGCTTCCCCACGGACATGCAGGCCCAGTTCTGCGCCCTGGCCTGCCTCATCCCCGGATTGAGCAGCATCAAGGAAACCATCTTCCCCCAGCGCTTCATGCACGTGTCTGAGTTGAAGCGCATGGGCGCCAACATCGAGCTCGATGGCGACACCGCCCGCATCACGGGCGTCGAAACCCTCAGTGGTGCCCCAGTCATGGCCAGTGATCTGCGCGCCTCCGCCGCCCTCGTGCTGGCCGGCCTCGCCGCCAAAGGCACCACTGAGATCCACCGCCTCTATCACATTGATCGTGGCTATGAGCACCTGGATGAAAAGCTGAGCATGCTGGGTGCTGTCACTGAGCGCGTGAAGGAATAGCGCGAGCGGTTAAGCGTTAGATGTGATGAGTGATGAGACAACCACCAAGCACGAGGCCCCTGTTCAACAGCCCTCTGAATATGGCCCGCTTCTCTGAACTTTTAGCTTCTCACTCTTAACTTTTAACTTTCCCCCATGCTCTCCCTTTCCACTTGCTGGAACAGCCACCGCCATGAGGACGGCATGCAGCTTGCCATGGAGGCACGGATGCTGGGCTTCGATCACATCGAAGTCAGCCATGGGCTGAAGGTGACCCACCTCCCGGGGCTCCTCCAGGCGGTGGATCAGAAGGTCATCCAGATCTCCAGTGTGCACAACTTCTGCCCCCCGCCGGTGGAGGTGCTGATGGACGCCCCGGATGCGTTTGAATTCACGTCCCACCGCGAGACGGAGCGCTTCCGCGCGCTGAATCTCACGGAGGCCACTCTCGAGATGACGGCCAGGCTTGGCGCCCGTCGGGTGGTCCTGCATTTGGGCACTGTGCCGATGAAGAGCTACACCGCCAAACTGGAGGCTCTCACGCTGGCCGGAAAGATCTATTCCCGGGAGTACACCGCACTGAAACTTGAGTTCGTGGAGAAGCGGACCAAGCTCTCCCAACCCTACCTCGACCTCGCTCGCGCCGCGCTGGATGAACTGCTGCCCAAGTGTGAGCAATACCAGATCGTCCTCGGGGTCGAGACCCGCAGTCACTTCGAGCAGGTGCCAAATGAGCCTGAGATGCTGGGACTGCTAGACCACTACCGGGATTGCCCGTGGATCGGCTTCTGGCATGACTTCGGCCACGTCCAGCGGAAGGCGAACCTGGGTCTTTTGAATCACGCCGAGCTTCTGGGGGAAATCGCCCCCCGACTGCTGGGCTGCCATGTGCATGACGTGGAGTGGCCCGCCCGGGACCACCGCATCCCCTTCACCGGCGGCGGAGTGGATTTTGACACGCTCCTCCCCCTCGTTCCCAAGGGCACCCCGCTGGTCTGGGAGCTCAGCCCCGGCCAGCGCCGCGCCCACGTGCAGGAGCGCCTGGTGGAGTGGAAATCCCGCTTCGGTGAGTGAAAGTTCAGACTCACGCCTCCGCATTCCCTTGCTGCCGCGCTGGATTGGGCTACATCCCCTGCCGCCACATGACTTCCGCCCTCTCTGAGACGTTTACGTTCCTGCTCAAGAATGACCTGAAAACCATTCTAATCCGGGTGCGAAACCGCGATGTGCCCCCTTTCGTCCAGTTCATGGTGTACGCCACCTGTGGCGTCATTGCCACCGTCATCCATCAGGGCCTGGTCGCGGTTCTTTCCTTGACCGCCTTCCCCGCGCTGAAAGGGATGTTGGTGGACGGCGTGGCGCTCACGGAGGAAGCGCGGAAGCACAACCTGCTGTTGAACAACATCATTGCCTTCCCCTTTGGCGCGGTGGCCGCCTACTTTACGAACATCCTGTTTGTCTTCACCCCTGGTCGCCACAGCAAATGGAAGGAGATGGCCCTCTTTTTCGGCGTGGCCGCCTGCGGATTCTTCCCAGGTCTGTGGGTCATTGACTTCCTCGTGGGCCGCTATGCAGTCCCCAGTTCCGTGGCGCAGCTCGCGTTCGTCTTCACCTCCTTCATGGTGAACTACGCCATGCGCAAGTTTGTGATCTTCAAAGGCTGATCCGTGCCCGTGAGCCGAGACATCCCCCGCTATCCCGACCCACGCCGCGCGGTCATCACCGGTATCGGCCCTGTTACGCCCATCGGCACGGGCAAGTCCGCCTTCTGGCAGGGCCTGCTGGCAGAGAAGAGCCCCATTGCCCGCGTTCGCAGCTTCGACGCCAGCGCCAACAAGGCCCAGTGCGCAGCGGAAATGCTGGATTTCGATGTCAACCAGTGGTTCCCCTCCCACGAGGCCAAACGCTGGGACCGCTGCACCCAGTTTGCCATGGTGGGGACGAAGCTTGCCATTGAAGATGCCGGCCTGGATCTCGCTCCCGGCTCCAAGTATCCCCGCATCGGCGTGAGCTTTGGCAGCGCCTTGGGCGGCATCGCCGATGCCGAACGCCATCACGCCAAGTTTCTCTCCGAAGGTGTCAAGAGCGTGCCCCGGGCTCTTGCCCTGCAGATCTACGGCGGCTCCACGCACAGCAACATTTCCATCCACTTCGGCCTGCAAGGACCGGCTACCACCCACTCGAACAGCTGCGCCAGCGGCAATGTGGCTCTGGGCGATGCGCTGCGGCTGATTCGCGAAGGCCACGCGGATGTCATCATCGCCGGAGCTTCAGAGGCCCCGCTCAGCCCGCTGACGTTTACAGCATTTGATCTCATCCACACCATGAGCCGCTGGCAGGGCGATCCTATCGCCCACGCCTGCCGCCCCTTCGATGTGGGCCGCGACGGCTTTGTCATGGGCGAAGGTGCCGCCTGCTTTGTGGTCGAGAGCTACGACCACGCCACCCGCCGTGGCGCGAGGATCTATGCAGAGCTGGTGGGCTTCAGCCTTACCAGCGAGGCCCACCACATGACCATCCCCCGTCCGGATGGCGAGCCGCTCTACCGCACCATGCAGATGGCGCTGGATGACGCGCGGCTCAACGCCTCCGACATCGCCTACGTCAGCGCCCACGCCAGCAGCACGCCCCAGAACGATGTGAATGAGGCCGCACAGATCGCCGCCCTCTTCGGCCCGGACACGCCCCCCACCTCCGGCACCAAGCCCTACACCGGTCACGCCCTCGGCGCTGCCGGGGCCATGGAGTGTGCCATCACCCTGCTGGGGATGGAAAACGGCTGGCTCCCGCCCACCCTCCACTTAGAAAAGACGAACTGCGCCCCGCTGGACTACGTGCCCTATCATGGGCGCGAGGCGGAGGTGCGAGCCGCGCTGCTGAACTCCTTTGGTTTCGGCGGCGTGGATTCGAGCTTGGTGGTGGCGAAGGTGTAGTTTCTGGTCTGTTCGGCAAGCTATCTACAAACCGCATGTGCGAGGGGGGCATCTCTCCACTGGGAAGTAGAAATATTGTTTCGGATGATCAAAAAGGGTAATTGCATCCCGGATGGAATGCCAGCGACGTCCATTTGCATGCTCACCTGAGTATCTGCAACGCCCCTATCGACAGACGTCACCACAACGTCTTACAATCCATCAACAAAAACACGGACCTATGCTCGACCACGTCTTCATAACGGTCAGGGATATCGATCGATCCGTTGCCTTTTACGAAGCGGCGCTCAATCCGCTCGGCATCGAGCATGTGATCGCCTACGACGGTAAGGATGGCCCACCCGGCCACCCCGATCTTAAGGGCTTCGGACGGGATGGCCGCGTCTTCTTCTGGCTCAGGCAGGGCGAAGCAGACGCCAAGGCTGCGCACGTCGGTTTTGTCGCCAAGAGTCAGGCCGAGGTAAACGGCTTCTACGATGCGGCAATGGCTGCGGGCGCCACCGACAATGGTAAACCTGCCGCTCGCTTGTACTACGATCCCCGCTACTACGCTGCGAACGTTTTTGATCCCGACGGCTACAGCCTGGAAGCGGTCTACAAGAGCTGGCAACACCCCCAAGCATAGATCGTCGCAGAGCTTGGCCACTCGCAGCTGGACCTCAGCACTGGTCTGGTAAAAATGGACAAGGCACCCCAAGAAAAGAAGTCTAACCAGACTTTAGGGGACGGACAATGCGCCAGAGACAACCACCGGGGCCTCCAATCGAACTTATCTATCGCCAATCCTTGAAACGGAGCCATTCCAATGCCTACAGGAGTCGACATCCGGAGGCTTTTGGATTTGCTAAACACCGTAGAACTCACCCACATCCGATGAGCACAAAGCTGGAATCAACAGGACCCAACACAGAGGCGGCTCCAATCACAGGGTCGTGTCTCTGCGGCAAGGTAGCCTTCGAGGTTAAAGGAGTACCGCTTAAGTTTCTCTATTGCCACTGCCGTTCATGCCAAAAATCGAGTGGCTCCATACATGCCGCGAACCTGGCATTTCCCGAAGGTTCAGTGACATGGACCCAGGGCGAAGACCTCATCGAGATGTTTGTGGACACCAATGAGAACCCGGGGTTCCCGAGGTGCTTTTGCAAGAACTGTGGCTCACCTGTGCCCAAGTTGAGCCGCAATCGGCAGTTCTGGGTCGTGCCGAGCGGAACATTAGACTCGGATCCAGGCATGAGGCCTCAGGCGAACATCTGTTGGGCGGAGCATGCTCCTTGGTTTGCGCCCGCAGATCAAATTGCCAAGCATGATGGGCCGTTGGCTTGACGTGGCTGTGGAGGCAATGACTAATTCGCCGACAATCTCATCACCACGACTAAATTCCAAGGCGTCCCGTCTTCAAATAAAGCGGTGCTGGCGATGTTTACACAACCTGAGCGCCCCTGCTTTCCACTTCACCCCAAAGCACCCCATGAGTGATACAGTTTCCCAAACATTCGGCACCTTCATCGAGCAGGCATTTTTCGGTGGCCCACCTCCTGCGCCAGAGATTTCGCTGCGCTTCTTCAGCACTGATGAGCATCCGACCGAATTGACAGAATTGCTAGGCATTGAGCCGACCTCATCGAACGCCCCCAATTCAATCCTCACACTGCCCGATGGTACCGAAATGACCAGCCGGCATGGTTCCTGGTTGTGGGTTATCCGAGGAGCTCCCGATTCGCTTTGGCACGAAGGCGTCGAGTACATGCTAAGCAGGCTGCCTGACGACCCGGATCTGTGGCAACGTCTCACAACCAAATATCAGGCGGACATCTTTTGCGAATTTGCAGTCCCTCCGAAGTCCTGCTCGTTCGAGCTTCCCGTTTCGCTCATGCGCGGCCTTGTCCGGCGAAACTTACCCCTGAACCTCGACCTGACTCCAGACTGCCCTGAGAGGGATCCAAACGACTGAGGATGCACCTCGCCCCCCTGCGACTAGTCCACCCAACTTTCTCCTAATGTATACGGGCACGTGTAAAAACCCTCTCTCCTTAAGCTCCCCATCCCCATGCCTGACCTATCCCCGTCGAAAATCGGAGTGCTTCGCGCCGCCTATGCGGCATTCAACGCACGCAACATTGATTCCGCCCTCGCCCTCATGACGTCTGATGTGACCTGGCCGAAAGCTTTCAAGGGCGGATTTGTCCAGGGCCCCGAGGAAGTTCGGGCTTACTGGTCAGAACAGTGGAGTGAGATTGATCCTCACGTCGAACCGGTCGCCTTTCATGAGGAAGACGACGATTGCATTCTGGTGCAGGTTCATCAGGTCGTACTCGACTTGTCTGGGACGGTGCTTGCGGACAACGTGGTGGCCCATCGTTTCACCGTTGCAAACGGCTTGATCAAAGCCATGGAGGTCGCTCCACTTCCCACGGCGCTTCAGTCATCCTGAAGGGACGGTCGGTGATTTTAGTTCCAGGCCTTCACTTCTGCCTCGAAGTACTGGATACCCTCCAAAAGTGTCGCACATTGCTTTTGCTCAACGCCCACCAACTTTCATTCCGCATGAGCACCAAGCATCGTATTTACACGACCAGCTTCGCGAGTGTCTACCCTCTCTACGTCGCCAAGGCAGAAAAGAAGGGACGGACCAAGCAGGAAGTTGATGCCATCATTCTTTGGCTGACCGGCTATAGCCAGCAAGAGCTGGATGCGCTGCTGGAAGCCCAGAAGGACTTCGAAACGTTCTTCAATGAGGCTCCCAGGATGAATCCCTCACGCAATCTCATCAAAGGCGTGGTTTGCGGCATCCGGGTGGAAGACATCGAAGAGCCGCTCATGCGGGAGATCCGCAATCTGGACAAGCTGGTGGACGAACTGGCAAAGGGCAAAGCGATGGAGAAGATCTTGCGGGTTTGATCGTCGCACTAGCTGTCATGTCGGACCATCCATCGCCAACAACCACGCCAGGCAAACCAGATTTTTATGATCTTTCCTGCACTTCTAGCTGCCCTGCTCATCATTGTCTTCACCTGCAGCTCGCAAGCCGAGGACGATGGCGGCTTCCATTCCATTCGAGAGTGGCGAACGATAGGCATCACCCCTCGGGACGATGAGGAAAGCGCAGATGACATCTTTGATCGAACAGACATCGCAAAACAACTGGCGGCTGCGAAGCGCGTCCGCTTGTTCCGCTGTCCAACTGACGCAGCGATTGGCACTCTTGGATACTGGGATTTTGAGAGAAAAGGGCCAGTGCTGCCAAAACTTGACGCTGGAGCAAAAGCGACTGAGCTCAAAGATGTCCAGTACAAGCCACTGTTGAAGCAGCTACTCGATATCGAGCACTTTGGAGACGCTTCTCTTTGCGCCTTTGAGCCGGGGCTGGCGATCTTCATCGGTGATGATGAGCCGGAGTTCATCATCGTCTGCTGCTTCCGTTGTCACGATCTCCACGTGGTCCGTCGCCCGACTGCGACCCATCCTATGCCGCACGTTTCGGAGCTCGGGATGTCACCGGAACTGGAAAAGGCCATCTTCAATCTTGCCCAAGCGTCCTTCCCCCAGGATGATGACTTGAAGTCTTTTCAGCTCCCCGAACGACACCGATCCAAGACGCCACTTGAATCGCCGACGACACCTCCCAAGGACGCGTTCTAACGGGATGCATCAAAATGACTCGGGCATGAAAGGTTGACTCTGAGTTACCCTGCCCTTGCAACGGTCCCCGGTGAACGCTCCGGCATAGATACATCGAATCAATAACGTTGGCGGGCGAACTGAAACAGTGTCATGGGTCAAAGACTGATCATGAATCCAAGGCAGCACAAGGCGATGGAGGCGGCTCAGCAGCCCTATTCACTCTGAACGTCAGACCTCACCCTCGCAATGGCAACCATTCTTAGGAAACTCGCATCCATACTCGTCAACAAACTCGTCTCTGGTGCCACCTTTCTCGCCGTTTGCCTGGTCATCGGTTATTTCGTAAGCGACCGCAAGGACTACCCGGGCAAGACGGAATTTCAGGAGCCAAATTCACTGATCTCTACCGGTTCCGATGGTGTGGCTCACGGTAATTCGATACCAGCCAAACGGGCAGCGGAAAAATTCGCCTCGATCATCAAGACACTCCACGCTGACCGCTTCACTGGAGGCAGCGGAGGGTCCTTCTTAGGGGGTGCAGATTTTTTCACCTACTGCCGTCACAATCCCGACTCGATTGCCTTCATCGTCCAGGTGCCCAAACTGAAAAGCTACAAAGATGCGCAGACGCGGGAAACGCTGGCAAAGCTCGCCTGGACAGCCGCCGATCAGGCTGCAAAGGAACTTCAATTCAGCACCAACTCCCCATCCGTCATCGTCGGCTTGCGTGGCTTCGCCTCATACGGCCCAATATGGTCAGGCAAGCGCGGCGGGGAGCCCGAGGTGAAGACCGATGAGATCGACGAGGTGCGCCGTCTCTACCCGTTTTTTGTTTCGCCCAAATGATCTAAGTGCCCCTACGCACTGACGCGAACACTTGAGTCCTTCTGAATCACCCGTACCGAAAACGCTTTCTCCAGCCTATTTGCGATTCCCCTCATGCCGCTCCCCTTGTCATGACGATGCTAAAAAATCGCGGCCCGAATTTTCGAAGGACACCCATACGTCCATGTCAAAAATCGGCCGCTTGCCGAGGCATCAGAGAACATTCCATTTCACGAGAACAGTGACTCCGCAGGAATGGACCGCATTCGGTTTGCCATCATGAAGCTAGTCTCCAGGTCCGATACTGACGAAGACCTCATTTTTGAACTCGCCAAGCGGCATTGGAGGGATCTGTTTGAGACCACGGGCTTTGGCAACTCCGCCGACGAGCACAATAGGCGGTATCGGGACCTTTTTCAGGACGCTCCTGACTGCCTTGACGTAACCCCCAAACGCTGGTGGGCATTCTGGCGCAAGTAGCCCCGTCTGGGAGCAGATAGCATGCCTTCAAAGACTCCTGCACATCCAGCCTGAAATCTTCAGTTTGACCCGACATTCGCGCAGGGGCTAGATTGCGCTCATGAAGATGGTCGATGATTGGAAGACATTGCTCCGCATCAAACTGCGGGAGGCTCTTGGGGCACGGCAGCGTCACGTCATAGCAGTCCTCCGCGAGACTCTGGCCGCCATCGAGAATGCTGAGGCCCCACCAGCTACCTCCGCCCCGATACATACGGACCACCTCATTGCTGGCAGCGTGAATGGACTCGGAGCAGGCGAAGTCACACCTCTCCTGCTTAGCCTAGAGGCTGTGGCAACGATCATTGAACGCGAGATTCGAGAGCGCAGGGATGCAGCCAATGAATACTCGAAACTTGGTCGTGAAGTGGAGGCATCAGTACTCCATTCACAGGCCGAGCTGCTGGAGGCTCTCAGGACCGAGCTTGGCTAACTGGTCCAACTGCTTGTGTTAGTTGCAACACACGATCACAACGCCAATCGCCAACTGCTATTTCGAGATTCGCCCGACAGATCCCCAATGCACCAATCTCTGTCTCACCAAACTCCAGCCCACACCCTCAAAGTTTCATGAATCAATCAAAGCCAACATTTTCCCACCCCTCGTTGTGGGGAGCTTCGTGGAAACTTTCAGTCGAAGCGGGCGATCCCCCCGCATTCGACATTGAAGGCGTCAGGGAGCTTCTCAAGCGCCACTTTGGCACCTCGCCCGACAACCAAGACGATCCACTGAATCTTTTGCAAAACGACGCCGTGCTGGAACTCGGTGTGAAAGATGACAAGGATGCTCACCGGATCGCCAATGACTTTATTCGACAAAATCTCATTTGCGAAAGGACTCCTCTTTCATCCGAACCTCACGAGAAATTCCCGTCCTTTCTTGCTCCGTTGGACGCGCACATTTCTCCACCGTTGATATTGCAAGTCACAGGAAAGGTTGACGCACCACACGTCGCAACAGCTGCCCATCTCGTTTCCCGGCTTTCCATCTTCATACCAGAAAAGAATACACGATCAGGATTCGAGTCGTGCCAACAAGGCAGCACGTTTGAGTTTCCGCTTTCCTACCAGGAGCAGGCCGACAGCCTTGCTCAACGACTCATCGATTTGGGCTATACGGTGGAAATCCAACGGGCCAGTCGCGGACTATGGGACGCCTAAAGCCTCGCACTCGGGCCTCCCTGCACCCTTGCGAATGCTATCGATGCCGCCATTCATCAAAGTAGAAACAAATGGGGAATCGCAACAGCAGCCGTCTATTCGGGATCCATCATGCTTCTCGTCCCTTTTCACTGGCGGTAGCGGGAGCTCTGGCATACTTGGCCCGCAAGACGGAAGCTAAACAGCCCTGATGCCCGGCGTACCGCCGGCGTCACCTTCACTTTAAAATTACCTGTTTGCATTCTGTGAACACGAACCGGGACTTTTACAAACACATCGCAACTCTCATCAAGGAGAAGCAGGACAAAGCCATGCCTCCCCTTGAGATCTATCTCTCTGCTTTGATCAGGCGTGCTGGAAAATTTGCCAGCAACGAGAGTCTAACCTTAAGCGAGTTCTTTTCCTTGTTACGAGACGCATTCCAAGGTCCCGGGCACGCTATTGATGTCGACGCAAATGCTGGCTACCTGAAATGGAAGAGTGAGGTAGGACGACAAATTGAAGACCTGCAGCAAATGGACCAGAATGGTCAACTGAAGGATGAACAGCGGTATTTCGGCATCTCCGCTCCCAGCGGACGATACTGGTACAATTTCGATCCATGCACGTACATCGAGTGCGGCACCACAGGGGCACTGGGCGGCTGGGCCGAGGGGGATGACACTGGACGTAGCTACGTGCCAGGACCAGTTGTCTGTATTGCCCCAGATGGCTCGCTCACCTCTGCTGATCCGAGGGACCTTGATCGCGAGCCAGTTGAAATATTCCAAGTCACTTGGGAGATGATCTCCGAGTTCTCATGGTGCGGGCAGAATTACGAGTGACGTGATCAGGCCGTTCTGAGATGAGGCGCATCTTCACCCGGTTTCCCCCGTCAATTTCATGGGTCGGACTACAGTCGAGCTCTAGAGCATCTCTCACCCATCACAAGCAAAGGCCTCCGAAATTGTCTGGCGTAGCCACAACATCCGACATTTGTCTCACTTTTAATCTTGCATACTCTTACATTTGTCGGCAAGAATCGCCGCATGTCCAAAAAATCGGCACCAGCGGCGCTATCCTCTTCGGAGCAGGCCATCATGGATCAGCTCTGGCGGCTGGCTCCGACTTCGCTCAATGATCTGCTGGAAGCCGTGAATGCGGACCGGCAGGAGCCCATCTCCCGGGCCACCTTGCAAACCCAACTCACCCGCCTGGAGGCCAAGGGCTGGGTGAAGCGCGACGACACCAGCCGGGCCCACATCTATGCGCCCGCCGTCGCCGAGTCCCACGGCCGCCGCAGTGTCTTGGCCGCACTGAAGGAGCGCTTCTTTGGAGGCAGCAGCCTGGCCCTGGTGCGGTGCCTGGTGGAGAACGGGGAAATCTCAGAAAAGGAACTGACTGAGATCAAAGAGATGGTGGCTCAGGCGAAGAAGCCAGCTGGAAAGGACACCCGCCCATGAACACGATCCTTTGGTGGAATCTCGCCCTCCATCTGCTCGCCTTCACGGCCATGGGCTGGGTACTCGTGCGGTGGTTTCTCCGTGACGCCCGGTTTCGTACATGGACAGCCCTGGCATCCATCAGTCTGGGAATAATGTCGCCCTGGATCGGGCCTCTGCTTCCCATGGCCCTCCCAAAGCCTGCAACGACGGCAAGTGCACCTGACACATCTCCACAGGGAACCTGGAAGATTCAGGTAACAACGACTTCGGTAGCTACTCTCTCCTCCAACCCCCCGCTGCAACCGACCACCTTGCCCTCGCAAAACTGGACTCTGGCGGATGGGATGAAACTCTTAAGCATGCTGTGGGTAGCCGGAGCAGCATTGGGCTCGACCCATCACCTGATGAGCACCCTGCGAGCCATCTCTTGGCAAAGACGGCTTCGGCGGCCTGATGCCGCCGAGTGGGAAACCCTCCCTCGAGATACGAACGTCTTCCCGATCCGATTTTTCAAAGGCAAAGGCAGCCCTTGCGTCGCGGGATGGTGGCATCCCGTCATCGCGGTTCCAGAAGAGTCCATGCGCGACTGGAGCGCCGCCCAATGGAACTGGGTGCTGCGGCACGAGGAGCAACACCGCTTAGGAGGCGACACGATGGTGGCAGCCATCCTGGGAGTGCTGCGGGCCATCTTCTGGTGGAATCCTTTCCTCCACGCTCTCACCCTTCAATGGGCGCAGGCAAGGGAAGAAATTTGCGATCACGCCGCGCTCCAATCCCCGGCTGAAGCGAGCGACTATGCAGACCTGCTTTTGACGGTGGCGGCGCAATCCATTGCCGCACCTCTGCCCATGGCATCATCCGCCATGGCGACTTCCCGACCCGCACGGCACCTGCGCGCCAGGATCCACGCCTTGCTCAATGGGCACCCGGTCTCAGTGCGCACCAGCCGCTGGTTCATGGGTGGCTATTCTCTGGTGGGAGCAGGGCTGATGGTGCTGCTGGCCCAGATGGGTTTTGCGGAGCCTCTTTCGCAAGGAAAGACAGCCGAGGTGACACCTAAGTCAGCAACCCCGAACGACACAAAATCTGGGGACGGCAAAATTCAGATTCGCACCTACCGGGTACGGCCTGATTTCATGACCGCCAGAGAGGACTTCAAAGGCAAGACTGCCAAAGAAATCCTCGAGTTTCTTGGCATTTCCTTCCCAGAAGGAGGCAGCGCTGTCTTCATTCCGAAGTCCTCAATGCTTATCGTGAAGTCCACGATCGCAGAATTGTACCGCGTGGACCAACTGCTCGATCAACTCTCCGCCCACGCCCCCCTCCAAGTGTTACTGGAAACCCGTTGGATTGAATTGCTCGCCCCACCTGAAGAAGGAGGCCCAGTCAGCACCGCCCTGGCGACGCTCCAGGAAAAACGCACTGCGAATGGTCGGGCCAATGAAGCGATTCTCAGTGATCCCGACTACCAGAACATCATACGTCTCTTCAGTCAGCAGAAAGGCGTCCATCTGGTCAGCAACCCCTCTGTCACCACACGAATGGGCCAGAAGGCAGTGGTCGAGGTTATCCGAGAAGTGCGCCGTCCTGGTGAGGCAGCCAAGGGCCTCAACGACGACCATTTTGTCGGCATTCAGAATTCATTCGAGCCTGTGCGCACTGCTGACGGAAAGAAAGTCCAAGTCAGTATGACTGCAAAACTGCGACGTCTTGCAGGCAGAAGCATCGCTGAGAGCAACGCCCTCATTAAAGATGGCATCCTCCCTGCCGGAGAACGGATACTTGCATTCACAAACTCAGCGGAAGTCTCGCTCACTGACGGAGAAACCGTCTGCATGGATATCGGCACCGCCGAAGACCACCGTCGGCTCCTCCTTTTTGTCACATCAAAAATAGTAAAACCGGCAGAAGCTCTCACAAAGCCAGAAGACTTGGAGCGCGAGTTGAATCGCCAGAGCACTCCCGGGCGCGAACACCCTGGCGCTTCACGAGCCAAACCCGTAGCCGTCTCAGGCCTCGCACTCAAGTTCAACCCTTCAGAAGGAAACAGGAAGCTACAGGATTTGTTCACCGTATTCTGGCCACCGATTCCCAGTGATAGAGAGGTTGCTACCACCGTGGAAAATGCCATTCCCGCCTTAGCATCAATGCAACCCGCGACCGATGAGTTTTTCCTATTGGGCGTCATGACGCCGGAACAGACAGATAGCCTGATAAAGGAGGTCAAACTTCATGCAGCAGCCGGGCAGATGACGCAGCAGAACGAAACTGCCACGAAGGAGCGTCCGGATCTGCCCTTCGATTTCAAGGGCACGACGCCCTCGGACTTGCTTGTGAGTCCGGTGGTCGGCCCCGAGGAATTCGCCCTGGACATCAACATCAAGTCTGAGAACAGGAATGCCTCTAAAGCAGTCACCACGAGTGTAACGATCTGGGACAAACAGACCGTCGTGATGGGCCGCCTCATGCCAGGTGCGGATGGCGACGCTCAGTCACAGTTGAGCGAAGTTGTGCTGCTCTCCTTCGAAGCCGTGAAGTGACTATGGCCCGGACAAGCCAGACTGGGGAGCGAAGATACTCCATCCAAGTCGCCGGATACTCACGCAAACCGACGTTGCCTGCACGGGCCGGACCTGCTTCGATTTTACAAAGCCCCGTTCTGAATGCCCCCTTTCACCGATCACCCACTCCACCTCACCCGCCGCGCCCTCTTTGGGAAATCGGCCATGGGATTGGGCGCGATGGCGTTGGGGTCATTGTTCACACGGGATGGGCTGGCCCTGCCGCCGGACAAGCTGGCTCCGGTGCTGCCCCACTTTGCACCGAAGGCCAAGCGGATCATCTACCTGCTGCAAAACGGGGCTCCATCCCATGTGGACCTCTTTGACTACAAGCCCAAGCTGAGGGAGTGGCACGGCAAGCAGATCCCGGATGAGGTGGCAGGCGGGAAACGCTTCAGCACCATGACAGGCGGGCAGACCGACCGGCCTGTGCTGGGTGAGATCTCCAAGTTCAGCCAGCATGGTCAGAGTGGTGCCTGGGTGAGCGACTTCCTGCCTCACACCGCCGCCATCGCGGACGACTTGTGCTTCATCAAGTCCATGCACACCGAGCCGGTGAATCACGCGCCAGCCATCACTTACTTTCTCACTGGAGGCGAACAGGCCGGACGCCCCAGCATCGGCGCTTGGTTGAGTTACGGCCTGGGCAGCGATTCCAATGAATTGCCTTCCTTCGTCGTCATGACCTCGCGGGATAAGGAAGCATCCTGTGGGCAGATCTTCTATGACTTCTACTGGGGCAGCGGTTTCCTCCCCTCCAAGTATCAGGGGGTGAAGTTCCGCGGCAGTGGTGACCCGGTGCTCTACCTCAGCAATCCTGACGGGATGAGCCGCAGTGTGCGCCGTGGAGTGCTGGATGATCTGGCCAGGCTCAATGAGATCAAACTGCGGGAACAAGGCGATCCGGAAATCGCCACGCGCATCTCCCAGTATGAGATGGCCTACCGTATGCAGGCCAGCGTGCCGGAGCTCACCGATTTCAGCAAGGAACCGCAGCACATCCTGGATATGTACGGCCCTGAGGTACATCGCCAGGGCAGCTATGCTTACAACTGCCTCATGGCCCGCCGACTGGCCGAGCGCGGCGTCCGCTTCACGCAAATCATGCACGCGGGCTGGGATCAACACCGCAACCTCAACAGCCAGCTCAAGATCCAGTGCCAGGATACTGATGCCCCCTCAGCCGCCTTGGTGAAGGATCTTAAACAACGGGGTCTGCTGGACGACACACTGGTCATCTGGGGCGGTGAATTCGGCCGCACCCCGTTCCTTCAAGGAAAGATCGCCGACACCAAACAATGGGGCCGGGACCACCATCCCTACGCGTTCACCCTCTGGATGGCAGGCGGCGGGATCAAACCTGGCATAAGCCACGGTGCGAGCGATGAATTTGGCTTCAACGCAGTGGAGGACAAGGTGCACGTGCACGACTTCCAGGCCACACTCATGCATCTCATGGGGATTGATCACGAGCGCTTCACCTTCCGGTTCCAGGGGCGCCAGTTCCGGTTGACGGATGTGCATGGGCACGTGGTGAAGCAAGTTCTTAGTGCTTAGTTCTTAGTGCTTAGTTCTTAGTGCTTAGTTCTTAGTGCTTAGTTCTTAGTGCTTGGGGCCCCGTCGTGGATGGGAGAAAAGAAGTCTCCGCTTTGGCGTGGCACAAGGAAATGTGGAAGAACCGTCTCGGTTCTTGTTCCAGTATCACCCAGCACAAACGCCTACCAAGAGCCGGGACAGCTCTTCTACAGTGCTGCGCGCCATTGTGTGAGACCAAATCCGGCACCTTCCAATCTGCCACCAACTGATGCCGATTGCCAATCGGCGCTACCCGTTACCAGAAGAATACGAGTCCACTCTTACCGGCTCCGCTTGCTTATTGCCACTTTGCCCGGCTTCGATTTCTCGGTGGGCTTGGTGGAATCTGCGGGGTTTGAAGGCTTGGAGGATGAACGTTCCGGCTTGCCCTTGGATTTCTCGGTGGGCTTCGCCGAGGGCGCTGGTTTGGTCTTGTCCTTCCTGACGAACTGCGGTGGCGGCTGAGGTTTGTCCGCGCGAGCCACCTCAGGACGGAACGTCGGCTTTGGCACTTCCTGGTTCGTCCCCATGCCTTTCGCCTTCTTGCCGAAATTGGGCTTCCCTTGAGGGGCCTGCGGTTGCGGCTCAGCGCGCCGTGGAATCGGGCCTTCTTTCCTTTTCACCGGTCCTTTCACACTCACCTTCCCTTCAGGCTTGATGATCTCCCAGTCACGGTCCTTTTCCCGACGACGCCCCTTGTTCGGCTTGGGAGCCGAATTGGACTTGGTCTTGGAGGCGGGTTGGGCATCCTGACGTTTCTGCCAGAACGGCTTGTCAGACTCTTCTTTGCCTTTCTCTTGGCCTGCGGTAGGAGCTGTTTTCCTTGGCCCATCTTGGCGCTTAGTTTTGTCCCATGCGGGCTTGCCTTTGCCGCGGTCGCGCAAGTCCTGTCTGTCGCCTGATTTGGGACCAGGACGGAACCGACCACCGCGGTCCGGTCGCCAGCCCCCCCGCTCGCGCGCAGGTTCCTGTTCACGCGCTCCTTCGGACCGCTCGGACGCGATGCGGAAGTCCACCTGTTTCTTGAAGTCATCCACCCGATAGACCTGCACAGGCAGTTTGTCACCCAGACGGATGATCCTGCCACTGTGACGACCCACAAGGCGAGCCCGCACGGGATCAAAGGTGAAAAAGTCATCCGGCACGGAGGACAGGTGCACCATGCCACTAAGACCCAGGTCACTCACATCCACAAAGAAGCCGAAGTTCCTCACATCAGTCACCAGACCCGGGTAAGTCACGAGTTTGCCAGACTTGATCTGCGCCTTCAGGTAGGCGTAGAGTTTCACATCCTTGCTGTCGCGCTCCGCATCCGAAGAATTGCGTTCCGTGGCGGTGATATGGTCAGCAATCTCCTGGATACGAGAGGCCTGGATGGCCTGATTCTCAAACAGCACCCGATGCACCACCAAGTCCGCATAGCGGCGGATGGGCGAGGTGAAGTGGGTGTACTTGGCCTTGTTCAGGCCGTAGTGTCCCAGGGGTTCCATGGCATAACGCGCCCTCATCATGGAGCGCAGGAACCCGATCTTGAGCGCCGCGCCAATCGGCAGGGTGCCCAGCAGTTCCAGGAGCTTTTGCACCTCAGAGCGCTTGGTCAGATTGCCGCACTCCACCTTGTGAGCCAGCACATCCTCGCGGTAGTCCTTGAGCTTTTTCTCCTTGGGCGGCTCGTGCACCCGGTACACCGCAGGTCGGTTCAGGTGCATGAGCCGGGAGGCCACCGCTTCATTGGCCAGGAGCATGTACTCCTCAATGAGCTGGTGGGAGACGTCGTTGTCGATCTTCTCGATGCGGGCCACCTTGCCCTCCTCATCCAGGCGGATCTTTGACTCCGGAAAATCCATGTCCAGCGAGCCGGCCTTGAACCGGGCGCGACGGATGGCCTGAGCCATCTCGTGAGCATCGAGGATCATGCGCTCAATGGCATCATCCTTCTTGGCTCCGTTCTCAATCACCGCCAGTGCTTCCCGGTAGGTGAAGCGTCTCTTGGAGTGGATGACGGCGGGATAGAACTTTGTCTCCAGCACCCGGCCATCGGGATTGAGCAGAAATTCAACGCACTTCGTGAGGCGGTCCAGCCCCGGCTTCAGCGAGCACAGCTCATTGCTGAGCGCCTCAGGCAGCATCGGGATCACGCGATCCACCAGGTACGTAGAGTTGCCACGTTTCCGGGCTTCTCTATCCAGTTCCCCGCCAGGCTTCACATAGTGGGACACATCCGCGATGTGCACCCACAACCGCCAGCGATCCTTGCCCTCGCGCTTCAGGCAGATGGCATCGTCGAAATCCTTGGCGTCATCCGGGTCAATCGTCACCACCAGGTGTTCCCGGCAGTCCACCCGCTCCGCGACTTCATCGGGAGAGGGTTGATTGTCTGGCCGCGACTTGGCAATGGTGTTGGCCTCGTCCAGCACCTCTTTGGGGAAGCGCAGGGGCAGATCGTAGTGGCGCAGCACCGAGAGCATGTCCACGCCCTCCTCATCCGGCGGGCCCAGTACTTCCACGATCTCGCCTTCGGGGTTGGTGTGGCGGGATTCCCACTGCACCATCTCCACCACCACCTTGTCGCCCACATTGGGACGGCGGCCCACATCCTTGGGCGGCGGCACAAAGATGTCGCGCGGCAGGCGCGGGTCATCAGGCACCACGTAGAGGAACTGTTTCCCCTTCTGCAGAGTACCCACGATGGTGGACCGCTTGCGTTCCAAAATTCGGATCACCGTACCCGTCGTTTCCTCAGGCCGGACCTTGCTGTAGCCCTGCGGCCTCACATCACGGCGCACCAGCACCCGGTCGCCATGCATGGCAGTACCGGTGGCACTCTCCGGGATCACGATTTCATGCACCCCTGCTGCCGAGGGCAGCAGGAAGCCTTTGCCACTGCGGGTGATCTGGATGACTCCAGCCACCAGGTCGGCTTCATCCGCGAGGATATAGCGGTTGCCCTTGGTGCGGACTACCCGTCCTCGGGTTTCCAGTTCCTGCAAGAAGGCCTGTAGCTCCTGTTGACGATTGGGAGCCCAATCGAGGGCAGCCAACAGGCCGGGTACATTAGCGGGCACATACTCGGACCTTCCGAGCAATTCGAGAATATCACTTTCCATAACTAACTATCGCACAATTCCGGATCATTGGCCGGAGGGTATCTGGAGCACATCATGGGCTCCGTCTGATGATGGAGAATACGCTTACCGCTCGTAGTCGTCCAACTTTTTTGCGTTTTATCTGCATCGCACCATGAATCCCACCCCCCTCACCCGCTGCCTCGGTCCCTTGCTGGCGCTGCTCTGCACCTCCCTGCTCCACGCAGGCCCGGCGCTCTCCGATCAAGAACAAAAGCTGGGGTTCAAGCCCCTCTCGGATGGCCAGACCTTCCAGGGCTGGGATCAAAAGGGCAACTGGGTGATCGAGGAGGATGGCACCTTTTACCGGAAAGCCAAAGGCGGCGACCTGACCTATACCGCCAGCACGGTGCCAGACGACTTTGAACTCCGGTTTGAGTGGAAGGTCTCCAAAGGGTGCAACAGCGGCGTTTACTACCGCCCAGGCCAGTACGAGTACCAGGTGCTGGACAACGTGAACAGCCCGTATGGCGAGAATCCCCGGCAGAGTGCTGCCTCCCTCTTCTTCTGCATGGCCCCGAACAAAGACGCCACGCGCCCCTTGGGCGAATGGAATGAGGGCCGCGTCCTCTGCCAGGGCACACTGATTCAGCACTGGCTGAATGGCGAGCTCGTCCTGGACTTCGACTACACCGACCCCAAGTGGGCACAGCAGGTGGAGCTGCTGCGGATTCGCGGAGCCAACCTCAATGCCCGTGGAGGCCGGATCAAACTACAGGACCACGGAGCCGACGTGTGGTTCCGCCATCTGCGCCTCCGCACCGTGCCCAAAGATGAAAAGCTCACTCGGCTCGATTTCCAACCCCTGCCCATTCCAGCCGCCGCCTTGCAAAAGGAAAACGAGCGCGTGCAACAGATGCTGAAAAAAGCTCCAGCCAAGCCCTCAGCACCCGCCGCGACCGCCGCCCCTACCAAGGCCGATGCCGCCGAAGCCGCCGGCCCAGTGAAGATCATCTTCGATACGGACATGCACACCGACTGCGATGACGCCGGTGCCCTGGGAGTGCTGCATGCCCTGGCGGACTATGGGGAATGCGAGATCCTGGCCATGCTGTGCAGCACCCTGGATCCCTGGGCCGTGCCCACCATCGATGCCATCAACACCTACTACGGCCGCCCAGACGTCCCGCTTGGCACCGTCAAAGGGAAGGGAGTGCTGCGCAAGTCCGTGTACACCAAGGGCGTGGCCGAACGCTTCCCCCATGACGTGAAATCCAGCGATGCCGCCCCCGATGCGCTTCAAGTGTATCGCCAGATCCTGGAGGCGCAGCCCGACCAGTCCGTGGTGCTGGTGACCGTCGGCTACCTGACCAATGTCGCCAACCTGCTCAAAGCCCCCGCCCAAGACGGCAAGCCCAGCGGCCTCGACCTCGTGAAGCAGAAAGTCCGCACCTGGGTGTGCATGGGAGGTAATTTCATCGGCACACCCGCCCGGGATGATCTGAAGCTCGGCAATGTGAACTTTACCTATGACGCCCCCGCCACCCTGTACGCGATTCAGAACTGGCCCGGCGATCTGGTTTTTGCCGGCCGGGAAGTTTGCTCCGTACCGAGCGGCGTGGCCGTGGGCGAATGCCTTCGCGACGTACCGGCAGATCACCCCGTGCGAGTCGCTTATGAGCTCTACTTCGGCGGCGAGCTGAAGAACCGCCACGTGGCAGACCTTGCGAGCGTGCTCCACGCCGTGCGCGGCCGGGGAGAGTTCTGGGACATCCAAGACCAGGGCCACATGGCCCTGAAGCCAGACATGACCTTCACCTGGGAAGCCCAACCCGACAGCCGCCAGGCTTATCTCCTCAAGAAGAAAAACAAAGACGGCGTGTTGAGCGATCGCGCCGTGGAGGCGGCGCTGGAGAAGTTGCTACTTCAGGCACCGAAGGCAAAATGAGAATAAGTTTAACCACAGAGGCACAGAGAACACAGAGGAATGAAGCTGAGATTTAGACAGAATTAACAGAATTTACGGAATTAGATTTAGCTTCTGACTAACGTGTCAGAGCTCCCTGGTCTGAAGCTTGAACCTTAATTTTGTTAATTCCGTCAATTCTGTCTAAAAAGTCATCCCGCTGTGTTCTCTGTGCCTCTGCGGTTAATTGAAATTACTCCATCAACCCCGCCGCCCTCAACACCGTCTCCTGCACGATCAAATCGTGCTCGGCGGTAAACTCCCATTTCACCTCACCGCGGATGGCTTTGGCGAAGTCCACCCAGTCGGCCAGATAGCGCGGGGCTTTTTCAAACTTCACTTCCTGGCGGCCTTTTTTGTAAGGGCCGCGCGGGCGATCGAGAGTGAGGATCATGCCGGCGGGCTCCAGAGGGCGGATCTCCACCGTGCCGTATTCACCACAGACCACGAACTGACGCCGGGAGCCGCCATCCACCTCCACCATGCTGCTGCGCAGGCTCACGGTGGCTTCCTTGTAGTCCAGCACGGCCAGCATGTTGTCCGGCCAGTTGTCTGAGCGCGTCTTGCGCACATGCGGCATCACCGCCTCCGGTTTGCCCAGGACACGCACTACGGAATCGATGAGGTGGCAGCCCAGTTCAAACATGGAACCGCCTTTGTACTGCACCAGCCCCTGACGCTCACCATCGCTGAGGAGCTTGCTCATCTCGGCATGGATGGCGAAGACCCGACCGAGCCAGCCTTCCCGCACGGCCTGGATCATGAGCTGAAAGGCGGGATTGCACCGGAACATATAGCCCATCTTCACGAGCTTCTTGTGCTGGGTGGCTGTCTCCAGGATGCGCTGGAACTGCGGCAGGGATTCGCCCGCCGGCTTGTCCAGATGCAGGTGCAGCCCCGCCTTCACCACCTTCTCGGCTGCATCCAGCAGCCCGGCCACATCCGTCTCCACCGCCACCGCTTGCAGCCCGGGGGTGTTGAAGAGCTGCTCCTCCGTCAGCCAGGGCAACCCGGCATAGTCTGGGTGATCTTTGACCTTCAGCCGCTGGGCTTCATCCGGCTCCACCACCCCCACCACTTCAAAGTAAGCACAGGATCGCACCGCCGCCAACTGGCCTCCGGCGTGAGCATGCTTGGTACCAATCTGGCCAATCTTGAGACGCCCCGCCCCGGCGGCTGCGCGAGCGGAGCTCGTCCCCAGTCCCACCGCCAGCCCAGCCCCCATCATCACCCGGTGAAAGGACCGGCGTGACAGCTCAGTTTTCTCTGATCCCCACACCCGTGTGCTGGGTGACTCCAAGTTCCCGTTCTCTTTCATCATCAGGTACATGAAACTCTCCCCAACTCCCGTTCTTGCGTCGATCCTCCTCACCGCGGCTCTGGCGGGCCCTCTTCATGCCCAGAAGGCCGCCCCGGGCGTCACGCTGGAGAAAGACATCACCTACCTTGAACCCGACCGGAAGGAGAAGGCCGATCTCTACCAGCCTGCCACCCCTCCCCCATCCGGCACGCTCTATCCGGCAGTGGTCATCATCCACGGCGGCGGCTGGACCGGCGGAGTGAAGAACGCCGCCCGCGAGGAGAACATCGGCAACACCCTGGCCACCCACGGCTACGTGGCACTCAGCATCGACTACAAGCTCCACGATCCCAAGAGCCCGCCGGACCAGATCTGCTGGCCGCAGAACCTGCACGACTGCAAGACGGCTGTGCGCTGGCTGCACAAGAACGCCGAACGCCTTCACATTGATCCCAAGCGCATCGGGGCCATCGGTGGCTCCGCCGGAGGCCACCTCACCTCCATGCTGGCAGTCACCCAGGCCAAGGACGGGCTTGATCCAAAGGGGCCCTATGGCGAGTACCCCTGCGACATCAAGTGCGCCGTGGACCTGTACGGGCCCATTGAATTCCTGTCCTGGAAAGACGTCGCCGCCCTGCGCAAGTCTCGCGCCCAGGCCCCGGACCTGTACAAGCAGTTCTCCGTGACCACGTACCTGGACAAGAACGCCCCACCCTTCCTCATCCTGCACGGCACCGCCGATACCACGGTGGATGTGGAGCAGTCCCGCCTTTTTGCCCGGGCTCTGGAGAAGGTCGGCGTGGAGCACCAGATCGAGATCATCGAGGGTGCCCCGCACACCTTCCACCTCCAGCCGAAGCAGAAGGACCTCCGCCCCCTGGTGCTGGCGTTTTTTGACAAGCATCTGAAGGAAAAATAGCCCCCGCCCCACCCTTGGCGGACATCTGTCCCCCGGTTGCACTTCGTATCCCCCTGTGCCAGTGTCCGCCTCCCGTGTCCCAGTCCTCGCCCTCCTCTCCCTCCGGTTCACCCTCTCAACAGTTTGAAACCGCCGCCATCCATGTTGGCCACGACTGGCGGGATCAAACGGGTGCGGTCATCCCGCCGGTGTACCTCACCAGCACGTTTGAGTACGGCAATGAGGGCGGCTTCGACTACACCCGCTCCGGCAACCCGAATTTCCGGAACCTCCAGCAGACCCTCGCCGCCTTGGAGGGCTGCCGCCACGCCTGCGTCTTCGCCAGCGGCGTGTCCGCCATCACCGCCGTCGTCTCCACACTGAAGTCGGGCGACGTGGTGGTGCTGGAAGAGAACGTCTATGGCTGCACCTACCGCCTCTTCGCCCGGGTGTTCGAGAAGTTTGGCGTGAAGCCCTGCTACTTCGACCTGAGCGATCCGGCCAACTACAGCAAGATCACCGAGCTCAAGCCGGCGCTGGTGTGGATCGAGTCCCCCACCAATCCCATGCTCAAGGTGCTGGACATCGCCGCCATCAGCGAGGTAGCCAAGAGCGTGAACGCCCCGGTGCTGGTGGACAACACCTTTGCCTCCAGTTACGTGCAGCAGCCCATCGCCCTGGGGGCTACGCTCTCCCTGCTCAGCACCACCAAGTACTCCAACGGCCACTCTGACGCCCTCGGCGGTGCCGTCTGCACCGATAGCGATGAGTGGCAGGACAAGATGATCTTTGCCCAGAAGGCTCTGGGACTGCAGCCGTCTCCGTTCGACGCCTGGCTCACCTCCCGTGGTCTCAAGACCGAGGCCATCCGCATGGAGCGACACAACTCCAACGCGCTCACCTTTGCCGAGCGGCTGGAGCAGCGCAGCGGCATCCGCTGGGTGCGTTACCCCTTCCTCCCCTCTCACCCCCAGTACGAACTTGCCAAGAAGCAAATGCGCGGCGGCAGCGGCATCATCACTGCTGATCTAGGGCTGAACCTGGAGGAAACGATGGCATTCATGCAGCGCTCCCGCTATTTCACCAAAGCCGAAAGCCTGGGCGGCATCGAGAGCCTTATTTGCCACCCCGCCAGCATGACGCACGCCAGCATCCCCCGTGAGGTCCGCGAATCGGTGGGCATCACTGATGGCGTCGTTCGCTTCTCCGTGGGCATCGAGCACATCGAGGACCTGTGGTCGGACGTCGAGCAGGCGCTGGGGTGAAGGGAACTATCTGGTCGCTCCCCATTTATCATTCCTAATTCCTAATTCACAGTCATCCCATAGCCCTGCAAAAGCAGCGCCAGAGGCTTGAGTTGGTGATGTTTTGAAGTGCCTTTTGCGAAAGTGATTTCTCAAACGGGGCGGTCCTGCTCCGTTATGCGACGCCTGCTGTCCCATAGACGGGGGGCTCCAGCCCAGGCAGATACACGCTTTGCGGGCTGGCTCGCATCTTCCATGGACCGCCTGCTGTCCCATAGAACGCCAGCAATCTGAGCAGATCCACCCGGCTCCAAGTCACCCCTCGGATCATCGTGAAGAGGCGGGTGAAGCTGTGCGGCCAGCCCGATACTTGTGCCAGGAACCGCAGCAGCACATAGAGCAACAGGGCCGCCCAGAGCTGCCAGCGGATCGCGTTTTTGCTATGTCCCAAAAAATCACAGATGCAGAGCGTTTGCTTGATCTGCTTGAAGAACACTTCAATGCCCCAGCGGCTCTGGTAGAGTTCTCCTACCGTGCTGGCGGCCCATTCTGTCTGGTTGGTGATAAAGGCCATGCGCACTTCCTTGCCGTCAAGCTCCACGAGCATCTCCACCCGGCGCAGCGGGCCGGGATGTTGCGAAAGGCTCCTGGCTCCTTTGAGCACAATGAGGTCATCGCGCAGCACCTTGCCTTGCGGCCGTGCCTGGAGCTTGCGCGTCACCCGGTAGCTCATGTTGTCCTTGGCACGGGTGACCCAGAAGATGCCCCGCCCGGTCAACTCCCAGAGGTGGGCAAAGTTGATGTAAGCCTTGTCAAACAAGGCAATTTCCCCGTCTTTGAGGCTGGCACAAAGCGCGCGGGAGCGCGAGTCATCATGATGAGAGGCTTCTTCGATGATGGCAAAGGCTGGCAGGAAGGTTTGCAGGTTGAGACGCAAATGGAGCTTGGCCGCCGCCTTGCGCTGCCGGTGCTTGGCCCAACTCATACAGTTGGCCACCAGGGCGATGGTGCTGGAGTCGATGGCGTAGATGGCCCGTCTAAACCGCCGGGGCAGTCCTTCATAGCGCAGGCCAAACCCGGGGTGCCGATGCTGGAGATGATCCAACATCTTCCAAAAGAGGGTCTCCATCAGGTCGCTGTCCCGATTCTTATTGGCATGGGACAGGGTGTTGCGGGCTGGCGGTGTCGCTCCGCGGATGGCAGCGAGGGCCCCGGCATGATGCCTCAAGCTGTCGCACACATCGTTGAGACTGATGGAGTGTGTCAGTTGCGCGTAGAGCAGGCTGACCACGTGACTCCAGGAACTGAAGGTGCGCGGCTGGCTGCCGTGGTGGTGTTGAGCGCAGAGGTTCGCGACCAAGTGCCCGGGAATGAGCTTGCAAAGCTGCCCCAGAACGCTTCCAATGACTTTGGCTGGTTTGAATTTCATCTCAGGCCTACCCTGTGTGGGGTAGGCCGCCAGTCACCTTTTTGTTTCGCTGTGGGACGGCTGTGTTCCTAATTCATCATTTTTCGACGTGCGCAACCTTCTGACCGACCCCCTCTGCAAACCCGAAGACCTCGGCTCGCCCATTCCGCCCACGCCGTATGGGATCTCGGTTTGCCTGCCGCTCTGGTCGCATGTGATCGGGTATGAGGAGAAGGATCCGGCCGTGGTGGGTCAGTTCCGCAGCGGGTATCCCCGCTTCTTTGTGCCGCCAGCCATCGCAGCCCTTTTTGACAAGGTGGAGAAGGAACACGCCCAACCGGGCGAGCGGGCCTTGGTTTTCCCGCGCCTCGTGCACGCAGAGCGCTGCGCCAACTACCTGCGTCGCCATCGCGTCGATGCCGCTCGCACGTTGGAGTATGGGCCGGAAGCCCTGGGAGTGACGTTTTTCCCAGGAGCCGCCTACGATTTGGCCCGGCAATTCTGGCGCTTTGCCGGTGAGGTGGTGAGCATCCGTCAGGCGGAGTTTGCCACCGGGGCTGGTTGCCAGCAGTACACCGTTGAGGCGGGTGCCCGGGCCAATCAAGCTATCAAGGAGCGCTTGGCGGAGATCACCGGGCAGCGTCCAGAGGATGTTTTTCTTTTCCCTTCCGGCATGGCTGCAAACTATGCCGTGCACCGCATGCTCACCACCCTGCTGCCCGAGCGTCGCACGGTGCAGCTCGACTTTCCCTATGTGGATGTGCTGAAGCTCCAGGAAAAGTTCGGCACCGGGGCACACTTCCTGCCTTTCACTGGGGAGGCGGACTACGATAAGCTTCGCGATATCATCAAAGCCGAACCCTTGGCTGGCATCTTTGCCGAGGTCCCCAGCAACCCGCAGCTCAAGACCGTGGACCTGCGCCGGGTGAGTGAGATGCTATTCCTTGAGGAGAAGGATATCCCCATCATCGTGGACGATACCGTGGCCACGAATGTCAATGTGGACGCCTTCCTCATCGCTGACGTGGTCACCACCAGCCTCACCAAGGCTTTCTCAGGCGTGGGTGACGTCCTGGCGGGATCCGTGATCCTGAACAGCGACTCCCCTTTCCACGACGAGTTTGCCGAGTTCCTGAACAAGCACGCCGATCACGAGCTCTGGCGCGGCGATGCCGTGGTGCTGGAGGAGAACTCCCGCGACTACGTGGACCGCGTAAAGTCAGTAAGCCGCAACGGCGTCGCCCTCTTTGAATACCTTTCTGAGCACCCTGCGGTCGCCAAGGTGTATCATAGCCTGGTCGATGAGAGCGGCATCTACGATCACCTCCAGCGTGATGATGGCGGCCACGGTTGCCTGCTTTCCTTTGTCCTCAAGGATCCTTCCAAAGCGCCCGCAGTGTACGATGCGATGAAGTTCTGCAAAGGCCCCAGCCTCGGCACTAACTACACCCTGGTATGCCCCTACACCCTGCTCGCCCACTATGATGAGCTGGACTGGGCTGAGACCTGCGGTGTGGACCGCTCCCTCATCCGCGTCTCTGTGGGTCTGGAGCCTGCGGAAGTCATCATCGAGCGGATGAAACAGGCGCTGGCGAAAGCGGAGTGAGTGAGCGAGTGAATGTGGAATAAACCACAGAGACGCAGAGGGCACAGAGGCTGATTTTTTAGACAGAATTAACGGAATTTACAGAATTGGGTTTTGACTGAGGGACGCGGTGATTTTCACTTGGGATCCCGGGTTGATGTCGGCGTAAGCAATGCAGTTGCCGAGGGGACAAAGAGCCCAGGCAACTCGTCCCGGAGGGACGGCGGAATGGAGCCGGTGGTGACAACCACCGGACATTGCATACCGCTATCCATGCGTCCCGGAAGGGACGCCGGATCATGCGCCCGCCCTGTCGGCACCAATCAACGACTCGACGCCTCACTGTCCGCCGTCCCATCCGGGACGGAATGATCTAATGCCCCGTCGTCCGGTGGTTCCCGGCCTGAGTACAGGCCCTTCACCACCGGCTCCACTCCAGAGTCCCTCCGGGACTCGAGACTCGCATCTCGCGTGCAGGGCTCAAACTCATCTTAAGCCCTCCTGCTCTATACACCAATTCCGTTAATTCTGTTAATTCTGTCCAATCCTAATCCCCCAATACCCCTTTTGGGCACAGTGCGAGATTTTTATGCCAGCGATCTCCTAAATCTGGCACGGACGCTGCTTTTGACGGGCGTCCAATCATGCTTTTGCGAAACACTTTTACATGTGCCCTGCTCGCACTGGGCTTGGCCTCCTTGATGAGGTCCAGCACACTGGCGGCAGACGGCCCCGCCACCTCTGAGGCCACGGTGCGAGCCGCGGTGGTGGAGGCACTCACAAAACAAGAGAGCGCCGAGCAAGTGGCTGCGATCCGCAAGATCCCTGCCGATGCAGGTCCGATCGCGACAGAGCTCCTGACGCTCTGGAAAGAAGGCGGCATCTATCTTCACGAGGACGACGAGGGCAAGATTACCCCAGTGACTCTCACCGGCGAGAAGGATGCCGACGGCAAACAGGCCGCCCTGCTCGTCCTCGACAAGTCCCCTTTCAAGGATGCTGAGGGCAAACCTATCTTGATTGACCCGGCCGAGGTCAGCGGTGCAGAGACGGACTCCAACATCCGCCGTGCCATGAAGGATCTCACAGACATGGCGGCCCTCTCCAATCCGGATCTCAAGATCCGCCTTCGTGCCGTCAGTGATGTGGGCCTGGAGTTGAATCTCGAAAAGCTGCCTGCTCTTCTCGAACGTCAAAAGGTGGAGACGCATCCGGGAGTGAAAAAGGCCCTCGAACAATCCATCGCACTGACCCAGCTCAAGTCGCCCGATGATGCCGAACGCATCAAGGCTTGCGCCGCCCTCGGGGCCATGGGGTCCATCCCCAGCCAGGATGCACTGAAGACGCTCGCGTCTGAAGCCACAAAGGAAGGCAAAAAGGAGGTCGCCGCCGCAGCCACTGCCGCCTTGGAGAAGATCGCCGCCCACGTAAAGGTGGTGAACACCGCTGGCACCATGTTCCGCGGCCTTTCCACCGGTTCCATCCTGCTCGTGGTCGCCATCGGTCTGGCCATCACTTTCGGCCTCATGGGCGTGATCAACATGGCCCACGGTGAACTGCTCGTTGTCGGTGCCTACACGACTTATGTGGTGCAGTGCATCTTCGGTGCCGGGCTCACGCTCGCGCCATTCAGCCAGAGTTCGCTGACGTTCACCATCCCCGGCATGCATGCCACAGGGGCCACGTTCAGCGTGTACTTCCTCGTCGCACTGCCCTGTAGTTTCCTCATGGCAGCCCTCGTAGGCATCGGCCTGGAGCGCGGTATCATCCGCTTCCTCTACAAGCGCCCGCTGGAGTCCCTGCTCGCCACCTGGGGCGTCTCCATTGTCATGCAGCAGTTGCTGCGCCTCATCTTCGGCCCGCAAAACGTGGCCCTGGAAAGCCCTGCGTGGCTCTCTGGCAGCTGGGTGGTGAATGACATCGCGTTCAACTGGAACCGTCTCTTTGTGATTGGCTTTGCGGTCATCATCATCGTGCTCACCTGGGCAGTGCTGAACAAGACGCCGCTGGGTCTCCTCATCCGCTCCGTAATGCAAAACCGCGACATGGCCGCCTGCATGGGCGTGCGAACGGAGCGCGTGAACATGCTCACCTTCGGCTTCGGCAGTGGCCTGGCAGGTCTGGCAGGCGCGTTCATCTCCCAGATCGACAACGTCGGTCCCTACACCGGTCAGAATTACATCGTGGACTCCTTCATGACGGTGGTCGTGGGCGGCGTCGGCAACATGATCGGCACCGTCATCAGCGCCCTCGGCATCGGGGTCGTTGACCAGTCTCTCCAGCAAATCCTCGGCAACCCGGTGCTCGGGAAGATCCTCGTGCTGGGCACCATCATCCTGTTCCTGCAGTGGAGACCGCAGGGCATCTTCGTCACCCGCAGCCGCAGCCTCGAATCCTGATGAACCGCTCCTTCCAACGCCGCGAAAGCATCATCTTCTTTGCTTTTGCCCTCCTCCTCGTCGTCATCCTGCCGCTGGCCAGTTCCATCGGTTGGATCAGCCCCTTCACGCTCAACACCTGGGGCAAGTACCTCTCCTACGCCATCCTGGCCATCGCCGTGGATTTGCTCTGGGGTTACACAGGTCTCTTGAGTCTTGGTCAGGCCCTCTTCTTCTCCCTGGGCGGCTATATGATGGGCATGTACCTCATGCTCATGATCGGCAAGCTGGGGCAGTACAAGAGTGATTTGCCAGACTTCCTGGTGTTCCTTGGCCACACCCAACTTCCCGCCATCTGGAAGCCTTTCTACTCCTTCCCGTTTGCGCTGCTCATGGTGGTGGTGATTCCAGGCATTCTTGCCTTCATCTTCGGTTACCTCGCGTTCCGCTCCCGGATCAAGGGCGTCTATTTCTCGATCCTCACGCAGGCACTGACCTACGGCGCGGCGCTGATGTTCTTCCGCAATGACTTGAACATGGGCGGCAACAACGGCTTCACTGACTTCCGATTCATCTTGGGGGCCGACATCCGGAGTGACGGCACGAAGCGGACGTTGTTCATCGTTACCGCCATCGTGCTGCTGGGCGTCTATGCGGGCTGCCGCTGGCTCACCACCACCAAGTTCGGACTCATTCAACGGGCCGTGCGTGACAGCGAGAATCGTGTGCTTTTCTCCGGCTACGCTGCGGCGAACTACAAGCTTTTCGTGTTCGTACTGTGCGCCATCATCGCCTCGCTTGGCGGTTCCCTTTTCGTGACTCAAGTGGGCATCATCAACCCCAGTGAGATGACCACACAAAAGTCGTTGGAGGCAGTGGTCTGGGTCGCTGTCGGCGGACGCGGCACTTTGATCGGCCCCATCCTCGGTGCCATCGGGGTGAACTCCCTGCAGAGCTGGGCCACCCGTGCGATGCCGGACTACTGGCTGCTTTTCCTGGGCGCAGGCTTCACCCTGGCGGTGCTCTTCATGCCCAAAGGGCTGGTGGGTCTCCCTCTCCAACTGCGCAATGCCTTTGTGAAGTACAAGTCCCGCTCGGCTGCTGACGAAGACGCCCCGCAGATCCCCGCCGCCGCCATCACGGTCAAGCCCACTCCCAGCACCCCCTCCTCACCCAGCGCTGAATGAGCCAGAAACCTTTCCTCCTCGCCGCCGAAGGCCTGAACAAGAGCTTCTCTGGATTCAAGGCCATCACCGATCTCTCTTTCTACCTGGATGAAGGTGAGCTACGCACCGTCATCGGCCCCAACGGTGCCGGCAAGACCACCTTCCTGGACCTGATCACCGGACGCACCAAGCCGGACACGGGCACGCTCCAGTTTGAGGGAACACACGACCTGCTGCACAAGAACGAGTACGAGATCTACCGCCTCGGCATTGGTCGCAAGTTCCAGACCCCCACAGTGTACACGGACCACTCCGTCTTTGAAAACCTGCTGCTCAGCCTGGGTGGCTCCCGCAGTGTGTGGAAGAGCCTCTTCTACCGGCTCAAGTCCGAGGACAAGGACCGCATTGAGAGCATCCTCAAGACGATCAACCTCACCGACCGCGCCCACTGGAAGGCCGGTGCGCTTGCCCACGGCCAAAAGCAGTGGTTGGAGATCGGCATGCTCCTGGCCCAGAACGCAAAGCTGCTCCTGGTGGATGAGCCCGCCGCCGGCATGACGGACGAGGAAACACACCGCACGGGGGAGCTCCTCCTCTCCCTCGCCGGCAAGCACACCATCGTGGTGATCGAGCACGACATGACCTTCGTGCGCCAGATCTCCAAAGACCGCCGCGTGACGGTGCTCCACCAGGGCTCGGTGCTCTGCGAAGGCTCGGTGGATTTCGTCCAGAGCAACGAGCGCGTGATCGAAGTGTACCTCGGTCGCAAGTCGAAGGCCGCCTGACGCCAAAGCCCAAACATCCGAACGAACTCCTCCCTCACCTTCATGAACGTTCTCGAAGTCAGCGGCCTTCAAGCCTCCATTGGTGGCAGCCGCATCCTGCGTGGCATCGACCTCACCATCCCGGAAAAGTCCGTCTTCTGCCTCATGGGACGCAACGGCGTGGGCAAGACCTCCACGCTCAAGTCCATCATGGGCCTCCTGGCTGCGGAAAAGGGCCAGATCAACCTCACCGGCACGGAGCTCAAGGGCATGCGTCCCGAGGCACGCGCCCACCTGGGTCTGGCTTATGTCCCACAAGGTCGCGACATTTTCCCCCACATGACCGTGGAGGAGAATCTCCACATCGGCCCCATCGCCCGTGGCAAGAAGCTCAATGGTGAACTGGATCGCATTTACACGCTCTTTCCCATCCTCAAAGAGTTCCTCCCGCGCAAGGGCGGCATGCTCTCCGGTGGTCAACAGCAACAACTCGCCATTGGTCGCGCCCTGCTCACCAATCCCAAATTGCTCATCCTGGATGAGCCCACAGAAGGCATCCAGCCCAACATCATCGACCAGATTGGCGACGCCATCAAGATGTTGCGGGCCGAGGGCCAGATGAGCATTTTGCTCGTGGAGCAGTACCTCGATTTCTGCAAGGAACTGGGCGACGTCTTCACCATCCTGGAGCGTGGCACGGTGGCTGCTGCCGGGAAAATGTCGGATCTCAGCGAGGAGATGATCAAGGAGTTTCTCACCGTCTGACCCGGCCCCAGTCGGTCTTGCCTTTTGCGCCGTTCCACATCAAGCTCCCGCCAGTCCATCTCTCAAACTCCCGCAGACTCCCATCCCTGCCTCGCATGACCTTTCGCGATCTCACCAAGACAACCGTCCCCCTCGCCACTCTCACCCTCGTCCAAAGCCTCTCCGCCCACCCCGGTCACTATCATCCGGAAGGCGATCAAGTGGATGAGTTTGACACCGAGTCTTTCTTCAGCGCCATCGCCCACCCCTTTACTGGACTGGACCACTTGGTGGCCGCTATCGCAATCGGCTTCCTGGCTTATGCCATGGGGAGGCGCATGGGCCTGGCTCTTGCGGCCAGCTTCCTCGGCATGCTGGCGATCGGTTCTGCCGTGGGCCGTGCTGGTCTTGGCGTCCCTTTTCTTGAGCAGGGTCTCGCGCTTTCCGTTCTAGGCCTTGGTGTGATGTTGATGTTGTACAAAAACTCCAGCCAGGCTCTCCGACTCGGCATCGTCGCCGCCATCGGATTCTGGCACGGAAACGCGCATGGCTTGGAAAACGCCGGCGGACTCTTCGCCATGGGCCTGTGGTTGGGCACGCTGTTGGTGGTCAGCCTTGGGGCTATCATCACCCTGCCTTTCGCCCAGATCACCGCCAGCCCCTGGCGTTATGCAGGTCTCGCCGTGGGCACTGCTGGCTGCGTCTTCTGCGCCACTCACTTCGTCTGATTTCCACCGCCTCCTCATAGACACATGCACCTTTCCCCTCGCGAACAGGAGAAGCTCTTGGTGGTAGTGGCGGCCGATGTGGCCCGTCGTCGCCGTGACCGTGGCGTGAAGCTCAATCATCCTGAGACCATCGCGCTCATCACGGCGGAGATCTTCGAAGGTGCCCGCGACGGCAGGTCTGTCGCAGAGCTCATGAGCTATGGCACCACCATTGTGAAACGGGATGAAGTCATGGAAGGGGTCGCGGAAATGATCCACGACATCCAGGTGGAAGCCACCTTCCCGGACGGCACCAAACTCGTCACCGTCCACCACCCCGTCCGCTAGCTGGTCGAGCTCCTCTCCCATCCTCATGATCCCCGGAGAAATCATCCATCCCGAAGGTGCCGGTGACCTGGAGGCCAATGTCGGCCTGGCCACGGTGACTGTAGCGGTTTCCAACACCGGCGACCGACCCATTCAGGTAGGCAGTCACTTTCACTTCTTTGAGGTGAACACCTCCCTCCACTTCGACCGCCCGGCATCGCTCGGCTTCCGCCTCAACATTGCGGCGGGCACTGCCGTGCGGTTCGAGCCCGGTGACACCCGTGAGGTGGAGCTCGTCGCATTCGCCGGCAAACGCGAGGTCTATGGCCTCAACAACCTCGTCAACGGTCCCCTGCCCGCTCCCGCCAACGCATGAAGATCACTCGCAAACAACACGCCAGCATGTTCGGTGCCACTACGGGTGACCAGGTGCGCCTGGCCGACACCGAGCTCTTTGTGCAGGTCGAGCGCGACCTCATCGCTGAAAAAGGCGGCTACGGGAACGAGGTGAAATTTGGCGGCGGCAAAGTGATCCGCGATGGCATGGCCCAGTCCTCCCTGGCGCTGGATGCCGACAGTCTCGACCTCGTCATCACCAACGCCTTGATCATCGATGCCGTGCAGGGCGTCATCAAAGCGGACATCGGTGTGAAGCATGGCCGCATCGTCGGCATTGGTCACGCCGGGAACCCCCTGCTCCAGGACGGCATCGACATGGTGATCGGCGCGGGCACGGAAGTCATTGCTGGCGAGGGTTGCATTATCACCGCTGGCGGCATCGACACCCACATTCATTTCATCTGCCCGCAGCAGATTGACCACGCTCTGGCCAGCGGCATCACCACCATGATCGGCGGTGGCACCGGTCCGGCCCACGGCACCTATGCCACCACGTGCACTCCCGGCATCTGGTACATGCAGCGCATGCTGGAGGCGGCCGATGAGTACCCCATGAACCTTGGGTTCTTGGGCAAGGGGAACTGCTCCACCGCACCGCCCCTCCGGGAACAGGTGCTGGCGGGTGCCGTAGGTCTGAAACTGCATGAAGACTGGGGCACCACCCCCGCCGCCATCGACACCTGCCTGGGTGTCGCGGAGGAACTGGACGTGCAGGTGGCCATCCATACGGACACTCTGAATGAAGCCGGGTTCGTTGAAAGCACACTCAATGCCTTCAAGGGCCGCACCATCCACACCTTTCACTCAGAGGGCGCTGGCGGTGGCCACGCTCCGGACATCATTCGTGTGTGCGGAGAAGCCAATGTCCTCCCCTCCTCCACCAATCCGACTCGCCCCTTTACTGTCAACACCATCGACGAGCATCTGGACATGCTCATGGTGTGCCACCACCTGGATTCCCGCATTCCGGAGGACGTCGCTTTTGCCGAATCTCGCATCCGGCCGGAGACCATCGCCGCAGAAGATCTGCTGCATGATCTGGGTGCCATTTCCATGATGTCCAGCGACAGCCAGGCCATGGGCCGCCTCGGTGAGGTCATCACCCGCACCTGGCAGACGGCACACAAGATGAAGACCCAGTTTGGCAAGCTGGACGGCCCCGCCCACGGCGCAGCGGACAACTTCCGGGCCATGCGCTATGTGGCCAAGTACACGATCAACCCCGCCATCGCCCATGGCCTCTCCCATGAGGTGGGTTCTATTGAGGTGGGCAAGCTCGCCGACCTCGTGGTGTGGAAGCCGATGTTCTTTGGCGTGAAGCCTGAAGTGGTGCTGAAGGGCGGCATGATTGCCATGGCCAACATGGGCGATCCCAATGCCTCCATCCCCACTCCGCAGCCCATGTTCTACCGGCCCCAGTTCGCCGCTCACGGTCGCGCCAAGTACAAGACGAACATTACCTTCGTCAGCGAGGCCTCCCTCGCCCACGGCAACGTCCAGAAGCTCGGCCTGAACAAGATGCTCAGCGCCGTGAAGAACTGCCGCAACATCGGCAAAACGAACATGCTGTGGAACGACGCCCTGCCCAAGATCGAAGTGGATCCCGAGACTTACACCGTGAAGGCCGACGGTCGGGAACTCCGCTGCGAACCTGCCGCCGTCCTCCCGATGGCCCAGCGTTATTTCCTGTTCTAAAGGCCACTCCCCGGTATCCACGCCTGGCGCATGCCAAGTTTTCCTGACCAGTCCGGGCCTCAACGCCTTCTGACTCAGGTCTTGCGTCTTGTGTCTCCAAGTCTTGTGTCTTTTCCATGATCCTCATCAAGAACAAACTTGCCCCCCAATCCGTGAGACCCGTTGCGGAACAGGTCCACCTCTTGGTGGAGCGCGCCATGTTCTTGAAGAGGCGTTGGCGCATCAGTGCACCCGACGGCACAGAGTTCGGCTTTGATCTGGAAACCCGCCTCAATCACGGGTGCGTCATCCATCAGACCGGCACTCACGACTACGTCGTCCTGCAGCAGCCCGAACTCATCTACGAAATCGAAACGCCCACGCCTGAATTTGCCGCCCTGGTGGGCTGGAAGGTGGGCAACCTGCACTTCCCCATCCAGGTTCTGCCGGATCGCGTTCGCATCCTCCACGACTCCGCCATCACCCAGCTCTTTGAGCGTGAGAAATGGAAGGTCGTGGAAGCGATGGCCATCTTCAACCCCATGCGCGTGGTGCCCCATGCTTCCTGAATGGCTCCCCTGGCTGCTCCAGGTCAATGACTCCCAGTTCCCCAGCGGAGCCTATGCGCATTCCATGGGTCTGGAGGAGCTCACCCAGCGCGACTACATCCGCAAACCGGAAGATCTGGAGAAGTTTCTGCACGAGCAGATCATCCCCAGCTTGAAGGCCTTTGAGCTCCCCTTTCTCGCCCGCGCCCACGCCGCAGCAGCCGCCGAAGACCTCAATACAGTCCGCGCGCTGGACGACGAATTGGAAGCCTGGAAGCTCGCGGCGGAACTGCGGCAGGCGAGCCGGCAGCTCGGATCGCGGCGCCTCGTCATGGCCCACAAGCTGGAAAACAGCGCGCTGCTGGAGCAGTACGCCAAGCGCGACGCCCCCTGTCATCACCTCATCATCTGTGCGTTGGAATTGCGCACCCTGCCTGCCGCTGCTGCGGGCTGCGCCTTCGGCCTGCAGACCCTCAGCGGCTATGCCACCGCCTCCATGAAACTCATGCGCATGGGCCAGGAGCGTTGCCAGCTCATCGTACGGCACGCCATGGCCACGCTGGCTCCACACATCGAGTCCGCAATGCGTGTGGAGGACAATTCCCATATTGGCTGGTTCAATCCGCTCCTGGAAATCTCCTCCATGCGCCATGCCCGAGCGCAGGAACGTCTCTTTATTTCCTAAACTCCATTCCTTCCTCACATGTCTCTCCCCGCCTCCCCTTCTCCCGCCGCTGCCAGCGACGGGTCCGAGTTTGAGTCCAAGCGCCCCATCCGCATCGGAGTGGGCGGCCCGGTGGGCTCTGGTAAAACCATGTGCGTGCTGCGCCTCAGCCAGTGGCTCAAGGAGGAGTACTCCATGGCGGTCATCACCAATGACATCTACACCCGTGAAGACGCCGAGTTCATGATCAGGCAAAACGTCCTCACCGCAGATCGCGTCATGGGCGTGGAGACCGGCGGTTGCCCTCACACCGCCATCCGCGATGACACCAGCATGAACATGGCTGCGGTCATCGAGCTGGAGAAGCGCCATCCCGATTTGCAGTTGATCCTCATTGAAAGCGGCGGCGACAACCTTTCCGCCACCTTCTCCCCTGAGTTGGTGGATGCGTACATCTACGTGATCGATGTCGCCGAAGGAGACAAGATCCCGCGCAAAGGCGGCCCGGCCATCCGCACCAGCGACCTGCTACTCATCAACAAGACCGACCTTGCCCCGTATGTGGGCGCAGATCTGGCGGTGATGGATCGCGATGCCAAGCTGATGCGCGGCAACCGGCCGTTCCTGTTTGCCGACCTCAAGTCGGAGAAGGGCAAAGACGATCTCATCGGCTGGCTGAAGCGTGAGTATCTCTTCGTGTAAGCGTCCGCCCTCCCTCCCTTGAAAGGCCACCTTCACCTCGCTTGCGCCCTCCGGGACGGCAGCATCCCGTACCTACGGGAGCAGTCCTTCTGTGCCCCGATGCATCTGAGCAAGCCGCATGTGGATGCAGGTGCACTGGTGACCAATCTCGTCAATCCCACTGCGGGCATCTTTGACAACGACGAGATCAATTTGAATTTCACCGTCGATCCAGGGGCCTCTCTGGTCCTGACCACGCCCAGTTCCAGCCGCGTGTACCGCTCCCGCAAGGGTGATACCGCCCTGGTCCGCCAGACCATGACCGTGGGTGCCGGAGGCTTCCTTGAGTTTTACCCGGAACCCTTCATTCCCCACGCCGGTGCCCGTTACCGCCAGCACAATGTGATCCAGGTCGCGCCCGGCGGCGAACTTCTCTTCTTTGAGTGGCTCTCCCCGGGACGCGTCGCTCGCGGCGAGGCCTTTGAGTTCGAGGAGCTCTGCTGGGATACCGACGTGTGGTCAGGCGACGTCTTGATTGCCCGGGAGCGTTACCGGCTTCGTCCAGACGACGCCAGCCTCAAGTCCCTTCGCCTCCCGTTTGATCTCGCCCACTACCTCGGGTGTTTCGTCATCCTGCCAGAGGGCGTGCCCTTTCCCCAAGCGGAGGTCGAGGCCCTCGGAGGAGATGTGAGTTCCGTCTATCTGGGATCCGCCCCGCTTGCTGGCAACGTGAATGCCTGGACCGTGAAGGCCATCTGCCGGGACTCCCTGGTCACCCGTAAGCTGCTCAAAGACCTGCGCACCGTGATCTACCAAGCACGCGGAAAGGCCCAACCGACCCTGGGAAGGTATTGAGAGGAGGCTGCCAATGCAGAAGCTCTGCCTCAGAAGGACCAAAGGTCCGGCATCATCACAGCCTTGGGCAACGCCCAAGGTGTGCATCTCAATATTCATAGAGGGCTGAAGGCCAGGCCTCATCGAGCCTGCCCACGAAGAGCATCCCTGAATAACCCCGGGCCTACAGCCCTCAACATCTTAAACCAACGCCAACCTTGGGCGTTGCCCAAGGCTCCTATGAGGCCGGGCTTTCAGCCCTCAAGCATCGCAAGCCGATCAAAGGCCCCAAGCCCCCTCACCGCCTCCTCCGCCTGAGCGCGCAGCGCTTTTGGGACTGCGGTGAGAATCACCGCCTTCGCCGGGCCTTGTGATTTACTTGAACCCTTCGTTCCCCACCGAAGCCCACATCCTCCGCTCCCTTCATCCGGCATTTCCACCTACACAGGACTCCCCAAAGCGGCGATTCTCGCCGCACTCCCAAAATCCCGACAAGTCGGGATCACGTGTTGAAAGTCCATGGGGGCTTGATCGTCAGATTGCCTTTCAGCGTCCCCCCTTCACATCAGGCGAAGCTCTTCCTTGAAGAGGATACTGCTACAAGCCCAACTTTGACGAGCCTTGAGCGATGCTACGTTGGGTATGGGTGAGATGAGAGACTACCTCGAAGGAGTTGTGGCGGTCTGGCGCAACTGCGGCTCGCACCCTTCCTCGGAGCAATGATCGTTCACTACGGGCGTCGTATTCCACGCGCCATTCCTCCGCTCCCAAAGGCCGGTTCCTCGGCTCCAGCAAATCACTTTCCATCGCCCTGGGACGGGATGCCCAGTCCACAGATCTACTCACTCGGCACCCATTCGATGTGGAGATCCTGCGCATTCCGCCTGGAGCCACACCGTACCCCTATCATTCTCACAGTGCCCAGTGGGAATTTTACCACGTGATCTCCGGCGTCGGCACCGTACGTCACGAGGCAGGGATCGAGCCCGTTGAATCGGGCGATGCCTTTGTCTTCAAGCCGGGTGAGCCTCACCAACTCATCAACAATGGAGATACCGACCTCCTGATCTACGTGGTGGCGGACAATCCGATCGGCGAATCGTGCCACTATCCGGACAGCAACAAATGGCTGGTCCGATCCCCGGAGCGCCGCATGGTGCGGGGTGAAGACGACGACTATTACCGGGGCGAGGAATAACCAGCGCCCCCCTCACTCCTCCATCAACTTCAGCCAGGCGGCCGCCGCCTTTCCCAGAGGGCGCTGTCTGGGCCAGAAGGCCACAATGGTGCGCTTTGGCGAGGGGTCACTTAAGGAGCGATACACCGGCTTCACGGATCTATCCTCCTGTAGCGCCATCCTGGGCACAAGGGTGATGCCCATGCCGGACTGGACCAGCGACTGCACCGTCTCCATTTGCGCGCTTCGACAGCTCACTTGAGGGTGAAAATCCTGGCGATGGCAGAAGTGCAAAACCTGATCGCCCAGGCAATGCCCTTCCTTCATGAGGATGAATTTCTCCTCCAGCAAGTCCTCTGGAATGATCTTCTTTTGGTCCACCAGGCGGTGGTTGTTCGGAAGGGCCAGCAGCAGCTCCTCGTCAAACAGCTCCCGCACCTCAAACCGCTCATCCTGCAGCGGCAGGCTGGCAATCGCGATATCCACCTCACAGGCGGCGGTCAGCTCCCGGAGACGGGCCGTGGTGTCTTCATGCACGACGACCTGCACACCAGGATACTTCGCGCTGAAGGCAGCGATGAGCTTTGGCAATAAATAGGGAGCGATGGTGGGCAGCACGCCCACCGTGATCCGGCCCTGATCCAGATCGTTGGCAGCCCGCGCTTCCCGGGTCGCGGCATCCATCTCCTCCAAAATTCGCACCGCCCTGGGCAGGAACCGCTCACCTGCCTGGGTCAGCTTGGCATGTCGGCGCAACCTGTCAAAAAGCCGCTCGCCCAGCTCATCCTCCAGCTTCTGAATCTGCTGGCTCAGAGAGGGTTGGGACACATGGCAGGTTTGCGCCGCCCGGCTAAAATTTCCGGTCCGTGCCACGGCCACCATGTAACGGAGCTGATGCAATTCCATAGGCTGTATCTATAGTCGCAATAGGAACATAGTATTTTAACTATAGCAAGTTCTGAACAAGAATGGGTTATTCAACGACAAGATCTTCCCGTCATGTCACCCACTCTTGCACTCAAGTTCGCTCCCCTGCCGAAGTCCGCGACGGTAGCTGCCGTCGGGGAGAATGAAGTATTCAGCCAGCCCGGTCATCTTTTCCGGTTCATGACGGCGGATCTTCAGAAGCGTCTCTTCGGCAACATTGCCCGACTCATGGGAGAGCTGCCGCGCGAGGTACAGCTTCGACAAATTTGTGACCTCTTTCGGACCGATCCCTCCTATGGCATCGGCCTGGCGAATGCCCTCGGCTTTTCCGTGCCACGCGCTTTGTCGCAGCGTCGGTCGCTTCATTGCACTCCGGCGCCCACCAGTGCCTGAGCCCCTGCCCCCTGTGAGTGGATACTGAACCCCAATGGCCACTCCTCCCCAATAAAAAACACCCCACCAAATCCCCAGAGGGCGGCTCCGGCCGCCCTCTTTGTTTGGTGGCCGCGCCACCTGGTATTTCACGTGCAATCCCTCCGCTGCCTGACCGTCGGAGACCGTCGGACTACACCGCCAGATCCCCTCAGTCGTAACGAGACAGTCTCCCACGGCTCAGAACATCCAACTTCTAACCCTTAACCCCTAACGTCCCCCCCTACCGAATCAACCACGTCGCCAACCCCAAGAAGGTCCCCATGCTCACGACATCAGTCGCGGTAGTCAGGAAGATGCTGGACGCGGTGGCAGGATCGGCCCCGAAACGACGAAGCGTGAGCGGAATCAACGCCCCGGACAATCCGCTGATGACGCAACTTGCGATCATGGAGATCCACACGACCACGCCCAGCATGAAGGCGTGTTCGTTGCCCTGCATGCGGGCAAAGACGTACATGCCCACCCCGGCGACCACGCCGACCAGCGCGCCGTTCAGGAGTCCCAGAACGCCTTCTTTGGCAAAGAGGATTTTTTCATCACCGGGCTTGAGGTCACCCAGCGTCAGGCCACGCAGGCACACCGCCAGGGCCTGACAGCCTGTGTTGCCACTCTGACCAGCGAGCACCGGGAGAAACGCGGCGAGAATCACGATCTCGTCTAAGGTCTTCTGGAACACGCCAACAACCGCGGCGGCGATGAAGGCGGTGAGGAGGTTGAACTGGAGCCAAGGGTGGCGCATCCAGAGGCTGCGCGGCATGGGAGTGGAGAGACGTTCCTCCTCATTCACCCCCACCATGGTACCCGGCTGGGCGGAGAGCTCCATGGCACGGGCCTCGAAAATAGCCTGCCCGCGCACGAGGCCCATCAGGTGCCCATCCTCGTCGCAGACCGGATAAACTGGGAAGTGCCGGTTCAGGGTGCTCTTCATGGCGTCGGTCAACGCCATCTGGGGGTTGAGCCAGAAGAGATTGGTGTACATCACCTCACTCAGCTTCTTGTCCGCCTCGGCCAGCATGAGGTCACGGAAGACCAGCACCCCAATAAGTTTATTGTGGCCATCGGTCACATAGCCATAGGTGATGAAGGCCTTCTTGGTGAGCTTCCGCATGGCCTCGATGGTCTCGCGCACCGTCATGTGCGCGCGGAACACCGCCACGGGAGGTTCCATGAGCCAGCCCACGCTGTCCTCTGGGTACTCCTGGTTCCGCATCCACTGCCGGGCCTTTTCCACAGGTGCAGAAGCCAGCAGTTCCGACCGACGGCGATCATCCAGTTCACGCAGGATCTGCTGACAGACCAATGGGTTCACCAGCTCCAACACCGCGATCACGTCCTCGTCCTTGTGGCCGGTGAGGAGTTCGGCAGCCTCATGGGGCGCCCGCTGGACTGTATCCGCAGCCAGTTGATCAATGTCTTCGCGAGGGAGCATCGCCCATTCTTGCCGTTCTCCCCGGGAGGGCAAATGAGAAATCACACACAGACCCATCGATTCTTGAGGCTGAAAACCGGGCCATCAATTGGCACCCGCCCCTTGTTTCTCCACACCATAAGTGAATTCACCCAGCAGACTTCACTCGGCTATGAACCTCGAAGACCACCAGGCTCAGCTTGAACAGGCCACCACACTGGCCGCAGCCATCTCCTTGGTGTGGGTGAGGCTCAGCAATACCTTCTTGATCCCGGACAACTCCGCCACATGCACGGCTCCACCATGCAGCTCAATCGATGGACACCCCCGCCCGTCCCTCAGAACCTCGATATCCTGCCAGCTCACCCCATCGGCAAAGCCTGTTCCCAGCGCCTTGGCCACAGCCTCCTTGGCCGCAAAACGGGCGGCATAGTGGATGGCGGGATCCGCGCAGGCATCGCAGTAGGCAATCTCGCCGGCGGTGAACGTTCTTTCCTTAAACCGATTGCCGTGCTTCGCCAGCAGCGCCCGGATGCGGGGCACCTCGACCAGGTCCAGGCCGGTGGAAAAGGGTGTCATCCAGTAAAGTTTAACGTGATCAATGCTTCCCGTAGGCAGCCATCACTTCCAGCATTTCTTCCACAGCCCTGCGCAAGCCCACGGTGATGGCACGGGCCACGAGGCTGTGCCCAATGTTGAGCTCCGCCAGATGCGGAACTGTGAAGAGGTCGGGCAGATTGCGCGTCGTCAACCCATGGCCGGCGTTGACCTGTAGCCCGAGATCCCTGGCCAGCGCGGCAGCCGCCACCAGACGGGAAACCTCCACCGCACGGGCTTCCCCGGTGGCGTTGGCAAAGGTGCCGGTGTGCAGCTCCACCATGTTTGCCCCGCAGTCGGCCGCGGCATAGATGTGATCCAGCACGGGATCCACGAAGAAACTGACCAGGGTGCCGTTCTCCTTGAGCCGGGTGGTAGTTGCCTTGAGGGACTTGGCGTACCCTGGCACATCCAGACCGCCTTCGGTGGTGATCTCCTGGCGGTTCTCCGGCACGAGGCAGGCGAAGTCAGGCTTCACCTCCAGGGCAATGTCCAGAATTTCCGGCGTGTTGCCCATCTCCAGATTCAGCTTCACCTTCAGCTCACGCTTCAGCAGCCAGACATCCGCATCCTGGATGTGCCGACGATCCGCCCGCAGATGCACCGTGATGGAATGAGCCCCCGCTGCCTCCGACTCCCGCGCGGCTTCCAGCAGCACGGGCTCGGCATTGGGTGAATCCAGCATGGTGGCATACCGCGCCTGACGCAGCGTCGCCACGTGATCGATGTTAACACCGAGGGAGAGCATGAATACAGGAGGTAGGTGTTATGAGGAAGGAATTATGAGTCACGCCGTCGTACCGTCTGTCATTATGGAGTCAGGAGGAGATGTCCCCTCTCCTAACTCCTGACGCTCAACTCATAACTTTTCTGCCCCTAGTGTTTAAAATGCCGTGAACCGGTGAAGACCATTGCCATTTCCCGCTCGTTGGCAGCGGCGATGACTTCTTCATCCCGCATGGATCCGCCCGGCTGGATCGCACAGGTGGCACCGGCGTCCGCACAGGCGATGAGCCCATCGGCGAAGGGGAACATGGCATCGCTGCCCACGGCACTGCCCTGAAGGGACAAGCCCGCTTCCTTGGCCTTCCACACCGCAATGCGGCAGGAGTCCACCCGGCTCATCTGGCCGGCACCGATACCGAGGGTCCGGTCGCTGGAAGCGAAGACGATGGCGTTGGATTTCACATGCTTCACCACGCGCCAGGCAAAGCGCATGGCTTCGATCTCCTCTGTCGTCGGAGGACGCTTGGTCTTGACCTTGCTTTCGATATTGTCGAGACCGAGGGCCTTGGGATCACTGTCCATCACCATGAGTCCGCCGGGAGCGGAGCGCAGCACTGGTTGAGCCAGGGCTTCCGCCACGTTCGGCAGCATCTGGATGAGGCGCAGATTTTTCTTCTTCTGAAGCAGGGCGCGGGCATCCGCCTCGTAGTCAGGAGCGATGATCACGTCGGTGAAGATCTCTCCGATGATCTTGGCAAGGCCAAGGGTCATGGGACGGTTCGTGACGATCACGCCGCCAAATGGCGCCTGCTTGTCGGTTTCGAAAGCCTTTTCCCACGCTTCGCGCAGGTCCCCGTCCGCACAGCCTACGCCACACGGATTGGTGTGCTTGAGGATGGCCACCGTAGGACGACGGAACTCAAGGGCAATCCCCGCCGCGCTCTCGATGTCGAGCACGTTCGTGTAGCTAAGTTCTTTGCCGTGCAGCTTCACGAAATAGTCGCCGAAGTTGCCGTATAGAGCGGCTTCCTGGTGCGGGTTGTCACCGTAGCGCAGCTCGCTGTAGAGTGGCAGGCTGAGGTTGAAGCTCTTGGCCGTCTCCTGCTCCTTGTTCAAGTAGCGGGCAATGGCGGCGTCGTAAGCAGCCGTACGCTGGAAGACCTTGGTGGCCAGACGCTCGCGGGTGGACAGCTTCGTGTCCCCCTTGTTGTGGTTCATTTCCTTGAGCACCGTCGAGTAGTCCGCCGGATCGGTGATGACCGTCACGCTCTGGTAGTTCTTGGCGGCTGAGCGCAGCATGGAGGGGCCACCGATGTCAATGTTCTCAATAGCGTCTTCCAAGGTCACATCTTGCTTGGAGATGGTCTCTTCAAACGGATAGAGATTCACCACCACGAGATCGATGCAGGGAATGTTGTGCTCTTCCGCCTGTTTTTTGTGCTCTGGCAGATCGCGACGCTGGAGGAGACCACCGTGAATCTTGGGGTGCAAGGTCTTCACCCGCCCGTCGAAGAGCTCAGGGAAGCCGGTGAACTCAGAGACTTCCTTCACCTCGATGCCCTCCGCTGCCAGGAACTTGGCCGTGCCACCGCTGGAGAGGAGTTCCACCCCCATCAAAGACAGACCTTTGGCAAAATCCGCAAGACCGGTCTTGTCGGATACAGAGAGAAGCGCTCGTTGAATGCTCATTAAATAGGTGATGGTTGCTGGGGCGAGCGGCGGAACATAGAAGGAAAACCCCCGGTGCAAAGGGAATATTTCACGCCGGAGTTCTGCCGCTGGGGTGAAGGGAAAATTTTGAAATTGTGATTTTTGATTTTAAATCCGGTCAGGGGGCAGACGTGCTCCCCACCTGACCCGGTCCAACAGTCTCGGCTTCAACCCGCATCAGGGTCTGTCACAGTTCCATCTGAATCCCCAGCTCAATCACCTGCCGGGAGGGCAGGTCAAAGTAGCCGGTAGCCGGACGGGCAGCGCGGGACAGGGAGACAAAAAGCTTCTTGCGCCACTCGGCCATTTTCCCCCGCCCCGTAGGCAGGAGAAGCTCTCTCGCCTGGTAGAAGCTGATATTGCTCATTTCGTGGATCTTCTTGAATTGCAACGCATGGCAGAGGTCCCGCATCACGTCTGGTGACTCCACAAAGCCGTAGTGCAGCACCACCCGGTGGAACTTGGGAGCCAGCTCAATGGCAGACACCCGTTTCTCTTCCTTCACATACGGCTCCTCATGGAACTGGATGGTCAGCAGTACCACCCGTTCATGGAGGGCTTTGTTGTGCTTCAGGTGGTGGAGCAGGACCAGCGGCAGACCATCAGCGGTACCACTCATGAAAACGCCTGTCCCCTTCACGCGAGTGATCCGGTTGTTCTCCAGCTCAGCGATGAGGTGTTCCGTCGGCAATTGCCCCTGCTTGACCAGCCGCCAGAGAATAGCCCGCCCATCCTGCCAGGTTTTCATCACGATCCACAGCACGACGGTGGCCAGCACCGGCATCCAAGCCCCGTGGAACAACTTCGTCAGGCTGCCCGCCACATACGAGCACTCCAGCAGCAGGAAGGCGACCACCGGGACAAGAGCCTTCCAGAGCGACCACTTCCAGACGCGCACCGCTACGGCGTAAAAGAGGATGGTGCTCAGCACCATGTTGGCTGAAACGGACAACCCATAGGCGGCGGCGAGGGCGCCAGAGCTTTCGAAGCCCACCACCAGCGCCAGACAGGCCACGCACAGCAGGGTGTTGATTTGCGGCATGTAGATTTGACCGCGAAGATCGGGGTTGGTGTGCTTGATCTTGAGCCGCGGCAGGTAGCCAAGCTGCACCGCCTGCTGCGTGAGGGAGAAGACACCAGTGATCATCGCTTGGGAGGCGATGATGGTCGCCATGGTCGCCAGGATCACCATGGGAACCAGCCAGCCGCCGGGCACCATGCGGTAGAAAGGGTTGCCGTGCGCCTCCGGATTCGCCAGCACCAGGCCCGCCTGACCCATATAGTTCAGGGAAAGCGCCGGTCCCGCCAGGAGGAACCAGGAGCGACGCATGGCCGTGGCCCCAAAGTGGCCGATGTCTGCATAGAGAGCCTCACACCCGGTCACACATAGCAGCACCGAGCCCATGATGCCCACCCCATGGTGACCATGCTCCAGGATGTAGCGCACCCCATAGTGTGGGGATAGAGCCTTCAGAGCCGCCGGATGCTCCACCACATTCACCATCCCAGTCCCGGCCAGCACGAGAAACCACACCACCATGACCGGGCCAAAGCTGGCCCCGATGCGATGGGTGCCGTGCCTTTGCACGAAAAACACCCCCAGCAGGATCACCACCGCCACCGGCACAATGTACTGCTCAAAGTGGGGGTCGATTTCCTTTAACCCCTCCACGGCCGAGAGCACAGAAATGGCGGGCGTGATCACGCCGTCCCCGTACATGAGCGCCGCCCCGAGGATGGCAAAGAGCCCCAGCCACGAGATGGCCTTGGAACTGAGCCCGGCCACCGGTTGTTTGAGGATGGACAGCAGAGCAAACACCCCGCCCTCTCCCTGGTTCGTCGCCCGGGTGAGCATGAGCAGATACTTCACTGAGACGATCAGAATGAAGGACCACAGCATCAGCGACACAGGCCCAAGCACCGTCACCGGATCGGTCGAAAGGAATCTCCCCTCTCCCAAACACTCCCGCAGTGCGTACAGCGGGCTGGTTCCGATGTCCCCATACACTACCCCCAAGGCGGCGAGCGCCAGGGGCCAGCTTTTTGACGTGTCGTTGTGTTGCATAGCATTCCCGGCCCTCAAGAATTTCGGGTCCGGGAGAATTTTCTCCCTCAACTTTGGCAGGGTGGTTTGTGAACAGGGTTCATGCCAGCAGGGCGGCGTTTTACGTCGATCAGAGTTCGAGTTGAATACCGAGTTCAATCACCTGCCGGGAAGGCAGCTGGAAGTAGCCGGTGGCGGGACGCGCCACACGGGAGAGAAAAACGAAGAGCTTCTTGCGCCATGTTGCCATGCGACCGTTGCCATCGGTCAGCAACAGCTCGCGGCTCTGGTAAAAGCTCATGTCGTTGAGCTTGGTGATCCCACGATCCTTCAGCGCGCGGCACATGTCACGCATGACCTCAGGGGATTCGCTGTAGCCGTAGTGCAGGATCACACGAAAGAAGCTCTCGTGCAAGTCCACCACCTCCACACGGCGCTCTGAGGCGATGAAGGGCTCCTCCTCGAACTTCACCGTCAGCAACACCGCCACCTCATGCAGCACCTTGTTGTGCTTCAGGTGATGCAACAGCACCAGAGGAAGGCCATCGCCAGAGGATGACATGAACACACCAATGCCCTGCACGCGATGAATCTTGCCACGCTTGATCTCATCCACCAGATGCACCACCGGCACCAGGCTGCGGGTGACCCGCTTGATGAGGATGGCGCGGCCGTCCCGCCAGGTTTTCATCAGCATCCAGAGCAGGCCCGTGATGATAAGCGGAATCCATGCCCCGTGGAAGAGCTTGAAGATGCTGCCCAGCCAGTACCCACTCTCCAGCAGCAGAAAGAGAGTGATTGGAATGGCTGCTTTCCAAGTCTCCCACTTCCACAGCCGGGTCATCACCATAAACAGCAAGATGCTGCTGAGCACCATGTCAGAGGCGACGGAAAGACCGTAGGCCGAGGCCAGCGCGGATGATTCCTTGAAGTACAGCACCAAACCGAGACACGCCACGCACAACAGGGTGTTGATCTGCGGCATGTAGATCTGGCCGCGGACGTCTGGAGAGGTGTGGACGATCTTGAGCCGGGGCACAAAGCCCAACTGCACCGCCTGCTGGGTGAGGGAGAACACTCCCGTGATCATGGCCTGGGAGGCGATGATGGTGGCCAGGGTCGCCAGGATGACCAGCGGGATCAGGAGATTGCCTTCCACCATGCTGTAAAAGGGGTGCTCTACCGCCTTGGGATTGTTCATGAGGAGCGCTCCCTGTCCCAGATAGTTCAGCACGAGCGCCGGATAGGCGACATAAATCCAAGAGCGCTTCATGGCCTCCCGGCCAAAGTGGCCGATGTCCGCGTACAAGGCCTCACAGCCCGTGACCGCCAGCAGCACCGTCCCCATGATCTGGAAGGCCTGCCCTCCTTCATACCAGAGATACTGCACCCCGTAGTGAGGGGAAAGCGCCCAGAGGACGCTTGGATCGCGGAGCAGATGCCAGAGCCCAAGCGCGGCCAGAGTCGAAAACCAGACCAGCATCACCGGACCAAAACTGCCACCGATGCGCCCTGTGCCGTGCCGCTGCACGAGAAACAGCCCCAGAAGAATACAAGCCGCAATGACAGGAATCACCCAATGCGGCAATCCCGGGCTGACCCGCTCGATCCCCTCCACCGCTGCCAAAACGGAAATGGCCGGAGTGATGATGCCGTCTCCATATAACAAAGCCGCCCCCACGAGAGCGATCAGACTCAGCACGCCCACCGCCCGCTTGCTCAAGCCCGCTTTTTGCTGACGCAGCAGGGAGTACAAGGCAAAGATCCCTCCCTCGCCTTGATTGTCCGCCTTGCTCAGGAGGAACAGGTATTTGATCATCACGATGATGGTCAGCGACCAGATCATCAGCGATACAGGACCCAGAACGGTGAGCGCATTCCCGGCCTCATAGCGACCATGAAGACACTCCCGCAAGGCATACAGCGGGCTCGTCCCAATGTCTCCGTACACCACCCCTAGGGCAAGCAACGCCAGCGTCCAGCTCGAAGATTTATGTTGTGACATTGGAGGGGTTTCGCGCGTTGCCGCGACCCATGATACGGGGAGACCACCTATGCACCGAAGCATGATTTTCGCAAGAGGCAACCTGCACACACGCTCATAACCAATTGATTATCAACTACAAACAAACCTCTTTGCCTCCACGGAAAATCAATCGAGTAGAGCTTTGATTTCACCATTCGCCGCCACGAGCCGTCTCGCCAGCAGGCGCAGGAGGAACTGTTGGAAGGCTGTGGCAATCTCTGGCACCTCCAGCTGAATCTGTCGCAAGGACTCTGCGGAGAGGCGATAGACCCGGCTGTCCAGATCGGCCACGACAGCTGCAGACCGTGGCGTCCCCAGAATCAAGCCCATCTCTCCCACCACCGTCCCCGCCCCCATGGAGCGAAGCCGCTTCTGTTGCCCGTTGGCCAGCTCCACAGTCACGGAGATGCGGCCTCGTTCCACAAAGTAGAGACTCGTGGAGGCCTCCCCTTCCCGGCACAGGTAAGTACCAGCCGTGACATCTAGACGCTCCAGATACCCGACAAACGCCCGTGCCATGGTACTGCTGCCGAACTGCTGATTCACCAGATCCAGCAGGCCGTTGTACTGTGTCCGCTCCCGGTCCGCGTGCTCCAGCAGTTGGTCTTCACACCATTCCAGCGCCCGGTCCACATCGTGAAACGCGCGCGTCCGTTCACTGCTGGGAGTCTCCCCATGCAGCTTCTCAGAAAGAGCCTCTGGCACACGGCAGAACAGGATCACCGCGTCATGCTGACGGGCGGTCTGCCGCATCTTGGCAAAGCTCAGCACGGAAGAGGAGTCCATGCCGCTCACCCGGGCAAAGTCGAGGATGAGGTACTTCACCGGCGCCTTGCCATCGGCACCGCGAATCTTCCGCCGAACATCGTCCACCAGCCGGTTGGCCGTGCCGAAGAAAAGGTATCCATGCAGCCAGAAGATCTGAACCTCCCGCCCATGCTCCTGGAGATACCGCTCTGCGGCAGGAGATCTCTCCACATTACTGCGATGCTGGGAGCCGGTGAGGGCGTGTTTGACCACATTGATGCGACTGTAGTTGACGGCGAAGGAGATGGCCGCAATCACCACTCCCAGCAACATACCCGGCAGGAAGCCAAAGCTCGCAACCGCCAACAGAATGACCACCACGATGCCGTAGTCCACCCGGGAGAGACGGCTCCAGTTGAGAATGAGCCACTCATGCAGGAGACTCAGACCGAGATAGAGCAAAAGCCCACCCAGCAAGGGCTTGGGGGTGTAGGACAGAAGAGGCCACCGAAACACCAGAACGACGGCGCACACCAGCGCCACCAGTACGCCCGCGAGCCGGGTGCGGGCACCGGCTTGGTGGTTCAGAAGGGTGCGGTTGATGGAGAGGCACCCCGCCATGCCACCCGCCATGCCAGAAAGCACGTTGCCCCACCCATTGACCTCCAGTTCCAGATCCAGATTGGCATCCCTACGGGTCTTCAGTTCCAGCCCTGTGGCAGAGAGGAGGATGGTGATGGCCATCACCATCGCGAGCGCCACGAAGTTTCCTGCCTGGGAAGCAATGAGAGGTCCCAGACCGGGATCGAGTCGGAGTTGCTGCCACGGCTCCCATAGGGAGACCGGAGCCGGCATGTCAAAAAACCACCCCATCTCCCGGGCTTGCGACACGCCTATCCCACTGCCCCATGCAACAGCGTAGGCCACCCCCACCCCGCAAATCACCAACAACGGCAGCGTCAGATAGTGCGAAATCAGGCGCGTGGCCACCAGCACCACCAGTGCATAACCCAGCCCCGCCATCCAAATGGGAGTGGAGGGGCTGTTCATGAGAGCCGCCAAAGATTGTGAGGTCAGGATCTGCCCTGTCATCACCTTGTACGCCCCCGTCACCAGCAGCCAGCCCGTGCCTGCCAGGAAGCCGCCCACCGCAGGGTAGGGAATAAAGCGAATGAAGCGGCTGGCCTTGAACCGCCCCAGGAGAAAGAGAATGACACCGGTGCTCAGGCCGCTGGTCATCACCGTCAGCCACAGCGCCGTCATGGGATTGGTTCCTCCAACCCTAGCCGCCACCGCAGAGACTGCCACAGCAAGGATGGCAGCGGCCCGGGTATCCGGTCCTGCCACGGCAAACGGCAGAGAACTGCGCCACGCCACTGCGAGCCCCAGCACGACCGCCGTCACCAGTGAACTGACCAGCCCATAACCCAGCCAGGGCGTGAGGTTCCCGGAATAAACGAGGGCGGCGCAAGAGATGCTGTAAACCAAGCCCACCAGGGAGGTCACAAACCCAGCTAGAAACTCTGAGGGATGCGGCAGCTTGCGGGAAACGACAGGCGGCGCGGCCGCAGAAGACTTGGAGCGTTGGGGGTGAGACATGACTGGCAGAGATCAGTCGGCCGTCGGACCGACGGACGAGAGTCCACCACCGTCAATACTCCGCAGCGCTGATATCCCCCTTCATATAGGAAGGTGCCGCAGAAGAGGCGGCACTATTGTGCAACAAAAAAGTCACAAGCCCCCAAAACGGCCCGACTTTACGGCAACGCAGGGAACGCGGGCAGGGCCTCTTTCTTGGGCTCTGCTCCCTCAGCCGGCTTGTCAGACTCCTCATTTGACGGGGAATCCGCCGGGAGAGGAAGGTCCGCTTGGGGCTCACTGATCGCGGGTGGATCATCCAGGGGGCGCAAGACCACCTCACTGCTCACACTGGGCCGCGGGAGGACCAGCGGCTTCAAGCTGGCAGACTCGGGCCCTTTCAAATCTGGCGCACCGACCTGCTCTGGTGCGGACGCGGCAGCAGATCGTGGTGGCGATTCTAAAACCCCGGCAAGGCCTGGAATGGGGCGCATGATTGGCGAAGTCGGTGCATCCACACCAACAGCGGGCAACTGCCCCGTTCCCGGCTTGATCCGGACCTGTTTGCTTCCTGAAACCACCGGAGCCTCCGCCACTTTGTCTTGAGGCAAGGGATTGTCCCGCAAGCGGAGAGCCAGCGTCTCGACCACGTCGCCCTCCCCTCTGGGGAAGCGGAAGACAGCGCGAAAGGCGGCCCCTTCCAGCGACAGATTTTCACTTAAAAAACGGGAGTCCGTCTGGATCTCCACACCTTCCAGCGGCAGCCGAAAAACCCGGTCGCTCAGACCTTTGCTTGCGGCAAAGTAAACGTGATCCTTCTGTCGGGTCAGCACCAGCAAACCTGGCAGATTGCTGCTGAGTCCCCGCACGCCCCGGCCTTTACCACTGAGGCAGCGCACGGTGGCCACCACGTCATTTTCATCAAGGCCCACCTGAAGCAGAAGCAGATCCTTCAGGTCATCGCTGACCCGCCTTTCTAGTTCCAAAGGCTGGGCCAGTGTCCGCCGCATGCCCGGCATGCGCAGCTTCCTCCACACCAGCCACAATGCTGCCTTGGAAGCACGCCAGAGACGGGGCAACAACAACCACAGGATGATGAGGATGCTGCCAAACGTGATCAGTGCCACCATGGGATTGAGCAGCGTCAGCGCTACGCCTCCAGCCACGGCCACATCTTCGGACACACTTACCGCCACATTGCTCACTGGTTCCGGGGATTGATTGACGAGGAGGCGCGTACCGGCCTTGGCCCCATGAGCGGTGAGCGCAGCCCCTCCTGCCAGGAACGCAGCCGCTACCTTCACGTAGAGTGGCATGTCGCCCACCGCTTCCACGCCCAACAAAACGCCGCCCACCGGGCGAATGAAGGTGTGCACGCTGTCCCACAGTGAGTCCACCCACGGCACCTTGTCGGCAAAGAACTGCAGGCAGAAGAGCAGTCCCGCGACGAACAGCACCACGGGATGCCCCAGCACTTCTAGATTCTGGTGCTGAGCGGCAATATGCAGCCAGTCAAACCGCACCGCAAGACCGGCCAGCAGCACGGTAAGGTACAGGTTTACCCCCGCCAGCGAGGCGAGCCCGAGCGCGACACCAAGTTGTTCCAGGATGTGCATGTTGGAGCCAAGCTATCACGACCTCTGACGAAGCGCCAGCACCTGTGTTCAAAGACCGGGCGGGATGAACCGGCCAGGGAAGACTCCAGTCAACCATTCAACCACTGCCGAAACGCCGCGTCCAGGCGCAGGAGCATCTCCGCCCTGCTGCGCTTGATATCGACGAACTGGTTCCACTGGGCGGGATCCGCCGCATGTTCAGGCCCCTCGATCTCAAGGATGTATTCCTCCACAAGCTCCCGCTGGTCGGCATGAGTTTCACGAAGGTACTGCCGGCATTCCTGGGCCGTTTGCTGCAGACGGTTCTTGGTTCCGAGGGCCATGGGAGAAGATCAAAGAGGAAACTTCAAAATTCAAACCTCAAACTTCAATTTTCAAGGGGTGCTCTTGGGCGGCATCTGCCCTTGCGAATCACAGGATCACCTCCTCCCACGACGAACCCGAAGGGTTCACCATGAGTAGCCTTGGGTGCAGCGAGCGAAGCGAGTGAAACCCATGGATGCGCGCCCCCACATCCTCTACCGCGGAGCGGTAGGCCCATCGTGTTGCCGACCGCCAAGGTCAATCCGCGATGGACCCAGTTCGTCTCTTGGCCGCTATGGGCCTACCGCTCCGCGGTAGAATACCTCGTCCAGTATTCCATGGGTAGTCCTCGCTACGCTCGGCCGACCCATGGCTACGCATGGCGAACCCTCCGGGTTCATGAGATAACGCGCCACCCAAGACCCAAGACCCAATCTTTTTAATCCTGTCTATAGAACGGCCGCGGCCCTCGCATCTTCCTCCATGCCGCTCTTCTCCAGGTAGTAGTCATAATCACCCGCAAAGGCGGTGACTTGGCCGGCGTTGATGTGCAGCACCTTCGTCGCCAAAGTGCGGATGAAGTGCACGTCATGGCTGATGAAGACGAGCGTTCCCTCGAACCGCTGAAGGGCGAGAATCAGACCCTCGATGCTCCAGATGTCCAAGTGCGTCGTGGGCTCGTCCATGAGCAGGAGGTTGGGCGGGTTCACGAGGAACTTCACCAGATTCAGACGGCTCTTTTCGCCCCCGCTCAGTACCTTGGTCTTCTTGAACACATCCTCACGCTTGAAGAGGAAACTGCCCAAAATGGCTCGAATGTCGTCATCCCTCAGATCCGCGGCAGAGTCACGCACCTCGTCGAGAATGGTCTTCTCCGGGTCCAGTGTATCAGCGCGGTGCTGGGAGAAATAGCCCAGCTTGGCGTTGGCCCCCAAACGGCGCTCGCCCTTTTGGAATGGCACCACTCCGGCCATGATCTTCAGCAGCGTGGATTTACCTGCGCCGTTCGGCCCCACCAGCACGGTGCGCTCACCACGCTCAATGTCGAGATCAAGGCCATTGTACACTTTCTTCTCACCGTAGGCCTGGTGGATGCCTTCCAGCCCGATGGCGCGCTGGCCGATACGGGTGGGTTGGGGGAAGTTGAAACGGAAGGCCTTGCGAAGCGGCTTGGGCTTCTCGAGCTTTTCCATCTTCGCAAGTTGCTTCTCACGGCTCTGCGCCTGGGACGCCTTGGAGGCCACGGAGCGGAACTTGTCAATGAACTCCTGAATGTGTTCAATCTCCTTCTGCTGATTGCGGTACGCCTGGGTCGCCCGTTCCCAGGCTTCCTCCTTTTGCTTCACGTGGTCGGAGTAGTTCCCCGTGTACGCGATCAGCTTGCCCTCATCGATGTCATACGTGGTCTCGATGATCTCATCCATGAAATCCCGGTCGTGGGAAATCAGGAGGATCGCGCCGGGATAGTTCTTCAGGTAATTGCGGAACCACAAGAGCGACATGAGATCGAGGTGGTTCGTAGGTTCGTCCAGGAGCAGGAGATCGGGCTCGATCACCAGCAGGCGGGTCAGGTGGGCGCGCATGATCCAGCCGCCGGACAGTTCCCTGGCTGGGCGGTCTTGATCGACGTCCTTAAACCCAAAGCCCTTCAGAATTTTCTTCGCCTTGGCCTCCGCCTGGGGGTTGTGCAGTGCCTCATGCTGGGAGTGAGCCTCCAGATACTCCATGGAGCTCACGTCGCCTGACGCCTCGCACTTCTTCAGAATCGCTTCCAGACGCTCCATCTCCCCGGCTTTGCCGGTAGCGACGTCGAGGATGGTTTCATTCCCGGTCGGCTCCGCTTCCTGGCGCAGGTAGCCAATCGTCGTCCACTCATCACGCTCAATCTCACCTGCATCCGGCGTATCATTTTTCAGGATTAGGGAGAACAACGTGGACTTCCCCGCCCCGTTCGGCCCCACCAATGCCACACGCTCGGCATAGTTGATGGTCATGGAGGCATCCTTGAACAGGACACGATTGTTGAAGGACTTGGTAACGTTGCGCAGGGTCAGCATGGCGGACCGTCTATGTCCGTCAAAATAGCCGAAAAGCAAATGCCGAACGCCCCGGCGGGGAAACTTCAAATCCCAAAAATCAAACTTCAAGCTGGCTCCCAGCTGCCTAGCGGCACCCGTTCGCTCTTGAAGTTTGGTATTTGAAGTTTGAATTTTCCCATTCTGAGGCACCTTTCCAGCCCCTCTGCACGCCCACCTCATGCATTACATTTCCACCCGCGGCCAAACTCGCCCGCACACCTTTGCTGAAGCCGTTGAAGCCGGACTGGCACCTGATGGCGGCCTGTTCCTGCCCGAATCCTGGCCGGACATCAGCACCAAACTGGCCGGGTGGGCCACGCTTTCCTATGCCGAACTGGCCGCAGAGTTTTTCACTCTTTTTGCGCCCGACATCCCGCATGAGGAATGGCTGGGCCTGACCACTCAGGCCTATGCACGGTTCGACTCCCCAGACGTGGCTCCGCTTAAGAAGCTGGATGATCGTACCTTTGTTCTGGAGCTCTTCCACGGCCCGACCCTGGCGTTCAAGGACTTTGCCCTACAGTTGCTGGGGTTGCTCTACAAGCGCCAGGTCGCGCACACGGGCCACCGTCTGGCGGTGCTGGGTGCCACCTCTGGGGACACAGGTTCCGCCGCCATTCACGGCTGCATGGGGCAGGAAGGCATCAACATTTTCATCCTCTATCCTCAAGGCCGGGTGGCCCCTCTTCAAGAGCGCCAGATGGCCTGCACCGGCGCAGCCAACGTCTTCGCCATTCCGGTGCCGGGCACCTTTGATGACGCCCAGCGCATGGTAAAAGAGACCTTTGGCGACACCGCTTTTGCCGCATCCCAGCACCTCTCAGCGGTCAATTCCATCAACATCGCCCGCGTGCTCGCACAGTGCGTGTATTACATTTGGGCCTGGCTTCGCCTGCCCGAGGAAAACCGCAAAAACGTGGAGTTCGTGGTGCCCACGGGCAACTTTGGCAACGTGCTTGCAGGCTGGATGGCCCACCGCATGGGTCTGCCGGACGTGGGCTTCCGCGTGGCGACAAATCACAACGACATTCTGTACCGCTTCTTCACCAAGGGCGAATACGTGCCCGGTGAGGTCCAGCCCAGCTATGCTCCGAGCATGGACATCCAGGCGGCGTCGAACTTCGAACGCTTCCTCTACTTCCTTCTGGATGAAGACCCGGAAAGCGTTCGTGATGTCATGGGCGCGATGAAGTCCGGGGCTCCGGTCCTCCTTCCCTCCCCTGAAGGCACCTTCCGCGCCTCCCGCATGGCGGATCACGGCATCGCACAGACGATCACCCGCATCTGGCAGCAGTATCAATATGTGGCCGACCCCCATACCGCCTGCGCCTTTACCGACATGGCCGCGGATCGCACCAGCGTCGTGCTGGCCACCGCCAGCCCGGCCAAATTCCCCGAGGTAGTGACCCAGTCCACGGGCCAAGAACCGCTGCACCCCACTCTGGAGATGCTGAAGGCGCTGCCCCTGGTCACCAATCCCCTGCCCGCCGATGTGGAAGCACTGAAGGCGTTCATCACAGCGCATCACGCGGAATAGCGCTGGTGCACAAAGAGCAGCCCCTGCCGAGCGCGTCGGCAGGGACCATCTCGCTGGATATTCGTGGCCTGTCCGTCCCGCATGCGGGACCAATGCCATCAAGGAAAAGGTGGCAGGTCCGATCATGCCGAATTCGCAGGCGAGCTAAGGGCTGAAAGCCCGGCTTTATTGCAGCCTTGGGCAGCGCCCAAGGTTACAGGTATTTGAAGAGAATGAGGGCTGAAGGCCCGGAGTCATTCCGGGAAGCTTATCGGGGCAGGCTTGATGAGACCGGGCCTTCAGCCCTCTATGAATTTTCAGAACTCAAACCTTGGGCGTTGCCCAAGGCTGCGATGATGCCGGACCTTAGGTCCTCTTGAGGCAGAGCGCCAACCCGGACCTTTTCCCTGATAAAGTGGGCATTTGATCGTTGAATGCCAGATTCAACAACCGCTCCCCGCCATCACTCCCACATGCCAAGCTGGGTCAGTTCACGCTGCACCTCGTCCCAGTCCCAGAGAATCACTGAGCTGTCTTCCAGCTGCTCCGCGATCCAGTTTTCCCTCACATCCACCGCCAGCGCCACATGTTCATCCCCGGCCAGAGGCGCAGGATGTGGCAACCGGGCCTGAAGTTCGCCCCCCTCTGCGGAGTAGAGTTGCGAGCCACGCCCATTCTGCACCAACACGGTGCGACCATCTGGCAGCCATGCCCCGAAGCTGAAAGATTCGCCGGCCCCGAGGTTGGCGAGAAGCGCCCCTGAAGTCACATCCCATACCGCACCCCGATGATTGCTCACAGTAAGCAGGCGCCCTCCATCTGGTGAAAACGCCAGGGAGGCGGCAGGCTCCACCTCGGCCAGCTCCCGTCCCTGGCGCGCGCTCATGCCGGGGCCGGAGAGATCCCAGATCAAGACGCCGGGATTTTGAAAACTACTCGTGGCTGCACGGCTGCCATCATGATTCAAGGTGACAGAGTATGGCAGCGGATGAGGCAGGGTGCGGGCCCCTTTGACTCCGGGTTTCACCACGACAAAGCGCTGCAGCGGCCCCTGCAACAGGGCCAGCCAGCCGTTTCCGGAGCCGCCCATGAGCACGGCCCCAACATACGGCGACACCCCGGGCCGATCCGGCAAAACTTCGCCGCTCGCAAGCTGCGCATCCGTCAGACCGCGCAAGCCTGAGTTCCATCCACAGGTCTGAATACCAGCCCCGGTGAAGCGCACGCCCATCCATTCGCGCCCGCTCTTGAGGGCCACTTGCCGTTGCCTCCCCACCACAGGCTCCCATATCTGGATGCCATTTGCCGTGGACCACAGCACCTGCTCCCGCCGGGCATCGACCGCTATGGTGGAGAAATTCTCCCTCCGCAGCCCGTCACTCTGACGCCGCAAGATGCGCACGCCTGTGGGGAGGACCACCACCATCTGCCGGCGCGTGCCATTGGCATCCTGCCACGCGAGTTCTCGCCCCTCATTTTTCCATTCAGGCAACGGGTCCACCACCGCGCCCAGAGACTCGGCGATCACCTCATCCGCACGATCCAGATCCCAGATCCACAACACCCCATCCGCCGCCACACATGCAATGTGCCTGCCTCCAGGGTGCCAGACGAATCCGATCGTCGCACTGTCTCGGGGCCGGAGGCGGTTTTCCATCTCTTTTGTCCCCGCCCTCCAGCGATAGGTGCGCATGGCAGTGCAGGCGAGCACGAGTTGATCCCCCTCTGCATTCCATGCCATTGCCATCAGTTTTCCATCGAGCTTGAGCACGGTTTCCTCATTCCCAGCGGGACTCACGATTTGCACCATGTCTCCGTCGTCATCAGAGGGCAGAAGTCTGGCCCGGCGCTGGCTGCTCCGTGACATCGCCTCCGTGGTGCCCGGTGGGAGGCTGAACCGCCTCGGCAGGACAGTGGGCCCCTCCCGTTGAACAAAGTCTCCGAGCGCAAGAGCACGCACCGCCAGTTCCCGCAACCCAGGCTCGGGTTTGCGGTGCCACGATTCTCTCACGATCTCCAGCGCCCGGGTACGCTGCCCCGCCCGACGACTCGACAGCAATAACTCCACCTGAGCGAGGCGGGCGGTATGCAACCTCTCCTCAGCCAGTCGTCCCGCCATCTGGCCGCGTTCCCGTTCGTAGCCAAGCACCCGACGATCTGCCACCACCACCGCCGCCAGGGCCAGCACGAGAGCCAGCGCAGTGGTCAGAGAGAGCGCGGTCACCATGGGATTGCGCCGTACCACCCGCCTTAGTTTTTCGGTGGGCGAGAGTCGCCGCACGCTGACCGCCGCCCCCGCGAGCCACGAGCGGAGGTCCAATTCCAGCTCGCTCGCCGTGTTGTAGCGGTCTGTGGGATCTGGCTCCAGACACTTGCGACAGACCTGCCACAGATCTTCAGCGATCCCGTGCTGGGTCAAGGGTTCCACCCGGCCTTCCACCGCCAACGTGAGTGTGCCTGCCGGGTTGGCACCTCGATAGGGAGGATGCCCTGCCAGCGTGTGGTAAAAGACCGCGCCAAGAGAGTAGATATCCGCCGCTGCTGAAGGAGCCCGGCCAAGAGCGAGCTCAGGGGCGGCGTACTCTGGCGTCCCCAGGGCAAGCAGAGTTACGCTCATCGTTGATTCCTGCCCCTCCCAACGGGCCAGCCCAAAGTCTCCCACCATGGCCTGCCCGCGCTCATCCAGAAGGATGTTGTGGGGCTTGAGATCCCGGTGCAGAACACCCCGGTCATGCGCGTACTGCACGGCATTGGCTATGTCCGCCAGCATGGAGGAGGCCTCCCGCTGATCAAGCCGCCCCTTCCCGCTGGCCATCAGATCTGCCAGGGTGCCACTCTCCGCAAGCTTCATGGCAAACCACGGCTCGCCATTCTCCTCCCCCACCTCGTAGATCGGCAGGATGCCGGGGTGATCCAGGGCGGACAGTGCCTTCGCCTCCTGGAGGAAGCGCCGGTAGAACAACTCGCGATCCCGCCCTTCCAGCCGGGGTGTTTTCAGCGCCACCGCCCTTCCCGTGCTCTCATGGCAGGCAAGATAGACATAGCCCATGCCCCCCTGTCCAAGCAGGGTCTCGAGTGAATAGGGGCCGACTTTCCCCAACCGGTCTGACCCGGAAAACTCCCGGATGCACCTCGGGCAAAAGGTCATCTCTTCCCACTGCACCTCCGGCGTGCCACAACGAGCACAGCGCGAAGGCAGAGCAGAATCAGCGACCGGAGGGAATGGCATCGGCAATCAGGACTGGGCAAAAAAGCAAAAAACGTCGAGCACCCTTGGTACTCCCACTTGCCGATTCGCTCAACCTTCTCAGGATCAAACAGCAATCCCCCGGCAGGAAAGATCTCCTGTCTCTGATGCAGGTCCCACTTCCTCTGACAGCGTCATTCACTCCAGATCGCCCTTTTTCGCGACCAAAGGTTACAAGCACGCGTCTGGTTTTGCCAAATTCACGGTAAAGATGGCAAGACCAGCAAAATCCGACATTCACAACCGTACTTTTCTGTCCCATTCTCCGCTTTTTATGCGACGCCTACTGTTCCTGATACCTCTCGCGCTGGCTGCGGTCAGCTCCTACCACATGCTGCCCGCGCAGTCGGGCGATGCCAAACCCAAGCCCCTGAAGGCCCTCCTGATTGCAGGGGGCTGCTGCCATGACTACGCCAAGCAACAGGAGATCCTGAGCAAGGGCATCCAGTCGCGCGCAAACGTCCAGGTCGATGTGATCTGGACTGATGACAAGGGAACCGCCCCGCCTCTGCCGTTGTATGCCAGCCCAGATTGGGCCAAGGGCTACGACATCATCATCCACGATGAGTGCGCAGCCGGAGAGAAGGATCCCGCCGTGCTCCAGCGCATCCTGGACGCGCACAAGACCATCCCTTCCGTGCACCTCCACTGCGCCATGCACAGCTTCCGCACGGGATCGGACGCCTGGTTCAAACACCTGGGCTTGCAGTCCACCGGCCATGGCCCGCAGGAACCCATCGCGATCCGGTACGTGGACTCTGCGCACCCGATCACCAAGCCACTCCAGGACTGGACGACGATCAAGGAAGAGCTCTATAATAACGTCAACATCTTCGACGCTCACCCCCTGGCGATGGGCAAACAGTCCATCAAGCAAAAGGACGGCAGCGTGAAGGATGTTGAGTACATCGTGGCCTGGACCAATGAGAAGGCTGGTGCCAGAAGCTTCAGCACCACCATTGGCCACAACAACGACACCGTCGCCGACGCCCGCTATCTGGATCTCCTCACCCGCGGCATCCTCTGGGCCTGCGGCAAGCTTGATCCTGCCTACCTGATCCCCTTCACCGGAGAAAACAAGGTGACTTTCGTCAAGGCCAACGCCAAAACGGAAGGCAAAGCTAAAAGCCAGTCGGCTGCGGTGCCTCAGGCTCCGCCTGTATCTGCCGGGGACGCCACTCCCGTGAAGGCTACCGCCTCGAGCGAGGAATCAGGCAACGCCAACTATGCGTGGAAAGCCGTGGACGGCAGCAAAGATAGCCGGTGGTGCGCCAATGGCGGAGGAAGACCGCAGTGGCTGCAGCTTGAGTTCGACAAGCCCCAGTCGCTGACCGGCGCAAAAATCGTCTGGGAAAGCAACGCCCCCATCTACCCACACAAACTTGAGACCTCCACCGATGGCAAAAAGTGGACGGTGGTGGCCGACACGACCAACTCCCCCAAGGGTGGAGATACCACGCACAGCTTCACCGCCAAAGATGCGAAGTACCTGAAACTGACCGTGGGCGGCACGCCCGGCACCGGCTGGGTGAGCGTCCGCGAAATCTCCGTCACGGGTGACGGCATCAAGTCCATCGCGGCCAAAGGCACCGCCAAGGAAAATGCGGTGGAGAAAAAAGATGGAGGCAAGAAGGCCGATGAGACCTCCAATGAAGATGACATCACCCCCAAGATCGTCAAACTCACCGCCGAGCAGGAAGCCGAAGTGCTCAAGGACGTGAAAGTTCCAGATGGGTTCGAGGCAACAGTTTTCGCCACCCCTCCCGCCGTCAACTACCCTGTCTATGTTGCCGCCGCTCCAGACGGCACCCTTTATGTCTCAAGTGATGGCAACGGATCTCTGGGCCGAAGCCCAAAGCGGGGTCGAATCATTCGCCTCAAGGATGTGGATGGCGACGGACGTGCCGATGAAGTGAAGGAGTTCGTCAAAGACGTGGACTCCCCCCGCGGTTTGGTTTGGGATCACGACCGCCTCTATCTCGTGCACCCACCGCACCTCTCTGTCTTCATCGACAAGGATGGCGACGGTGTTTCTGATGAGCAGAAGATCCTCGTCAAAGACCTCGCATTTGGCTTCAAAGACCGCCCCGCCGACCACACCACCAACGGCCTGAGCCTGGGTGTGGACGGCTGGCTCTACATCGCTGGCGGTGACTTCGGCTTCATGCAAGCGGAAGGCACGGATGGCCGCAAGGTGCAGCATCGTGGCGGTGGCGTCATTCGCGTGCGCCCCGATGGTACTGGCCTGGAGATCTACTCCACTGGCACCCGGAACATCCTGGAAGTGGCCGTAAGCCCCACCATGGACATCTTTGCCCGTGACAATACGAACGACGGCGGCGGCTGGAACGTGCGCTTCCATCACTTCACCGGTCTTGAGAACCACGGCTATCCCCGCCTTTACAAGAACTTCGCAGACGAAGCCATCACGCCCCTGGCTGACTACGGCGGCGGCTCCGGTTGCGGTGCGGTGTACATCGACGAGCCCGGCTTTGGCAAATGGAACAATGCACCTTTCACTGCTGACTGGGGCACCGGAGCGCTCTGGCATCACAGTGTGAAGGTCAAAGGCTCCACCTATGAGGAGACCAGCGCCCCGCAGCCCTTCATCAAAATGACGCGTCCGACGGATGCGGATGTGGACGCCAACAGCAACGTGTATTGTGCAAGCTGGAAAGGAGCGACCTTCAACTGGGCAGGTCCGAACGTAGGCTACGTGGTGCGGGTTAAGCCCAAGGACTTCAAGGCCGCCCCCCTCCTGAACTATGCGAAGGCCTCCAATAGTGAACTGGTGAAGGAACTGTCCTCCCCCAGCTACCGTCGCCGCATCGAGGCTGAGCGCGAACTGGTGCGTCGCAAGGCCACTAAGGAGGTCGCAGTCGATCTTGCTGGCATCTTCCGCAACAAGGACCTGTCCCCTGCTGCCCGCATCGCTGCCATCTACACAATGCGCCTGGGTGCCAAGCAGCCGTCCGACTTCGTCGTCAGCCTGGCCTCCCCCGAGACTGAGGCCGACTGGCAGGTGGTGGCCAATGCCTATCGCGCAGAGCTGCATGAGACATCAGTGCCCTTCGGCACGGTGAACATCGCAGCCTCAACCAAGACTTCCTCCATCTACGAAGACCCACGCCTGACGGTGCAGATGGCCCGCACACTCCTGGCTCTCTCGGACCAGGCTCCCCGTGGCCCGCTGAATATTGCCCGTTTTCTCAATGCCAAACAGGACGACTACGCCCGCCATGTGGCCATCCGAGCCCTCGGCATGTCCGGTGCGAGCAAGGATCTTTTCGGCATCATTGACGCGAACCCTACCGACAGTGCTGTGGAGAAAGTCATTGATGACACGGCCCGCATAAGTGCACTGCGCGCCCTCGCCATGATCCATAAACCTGAAGTGGTGAACGGCCTCATTACCCGTGTGGAAAAGTCCAATGACCCCGCTCTACGCAAAGGCATCCTCTCCGCCCTGGCCCGCCTTCATTTCACAGAAGGTGAATGGAAGGGCGACTCCTGGGGCACCCGTCCCGACACCCGCGGACCCTACTACCAGCCTGAAGCCTGGGGGGAATCCCAAAAGATCGCTACTGCGCTCAAAAGCGTTCTCGCGAAGGCCTCCTCTGAGGATGCTGCCTACTTGGTCAGCGAACTGAACCGCAATCGCATTCAGTTCAACGAAGCCCTGGACCGCATCGTCACCCTCGCTGCCAAGGACAAGAAGCTGCTTCCCGACGCGGTGGGCCAGCTCGCCAACGCCGACACCATTCCGGCCGCAGGCATCCCGCTGCTCATCAGCGCCGCTTCCTCGAACCCGCCCATCTCGGCAGGCGTGCTCTCCCAGGCCATTGCTGCTCTGACGAAGACCGACAGCGCTGACGGCGTTCGCGCTAGTCTTGCCGGACTGGTCGCACTGAACGCCATCAAGGGCGTTGGCAAGGAGCAGGAAACCGCCCGCAATGCCTTCCTCACCTCAGCCAAGCTGGAAAACCACCACCAGCTCCTGGAAGTGGAAGCTGAGAAAGTCGGTACACCCACTGCCCTCTGGGCAGATGCGGCCCTGCTGAACCTCAGTTCCCGCAAGACCGGCAGCCCTGAATCTCGTGAACTCTCTGGCAAGGCCCTGGATCACGGCTGGGAAAACACCCAGCGTCGTGTGCAGATCCTCAATGCGGTGACCCTGCTCAAGCACAATCCGTACGCGGACAAAGTGCTGGCCGCCCTCGACGACTCCGACAAGGCAGTGGCAGCCGCCGCATCCACTGCGGCCAAGACCATGAAGCTGGAGAAGAAGACCAAGGAAACCGGCCCGCTCATCAGCACCCTCCAGCCCGCAGAAGTCATCGCCCAAGTTCTCAAGACCAAAGGCGATGCCGAACTGGGTGAGCAGCTCTTCACCCGTCAGACCTGCGTGGCCTGTCACACCACCCGTGAGGACGAAGCTCAAAAGGGCCCTTACCTTGGCAACATCGCCCAGACCTACAAGCGCGAAGAGCTGGCCACGGCCATCCTGGATCCCAACAAGACCATCGCCCAAGGTTTCGCCACGGAGATGTTCGCTCTCAAAGACGGCACCCAGCAGCTTGGTTTTGTGACTCTTGAGTCCGCTGACCAGGTGAAGATCCGCACCATCACGGCCCAGGAATTCACTTACAAGGTGAAGGACATCGCCAAGCGTGAAAAGCTGCCCATGTCCATGATGCCTCCCGGTCTCGTCATGAACCTGACGGTGAAGGAATTCGCCAGCCTGCTGGACTACCTGCAAGCGCTGTCGAAGAAGTAGGCAGGGATCCCGGAAATTGATGTAAACTACAAAAACGGCCGGTCGCGAGACCGGCCGTTTTTTGTGCCTCCGACATTGCAAGCTCATCCAACTCCCAAACCACCCCAACACCCAACACCTGGCGGCGAAGCCGCTTTGGGACTGCGGTGAGAATCACCGCTTTCGGGAGTCCTGTGTGACGCAAGTCACCTCATCCCGCCACCGGAGCGCTCAGCCAGTCAGGCACGCAATGTCCGCCAACCGAAACCAGCCCCTCACGAGGCCCCGCCAAAGCGGTGATTCTCACCGCAGTCCCAAAATCCTGCTGCGCAGGATCAGGTGTTGGACGCTCTGGAAAAGAGTTCGCCTTCCCCGCCTCCAACATCACATGCTCAATAGTCATCCTCAATGTTCAACCTGTCCGTCTTGAAAGCGTACACGCTCTTGATCCAAGCCGGAGCAGCCATGCGTTCGAACCACGCCGCTGAACACCAAGGATACTGACTCGCGACGGGCACCAGCCCATGCTTAACCGGATTCTGATGCACGTAGTTGAGACGTGCCATGTAGGACTTCTCAAACGTAAGGCGCTTGTCCCAGAAGTTGTGCCACACTTTTCTGCCCGGCGCCTGATCCAGAGAATTCAACGCGGTGGCAGTGGTTCGATGAAGCTGAGTTAGCAACTCCCGCAGCGAGCCTACTTTGCCGGCAGCAGTCCCCGTCACCCCGCCTGAAACCGGCCTCGCAATAAAGTGATAGTGATTGGCGAATACCGCCCAGGCTTCAAGCTGCCATCCAAAGCGGCTGGCATGATCCAGAAGTGCTCCTTGCAGCAGGTTGAGCCGCGCCGAGTCATGAAACAGTCGGGCTTTCAGGTAAGTGCTAGCGGTGACAAAGAAGATGCTGGTCGCATCGAAGTGATGCGGTGGCGCATGCGGCCAGGGGGTCGGAGTGGCAGAATCCGGAGAGAGTTCCATAGAGGCGCTTTTACTTCACGTGAAACAACCATTCGCGCTCCGCTACACCATGGCAATGGCAAAAACGTACCACCACCGACGTCGCAAGCTCATCCAACGCCCAAACTAACCCAATCACCCAACACCTTGCGGCGCAGCCGCTTTGGGACTGCGGTGAGAATCACCGCTTTCGGGAGTCCTGTGTGAAGCAAGTCATCCCACCCCGCCACCGGAGCGCTCACCCAGCCCGTCAGGCACGTAGCATCCGCCAACTGGCACCAGTCCCTCACAAGGCCCTGCCAAAGCGGCGGTTCCCGCACGCACTCCCAAAATCCTGCTGCGCAGGATCCGGTGGAGAATGTCACAGGTGAGAAGATCACGATTCCCACCTCCGACATCGCCAGCCCAATTCCTAATTCATCATTCCTAATTCCTAATTTTCACCGCATCCCCCACCACCCGCTTCACGCACAATCCCTCCCACACCGCGACCACCAACAATAACCCCGTCGCCACCGCGCCGGCCGTGGCCAGATGCCACTTCATAAACACGGGAATCAGTGCCAGCTGCACCAGTACCGCTACCACGTGAGACCGCGGCACCCGGCCATACACCACGCTCTTGTAAAGCGCATTGCCTCCCAGGTAGAAGACAGTGGCCAATCCCAGCACCAGCGCCGCAGACAAGTTGGTGCGCCCATGGGGATGCGCCACGACCAATTCACTGGCCACCGCATTGAGGATGATGCCCGCCACCATGGTGACGTGCGTGTAGTGATAGTACGCCGCGATGCGCCCCGGATCACTGGAGTGCACGATCGCCTCGGAGCCATCCTTGCTACTGGTGTCAAAGTAAATCCACCACATGGCCAGACTGCCTATGAAGGCCGCCAGGAAGGCGATCACCAAAGATGAATCAAAGTGATTCGCCGTGCTCAGCGTGGCCCCGGTAATAAGGAGACATTCGCCCAGCGCCACAATGACAAACAACTGACACCGTTCGGCGATGTGACCGCCTTCCACCGTCCATTCAGAAGTGCGTGATCGGCCCAGCTTGGGCAACCAGAAGCCAAACATGGGCGAGAAGTACTCACAGCAGACCGCAACCGCCCACAAAGCGAGACGGGCACCGCCAATTACAAAGGCGCCACTCAACCAGAACACGGCCGAGATCAGCAGCCAGCCCAGCATGCGCTGAAAGTTGGGCGTCAAATCATGGCCCTTCTTCAGATGCGCCAGACAGAAGAGGGTGCGCCCCACCTGGATGAGCACATAACTGATGGCAAAGGCCAGCCCACCGTTTTTGAAGGCATGTGGGATGGCGGCCGCCATCACCAGACCCGCCAGCATGATGCCAAAGAGCATGAGCCGGACCGGCTTGGTTTCAGGGTCAAACCAGTTGGTGATCCAGCAGGAGTACTGCCAGGCCAGCCATACTCCGAACATCAGCACCAGCGTCTCCAGCGCTCCAAACAGCGACAGATCGTGGAGCAGATGGTGGGAGAGCTGGGTGACCGCAAAGACGTAGATGAGGTCGAAGAAGAGCTCGACGAACGAAACCCGCGCCCCATGCCCGTCCCGCACTCGCAAGAGGCTGCCGGGAACTCGAAACTTTCCCAAGGCGGCCCCATGGGAATGCCCATGACCATGGCCGGAAGGAGAGGAGGCAACAGAAGCAGACGACGACAGAGACTCGGAATCGCTCATAAACGACAAGATGAACCGGAGAGCCACGCTCGCCCTCCACAGGTAACGATGGAAGGGAAAACCATGCCAGAGTCAATCTCCGAATGGTTCTCCCCTGCCATCACCAGCCTTTACCCAACAGGCTACCTCGTCGTGTAGCCACCGTTGGAAAAGATCGTCTGACCGGTGATCCACCAGCCGTCCGACACCAAGTGGAGGACCGTGGGCACGATCTTCCCGTGGTCATTGAGCTTGCGCCCCGCTTCCTGGATAATGAAGAAGGCCGCCTTCCGCGTGAGTATCGTGAAGCAACACTGAGGTAACGTGCTCCGGCTACACAACTCCAAGACGCTGCCGCGATGGGGGAGCATGCCAGATTAATCACCTTTGCCACCAACGCGCACAGGTGTCGCGAAGCGTTTTGGAGTGCTGGCGGCTCGACGCCGCTTTCGCCTGCCGGGGATATATCCCCTTTCCCCCGGATCGCCGCCAGCGGCATTCGTCATCCAAGGAGCGAAGGGTCCCCGGGCCCGCCCAGAGCCGCCAACTCCAATAGGACATTGCCCGCTTCGCTCACCATCGGCGGTTGTGTTTTGGGCACAAACCGCCGCTCCTTGGCTCCCCGCATTTTGACAAGCAACCTTATTCCGCTTGTGCAATTGCCTCGAACCGGGAGGGCTCATGACACATTCACCACCTCCACACCCGCTCTACATCTTCAAATTCCGCCGCAAAAAAGCCACCATCTTCAACAGGTGCTTCTCCTGGTCCTTGCCGAAACTGTCGTGCGAACCATCCGGGATCTTCACATACTCCACTTCAGCCCCCGCCTCGCGGAGTTTCGCCACCATCACATCCGCCTGCTCCACCGGTACCAGGGGATCCTGCTCGCCGTGACAGAGAAACAACGGAGCAACCTCCTTCCGCACATAACTCACCGGGCTGGCAGCTTGGTAAGCCTCCGCCACTTGAGCTGGAGTGCCGCCTAGAAAGCCTTCCAGCATTCCCCGCACCGCCTGCCCTTCCTGAGCCCGTTGACGGGAACTATTGGCATACGCCAGGGTGAGGTCGTAAGGGCCCGCCAACCCTACGGCGGCCACGACCTTGGACGAGAACCCCGCACTCCCCCCGATGCCTTCCAGTTGCGACTGATCCGAGGTGACGGCCAGCATCATGGCCAGATGAGCCCCTGCGGAGGCTCCCAAGGCGGCGATCCGCTCCGGATCGACCCCGTACTCATCTGCGTGAGCCCGGAGCCATCTCACGGCGCACTTCACGTCTTCCACCTGGGCTGGAAATTTGCTCTTCGGAGCCAGTCGGTATTGCACCGTCACACACACCACACCTGCCTGAGCGAGATGAAACTGCAACCCGTGAAAATCGCTTCGGTCTCCTGCGGTCCATCCACCCCCGTGAATCATCACCATCGCGGGGAGCCTGCCAGATGGAGCGATTTTGGGCCGGGCCAAATCCAACTTCAACTCCTGATCCCCTCCTTTGCCATAAACGACACCCTCCTGAAAATGAACAGTGTCGGGAGGCGGCACCCGCTGTTTCGACGCGTAGAGCAACCCCGCCAGCAACAGCACCGGTGCAAGCACCAGAGCAATGAGCAGGATGATGGCTGTACGGGTCTTCACGAGTCGGGGATCCAGGGAGATCCCCATCTGACATTATAGAGGTGAATTTGTCAGGAGATTGTTCTCCGATGCTCCAAACAGGCCCCTCTGCTATCCAATCGACGCTTCTACTTTTTGCCGCCCAGGAAACACAACACCGCTCCGACCGCTGCCGCGCAGAAGGATGCCCAAAACCCCGGAAGGAAATTCAGCACCAAAAGAGGGATCTGCTGCTCCTGAATCTCCTTGTTCATGTCACTCTGGGAGACCAATAGCAGCGCGCACGCTGCCATGCCCGCAAAACCGCCCAAGCTGGGCCAGAGGAACCCCACCACCCCACCCACCACGGCTACAATCAGGGCCGCCGCCACGAGCGGACGCCCCTGCGTACGCTCTTTCTGGCTGATGGTGAGGTCAAAACCGTCACGGGAACGGGACCTCCCCAGTTCTCCAGGCTCCCGCTCACCCTTGAGCCAATCGCTGATCGGCAGGTCTGCCGTCATGTTCTTGCCAAAGGCGACCTCGTAGCCCGTGGCGGTCATCACCTTCTGTCCCTTGCAGGAGAACTCCACAAACGGGAGCAGAAAGAGCCCCAGCAGTGTCAGCAGGGCGAGTGGACCGAGGGGAGCACGCATAGCTGGAAGGACGGTTGAGTCACCGCTTAAACAATATATCACCCGGTCAGGGCGGGTGGGGGCTTAATTTCAGCCACCACTCTCACGAAAATCTAGACTGAAACGAAGCCCGGCCCAGCTTAGTGCTTGGCTTCGCCTTCCTTCTTCTCGCCATGGGAGTCGGCCTTGCCATGGTCATCGCCGTGACCTTTGGCATCGCCGTGGGCACCATGCTCACCTTTTTCCCCACCATGAGCCTTGAAGAGTTTGCTGGTCTCGGACCACTTGTGCTGTTCACAGGAGGTCGTGAAAAGGGCGGCGAGAGCGAGAGTGGCGGCAACGAACGTGGTCTTCATGCTTGGCAGGTCAATCTGTCGGACTGTCCCGCCCACACTAGCGGTCAAACCCGTCCGCGCAAGGCGGAAACGGTGAAACGGGGGTACGACAAAATGACCGATGGCGTAGCGAGGTTGGGGCGGAGGGCCAAAAAGCGATATGGAACCTCGATTGAGTCCAAAAATGTTCTCAACGCAATCGACGGAAGGCTCGACATGCAATGTTCACGAGAACACCACTCATCCCCTTAACTAAAACATAAGCGTCACAGTTTGGAATCCGCCTGGTGATGCGTTTTGGCAGCCCCCGAGCATTCCAGTGCATCGTCAAAGTCAGGCGGCACATTCTCTCAGCAACTCAGGAATTTGCCCCCTAAAACTGCCCGCGGAATACGCACCGCGCCGTGGGCGTCTCGTGGATCACGATTTCGCACAGGCCAGGCAGTTGCGGGCTCAAACGCACCCAGAACCAGGCGGCCATGTTCTCAATGGTGGGATTCTCCAGCCCCTCGATCTCGTTCAGGTAAGAGTGATCTAGAAGATCCATCAGCGGATTCATCGCCTTGCTGATCTGGGCGTGGTCATAGACCCAGCCGATCTTCGGGTCCACCTCGCCCTCGACGGCAATCTCGATCTTGAAGCTGTGCCCATGCATGCGCTTGCACTTGTGATCTCCGGGCAGGGAAGGCAGGGTCTGGGCGGCTTCAAAACGATAGTCCTTAACGAGGCGGCAAATCATGGCTGAGAGAGGGAAAAGGGAAGAAGGGTAAGGGACAAGTGAAAAGCAACAAAGCTCACTCCACTGGCACGGCGCGGGCGGCGCGGCGATCTTCGGTGACGCCGGGGAGGATGGTCATGCGGAGAAGACGGAACGGGCCGTCGAAGGGGGCGCTGTTGGGGAAAAGTCCCGCAGGCAACGGGCCGAAGCTGGCTCCGGCGGAGAGCCCCTCAGTGGGGAGACGGGGAAAGCCGCCTTCAAAAGGAGCGTAGCCGCGCACTTCCTTGGTCAGGCCGGTGGCAGCGAGGGACATGGAGCCGTCCAGCGAGACCAGGCAGCGCACGCGAATCTGGCCGGGAGCGAGCTGTTCCTCGGACTTGAGTGTGGATCGCAGGCCATCGTAATTCACCGTGAGCGCCGGGTGACCGTCCACTAGGTGCAGAGCGAATCCCAGGCGGGCATCCCCTTGACTGAGGAGAGTACTGTCCCCGTTTGTAGCGGGGTTGTAGTCAAAGATCACCTCGATATCGAAGGCCCTCTCCAGAATGTCCGGAGAGGCGTCCGCGCCGAGTCGGTCCCCGGATTGGAAGAAGTAGCTCACCATCCCATCAGGCGAGGAATCCACCTTCATCTGATCCACTGTCCTGAATGCGGAGACCCACTTCTGGGGAATCTGGGCTGCCAGATCCTTTTGCACTGCAGCCAGATTCGTCCGCCCTGCAAGATTCGTCCACTCATGCGGGTCTGACTGGTGATCGTAGAGTTCCTCGCTCCCGTTGGCGTAGCGGATGTAGCGCCAGCGATCCGTCCGGACCGCGTAACTGGCCTTGTCCCCCTCACCCATGGCGGTGACAGCAGGAGTGGTGCGGGAGGCATTGGGATCACGCAGCAGCGGCACCAGAGAGATGCCGTCCAGAGATTGAGGCTTGGGCAGGCCCGTCAGCTCGCACAGCGTGGGGTAAAGATCCACGAGGCTCACCGCCTGGCTGCTCTGCGTGTCAGGCTGGGTCACGCCTGGGGCAACCACCACCAGAGGTACATGAGTGACGCGCTCCCAGAGCCCGCCCTTGTGCCAGCGCTGTTTTTCACCCAGATACAGCCCATGATCACTTGTGAAAACGATCACCGTGTTCGTCTTGTTGGGACTGCTCTCCAGAGCGTCCAGCACCCTGCCTACCATGGCATCACAGAAGGAGATGCTGGCAAGATAGGCACGCACGGCTGAGCCCCAGAGCTGCCGGTCCAGCATCTTACGATGCAGCCCTCCATTAAGGTAGGCCTTGGCAGCGGCGGGCACATCAGCCAGGTCGTCCTCCTTCACCTCAGGCAGACGTACCTCGGAGAGTGGACGCTCGGCAAAGTACTGGCGGGGCACATACCAAGGGGCATGGGGCCGGTACAGGCCAACCGTGAGGAAGAACGGCCGGGGCTGCTTGCGCTGGAGATACTGGGCGGCCCAGTTCACCACCTGCCCGTCATCGGTGGCCTCAGGCTTCACATCGACAGTCCCCCAGTCCCAGTGCCAAATATCCAGCCCATTAAAGTTCTGCCCCGTATGAACGGGCAGATCAGGGATCTGCACTCCGTTCCCCGGGAAGCGCACATCCCAGGCTGAGTCCTGCTCAAAACCCCGACGCCCGCCATGCCAGCCCGTAAGGCGGCCCTCGGGCCCGCCATGGCTGGCGTGAAACACCTTCCCGCCGGCTGCCGTGGTGTAGCCCTGCTGGCGGAAGTACTCGGGCAGCGTCGGCTTGCCCTGCAAGGGCTCTGCATTGCGCCAGTCCTGCTCGTTCCCTGCCACCCCGCTGTTCCAGGGCTGGATGCCGGTCAGCATGGAGGTGCGGGAGGGATTGCACAGGGCATAGCTACAGTGCGCGTTCATGAAGCGCATGCCCATACGGGCCAGGCGGTCCATGTTCGGCGTCCGCGCCTGAGGATGCCCCCCCATCCAGCCGATCCAGTCATTGAGGTCGTCTGCAATGATGAAGAGCACATTGGGGGAGCCAGCGCGGGCCGCTTGTGCCTTGGGCACGATAGCCGGCTTCACGGTCACTTTGGGAGCGCTGAACGCGAGGGCATGCCCCAGCGTCAAACCGACCGCCAACATCGCGCCGCGCAGAAAATAATGCCTGGAGAACCTGCCTTGCATGAAGTGGCGCAGTGTACCCAGAACGCGTCTCCAGACAATGAAAACACGCCTCGCACTCCCCTCTCCCATCCTTATCCCTGCCCTGGCCAGACTGATTTTTTCCTGTGGCCTCGCCGTCGCAGCCCCCGCGCCAGAGGGCACCCCCGCGCTCTCAGAGCCCAAGTCTGCCCTTGCGGACCAGGGCCTCACCCCCCAGTCCCGGGCACAACTGCCAGCAAATAGCGGCTCCTTTGGCATCAAGCTCGCCCACGCCGCCCTGGACCGCACCCGCCATGACGTGCGCTATGAGCCCGCCTATGTGAAGCTGGCCTACCCGGGGGGCGACGTTGATCCCGCCACGGGCGTCTGCACAGATGAAATCATCCGCGCCTGCCGTGCGCTGGGCCTGGACCTCCAAAAACTGGTTCATGAGGATATGAAGGCCAATTTCAGCAAGTACCCCAAAAACTGGGGCCTGAGCCGGCCGGATCGAAATATTGACCATCGACGAGTTCCCAATCTGCAGACATTTCTGAAACGGCAGGGCGCAGAGCTGCCGGTGACCTCAAATGCTGAAGACTACCACCCGGGCGATATCGTCACCTGCACGGTGCCGCCCCATCTCCCCCACATCATGATGGTCGTGCCCGCCCCGGACGGAGGCTCCCGCCCCTGGGTGGTGCACAACATCGGCCGCGGCCCGCAGCTCGAAGACAATCTGTTCACCTACCCACTCACCGGCCACTACCGCTGGCGCCCGGCGCGGAGCACCGGGGGTCAATGAAACTACACAACCGCCGTCAGGGAGTGATCTTCTTGATCTCCTGAACGTTCGCCTTCATGACATCCAGCCACGTGCCCTTCTCCGGCACGTTGGCCGAGGGGTCAAAGACCACACCGTTAACTCCTAGATCCCTTAGTTTCTCCACCGCTGCAGCCGCGGGAGCGCCCTCCCATACCATCCACTTCGCCGGATGGGTGGCGAGGATTTTCTTGAACGCCTCGATCTGAGATTCATCAGGGACAGTGTCCGGCTCCCATAGCACAGACTGGACATTCAGCCCGTACCGCCGCGCCCAGTACTGGTAAATCGGATGGGACACCACGAGCGGCTGCCCGGCAAGCCGTTTACCCTCGCTCTTCATCGCCATGTCCAGGGCCAGAAGATCCGCCTTCAGCTGGTCAAAGTTCAAGGCAAAGAGTTCCACCTGACCGGGGCGAAAAGTTTGCAACGCCTCGCGGACGGCATCAGCCTGCTGGATGGCCTGGTCGAAGTCGATCCAGGTCGTGAAGACCGTCCCGCTGTGGGAATGCTCCCCCTCACCTCCATGGCTGTGGGTGACGGCATCCTTCACGACGATAAACTTGTCGGAAAAGGAGGCGGATGTGTTCACCGTCTTGGAGTCAGGGAGGGTCACCGTATCCAGCCAGTGCGAGTAACTTGCTCCGTTGAGCAGGATGATATCGGCCGACTGGAAGGCCTCCACTTCTGACTCGCTGGGCTCCCAGAAGGCGGGGTCCACATCGGGAGGGGCAGGAAACTTCACCTCCACCTCCGGACCGCCGATGCGTTCTGCGAAGTAAGCCAGGGGATAGTTGGCGACATACACCACGATGCGACCATGCGTGCTGGCCGGTGGGGTCATTTCCGATGATTTGGAACTGTCTGGAGCCTTCTGCTCCGGGGTGCAGGATGCCAGCAAAGCGCCGACAAAGACAGTGGACAACAGGGACAGGGGTTTCATGAGAAGATCAGGAATGCGTGCAGCGAAGATTCTCGCCACCCTGCGCATGGATGCAACCACGGAAACTTCCCTGCTCACCGCGGTGGAGGAAAGACAGCCCGACGCAGCCTTTGCGGGATATTCGTCGTCAAACCGTCCACCCCCATCGCCGCCAACTCTCTGGCCCGCGCCGGGTCATCCACCGTCCAGATATAAAGCTTGAGCCCTGCCTCGTGAGCGCGGGCCACGTCCGCCCCGGTCAATGGCCAGTCCACCCGCAGATCGAGCCCACTGATTCGATGACTTGCGGCTAGCTTGATGAGGTGGGTCAAATTCCAGATCGAGGGGTAGTCCACCACCCACGCAGTCTCCACCACGGGCATCGCCTCCCGCGCCTGCTGCACCAGGGCATGGTCGAACCCAATGATCACCACCTGCTCCGGGGCCAGAGAGCTGTCCTCCAGAACCTTTCGCACAGCTTCCACCAAGCCAGCCCCCGCTTTCAGTTCCAGAAAGACCCTCCGCCCCTGGGGAACCTCCCTCAAGACTTGGGCCAGCAGCGGCACCATCGTGGCTCTGCCAATGCCCGCCCCCTGCCCCGTCTGAATCTGCACCAGATCTACGGCATCCATTGCAGCCACCTTGTGCGAATCGCCCGCCACCCGACGGAGGTCCGCATCATGTATCACGGCAACTTGATGGTCGCGAGTCAGGCGCAAATCCATCTCCACAGCATCCGCACGCTGCTCCCACGCCAGACGAAAAGCCGCCAGGGTGTTTTCTGGAGCATCAGCTGAAGCCCCGCGGTGGGCAATGATCAGCGGTTCCATGAACCTAACATGCCATATGAAGGCCTTTATTCCAGTGGCGACTGTGGCCACAGGCAGGTTGACCACACAATGCCAACACGGGCCAGAATGGTTTTTCGACACGCAGTCACCTTGTTTTCCTGATCAGGCGCGCCGCCATCCCGCCCCGTGCAACAAAGGATAATGTTCAGTCAAAAGATTTATCCCAAATACATTCAAAGATGGCATCGCCGCTGCTTACGAACGTGTTGCGACCGGCAAGTCGTGACAACCAACAACAACCTAGAAAGAACAGACGCATGAAACCATCCTTGATTGGAAACCTCAGAAAACTGCTCTCCCACAAGGGGGCGATGCTGGCCGCTGCTGCCATGCTTTCGCCCGTCGTCGCTCAGGCTGGCACCGTGTCCGGCAAGACAGTCGTACCCCCGGTTGAGCCCCCCGCTCCCACCCCGTTCATCACCGGGAACCTGTCCCTGATGTATGACACCCACTTCATCTCCTACGGCCAGGATGTCTGGGGCGTGGGCAATGATTGGGGCGAGTGGTTCTTCCACCCTTCCTTCGAACTCGACTTCAACGTCGCTCCCGGACTTCAGATTTATGTGAACACCTGGGCTGACGTCAACGACCAGGTCGAAGGCGACATCGGCGACTACGTGCAGGAAATCGACGTGAACGTCGGTATCTACTACACCGTGGACAAGTTCAAGTTCCAGCTCGGCTACGGTTCCTGGAACTACGCTTCCCAGACGGAGCACATCATCGACGGCAAGATCTCCTACCTCGACGGACTCATCAATCCCTTCGTTGCCCTTCACGGCCGCGTTGGCATTGAGATCCCCGGCTATGATGAAGGTCTTGTGACCCAGGTTGGTATCGCCCCCGCCACCTCGCTGGGCCCTGTCAGCCTCTCCTTCCCGATCACGGTCTCCTTTGACACGGACGGCTTCCACGCTGGTGACGGCGGCTTCGCCTATGTCTCCGCCGGTGTTGGCGCCTCGATCCCGCTGCACAAGCAGATCTCCCTCGCTCTTGGTGTGACTTATTACCACACCCAGGACGACGTGATCCCGAACGCTGACAGCGACTTCGTCGTGGGCTCCGCCGGCATCGTGTTCACATTCTAATCCGTCCCTTTTCAGAAGGTTCAGATTCCTCTCACCAGCGCGCATCGTCACCCTTGGCGGTGCGCGCTTTCAATGAAAACACACATCGACAAGCACCAACCAAGTATGAACAGAAGGTACTTTCAGGCAATCATCGCCGCTGCGCTGGCCACCACCATCGCCACACCCGCCATGGCGGCAGAGACCGTCAAAGTGGGCGTGTTGCACTCTCTGAGCGGCACCATGGCCATCAGCGAGACCTCCCTCCGCGATGTCCTCCTCTTCACGTTTGACGAAATCAACGCCAAGGGTGGCGTGCTCGGCAAGAAGATCGAACCCGTCGTCGTGGACGGTGCTTCCAACTGGCCCCTCTTTGCTGAGAAGGCCAAGCAGCTCCTCGAAGTGGACAAAGTCGCCGTCACCTTCGGCTGCTGGACCTCCGTGAGCCGCAAGTCCGTGCTCCCCGTGTTCGAAGAGAAGAAGGGCCTCCTCTTCTACCCCGTGCAGTATGAGGGTGAAGAAATGTCCCCCAACATTTTCTACACCGCTGAGGCGGTGAACCAGCAGGCAACCCCGGCAGTGGACTACATGCTGGAGCAGGGTAAGAAGAAATTCTATCTCCTGGGTTCTGACTATGTCTATCCCCAGACCACGAACCTCGTGCTCCTGGAGTATCTCTTGAGCAAGGGCGTGCCGCTTGAAAACATCGGCGGCGGCTTCACGAAGGACGCTTCCGGCAAGATCATCTCCGCTGGCAAGTACACCCCCTTCGGTCATACCGATTACCAGCAAATCGTGGCTGAGATCAAGCAGTTCGCCGCCGGTGGCAGCGCTTGCATCATCAACACCCTGAACGGCGATACCAACGTGCCCTTCTTCAAGGAGTACGCTGCTGCTGGCCTCACGGCAGAAACCTGCCCGGTGGTGAGCTTCTCCGTGTCGGAAGATGAGTTCCGCGGCCTCCCTGCCAAGCAGCTCGTCGGCCAGCTCGGCTGCTGGACTTACTTCCAGTCCATCAAGTCCAAGACCAACGCCAAGTTCGTCAAGGACTTCAAGGCCTGGCTTGCCAAGTCTGACATCCCCGGCATCGTTAAAGAAGGCCGCGTGACCTGCTCCCCCATGGTACTCAGCTATGATGGCGTGTACCTCTGGAAAGCCGCTGTGGAAAAGGCTGGCTCCTTCGACGTGGACAAAGTGAACGCTGAACTTGAGAAGGGCATCTCCTTCGAAGGCCCTGGCGGCAAAGTCACCACCCAGAAAAACCGCCACCTGACCAAGAACGTGTACATCGGCGAAACCAAGGCCGACGGACAGTTCAAGATCCTCAAGTCTTATGAAGGCGTGGTCGGCGAGCCCTTCCTCAAAGGCACCTTCAAGCCCAAGGAATAGTTTGTTGTTGTTTGGTGAGTACCCGGCCTAAACCGGGGATTGCATACCCTCCGTGATCCGGCTGCTGGCAACAGCGCCTCCTCACGGAGGGTTTTTTGTGCCTCTGCGAGGAGACAGAAGACCAAAGACATGAGGAGAACCGAGAGACCGAGGGGACTCAGGATTTTGAGACTCACCCCCGAAAGGAATATCTACCACAGCCCAAGGTTGGCTGAGCGTCAAGCGAGCTAGCCTTGGGAACATCACGCGGCATGGATCAGGTGAGGAAGCCGGCAAAACAACTTCCCACTCCAGAACCATCAGCCCCCCCACAACGACGGGAATTCGCTGGTTCATCGCTCCGCTTCCCCTAGGCGGTTGTGCACACCAACCGCCGCTCTTTGGGGTGGACAGGCCTTTTGCACGGTCCGGGAACAAGACCCTTTCCGTGCGATTCAGAAATTCCGACCGTCCAAACGTGTCCCAACTTGCCTAGTTGAAGCGACACCCGGGACCTCACCCCGGTTTACCGGACTCCTGAATGCCTCACCTACCCCACATGAACCGCCGCACGCTTCTTCGGAACACCCTTGTCACCGCCCTGGCTGCCGCTCTGCCCGCCTACGCGGAGACCGGCCGACTGCCCCGTATCCTCCTGCGCAACGGGTGGCAAAGCATCAACATTGGAGATATCGCCCACCAACTGGGCATTCTGGAGCTGCTCCAGAAACACGGCATCAAGGCGGAGATCCGCTTTTGGGCCAGCAACCTGGAAAACGGGGCGGATGCACTGGTCCTGAAACAATTCCCGGACGTCATCATCCTCAAAGGACAGGCCGATATCGACAAGGCGTTCCAGGAATGTGACTTCCTCCTGCATGGATCTGGTTCCGGCTTTGTGGCCCAAAAGCATGTGGCAGAGTGGCGCAAGAAGACGGGCAAACCCTATGGTGTGTACGGCATCTCGTACTTCACCCCCAACCAGGAAGGCATCGAGACCCTCACGCATGCGAACTTCGTTTATTTCCGTGAATCCGTGTCCCTCAAGGTCGCCCAGGATGCCGGGGTGAAATGCCCCATCATGGCCTTTGGTCCGGATGCCGCCTTTGGCATCGTAAAGCTGCGCAATGATGAAGCCGCCAACGCTTTCCTCAAGGCCAACAACCTGGAAGAAGGCAAGTTCCTGTGCTGTATTCCCCGGTATCGCTGGACCCCCTTCTGGACGGTGAAAAAGGGGCGCGAGTTCGATGCGGTGAAGAATGCCCGCAACCAGGAGATGAAGGAGCATGACCACGCCCAGTTGCGGGAGGCGATCATTCGCATCACCCGGGAGACCGATTGCAAGGTGCTGGTGTGCTGCGAAGACCAGACCCAGATCTCTCTGGGCAAAGAGATCCTGGTGGATCCCCTGCCAGATGATGTGAAGGAGAAGGTGGTGTGGCGCGACAAGTACTGGCTCACCGATGAAGCCCTGAGCGTGTACACCAAGTCACTCGGCCTCTTTGGCAATGAGATGCACAGCCCCATCATGTGCATCGCCAATGGCATCCCTGCCGTGGTCTGCCGCTGGCAGGAACAGACCACGAAGGGCTACATGTGGCGGGATATCGGCCTGAATGACTGGCTCTTCACACTGGACAACGAAGATGAGATGCCCAAGATCGCACCCACGATATTGGCGATCGCCAAGGATCCTGACGCAGCCAAAGCCAAGGCCGCCCAGGCACGAGAAGTGGTGCTCAAGCTGCAGAAGGAACACATGGGTGTGCTGGCCGACTCCTTGAGCAAGGCCACCGCCAAGGCGTAACCCCAAGTCACTACCCGCTCCCCGTTTCAGCCCCCGCCCCTGCATCGCAGGATCGGGGGCTTTTTGCATCTACGACAATAATCGTTGACGAACCGCTCCCGATTTTCCATCATCTACGACGATATTCGTATATCACACTACCATGGCCAGACCGATCAAAGACCGGGACCCATCCCAACCTGAACCTACCGAGGCTGAACTGCTGCTCCTGCGCGTCCTCTGGAAGAACGGCCCCTCCAGCGTGCGTCAGGTCTGGGAGGAAACCGGCAGCAAAGGCAGCTACACCACGGTGCTGAAGCAGTTTCAGGTCATGCACGAGAAGGGGCTCCTGACCCGCGATGACTCGGCCAAGGTGCACATCTTTGCCGCGGCAGTCCCGGAGCAGAAGGTGAAGAGGTCCCTGCTCGGCCGACTCATGACGCAGATGTTTGAGGGTTCTGCCGCCCAACTGGCACTTGGCGCACTCTCCACACGCAAAGTCTCGGCAGAAGAGCGGGCGGAGATCCGCAAGCTGCTGGACGAACTGGATCGCAAAGACGGCAACGATTGAGCCCCTTCCCGCCATGAGCCTTCACCTTCTTCATTCCCCCTGGCTCTCTCAACTGGGAGCCAGTCTCCTGCACAGCCTCTGGCAGGCGGCGGCTGTTTGGCTGCTGCTCAGTGTCGTTCTGGTGGCCATGCGCAACGTGTCGGCAGCAGCGAGACATCGCCTGGTCTTGAGTGCCCTGACCTTCACCTTGTTGCTCCCAGTGGGCACCATGGTGTGGCTGAGCCGTGATCTTAGGGAGGCGGCGGAACTTTCCCGCCCCTCAGCGTATGTTATTGCGCCGAACCCCACTCCGATCTCGGATCAGGCACCCGTTGTCTCACCGGGACCCAAATCGGCGCCAATCCCCCCCCGCCCCCTCCCCAAGCCGGAGCCTGCCCCGATGGCTTGGCAGTCTCTCGTAGCGGTTATTTGGGCGGCTGGAGTCGCCCTGATCTGCCTGCGACTCGCAGCAGGTTGGTGGCTCCTGCAACGGTTGCGTCATGATGCCTCACGTTGCACCGCGCCCTGGTTGCCGGGCCTGCTGGAGCGCACCGCCCTCCCCGCCGCCCGGGTGCTGTGCTCGGCACGCCTGCAGGTACCGATGGTGGTTGGCTGGTTCCGTCCCGTCATCTACCTGCCCGCTGCGATCTTCGGCAGGATGACCCTTGCCGCCGCGGAAACGGTCGTGCTGCATGAACTGGCCCATCTGCGTCGGCGGGATCCCATCATCAACCTCTGGATCACCACGGTGGAAACACTGCTTTTTTTCAACCCGCCTGTCCGCGCGATGGCCCGTGCTGCCCGGGATGAAGCGGAATGCGCCTGTGACGATCAGGTTCTCGCCTGGGGGGGAGATCGCCCCACCTATGCCCGCGCCCTTGCGGACCTGGAAGCAGCCAGACCCGACTCTCTCCCCTTCTCCCTCGCCGCCACCGGCGGCAGCGGTCTGTTGCAACGCATCCAGCGCATTCTGGGAACCGTCCCAACCCAGGGCCGTCCGTTTGTTTCCCAGACCCTTGGCCTTGCCACCCTGACTTCCATCACTGGCTTCATTCTCATGTGTGCGCTCGCCGTGCCCCCCTTGGCACGGGCTTTTACGCCGGAGGAGAGGATTGCCGCGCTGGCGATGGTGGAAGAGACGCAAACGATGGACCCGATAATTGAGTGGAAGGCGGTTGGCAAGCTGGTGGACGAAACCGGCAAGGTCATCACCACAAGCCACGTTTTCACGATTAGCGGTTGGTCAGAGCGAAGATCGTTCACCGCCAGCGTGCGAAACGCCGCCAGGTTTACCTGTGAGGGCTTTGGGAAGTCCATGGTGGTGGGCCTGTGGCTTGAAGGGCACGCCCCCGCCTCCACGATTGTCCAGGCCCCCAAGAACGCGGATGAACCGGCTGCATTCTCCCTCGTCGTCAGGAAAGGTTATCCCGCGATCTTGAAACTCGTGGATGAGATTGGGGTGGCCATACCCGGGGCAGAACTCCACGTCAAATCGATCATGCTCAATAGCGAAAAGGCCCATCGTCAGGGAAGCTTGCAGACTTCCGCAGCCGGGGAAGCCACCATCGGAAATGCTGAGACGGACAGCGCATTTGACATCGAGGTGCGAGCTTACGGCCATGAATGGTCGCAGTTTAATGGCGTCCGTTTTGCCAATGGCATTCCCACCACGATCAGCGTCCGCAAGATTGAGCCACTGGATTTGCAAATCGTCGATGCCAATACGGGAACCGCTGTTCCCAGCGCCAGGGCTTACTGTTGTTCCTGGGGAATCGCGAACGAATCGATGTTTTACGGCTCACGGTCCTTCCTTGCCAGCATGAGCCGCCAGCCATCAGGCAACGACGGGCATCTGAAACTGGACCTTTGGTCTCCCAACCGCCATTTCCTCGCACTCATCGAGGCTCCGGGATATGCCTCAGCGATCGCCCCGGTGGTGCCCAGGCGCCCCCTCGAACCCGTTCGGCTCTTCCCTGAGCTAAGGCTGGGAGGCATCATTCATGATCCGGAGAAGTTGCTCTCCAGAAGAGGGAATCCGCCGATTGTTCGGTACTACCTGGACTCGAACAGCGGCAACTCCTGGAATCTGGCCAACTTCAACATGGCGTTTGAAACTGAAGGTCACCTCCAGGGAACCGATGTCCATTTCTCGATTGGCCTACTCAACCCAGGAGAGATTGAACTCAATTGCGATGGTCGGGAATGGAAGACACGGGTCACAGGCAACCAGTCCGACCTGCACCTCTATCTCTCAAAAAATGGCCTCACTGCGGAAGGCCCCAACCAAGCCCCGCCCACCCCTCCCCAGGAACGAACGGTGAGATTCCGGCTGCATCCCCCCGCAGATCAGCCACCGGCTCAAGGAAACTTCGTCGTGCAAGTGCGAGGACGGGAGCGCCCGCTGCCGATCAACAACGGCGAAGCGACGGGGCGCTTTCAAGTGGGCGACTACATCGACTTCATGCGTCACGGCATCGCTGGCTACTCACGCCCGGAGAGTCTGAAGGAGCTCAAACTCACCCACGGCGAGGGAGATGTGGAGCTCGACATCCACCTGATCCCATCAGGCGGCATCACGGGACGACTGGCCGCCGCCGGGGCTGGTCTTGACTACCGAAGAACTATGGGAACGATTTTGCGCCTCCATGATGAGGGCTCACGTGCCATGAGCCTGGAGCATGATATCCAACTCCCATCCGGCTCAGACAAGTATGCGGTGACCGGGCTACCTCTGCATGGGGACTACCGCCTCCTCTTCCGCTCTGGTTGCCGCCTGGTGGAGTCACCCTGGGTCAAACTAGACGAGAGGAACCCTCTTCCAGATACTCCTCTTACCTTCCCCAAAGGGCTCACCATCTCTGGCAGGGTACTCGAAGCAGATGGAACTCCCGCCTCGCAGGCGAGCCTCACCCTGGTGTACCATCTGAGGGACTGGAACTACTGGTACACCACCTTCGCCAGCACCCAGGACGGAAGCTTCACTCTGGAAGGCATGAACTTCGATGTGGAAGGCTCCTATTCCATACACATCAACAATCCAGATGGGAAGAAGGCGGGAACCATCCCGATCTCTTCCTCCGACAGCTTTGTGGTTGTGAAGCGACTTTGATGATTGATTGGACCCCTGACCGGAGCATCAAGGCACCTCGCCAGGAGCACTGTCGCCTGCACCAGAGGGCGCGGGTGACGCCCCCTCTGTCTTGTAATCGCTGGACATGACCCGCACCTGCCCCGTACCCGGTTGTAACTCCACCCTGAGGATGCTGGCAAAGCCTTGATTGCCTTCCTGGAAGTTCATCCCCGAGTCGATCCCCGGAGTCATCGGCACCGACTGGTCAAAATCCACATAGTAGCCGCCGCTCACATCGAACTGATAACGCTTCACCTCCATCTTCACCCCTGCGCTGCCGTCATTAAGAGCGTTCAACCGGGGGGTGAGTATGGAGTAGTTGTACACGCCCGGCTCCACCTCGTACGGGTCCGTCACCAGCGTAGATCCCGCTTCCACCAGTTGATCGATCTGAGCCATGCGTTGACCTCGGACTCCCGGCATACCCGGGATGGGTACCGCAGGCTGGGGCTCCGCGACTGCCGGAGCCGCCTCCACGGTTGGCTTCAAAAGATCCTCAAGATCTTCGTCAACGCTCTTGGGTGCTACAAAGGGAGCGCGGGCAGCAGGCAACTCCCGCGGAGCCGACTGAGCAGACGCCATGGGCTCGCCAGTCAGACCCTCAAGACCAAGGGAGGGACGACGAGCGCCCCCGTACCAGCCGATGGCCAGTGCCACCAGAAACGCCAGGACAACCAGAAGTGCGGTTCTCACAGGATCACCGTGTGGGTTGCGGAGCCATTGTGCAATGCAATTCGGAGGAGCGTCATCTCCCAACATTGAATGCCCAGACGGTCAGGAAGTTGCGGAGAAATGTGCGAGGAGCGCAGGCGAGTGCCCCGCTTTGGAGCAATCAGGAAGCCCAACATATGCTCAACCATTCCCACAGGATCCTCCGCTCACGAACCGACGGGGACCGTCAGACTACCCCCGCATCATTGCCCCCTGGATTTGCATCCATTCCCCATCTTGTTAATCCTTCAGAAATCTTGTTAATCCTTCAGAAATCTTGTTAATCCTGTCTCGAAAGGACGTCACAAGAACGGCATGAACAAACGGGCAAAGCCATCCCGCAGCCGTTCGGCCAATGTGGCACTGCGAAGGGCGGCGAGAGACTCCAGGGTGCCGTTTCGCACCTTTTTCTCAAACTCCCGATCCAGCTCCTGGGCCAGCAGGTCATCGAAGCACGCCAGATTGAACTCAAAGTTCAACCGCAGGCTGCGGGGGTCCCAGTTCGTAGATCCCACCAACGACCACAACCCGTCCACCGTCATGAACTTGGAGTGGTCGAAGTGCCCGTCCGCCTCGTAGATCTTTACGCCCTTTTCCAGCATCTCCGGGTAGAGGGTACGCGCGGCCCAGCGCACAAAGGGGATGTTGTTGCGCCTTGGCGTGAGCACTTTCACATCCACACCGCGGAGCGCCGCAAGGTTCAGCGCCCAGATAAGGGTCGGCGGCGGGAGGAAGTAGGGCGTCATGATGCGGACCGAGTGCCGCGCCTCGGAGATCGCGGCGAAAATCGCCTTGGGCATGAGTTCAAGGTCTTCATCCGGACCGTCCGGCACGCCGATGGCAGCCACCTCACCTGCGGGTGCCAGGGTGGGATACCAGAGAGGACCGGAAAGCACTTCCCCAGAGCAAAAGGCCCAGTCCTCCGCAAAGACCCGCTGAAGCTGCTGCACCACCGGGCCTTCCACCTTGAAATGCATGTCCTGCACGGGATGGCTGGGATCTGCCTCCAGCATATTGCCCTGGCGGATGTTCATGCCCCCGGTGAAACCAGTTGTCCCGTCCACCACCATCACCTTGCGGTGATTCCGCAGGTTCATGGTGAGGATGCGCAGGACGAAGCGGATAGGCATGAAGCGCTTGGCCATCACACCCCGGCTCCGCAGCAGATGGGTGATGGGCGGCCAGGAGTAGCGGGTCCCTGCGTCATCCACCAGAACCCGCACTTCCACCCCGCGGTCTTTGGCAAGGACCAACTCCTCCACGAACTTCATGCCGATACCGTGGGCCTCAAAGATGTAAGAGCACAGAGAGATGGACTTTTGAGCACCACGGATCGCCTCCAGCATGGCCGGCATCGCCTCCTCCCCATTGCGCAACAACGTGACGTGATTTCCCACTGTAAAGCCAAATCGGGAGAGCATCCCCAGGGAGGTCGAGAGCGCCCGCAATTCTTTGAGTTCCGGCACTGTCTGCCACGGATTGACGGGGCAGACCTCCCCCACCGCCGCGAGTTCCAGACTGTGACGATATCTGGCCCCGCGACGTCGCAGGCGGTTGATCCCAAATAGCGCGTAGAAGCAAGCACCCAGAAAGGGGACAAATGCAATGAGCACCGCCCAAAATGCCGCACTCCGGTAGTCCCGGTTCCTCAGCAGCACGTGACTCAGCGCGTATCCCACCACCACCAGGTTCAGCGCAATAACACACAGGTGCCAGACGGGCTTCACCACCGGCAGGATCTCAGAAAGGAATGATATCATGCTCGTCGCGCAACCACTGGGCACCGATAGCCCCGAATGATCTGCGATGCAATGCCGCGAACACAAACACCGTCTCCCCTATCCGTTGAATCGCCACCCCTTCCCACCAAAAAACCCCCTGGCTGACGACATTGCGCTTTGCACCGCGGGCGGCTTCGGACTATCCGTCCCGTTCTCATGAATCGGATTGACGAATGTTTTGCCGGGCTGCGTGCTGCCGGAAAGAAAGGTTTTGTGGCCTACATCGCCGCAGGAGACCCCGACCTGCCCACGACCCGGGAGATCGTACTGACTCTGGCCCGCTGCGGAGCCGATGTGATCGAGCTGGGTGTGCCCTTCAGCGACCCCCAGGCCGATGGCATTGTGAACCAAATGGCCGCCGAGCGGGCTCTGAAGGCTGGGACCACACTGCCCAAGGTGCTGGCGTTCATCAAGGAGTTGCGCCAGGAGACCCAGGTGCCCCTGGTGCTCTTCACTTACCTGAACCCCGTCTATACCTACGGGTTTGAGGCCTTCCATCGCGATGCCGCCGCGGCCGGAGCCGATGGCGTGCTCATTCTGGATTTGCCGCCAGACGAAGCGCCGCTGAACGACGAATTGACAGTCGGCGACGGCCTCAAACGCATCCGCCTCATCGCACCGACCACCCCGGAGTCGCGCATCAAACTCATCACCCAGCAGGCAGAGGGCTTCATCTACTACGTCTCCCGCGAGGGCGTGACGGGAGCCCAGACCTCCCTGGCCACCGGCATCTCCGACCAGCTCCAGAAGATCCAAGCCGCAACCAACACCCCCATTGCCGTGGGGTTTGGCATCTCCACCCCCATCCAGGCCAGCACCGTCGCCTGCATGGCCGATGGCGTGGTCGTGGGCAGCGCCATTGTGAAGCTGATCGAGGAACACGGCACGCATTCCGACTTGTCCGACCGGCTCACGGCATTCGTTAAACCTCTTGTGGACGCAGTGAAAGCCGTCTAGCTTCTCCGCCCCTTATCCCATGGCCAATCTTCTCAGCTTCTGGAAAATGAACGGCGCGGGCAATGACTTCGTCATGCTCGACAACCGCGATTTGTCCCTGCAACTCTCCGGTGAATCCATCGCCCAGCTCTGCGATCGTCATCGTGGCGTGGGTGCAGACGGCCTCCTGGCCGTGGAACCAGCCACCGAAGGCGGTGACTTCCGCATGCGCTACTACAATGCGGACGGCGGCGAGGCCGAGATGTGCGGCAACGGTGCCCGGTGCTTTGCCCGCTTCGTGAACAAGCTGCACGACAACAGCCTGGCGGCGCTGAAGTTCGAGACCCAGGCCGGGATGATCTCCGCGGAGTTCTTCGGCGATCAGGTCGAAATCAACATGAGCCAGCCCCACAGCCTGAAGCTGAATCAGGGGTTGGTGGTGGATGGCACCCCGCTGGAAGTGCACAGCGTGAACACCGGTGTCCCGCACGCCGTCGTTTTTGTGGACGATGTGAATGCCCTCTCCACGGCCGAAATCCGCCGTCTGGGCGCGTGCCTGCGCTACCATGAGGCCTTCGCGCCGAAGGGCACCAACGCCAATTTTGCCACCGTCATCTCCCCCGGCTCCATTGTGATCCGCACCTACGAGCGCGGCGTGGAAGATGAGACCCTGGCCTGCGGCACCGGCATGGTGGCCTGCGCGCTCATTCACCATGAGCTCCATGGAGCAGCCGCTCCCGTCTCCGTGAAGGTCAAGGGTGGCGACACCCTGAAGGTCGGCTTCAACCAGGCTGGCGACGTCTATTCTGACGTCACCCTGCACGGCCCCGCCGACTTCGTCTTTCAGGGCAAGCTCGAAGTCTAAGCGCCCACTGGGAGCCCCCTCTGCCGGCCCTCACAGCCGCAGATGAACTGGCTCCCCCTTTCCTCTTTTCAGTTCTCAGTTCTCATCATCATTAACACCTAAAACGTCATGTTCGCCGGTACCCACACCGCCATTGTCACCCCCTTTCGCAACGGCCAGATCGATGAAGCCGCCCTGCGAAAGTTGGTGGACTACCAGTTTGCCGGCGGCGTGCAGGGCGTCGTGCCCTGCGGAACCACGGGTGAATCCCCCACCCTGGACTACGATGAGCACGAGCGCGTCATCCAGTTGACCGTGGAGTACACCGCAGGCCGTGGCATCGTCATGGCTGGCACCGGCAGCAACTCCACGCGTGAAGCCGTGGAAATGACCCAGGAAGCCGAGGCCGCCGGTGCCAATGCCGCCCTGCTGGTCGCACCCTATTACAACAAGCCCACCCAGGAGGGGCTCTTCCGCCACTTCAAGGCCATCGCCGACAACACCAAGCTGCCAATCATGCTGTACAGCATCCCCGGCCGCTGTGGCATCGAGATCGGCGTGGACACCGTGGTGCGCCTTGCCGAGGCCTGCCCAAACATCCGCGCCATCAAGGAAGCCGGTGGCAATGCCGACCGTGTGAGCCAGATGAAAATGCTCCTCCCGGCAGAGTTTGATATCCTCTCCGGTGACGACTCCCTCACCCTGCCCTTCATGAGCGTGGGTGGCGTGGGCGTGGTCAGCGTGGCGGGCAACCTCATCCCGGCAGAGATGAACAGGATGGTGCAGGCCGCTCTGGCTGGCCGCTGGGCCGAGGCTCAGAGCATTCATGCGCAGTTCAACCCGCTGTTCTCCGCTTTCCTGAAGCTTTCCACGAACCCGATCCCCATCAAGACAGCGCTGGCACTCAAAGGCATCTGCGATGCCGAGCTGCGTCTGCCGATGTGCGAGCTGGGGGAAGCCCAGGTCAATGAACTGCGCCAGACCATGATCAACGTGGGCATCCTTGCTGAGTAATATTCACTGCAAACCGACCATCATGGCTCAGCTCAAAATTCTCGTCACCGGTGCCAAAGGCCGCATGGGCCAGGCTGTCATTCATTCCGTGGAAAGCGATGCCGACTGTGCCGTCGGCGCGACTGTGGACATGGGTGACTCCCTGGATGAGGCCCTCTCCAAGTGCGATGCAGTGATCGACTTCACCTCCCACCACTTCAGCAATGAGCTGGTGGCCGCCTGTGTGAAGCACAAAAAGCCTTTCGTTATGGGTACCACCGGCCACACGCCGGAGGAACTCGCCGCAATCCGTGAAGCGTCCAAGACGCTGCCGGTCGTGCTGGCACCCAACTTCAGCGTGGGGGTGAACACCCTCTTCTGGCTGACCCGTCAGGCTGTGCGCATCCTCGGCGAACCCTTTGATCTCGAAGTGGTGGAAATGCACCACCGCATGAAGACGGACTCCCCGAGCGGCACCGCCCGTCGTCTGGTGGAGATCCTGTGCGAAGAGACTGAGGTCAGCTACGAAACGGACACCCGCCACGGCCGCAAGGGCGATGTGGGTGCCCGGACGAAGAAGGAAATCGGCGTCCATGCCCTGCGCGGTGGCGATGTGGTCGGAGATCACACCGTCGTCTTCGCCAACGTGGGCGAGCGCGTGGAACTCACACACAAGGCCTCCAGCCGCGACACCTTCTCCAACGGAGCCGTGCGCGCCGCCAAGTGGCTCGTGAGCCAGCCCGCGGGCATCTATGACATGCAGGACGTACTGGGGCTGAAATAGCTCCAGATCTCGATTCTTTGCCCCTACCCACCTTCGCAACCGGGAGTCGATGAAATACGGCATCGCTCTCGGTTCGAATTTGGGGGACCGGCTTGAGAATCTTCGTCAGGCCGTGGTCGCTCTTCTCCAGAGCGTTCCAGGGAGTAGAGTGATCGCCACCTCCGCGGTTTATGAAACGGATCCCGTGGATTGCCCTCCGGGTTCACCGGGATTTTTGAATGCGGTGATCGAGCTGGAAGCAGAACTCCAGCCTCTGGATCTGCTCCAGCACACCCGGGCCATCGAGGCCGCACTTGGCCGCCCGAATGAGCACGAGCACCATGCGCCACGCACCGTGGACCTGGATCTGCTCTATGCCGATGCCGCCGTGGTGGATCACCCGGACCTCACGCTCCCCCACCCGCGCATGACGCAGCGTCGGTTCGTGCTGCAACCGCTCGCAGACATCCGCGCGGACCTGCGCCTTCCCGGCGAAGACCGGTCGGTGCAGGAGATCCTCGATACCCTGCCCATCTCGGACGAGCCTCCACCTCGGGTGTATTCACTGGACTGGCTCGACCTCGGCAGTCCGTGACCTCCTCTCCGTCGTATCGTAAGTTTCGCTCGACGCCCCCTTCCTCTCCCTCCCCTGCAATGGCCGTCTCCCCCGCCCTCCTCGCCCAGCAGCTTAGCGACCGGAAAGCCGCCGGTGAAAAGCTCGCCGTCCTCACCGCTTATGACTACCCCACCGCCCGGCTGCTTGATGAAGCCGGCGTGGATCTCATCCTCGTAGGAGACTCCCTGGGCATGGTCGTGCTAGGCATGCCAGACACCACGGGCGTGACCATGCAGATGATGCTGCATCATGCCGCCGCCGTCCGCCGTGGGGTGCAACGCGCCACGATCATTGTGGACCTTCCCTCCGGCAGCTATGGCATGCCAGATATGGCAGTGCACAACGCACGCCGCCTCGTAGAAGCAGGTGCCGATGCCGTCAAGCTTGAGGGCGGCGTGGATGTGGCCGACCAAGTTCGAGCCATCACACAAGCTGGCATCGCCTACATCGGACACATCGGCATGCTGCCGCAGAGCGTGAAACACGAAGGCGGCTACAAGAAAAAGGGCAAGACCGACGACGACGCCAACCGACTTTTGGCTGATGCCCGTGCACTCGAAGAAGCAGGCGCAGCAGGCATCGTCCTGGAGAGCATGGTCCCTGAGGTGGCAGAACGCATCAGCAAGGCCATCCAGATCCCCACGATCGGGATCGGCGCCGGCCCGAACTGCGACGGCCAAGTGCTCGTGACCCCCGACCTTCTCGGTGCCTTCCCGTGGTTCAAGCCCCCGTTTGCCACCGCGCTGGCGAATGAGGCCATGGAGACCACTCGCGCTGCACGAGAGTGGATCGCGGGTGTGAAGGGAGCTTAGAGGAGTCGATTCCACGAACCGGAACTGCCCTAACCTCCTCCCCCAGAGACGCTGTAGAGCAAGGGCCCCGCTTGCCACGCGCCACCCCTGACAAGGCAACCGAAGCGGTCGCCCCACAACCCAGGTTATCTGAATGTGTGAGGTGTTGCAGTCGCCCTCCGCGTTGCCAGCGAAGCCCTGTTCGCAGTCCAGATTGCAGCTCTGCCACGATGACCTCGAAGTCTCAATGAAGCATCCGCCGTGGCGGCAGCAAGAATGCCCCTTCAGAAGGGCCGAAGGTCCGGCTTCATACCAGCCTCGGGCGACGCCCGAGGAGTCGATGACCAACTAACTCCAAAGGGCTGTGGGCCCGGCGTCATCAAACCCGCCCATGACGAGCACCCCGGAATGGTGCCGGGCCAATGGCCATCATCATCTAAACCTAAACTAGCGCCTCAATTCGGTCACAAAAGGAAGATAGTCGGCCTCGCCACTTCCCCCTGCTGGCATTGACCTGAAGGAGTCTTAACGGGGACCAACGTGCCAAATCTCCCTTTTGCTTCTCGTCCCAGACATCTTGCAGGGCGAGCGCCCCGGGTGACGCGAGTGTTTCCTGAGGAACCAATCCACCAACACGGTCGCCTCACAGCTTCCACATCCACACAGCCATCAACACCCCCAAAAACCGTTCGACAGACGGCATGGCAAAACGCTAAGCTGCGCCAGGCACCCCCACCCACTTCAATTATGCGATTCCTTCTCTGGTCCCTCAGATTCGTGCTCCGCCTGGCACTCTCCTTGATCCTCCTTGGGCTGGTAGCCTGGACTTTTGGAGCCCTTTATTACGACATGCCCTTTCTCAACCGGGCCACAGCCTGGCTTTGGCTCGGCTCCGCCGCCACCATGCTGCTATTTATTCGCCAGCCTTGGCGGAAGTCGCTCTTCATCGGACTGGCCTTTGTGGGCGTCTTGAGCTGGTGGCTGAAACTCCAGCCCCAGGCGAACCGCGAATGGCAGCCCGAGGTGGCCCAACTTCCTTGGGCGGAGGTGGCTGGGGATGAAGTGACCATTCACAACGTGCGGAACTTTGACTACCGCACGACCACCGACTTCACCCCGGCCTGGGAAACCCGCAAAGTGCGACTCTCCCAACTCACCGGCATTGACCTCTTTATCAACTACTGGGGATCCCCTTGGATGGCCCATCCCATTGCCAGCTTTCAGTTCAAGGATGCGCCCCCCATTTGCTTCTCCATCGAGACCCGGAAGGAAGTGGGCGAGAAGTACTCAGCCATCGGAGGCTTCTACCGGCAATATGAACTGATCTACATTGCGGCGGACGAACGCGACATCGTGCGATTGCGCACCAACTACCGCACCGGAGAAGACTCCTATCTATACCGCATCCCCGTCTCGCCCGAACGGGCTCGCGAACGGTTCATGGAATACGTCGCCACCATGAACGGACTGCGTGACCAGCCGCGCTGGTACAACGCTGCGACCACCAACTGCACCACGGCCATCCGCACCCAACGCCCCAACTCGAAACGCGCCCCTTGGGACTGGCGAATACTGGTAAATGGCAAGGGGGACGAGATGCTCTACGAGAGAAATGCCCTCGTGACCGACGGCCTCCCCTTCCCCGAACTCCGGGAAAAGGCTCATATCAACTCAGCAGCGCAGGCGGCCGACAAATCACCGGACTTCTCGAAACTCATCCGGGAAGGCCGCCCGGGATTTGGACCAACACCGGCTGGCAATGCGGCGGCTCCGTGAAGAATCGATGGCATGGCGATACATTCGCCTCTCGCCATCGCCTCGGGGCATTCTGGCCAAGCCCGGCGACCGATTGGACAGCTACCGTCATTCATTCTACGCCGCCACCGCGGCCTGGGACTGACGCCCCCAACCAATCACCGGCATGACGCGCAGCTTTCTCACCAAGGCTTCAAAATTGTAAACCACCACAATGGCCGTGGCCCCCAACAGATCGGCGATCAGAGAGTTGCGGAAGAACATCAGCGTCGGCGGCAGGCCTTCCTTGCCCGTCGTCAAGGCCTGCACCCAGCCAGCCCACGTCTTTGCGTAGTAGGACTCGACAGCCCACGACAGGGAATTCGTCACGAGATAGAAACCAACACTGCAACCTAGCGTGCCCAGCACGGTATCGACCATACCGGCCTTGCCACGAAGTCGGGACCCCCACCAAGCAGCCAGCACATACAGGCCGTAGCTGAGCAGCACCGCCTCACGGCCATGTGCCGTGGACCACCACTGCGAGCCCATGCTGACCCAGTCCACCAAAATCAAAAGCCCCGCCCAGCTCCACCAAGGCAGCGAACGCGGAAAGGCGATGGCCCCGGCGAAGGCAAAAGCCATGAGCGGGCTCAGATTCCCCAAGTTGGCTGCAACGATCCCCTGCTGGTAAAGCACCCGCCAGATCAGAGCCGCAACCATCAGCACGAGCGGCAGCCAAACATAGGCGGAAAGACCTTGGGAACGAGCAGAACGAGACATGCGGGAATGAAGCTCCAAGTGCGCGGATGAACAAGGGCAATGTTGTCTAAATCGAATGTAGACAGCGAGGCAAAATCAGGGTAACGCGACGTCTAGCATCACATTAGACACCTCAGTTTGCCCTCCCCTATTCTATCCATGGCATCGAGATTACTTGTCCCACTGTTAGCCGTCGTGGCAGCCGCTGCACTATGCCCCCAAAGCAATGCAGCAACGCACTACTTTCTGATTCAGGGGAACTTCGATACCAGCACGGCAGGGGCAGAGACTTTTAAATGGGTCGTTGATGATCCCAACAATGTGCTCCAAACGGGCCAGGACGTCATGAATGCAATCTTCGGCACGATGAGCACCACGAGCGGACCGGTATCCACCGTCGGAGCGGGATTCCAGCTTGACGCTACATACTACGGCACCTTCAATCCGCCATCGTACTACTATACGGCTTTCACATGGTTGGGCCTGCCTGGCTCTGCCGATGACAAAACCCTCGAAGCCAACTCAGAGGACTCTCTTGGCTGGAACTACTACAACACGGGCGGAAGCTACTCGGGTGCCTTCGATGCTCCGAACAGCGGTACCTACGCCGACACCGGATGGACAAGCGGACGAGTCGGAACCACAGGACGCAGCCTCTTAGACGGCGGCATTGACGAGGTAACTTTCGACGCTTGGGTGTACGGCGGAGACGGATGGGACCAGCCCATGGCCACCATCCAGGGCAGCGAGAATACTCCTACTGTCGCCAACTTCACTGGAAACAACACCCTCATTCAACAGTATGGCAATGGGGTGAGCGTCTATTCCTATTCGGCAGTTCCCGAGCCTCAACGAGCGCTTCTTCTCTTTGCTGGCTTGTCGGGCATGCTTGCCTTGCGCCGCCGCAAAAGAGCATCAAATCACCTTCGATGACGCATCGCCTATCCCGGGGTAACCACCGTAATCTAGCGGCCTTCACGCTGGTTGAGTTGCTAGTGACGGTGACGATCATCGCCATCCTCGTCACTATCACCATGTCAGGCTGGCGCGCCTACCGGGGTTTTGCCACCGGAGCCAATTGTTCGAGCAACCTCCGCCAGCTATCGGCTGCGGTGAACATGTACGTCAATGACAACAACGGGTACTTCCCGCCTTACGTGGTCAATGGCAAAGGTGACAAAAAGGGTCAACGAACCTGGTTCTTCGGCCATGAAAGCACAAAGGCGGGGACAGCGGAAGGTGATCGCGATTTGGATAAGACGGCGGGACCGCTCTACCCCTACATTCAAGAAGTGGGCAAAATCGAAGTGTGCCAGGGCTTCAATTATGAAGGAGCCTTGTGGAAAGAGAAGTTCAAAGGAGCCAGCTACGGCTACGGCTACAACTGGCTGCTGGGCGGTCGCAGCGGCGGTGCGCCCATGCATGTGAGTCAAGTGCGTAGCGCAGCGAAGGTCATCTTGTTCGGCGACTGCGGACAGGTAAACACCTTCCAGCAACCGGCCTCTCCAAGCAAGCCCATGATTGAGGAGTTCTACATCCTCAGTGAAACCGAGAACACCGCCCATTTCCGGCACAACGGCTCTGCCAACATGCTGTTCGTGGATGGCCATGTCGAATCCTTCAAGCCTTATCCGGGTAGCACCGACACTCGAATCAAGGGTGAGACGGTAGGTCGGATAGCCGCAAAAGGCGACACCACTTACTTCAAGTAGGTCACCTCCCTCAATGCATCCTAAACATCACCTGCTCGCACTTCGCACGCAGCTTGGCATTGGGTGACCGGTTGGCGCAGCGCCAAGTCAAGGAAGGGGATTCCTGGGCAAGGGATTCGGGTGCGCCCTGCAGGATGCGGGCCTCACCGTTCAACACTGCCCCAGGCCGGACCATCACCGAGCGGGCGGCGACGGTGCCCTCGGCCACGCTGCCTGGATTGAGGAGCAAACACCCATCGCACACAAAGTTGCCCACCGCGTGCCCGTGGACGATCACGTCCCGCGCATGCACCTCACGAAGGAAATACACTTCGCAGTTGCGGTGGATTTCGATTCTCCGGGCGGCCACCACTTCGGCCACGATGTCACTCGTGCGATAGCTGAGGTCCGGGAGGGCGGAAACCCGACCCGGCGTTTGCGGCCGAGGCTCCGGCAGGAGTTCCATGCGCTTCATGCAGGCGGGACACGTGGGACTGCCATAGTCCCCCAGGGTTCCAGTTTCATAAAAGAAGACGCTGTGCGTCTCCGGCAGCTCATTGAGCCGGGCCGCGAGTACATCGGCATCCACGGTCTCGATCTGGCGCTGCCTCGCAAGGTGGAGGGCAGAGGCCGAAAAGCCACCCGGGGCCAGCAACACACCGCGGGTATTGCGGTGCTTCTCCTTCTTGAGCGTCTGGGCGAACTCCTCCACACCGGCCACCGTCGCCTGCCACTGGTTCCACTCCGCCAGCCGCACACGGTAACGCCGCGCGTGCGCACCCTTGCCGCGCGTCATGGTAAAGTCCGCCGCGCCATCCATTCGCACGGTCGTAGAGCCTAGCTCAAATCCGCCGAAAAGGGCCATCGCCCGTGCCAGCTCCACAATGCGGCACCAGTCCAGAGAAAGGAGCAACTCGGCGGTCCAGCGTGCAGACATTTCCCCACTTCCGGTCAAGACCGGATCGAGCCCGCCAACCACTGCCTTGTAAAGTCGCTGCGACATCTAGCGAGATGGGTAACCCTTCTCAAAAACAAGTCACAAAATTAACACACCTCCCGAATTTGTCCACGCTGACTCTGCCCATTCCTTTTCAGCCAAGCAGAAGCCATGCCTGTGGAGCATACGTCAAGACTATGCTCACAGTGCCGAGAAGGTCTTTCCCAGACCGGGTCGGGAGGGCCATGCTCGCCCGTGATCCATATTCTCAAGGCGGCGGATCGGAAACGCCATCATCTGGGCGGCGTCCACGTCTGCACTACCTCAGTCCCCTGCCAAGACGCGAACTTCCCCTCCTCGATTCTGGCTGGCATCACGGATGCAATCCTCCTGCCTGGCGAAACATTTGTAGAACCCACGCCCCCACCCACAGCCAATACAGTACTCACCTTTGTGCTTGAGGGTGTCGCAGAGCACTTAACTCCCCCGCCGCCGGCCCGGTCTCACCTAACCCCTGGGTCCAGTCTGATGGAACCGCTGGCCGCACGAGATTCCGCCTCCTTTGGAGGGGACCGATGGCACAATCCTTCGCCCGTTGAAGTCAGCCACCTGTTGCGGTTCTGGATAGCTGGCTGCGGTCCGGCTCGGAAGACCAAAACTCAGGCACATCACTCCCCACCTTTAGGTGACGCCTATACCCCCAGATGGCTGGCCTGCCCCAGCGGAGGTCCCGACCATCTGCGCAGCCCCCCAGGCATAGCACTGTGGCACGCAACACTGCACCACGGCCAACGGTGGCGGAGATCTCATGGCGCAGGGCACCATGCCTGGATCAAACTAACCTCAGGAGATGTTTGGTGCTGCGGGAAGCTACTGGCTGCGGGAGATGCGGCTCTCGCGCATGACGAGCCCTGCTTGAGACTTCAAGCCAAGCGTCCGGCACAGGTGTTTGTGCTGGATTTTAAAATGTAACATCCAGCCAGGGCCAAAGTCCCAAGGCGGGAAGCCGGGCTGGAGGGTGAACCTCCAGCCCAACGGGGCTTTTTAGCTGGCGGATCAGCCCTTTCTGGCCTTGGCCCAGCGGGCCTTCTGCGCAGCTGCGATGCGAGCGCGACCTTCAGGGGAGATGTTGCGGGCCTTCCGACCGCTTTCAACCTTGACTGCCTTGGGCTTGCGACCACGGGCAACGACGGGAGCAGGAGCTCCGCCACCGAGCAACTCGGAGAGCTGGGTTTCGAGTTCTTTGATTTTCTCGGCGATTGCGACCGCCTTCTTAAGTTGTTCCACGGATGGTTGCTTGGATGAGATCATACAATTCTTATTCTAGTTGGCATGACAAAAAACGCACTACTTACTCAATATAAGACTCCCCCTTAGCCCCCATTCATGGTGAGATACAAGCAGTTTTTGCATGAATGATAAAGATCATGCGCAAAATAAGACCATTATCCAGACGAAAAAAACGCAGGTAATGACCGCTGCAAGCTTCATGAGGACGAAGAATCCGGGGCATCAATGAGCCCATTGCTCCACTTAAGCCTGCGGGGCAGCCACGATATCCAGGCCCTGAGGACAAGGGGGGGGGGGCCACTGCTTAAGCGGAGCATTCAGGCCGCGCGGCGCACGGATTCATCTTTCAGCGGCATCACATCCTTCACCTGACCAACACAGAAATGGGTGATGAATCCGCTCCTTGCCTGGCCCGCCTCGGCGGGGACCAGACATTTCAGCCACTCCATCGTACGGCGCCCCTCCTCATAGGTGGAGTCCCGACGTTTGGCGACGATACCCGGCTGCCCAGCCATCCTGGCCTGCTCCAGAAGATCCTGAGGGGTGCCCGCGAGGTCAACTGCGGCAACCACGCCCTGGGGCGCGCCAGCGAGCAGGGCCGACATGCGTTGTTTCCTTACGCCCAGTGGGAGGCCCTGCATGTAGCGGCCATCCAGTTCCAGCAGATCAAACACCACCAGGCCAACCGCCGCCGGACGCTGCCCTCTGCCCGACATCTCAACCGGGCAACCACACACGCAACCAGACTCATCCAAGGCCACCAACTGACCATCCACCAGCGCCTGGTCGCAAGGAAGAGCCTGCAACGCCTTGATGATCTCCGGAAACTGCTCCCCCAAGGACAAGTGGTTCCGGGAAACCAGCCACGCCTCCTCTGCTGATTTCAAGGCCGTGACTCTGAAACCCCGCAACTTCATCTCATAGATCCAGTCAGGACCAGCGGGGAGCTCTGTCACCTGCCGGCAACACATGAGATCCAGCGAGGTCATCCGTTCCGGAATGACCGGGACGTGACTTGCCCGGGGGAGATCAGTGTGAGGTTGCATGTCGGTTATTCGCCGACAACCCGGAAACTGCGCTTCAGAAAATTTCTCCCCCGCGCACGAAGGCAAAGCAGGAACCCGGGATTCTAGGAAATACCGATTGGAATGCCGGACCTGTTTTGTTCCGGTTTGAGGACTTATCTGCCCCCCTCAGTTGCGAAGATTGGCGGAACGGACGGGACTCGAACCCGCAACCTCTGCCGTGACAGGGCAGCGCTCTAACCAATTGAGCTACCGCTCCAACCTTCGCCCCGTTCGTTGCCGTTCGGGAAGGTCAAAAGAGTACATGAACTCCTGATTTGTGCAAACTCAAAATGCATCTTTTTCGACATTTTTTCCCGCCCCCCTATTTCATCTCTACGAGCCTGAACGAAAACACCTTCGGGCGGATGGAGATCCGCGCCCGAAGGTGTCCCAAGCAAGGTTGTTGCAAGGCCTACTCCACCTCGACTTTCACGTCATCAAAGAGGATCGGTGTGTTGGAGAATGGCGTGCCCCAGATGGAGCATTTGCCCTGCCCTTTGAGAGTGGTGTCTTCCACCGTAAATTGAGCTTCTGCAGGCTCTGCCTCCGTCGCAGGCCACACCTTGCCCGTCACTGTCCATTCGCCTTCTGCAACTTTTCTGGCTTCCAGTTTCATCTTCAGCCAGGCGTCGCTGGTCCAAGTGTAAGGGATGGACTTCACAACCTCTTCTTGTTTGATGAGTTGAAGTTCCTTCTTGGCAGGAAACACCGTCAGGCGATAACCGCTCTGCCCGTGCACGCCGATGGCAAAACGGGGAAAGCTCCTTCCTTGCTTGGTGGCAAAGACTTTAGCTTCAATGGTGGCGCTGCCACGGGCGGAATCACCCAGCAGTGCATTGGCCTCCACGAGTTCTCCCACCCCGATCTGAATGCCTTTGTTGCCGTCTTTCGCGACAATGCTGAACTTGCCTTCTACCACAAAAACTTCTGCGGGCGGTTCCCCTTCGTCCCAGGCTTCGCTGTCGAAGACGAACTTCTTGGGTTCAGCCGACAAGGTCAAGGGCAGCAAGAGGGATGCAATCAGAGCAGACGTGCGGGTGGTCCAGTGGTGTTTCATGGCAGAATGGATGAGGAAGAAGAAGAAGAGGAGGAGGAGGAGGATCCTTGGGAATGCAAAACCCTGCGAACAACCGCAACCCGGACGGATCCAAATCAGGTTGTGGAAACGGGGACGAGGAAAACGTGTGGAAAAGTCCAGACCTTGCGGGCCAGCCTACTCCAAGAAGTCACACCCTCATGACATCCTCATTTGGACATATTGCATCCTGATTTTGGCAGCAAAGTTGACCTGAAGGCAGAATGCCATTCCTTTTTCCCGCATGCGAGCACGTCTGGTTGAGCCCGAAATTCTGGATTCCCTGCCTCACGATCATCCTGATGCCCTGCTCAGCCGAGCAGACATCCGTTTTTTAAACACCATCATGGGCAGCTTCCGCTGGATCCGGAAGGAGCTGGGTCGAAACGCCAGAGCCGGTGAGAAGGCCGTGGAACTGGGTGCTGGTGACGGTGCCCTGGTTCGCTACCTGGCTCCAGCGCACCCAGATCTGGCCAGCCGCTGGACCGGACTGGATCTCGCCCCTCCCCCGCTCCACAGCCTTCCCAGTGGGACTGGCTGGCTTCAAGGAGACTTCTTGGCAGAAGGACCCGCCGCCAATGCTCTGCGCGAGGCAGACATCGTGGTGGCCAATCTTATTCTACACCATTTCCAGGACGATCAGCTCGCAATCCTGGGCCGTCGGCTGCACCGCGCCCGGTTGCTGATTGTCAGCGAACCCGCCCGACATTCGATTCATCTGTGGAAGGGACGCCTGCTGAATGCCGTGCTGGGCTTCAACCATGTGACCATGTTCGACATGGCCCGCAGCATCCAGGCGGGATTCAGAGTCGGGGAACTGCCCAAGCTGCTGCACCTGGATCAAACGATTTGGACCGTGCGGGAGAGCACGTCCCAGCTGGGAGCGTATCGGTTGGTGGCAGAGAGGGTGCTTAGTGCTTAGTGCTTAGTGCTTGGTGAGCCTGTTGCCTGGGGCGCGGGGGCCTATTTCCTGCAACTCCATCAGTCCACTGCTTGACAGGTCCACCGAATAACTCACAGCCATGCCCCATGGTCAGGATGGCGGTGAGGAAGAATTCCACCCCCTGCCCGTCACACGAGTTCGCCAGTTTACATACAAACGGCAAAACCCCCTCTACACTTCAGCCTTACAACCAAACCACCAACCACCTCCCAGCCGTTCATGTACCAGGATCCAAACCAGTCGTCCTCCCCTCCCCAGTCCCCGAAGAAAAAAGGCATGTCCGGCCTCGCCGTGGCGGGCATGGGTTGCGGGGCACTCCTCCTGCTCACGATGGTCGCGGGAGGGCTCCTGGGGATGAAGGCATGCCAGAAAATCAAGGAAGTGGCGGGAGATCTCGACTTCGAGAAGAATCCGACCAAGGCGGCGGCGATGATCGCCTTGCGAATGAATCCCGATTTAGAAGTCATCACCGTCAACGACGCTACCGGCGAAGTGACGGTGAAGGAGAAGAAGTCTGGAGATACCATTACGATGTCGTTTGATGATATTGCGCAGGGCAAGTTCACCATCAAGAATGCCAAGGGCGAAACCGTCACCATGGATGCCTCCAATGCGGAGAAACAAGGCGTGGTGGTGACAGGTCCGGAAGGGCAGACTGTCATCGGCGGCAGCCAGAGTGCGCCTCCGGATTGGGTGCAACTCTATCCCGGTGCCACGAACACCGGTGGCATGCGCAATGAAAAAGGCGGCTCGGTCAATGGCAGCTACGCCATGGAGACGACGCAAAACAATGAGATCGTCAGCAAGTACTACGGTGATCAACTGAAGGCCGCTGGCTATGAAACCAACGTCACGGCGACCAGCACAGCTGACGGAGACATGACCATCATCAATGCCACGAAGGACGAAGGCAAACGCACGCAAACCGTGATGATCCAAACTCTGGATGGCAAAACGCACATTGCCCTGAGCTACTCACTGGAAGCAGCGAACTGATCCCTTTCCCCACCCCAAAAACCGGGACCTGGAGTGAGCTGCATGCCCGCTCCAGGTCTTTTTTGCGTGGCGAGACTTCATCCCGCGAAGACTTGCATGCACATGTTCGCTTGCTAGAAGCAAAAATAGCCCCGTCATGCTCGCACTTCACCCATTTTCATGGATGCCCTGAGGGGAGGTGGACGTTTCGAGCTCACGTGCCGCCCGACCGAGCCCTTACCGAACTCAGGGAGCCCACCAGCTTTGAGGTATCTCTGACCAGCGCCCGCGCGTTCACGGAAGAGAAGCTTGGAGACCTTAAACACTGGGAACTCAACAGCGTGCAAGAGTTCAACTCGTGGCAGTATCCCGACTCATCCGACCAGCCAAAGTCCTGGAAAGATGCCACTGCGCGACCCGCAGCAGGCAGGATCTTCTGGTTCACCACGAAGGATGCCGCGTCTATGAAACTGGCGACTTAGAAAGCCCCCCTGAACTGCATTCCTCTTCGACAATTGGCCCATGTGCCCGTCCCGGTGTTTGCGGATGGGCTGGTGTCTCCTTTTGATTTCCAACGCTAATGCCGCCTATGTTTTCTTCTGCAAGGCGTTATCTTCATAAGGCGCTCCTGCTGGTCCCGCTTGCCGGGACGCACCTTCATGCCCTGCCACCTGATCCAGTGCTGGTGAAGAGCGTCGGCACCACGGATGCTCAGCGGAACTCCATCGGCTTCTACTACATGGAGTCTCTCTCCTCCCTCCGCAAAGTTGGTCCATGGTCCATCAAAAGCCGGGCCCTGCCCCCCCCTGAGCCAGACGACGTGGTCGTGACCATGGACGGCCAGGTGGCGGAAAGGATCATTCCAGAACCCGGAGGGGCACCATGCATAGACGCTACGATGGAGGGCGAGTTTAGCGAGCCTTACCCATGGTATCACACCGTGGTAAATCTACCGCGGAGCGGTGGGCCATCACAATTGCGCCCCGCCTCCCTCTCTCCCCATCAACTCCCTCCCACCGCGCTGCGCACGCGCTCCACCAGCTCATTGTCCCGCTCTCCCGATCCGCGAAAATAAAACACGCTCGAGGCCAGCAACTGATCCCGCCACGGGCGGCTGAGCTGGCCGTAGTCCTCCAGCACCGCAGAGCTGAACTTGTAGTCGTGCGAGTTTGTGCCCTTCATGAACACCAGCCTGCGGGCTGCATCGGAGAAGGCCCGGGCATCAGGACGGTCTTTCAAATACCCTAGAACCTTCCTCGCCGCCGTGAGCCGGTCCTTGCCGATCTCCGCAAAGATCTCCGCCACCGCTTCATCTCCCCTGGCAGAGGGAGACACGGGCTCCAGCTGGTCAATGTGCACGCCATTGTCCGCCCGGCCTCCGCGATACAGCGGGAGAAAGGCCGCATTCTGCAGCAGCAGCAATCGCCTTGTTTCATCGCTCCGCACCCGCTGCCAGGCGTAGTGAACCGCGTTGGTGAAGGTCATGGCATGCAGAGACACAATGCCTGGAGCCTGGATCAGATACTCCCCAGCTCCATCAAAGCAGCCTTCAAACAGCGACTGCGGTGCCACACCGCGATTGAGCAGGTCCAGGGTCAATTGGCTGACATCCGATGAAGATCCCACGCGCAGCGTTTGCAGCACTTCACGCGTGGCTCCGTCATCCATTTTGCCCGCCGTCCACCCCTCCCTCACCTTGGCGAGTCGCTCTTGATTCTCCCGGAACGGCCGATCCGCCTGGAGATCCGCCTGGGCGGGATTCACATTTGCTCCCGAGCGATCCAGCAATGCATAGGCGAGCGAACGCAGCACCGGCTCGGCATGCTGCCAGCCGATCACCTCCAGCGTGCGGAAGCTGTTGGCCACATAGATGGCCTTGTGCCCGATATCGCGAAAGTCCCGCACCCCGTAGCGGGTGAAGAGCTCAAAGAGATCATGCGCACTGCTGTGGCGCACGAGGCTGACGATGGCCACATCCGCTGCGGATTCATCCCAGTTGTCCATCGCCTCGATGAATGCCTTGCGGGCAGCATGGGCCGGAGGGAGCTTGGATTCCTCCACCGGCTCCATCACCCAGTTGCCCTCCCGCACATTCGCAGCCTGGGAGGACTTGAACTGGTCCAGTGCCCAAAAGATGGGCAGCCATCGATCCGAGTCCGGCGAGGCCAGACTGGCCAGATGCGCGGAGTTCACCACGAGCACCGCGTGAAACTTGAACCCCACCGGACGGGGCTGCACACTGCGCACGCCAGCCAGCATGAGCGCGGCGAGCACCTCCCGATAGCTAAGGCCGCGTTGGATCCGCGAACCAAACTCCTCCAGCACAGGCTCTCTGGGCGTGTCCTCCAGCAGGCGTACCAGCGGCTCGATCTCGGGATCGAACCGCACCATGTGAGTGGGCAGGGTCGCCTCCTGGGCAGAGACAACAGGCAACCGGGAAAGAAAGCCCAGCTCCCCGAGCGCAGTCAGGGCGGCGCTGTGGCCCAGGAAGGTGCGACGTTTCATGGCAGAATGGCAGGGGTTTTGCCCTGATTCTACGAAACCCGCCCCCTTCTGAACAGCGTTACTTTACCCGCACCAGAGCGGGCTACTTCAGCCTCACCTTCACCGCGTAGGCATCTGCCCCCTGAGTGGCACTCATAGGCACCTGACCGAAGTCGGTGGGAGCCATCGCCGCCCCGCCCAGAACGGCCGTGCCTTTGCCATCCACCACAATCGTGTACGCGTTGCCCGCCTTGTCCCCAGTGGCCACCTGATGCCACTGCAACGCGCCTGAGCCATCCAGGGACGCCGCCAGCACGCTCGTTCGCGCGGCCCCCTCCAGCTTCTGCCCGCCCGCCAGGATGGCACCAGGGCTGGCCTCACCCGCCACCAGCACGCCGCCAGAGCCATTGGGAGCCACCCCCAGCAGATAGTCTGTGCCCGCCCCCTGCAAGGTCTGGCACCACTTGAGCTTTCCGTCGGTGCCAAACTGCGCCACCCAGCCATCGCTGTCCTTCTCACCGGTGGTGGTCCAGCTTTTGTTGCCAGCCTGAAGGCGTCCTTTAAAAATGCCCGCCACCCAGACCGTGCCCACAGCGTCAGCCGTGATTTCATGAACCACCGCACTCGGAGCTCCTGGAACGGTGCTGATCCATTGCACCTCTCCCTGCGAATTGAGCTTGGCCACGAGTGCGTGAGTCTCACGACCAGTGTTCAACTCCCGACCGGCAAAGTTGCCTGTGCCGGAGACCAGACCGCCCAGATAAATGTTGTCCGCGGCATCCAGCGCCACTCCGTGACCGCTGCATGCCGCCTTGCCTTCTGTGCCCCTCACCCAGAGCAATCGGCCGCTGGCATCGTACTTGGCACAGAAAATGGGACGCGTGCCGGTCAGTTCGGTCTCGCCAAACTTGGCAGGCCCTACCACCGCCCCCGTCACCACAATGTCCCCCTCGCTATCCACCGCGATCCCGTGACCATAGTCATAGCCGCTGCCTCCCGCGGTACGTACCCAGAGCAGCTCTCCCACCGGGCTGTACTTGGCCACAAAGAGGTCATAGTCCCCGGCATTGGGCAGAGGCTGGCCGAGCGCTTTGGCGTCTGTGCTCTGATGATGCCCCGTGACATAGAGATTGCCCTCCGCATCCGCCGCGACGCCGTAGCCGCGATCTACCAGACTGCCGCCCAGAGACTTCGCCCACAGGAATTCCCCCTCCGGCGACACCTTGGCAACCAAGCAGTCCGTATTGCCCGCACCGGACACGACGATCTCCCCGAACCTCGCGTCCCCATTGACCTCGCCCACCAGCAAGACATTGCCCTGGCGGTCCACATTCACGGCCCGCGTCTTGTCAGACTGCGCCCCACCCCCAGATGCCACCCACTCGAAGGTCTGGCAGGGTGCAGCACAGGGGATGAGCAAAGCAACCAGCCCCAACCGGGTAAAGGCACAAACGAAGCGGTATAAAAAAGATGCGGTCTCGATCATGCAGGCGATACGGCGGGGCAGCCCGGAGATTTCATCACGGGCCAGCGCCAGTCACGAATCTACCAGAGTCCGTCACGGGAGATCATTTTACGCATTCGCCGTCCCCTGCTGACATAAGGCTGTCAGTGCCCTGTCATAGACTGGTCCCATGAATGCAACTGCCTGTGAAGCCTCCCATCCCCTGCCCTCCCACTCCCCCGCTGAACTGCTGGCCAACAAATATGTGGCGGCCATGAACTCCCAGAATCCGGACGCAGTGGCCCGCTGTTTCGGGCCTGATGCCCAAGTCGAGGACGAGCAACGCCTCCACACGGGCACCATCCAGATTCACGCATGGATCGCAGAGGCGTTTGAGAAGTATCATCCGAGGATCGAGGTGCGGGAGGTCACGGGCGACGATGGCCGGATCAACATCACGGGACTGGTCTCCGGCTCCTTTGATGGCAGCCCGGTGATGCTACAGCACCAGCTGGAACATGACGGATGGCTCATCACCCACCTGGCGATCCATCCGGCGGAATGAGCCCCACCCCTTGGGATGGGTTCATGAGCCAATTCCAACGCCCCTCCAGGCGGGAGGGGCGTTGCAACCTCTGGCACACTTAGTTCAGTGATTCCTGGGTCATAGCCCCATCCACCATGCGCCACATGCCAGCGGGATTGGCATTTTGCAGCGGGGCGGGGAGGCACTCGTCCGGGAAGCCCTGATAACACACCGGACGGACGAAGCGATAGATCGCCGCGGTGCCAATGCTGGTAAAGAAGCTGTGGGTGGAAGACGGGTACGGACCGCCATGATGCATGGCCGGGCAGACCTCAATGCCTGTGCCAAAGCCATTGAAGATGATGCGACCAACCTTCCGCTCCAGGATGCGGATGAGGCGGGCATGCTCTCGCAGATCCTCGGCTGTGCCGTGGATGCTGGCGGTGAGCTGCCCCTGCAGGGACTCAGCCACCTGTTCCAGCTCTTCCCTGCTCTGACACTGGGTGACGATGGAGGCTGGGCCGAACACTTCTTCGTGCAGATCTTCGTTGGCGCGGTAGGTCTCCAGATCTGTGGAAAACACCATGGCTGAGGCCTGGGCAGAGTTCCCACGGGCCGTACCCTCGGACATGCCCAGCAGATCGATCCCCTTCACGCTGCTGATGCGCTTGAGCCCGTCTTTGAAAGCCTGGGAGATACCGAAGTGCAGCATCGTGGACGGCGGCCAGGCGCGCACCAGAGAGGCGGTCTTTTCCGTGAAGTCCTGAAACCCGTCGCCCTTCACCCCAAAGACCACGCCAGGGTTCGTGCAGAACTGGCCGACACCCATGGTGAGAGAGCCGACGAAGCTCTCTGCGATCTGCGGGCCGCGCTGCTGAAGTGCCCCGGGAAGGAGAAACACCGGGTTCACACTGCCCAGTTCACCGTAGAATGGGATGGGAGAGGGCCGGGCACTGGCGGCGTCAAACAGTGCCCTGCCGCCGCGGAGGGATCCAGTAAAGGCCACTGCGGTGGTGAGAGGATGCTTGACCAGCGCCATGCCGATCTCCACACCGCGGCCATGCACCATGGAGAATGTGCCGGAAGGCATGCCCGCACGGTCGGCGGCTTCGGAAATGACCCGGGCGATCATCTCACAAGTGCCAGGGTGGCCGGGGTGGGCCTTGACCACTACCGGGCAGCCCGCAGCGAGGGCACTGACGGTATCCGTACCGGCCACGGAGATGGCGAGGGGAAAGTTACTGGCACCAAAGACCACCACCGGCCCCACCGGCTGCATGAAGCGGCGGACATCCGGCTTGGCCAGAGGCTGGCGGTCAGGGATGGCGCGATCAATCCGCGCCTCCTGCCAGGACCCTTCTCGAATGAGGCGGGCGAACAGGCGGGCCTGCCCCGTGGTCCGGCTCCGCTCCCCGGCAAGCCGCGCGAGAGGCAGGCCGGTTTCCGCTTGGGCGCGCTCCAGCAAGGCGTCACCCAGGGCCTCAATGCCGTCAGCGATGGCATCTAAAAAAGCAGCCCGCTCGGCTGGAGACTTGCTCCGCAAGGCATCAAACGCCTCATCCGCTGCCGCCAGAGCCTGATCAGCCAGTTCCAACGAGGCCTCGTGTACGGGAGGGGCCAGATCAGCGCCAGTGGACGGGTTGACCGGAAGAAACGTCACACCCGACTCGGAACGGGTAACCTTGCCTGCGATGATGGAATGGCCGTGGAGAGTCATTGGTAACTAAGCACCTAACTCCCATAGAAATAAAGCAGTTTTGTCAGATGCCCAATCCGCCTTTTTACCGAGTCTGAGACTGAGCCCGTCACCGTACAGAGAAGCGCAGACTTGAAACTACAGGCGAATCAGAAAAGACGGTCCCAGCGAACGTCGCAACATCCACCCACCCATGCCTTCCCCCTCCCCCTGCCGTTGGAACCGCCCAGTAGTGATCCTCAACCGCGAATCGGGAACCATCTCCTCACTGGGGCCTGAGCATGTCGCCGAGCGCCTGCGGGAGATCTTTGCGGAACTGGGCGCTGAGGCAGATGTCCGGCTCGTCCGGGGAGCGGAAATCGAACCCACCCTGGTTGAGGCCCGCGACGGCGACGCAGACGCAGTTATCATCGGCGGCGGTGACGGCTCGGTTGCAACGGCTGCAAGTGTGCTGGCAGGGCATGAGAAGCCCCTTGGCATCCTGCCGCTGGGCACCTTCAATCTCGCCGCACGGGATGTAGGGATGAACTTGGACTGGGAGGAGGCGGCCCGCCAGCTCACCCAGGCTCCAGAAGGGGCCGTGGACCTCTTGGACGTGGATGGCAGCCTGTTTTTCTGCGTGGTGGTGCTGGGCTTCTACCCAGCGCTGGTCTTGGGCAAGCCAGAGTATCACGGCAACTGGCTGGTGAAAGCCTGGCGTACGGCTACCGCGTCCATCAAAAGTGCCGCCACCTTCCCGCCCCTGGATCTGGTGCTGAAAGACGATGACGGCCGGGAGGTGCGCCGCCGCACCCGCATCGCCCTCATGGCCAACAACGACTACGAGGACCTGTTCGGCATCATCCCACGACGTCGCTCGTTGGATGCGGGCTATTTCACCGTGTATGTCTCCACGCACCGCAGCCGCTGGGGGCTGCTGAAGTCCAGCCTGGCCTGGCTGATGGGACGTTGGAAGGAGGACAAAGAACTGACGGTGCTGCACACCACCGAGCTGGAGGTGCGAGTAAGGCGCAAATCCAGGATCCCGGTGATGCGCGATGGCGAGATCGACAAACTGAGGGTCCCTTTCCGCATCCGGATCCGGCCCAAAGCTCTGCACGTCATAGCCCCCCGACTGGAGGAAGTCGTTGACGCAGGAAACAACCAGCCGGAGCATGCCGACCATGAGGCTGGTGCACCTGTCTGACCTGCACTTTGGTGCCATCACGATGGGACGACCTGAGGCCCTGCGCGACGCCGTCCAGGCAGTCGGTGCAGACCTCACCGTCATCAGCGGGGATCTGACCCAGAAGGGCCGGCATCGCGAGTTCGTGGCAGCGCGGGAGTTTCTTGAGACGTTGCCCGGCCCCCGCTTTGTGGTCCCAGGAAATCACGACATGCCCCACGGGGTCCACCTTTGGGCCCGGTTTGAGCACCCCTGGCGCACCTACCGTGAGGTGATGGGCGAGGAGATGGAGCCCACTCTGCACGCCCCTGGCATGGTAGTGGCAGGCATGAATTCAAGCCGCCCTGGCGGGCTCTACGTGGACTGGTCTCGCGGGCGACTGTCCGCAGGCCAACTCATCCGCCTCCGCCAGCAGTACCTCGAAGCCACCCCAGAGGCACTGAGGGTGCTCGTGGTCCACCACCCGCCAGCAGCACCACCCCAGGGCACCCGTCGGCACCTGATCGACAAACGGCCGGCCCTCTTCGGCGCGCTCAACGAGGCTGGCGTTGACCTCGTCCTTTCCGGTCACTTTCACCTCAGCTACGCCGTGCCCGTGAAGCTGCCCGGGGTGCACCCCCGTCACTTCGTGCTCTCCGTCACCTCCACCGCCACCTCCCACCGGCTCAAAGGGGAGCCCAATGGATTTCATGTGATCGAGGGTGACCGACAGCATCTGCAAGTACAAGCGTGGACTTGGAATGACGAGACCTATGTCCCGACCCGAATGTGGCAGTTCCACCGGGGCCAGGATGGCGACTGGACCGAAGCCAAGTCTCCACCCCGGCAGCATAAGGCGATCCAGATCCAAAGGGACAGGGAAAAACAGCGCTTGGTGACCGAAGGTGATCAAAACGTGCCGTGAGCCGTCCCCGTCCATCGATCCCGCCGGATCCACAGGCATGAGCCAACTCACCGCAGAATTCACAATCCCTACCTCCTTCTGAACCAAGCCTCGTCTTTCTGTTCTTCTTTTTTGCCAGCCAGCATGCGGTAGAGCAGAACGCCTCCGAGAACGAAAAGCCCCCACCGCTTCCAGCCCCTCTGCGCCGCACCGCTTCGCAGCATACCCACACCGGTGGCCAGTGAGGCCAGCTTTCCAGCCCCGCTCGCAAGCTGAGTCGCACCGGGGTGCTGTTGCCGCCATTGTCCGCTCCCAATGTGCGGAGCCACCTTGGAAATAAACTCAGACACGTTCATGTCTCTGAATCGGTGCCCGTGAAGGAGGCGGCTGTCCAGGCTTGCCGACAGCTCCCAATTCAAGCCACCTTTCCTATCCAGGCCAGGAACTCGCGGTTTCCATCGGTGCCTTGAATCGGGGAATCAGTGAGGCCCTTCCAGACCCAGCCGGGCTGGCATTTCACAAAGGTCTCAATCTTCAGGCAGGCCTTCTCGTGAAGCTCTTTTTCGCGAACGATCCCGCCACGGCCGATCTCCTCCCGACTCAGCTCGAACTGGGGCTTGATCAGCACCAGGGCCTCTCCACCCACCTTCAACACCTGAAACGCAGGGGACAGGACGAGCGTGAGGGAGATGAAAGAGACGTCGGCGACAATGAGGTCCACCTCCTCGCCCACATCCTCAGCCTTCAGATGGCGGACGTTGTAGTTCTCCCGCGAGACCACTCGAGGATCGCTGCGGAGCTTCCAGACCAGCTGATTGGTCCCGACGTCAAACGCGAAAATCTTGACCGCACCATGCTGGAGAAGGCAATCGGTAAAGCCTCCCGTGGAAGCCCCCACATCAAAGCATACCTTCCCCTCAGGCGAAACGCCGAAAGCGGCGAGGGCCCCTTCCATCTTGAATCCCCCCCGACTGACATACTTGGGCGGCACCTTGACGCGAATGACGGAATCCTCTGGCACGAGCTGGCCCGCCTTCGTAACCGGCACATCGTTCACGAGCACATCGCCAGCGAGGATGAGACGCTTCCCCTGCTCCCGGGAAGCACAAAGTCCACGTGCCACCAGGAGGTGATCAAGCCGCTGCTTTGCCATTTGCCGGAATCAGACTGGGGGAGACAAAAACGATCTCTTTTTTATGGGAGAAGATCAAAGAGGAGGCAGATCCTGAATGACGTCATCCCCCTGCTGGAGGGTCACCCCCACCGGGACGCTTTCCCGCACGATGTCCGCCACCGCGTTCCCCTCTTCCACGAGAGTAATCTTCACCCTGCCGACGATGGCGTCACCTCGACGGATCGCGAACGGCATGCCTTTTTCGATCTTGCGGCCGGAGCCGGAACTGATGATCACAAAGCCGGACTCGACCTGAACCTCGCTCACCTTGGCGATGGCCGGGGCGGACATCACCTGACGTTGACGCGGGGTCGGTGGCAACGGGGCCACCGGTGCCGGGGCGGCACCGGGAACCGTACCCAAACCTGGGGCACTGGGGGCCTCTGTACCGAGTGAGCTGCCAGCGGGCATCGTAGGGATGCTGGTGGAGGCACCCTGCACGAGGGCTTCGCTCTCACGAGCGGCGGCAGCCAGCTGCTCCGGAGTCGGGGCCGGACGTTTGCCTTTGCCAGTGGCACCCGGGATCTGGTCCGTGGCGGGGGCCGCGCCAGCCTGTTGCTCGGCGGCCCGCTCAGCCTGAGCTGCAGCCTGCTGACGACGAATCAACTCCAGCTCATTGGTCACCCCTTTGGCTTGGTTCCGGGCATCCATCATGAGATAACCCATGCCCCCGAAGAGGACGAGCGTGATGAAAATAGCGACGAATTTCATGTAAGAAGGAACTGATTTCAGATGTCGAGCCAGCGGGCTGCGTGGATTGAGCCCGCTATTTTGCCCGTTTGGAAGACAACTGAAAACCAAAAACTCTCAATTAGCCGAAAGAGATATTGCTCGACGGACCCTTAGAGGATGGCACCCGGTTCATATGCAGCACCTTCCGGGCAGTTCGCAGCCACGGCATCCACCCGGGCAGCGAACTCGTCCACCTGAGCGCCAGCGTCGCCAGAGTTGGCACGTCCCTGCTCAAAGACCACCTCGAACTGCGCCGGCGTGAGCCCCAGACGGGCATCGGCGGCGAGACGATCAAAGAGATCATTGGCCCGGACCTTGCCAGTGCGGAGATCCTTGGCCACTGCCACAGCATGCTCCTTGATCGCCTCATGGGCACCTTCACGACCCGCGCCAGATTTGACCGCCTCCATGAGGACAGTGGTGGTGAGGAGGAAGGGCAGATAGCGCTGGAGCTCGGTGGCCACTACGGCCTCGAACACTTCCATCTGGTTCAGGATAGTGAGGAAGGTCTCCAGCAGACCGTCCATGGCCAGAAAGGCATCGGGCAGCATGACGCGACGCACCACGGAACAGGAGACGTCTCCCTCATTCCACTGGTCGCCCGCCAGGCCGGAGGCCATGGTCAGGTAGCCCTTTAGTACCACATGCAGACCATTCACCCGCTCGCAGGAGCGGCTGTTCATCTTGTGCGGCATCGCTGAGGAGCCGACCTGCCCCTTGGCAAAGCCTTCACTGGCCAGTTCCTGCCCGGCCATCAGGCGCAAAGTACGGGCAAAGTCGGCAGGACCGCTGGCGAGATCCACCAGGGAACTCACGACGCGAAGATCGAGACTGCGAGGATAAACTTGTCCCACGGCACCGAAGGCCAGCGGCAGGCCGAGGTAGGCCACCACCTTCTCATCCAGCGCCCGGGCCTTGACGGCGTCCCCTTCAAAAAGACTGATCTGGTCCAAACGAGTACCGACGGCCCCTTTCAAGCCGCGGGCGGGGTAGCTGCCCAGCACGCTCTGAAGCTGATGGTAGGCACCGAGCATCTCCTCACCGAACATGGCGATGCGCTTGCCCACCGTGGTGACCTGGGCGGCAACGTTATGGGTGCGAGCCGTCAGCGGGATGTCCCGGGTCTCTTTGGCGCGGGCGGCCAGCTTGACGAGAGCGGCCACGCTCTTGCGCTGCACTACCTGCAGACTGCGGAAGACCTGAAGCTGCTCCACGTTCTCCGTGAGGTCGCGGCTGGTCATGCCCTTGTGGATATGCTCGTGACCGGCAAGGTCGCAGAACTCTTCAATGCGAGCTTTCACGTCGTGGCGGGTCACCCGCTCACGCTGCATGATGGAGTCCAGGTTCACCTGGTCCTTCACCCGCTCGTAGCTCTCAATCACGCCGTCGGGAACCAGAATGCCCAAGTCCCGCTGGGCCTTCATCACGGCGATCCAGAGTTCACGCTCGAGCCGCACTTTCCCCTCTCCCGACCAGATGGCGCACATCGAGGAGGAAGCGTAGCGTTCGGCAAGGACATTCGGGATGGCGTCGGACATGTGAGCGAGAGGGACTAGGGGTAAGGGACGAGAAGAAAGGGGGATGACAGGGATAAGAGAAAAGGGGGCGGGGTCAAGAAGGAAGCAAGGACTCGAGGCCACCGGTTCCGTCTGCCCAGCCCCTGCAAACTCTCAAGGAACCCTCGCCACCCAGCCGCTCAAGGCGAGGGCAAAGGGTCAATTCATTTTCACGCCCATTTTGTAAAAACACCCATTAGGAGATGCCTTCCCCTCCCTAGCGTTTCCCTGACCAAGTGCATTGAGGCTGTGAATAATAAGTCGTTCACAGAAGTTCCCAGAGGTTCCTCACTTATTCCTCACACGACTTAACACGCACTTTATGTGCAAACACATGCTCACACATCCCCGGCCTCAATGTGAGCAACTTTCTCCCCAAGCTGCCGTCCGCCCAGAGCAAAGGATCACAGCCCTGTTTATCATTGTTTTTACATGTTTAAGAGATTTATTTCTCTCTAAATCATAGGTTTAACCTATTTTAACACGCACAAATAGTGCATCATAAATTCACAATCTAACCAAGCGGAAGGACTGTCTAAATCTTTTTCCACCCGCTCAACCGTCTGAAATTTGAACTCATTAACAGGCTATTTGTGAATAACCTCAGCGCTCTTACGCTACTGAAAAAGTAAAAATATTAGCTTTATATTCAAGGTAACTTAATAAATTAGACATGTCAACTTCTTAGAAGAACGAAGTTAATTCCGCTTAGGTCAAATCAGCAAGTGCCTGGGCAGCCATGCCCAATTTCGACCGGACGGCCTGGGCGGCATTGGCAAGATTCTGCTGAGCGGCGCGATAATCAGCGCGACCGGATTCGGTTTCGATCCGGATAGGTTCGAAGCCCAGATCAGCCAACTGATAAGGACTGGCTCGCATGTCCATGGCCCGGCCCATGAGCGCCACCTCAAAGGCATCGGCCACCAGATCGCTGCCGATCCAAGGCCAGAGCTTGTAGGCCCATTTATAGAGATCCATGTTCGCATGGAGGCAGCCCCCCTGCTCCATTTCCTGCCGCGTTTCGAAGGTAGGATTGAAGGTGTTGAGCGGCCGGGCTTCCGGCGTGTAAAAACGGTAGGCGTCGAAATGGGTGCAACACACCGTCTGGCTTTCGACAAAGGCCGCCAGTTCCTCGGATGACAATCGGAGGTCATACCCCGAGTGGCGCACCTGTTCAGCGCTCTGCTTGTACACCATGGCCCACTCGTGCAGACCATGGCAGGCAAACCTGGCGGGGCGGGACGTGATGTTCTGGCAGAGCTGAGCCACCCACCGGGCCTCGCGCTGCACGCGGGCTGGCATCGGCGGAGCATCCCAAGTCACGGTCTCGGCTCCCTCCGCAGACACACACCCACCTGCAAATCCAGGCACCCAGGTCATGAGCTTGTTCGGCGAGAAGCTGTAGTAGGTGAAGAGGAAGTCCCACACCGGGTGTTTCGCATTTTGGCTCCGCCGCTGGACAAAAGCCTCAGCGTGATCTGCGACCCGGGCCCGATGCTGTCGGGTCTTGGCCTCCCACACCTCTCTAGTCACCACGATCTGTCGCACCCCTGCCGCATCCTCGACGGGAGGCAGGGCGATGGGAAGATCGGGGACGGACGGGCTCACAGAGTCCCTACCCTAGCTCAGCTGACGACATTTTCCAGCAATCCGGTCATGGCAGGCATGGAGTTCCCTGGGAGCCCACGCAACAATACCCTTCCACATCCCGTTGCTCCTCATCATGCTGGCCCCCAGCGCCGCACGCTTCCGACATCTTCACTATGCCTGGATTCCGCAAGCCCCACCCCGTCCTGATTCCAGCCCTGCTCTGCGCGGCCGCCTCATCGTGGGCGGCGGCACCCCTGGACTTCAACCGGGACATCCAGCCAATCCTCTCGGAGAACTGCTACCACTGCCACGGGCCGGACAAGGCAGAGCGTAAGGGAGGCCTGCGACTGGACGAGGAAGCCGCCGCCAAGGCCCTGGTGGATGGGCACATTGCGATCCGCCCTGGCGACAGCAGTCAGAGCACCGCGATCCAGCGGATCTTTTCCAACGATCCTGAGGAGGTCATGCCCACGCCCAAGAGCAATCGGAAGCTCACCACGGCCCAGAAGGACCTGCTGAAGCGCTGGGTGGAGGAAGGTGCCCCCTGGGGCAAGCACTGGGCCTTTGTGAAGCCCGTGAAGGCTACCGTCCCTGTGCTGCCCCCCGACATTACCTATGGAAACACCATTGATGCCTTCGTCATCGACCGACTGAAACGAGAGAACCTTGCCCTCAGCACTCAAGCCAGCAGGGAGACCCTGATTCGCCGGGTGACGCTGGATCTCACGGGTCTGCCTCCCACAACAGAGGAATTGACCGCCTACCTCGCCAACGCCTCCCCCCAAGCTTATGAGCGTGTGGTGGACCGTCTGCTGAAGTCGCCCCGGTTTGGCGAGCGCATGGCCTGGGACTGGATGGATGCGGCACGGTATGCGGACAGCAATGGCTATCAGGGCGATCCCGAACGCACCATGTGGCCCTGGAGGGACTGGGTGGTGCAGGCCTTCAATGCCAACATGCCGTACGACCAGTTCACCGTCTGGCAGATGGCGGGCGATTTGTTGCCTGGGGCCAGCCCGGAGCAGAAGCTGGCCACCGGGTTCCACCGGAATCATATGATGAATGGCGAAGGCGGCCGCATCCCAGAGGAGACCCGGGTGGAGAATGTGATGGATCGCGTGGACACTACAGCCACTGTCTGGCTGGGGCTGACTCTGGCCTGCGCGAAATGCCACGACCACAAGTTCGATCCCCTCACCCAGCGGGAGTACTACGCACTCTACGACTTCTTCAATCAGACCTCCGAGGATGGAGCGATCCGCGGTGGCAAGGCCGCGCCAGCTATGGACATGTCCACCCCCGCCGAGCTGGAACGGGTGAAGAAGGCGGAGGCTCGGGTCTCTGCCGTTGCGGCGGAGGTGGAGGCCCATGAGCTCAGGAAATTCCCCCGGGCTGAAGGCGCACCGCTTCTCGAGACCGATGCCGCCAAGCTGCCCGGGAATCTTCCCGCCACGCTGGCGAAGGTGCCCCCGGTCAAACGCGGCGTGGACGGCCTGCTCGAAGCGGTGGCTCACTTCAAAAATGAAGGCTCCGATCCGGAGTATGTGAAGGCACTGGAGAAGCTCCTTTCCGCGAACCGGGAACGGACCGCCGCCGCCAATGGCGTGACCAAGGTGATGATCATGGACACGCTGGCGCAGCCCCGGCAGACCTCCATCCTGGCAAAAGGCGCGTACGATAAACCCACCGACCAGGTCCAGGCGGGCACCCCCGCCATCCTCCCTGCTCTGCTCACCTCCGGAGGCACCGGCCCCACCCGGCTGGATCTGGCAAAATGGCTCGTCTCCCCAGACCATCCCCTCACCGCCCGGGTCACAGTGAACCGTTTCTGGCAGAGCTTCTTCGGCGTGGGCCTGGTGAAGTCCACAGAGGACTTTGGCGTTCAGGGAGCCAAGCCCTCCCACCCGGAGTTGCTGGACTGGCTGGCCGTCGATTTCATCGAATCGGGCTGGGATGTGAAGGCACTCTGCAAACAGATCGTGATGAGCCGCACCTACCGGCAGTCCTCCCGCGTCACGCCGGAGTTGCAGGAGCGGGATCCCGAGAACCGCCTCCTGGCCCGCGCCTCACGGCATCGGCTCCCCTCCTGGATGATCCGCGATCAGGCCCTCTTTGCGGCCGGGCTGCTCACTGAAACCCAGGGAGGTCCGCCAGTTCGCCCTTACCAGCCAGAGGGCATCTGGGAGGAGGCCACATTTGGCAAGATCAGCTACAAGCAGGATCATGGCGATGCCCTCTACCGGCGCAGTCTCTATATCTTCTGGCGGCGCATCGTCGGACCTACGATGTTCTTCGACAATGCCGCGAGGCAGACCTGTGATGTGAGATCTCTCCGGACCAACACGCCCCTGCATGCTCTAACCACTCTGAACGACATCACCTACGTAGAGGCCGCCCGGGCCATGGCGCAGAGGGTACTCCAGGCCCCGGCACCTCCTGACGACCGCGTCAAACTAGGCCTCGCCTTCCAGTGGGCAACCGCGCGAGCGCCGACAGCGGAGGAGTTTGACATCCTACTGGGACGACTGGACTACCTGCGCACGCAGTTTCAGGAAACCCCTGCAGATGCCGCAAAACTGCTGGCCGTGGGAGAGTCCCCACGCGACAAGAGCCTTCCTGAAATCGAACACGCCGCGTGGACCGCCCTGTGCCAGCTCTTATTGAATCTGGACGAGACGATCACGCGGGAGTGATTGAGTCGAGTTGAACCGTCCGCTACTTCCTCCTTCTGCGTGCCAGCATGAAGCAGAAGCCCACCAGCACCAGCATCATGCGGCCAGGCTCCGGCACAACGGTAATCGTCCCGTCAGCATAAAGCTTGGTGAGGTCCCAGGAGTAGCCGCTCCCTACTAGGACTGAGTCAAAGCTTGACCCAATGACAAAGGCTTCTTGTGACCCATCCGCAAAGGTTATGGCCGACCAATCAATCAGTTTCCAGGTATCGCCATAGTTCCAGCTTGCCAAGGCATTGGGGTTGGCGATGTTGAGTGTCACCCCTGTCGCCACGCTCAAACGTCCTTCAAGTACCAGGGTATCACCCTCGTTCAGCCCGCCCGAGCCAGCGGTCGTCAGGTCAAACTCCAACGAGCTGCCCGTCTCAAAGACCAACGCCCCGCTGCCCATGGTGCTCACGGTCAAGGAAGCCCCCTGAGCGGTGGCAAGCGTGGAGTCACCCACCGCCAGCTTGCCGCCAGACTGGATCGCGATCGATTTGCCAGCATCCAGGTGAATCGATCCGGAGCCTCCCAGCACGGCTCCCGACGCCACATTGTACGCCCCAGCCTTCCCATAATAGTCCTCGCCCGGGTCACCATGAGTACCGTTCACCAGCAGCGTACCTGCGTTCACGTTGGTATCGCCGAAGTAGTAGTTGGAACCTTCCACCTTCAGCGTCTTGCCAGCTCCCGTTTTAGTGATCCCGGCGGAGCCATTGATGGCGTCCACATTCTTGAGCACCCCACTGACGAAATTGAGCTCATTGATGACGTCCACATCTTCACCGATGGAATTGCCATGCATGTCGAGCGTCCCTCCGTCCAGGGTCAGCCGGCTTGTGCCTGTGCCGCCGCCATCCTGGATCTTCACGTTGGAGTGAAAAACCCCGCCTGTGATATTGAGATGACCATTGGTGGAGTCGCCTGACGCGATGATGATGCTGTTACCGATCACTGAGGAGACCGTGAACTCGCCGCCGCTGACATTCAACTGGCCGGTCACCGTGCCACCAGCCGTCCGGCTGGCAAGGAGGATCTGATTGGCCGTGAAGATGCCCTGGCTAAAGCTCACCACACCCGTTGCGCCGCCCGTGCTGGCCCGCGTACGACGACCGATCGTCAGTACGTTTGCACGCACCGTAACGTCATGTCCCGTGAGATTGAGAGTCCCCCCGATGGTTGCCCCGGTATCCACCTCGCCAGCCACACCCACGTTGATGTTGACGGCGGACCCCGGCGTTTTCCCCTCAATGAGAGCAGTGCCGGATGCGCCTCCAAAGGTCAAAAGAGCATTGGACGTCTTGCCACGTCCCACGTCCAGCACACTGGTGCGGATGATGTTGGTACCCGCACCCAGATACATCTGGGCATTGGCCCCGGCGTTGTTCTGGTCACTGTTGCCCACGCTCACCAGGTTGGCCTCAATCGTGTTGCTGGTGTTGGAAAGCCGCAAGATAGCGTTGTTCTTTGATTCGTAGGCCACTCGCAACGCACTGACTGTTGCTGAGAAGGAGCCCAGGTCCCGCAGGTCCAACTCCGAGGTATTTTCCCCGTTGTTCTGGTCAATGTTCTGGATCCCCACAGAAAGGGTCCCGGTACTGTTGTTCACGACGAGAGAGCCTGCACCGTTGATAGTCGCCTTGGTGGTACTCGTGTTCACGTAAGGATCAGCGACGGTCCCGGAACCCACGCCTACTTTGAGACTGTCAATCCCCGTGATCGTCAGCGTCTTGCCGGCAGCGATGGTCAGCGTGTTGAACGTGGCGGTATTGCTGCGGAAGCGGAGGCTTGAGATCGACTGATCTTCGTTCACCTGCAACACACCTACATTGCCCGCATCACCGATCACCACAGCCCCGTTTGTGGGGAGGGCGTTGACGCCTGTGACCACGAGGGTCCCTTGTTTGATGTTCGTACCCCCTGTGTAGGTGCTCTGACCCGACAGAGTCACTGTTCCTGTGGTGGTCTTGTTTACGGCCACATTGCCCGCCAGCCTTGCGCTCACCATGCCGTTCAACAGCTCAAAGCTGGTGGTGCTGGTGAGAAGAGATGCCGAAGTGCCTGTGATTGAACCGTTGGTGAGAGTCACCTTGCCCACCGTGTCGGTGTAAGCGCTCACATCCAGGACGGCCGTCGCGCCGTTGACCAGCACATCTCCTGTCCCCAGAGCGTTATTGGCTCCAAGCCGGAGTGTGCCATTGAGCACAGTGGTCAGGCCGGAGTAGGTGTTGACTCCTGAAAGCGACTGGACACCAGTGCCCGTTTTGATCAGAGACATACCGCCTGTCCCATCTTCAATGACACCGGCAAAGCTCCCGTCCTCGTTGCCCACGCCGAGCACCAATGTGGTGGCTGTAACGGCTTCGTTGGTGACTGTGCCACCTCCGTTCAGACCATCGATGGATTCCGCCTTACCGTTCAGGTCCAGTTTGCCACCGGCTTCTACCGTCACGTCGGCAGCATCAGCGATCTGATTGCCGTTCAGTAGCCGCACCGTGCCGCCGGATTGGACCAGCAGGTCATCAGAAATGGAGGCCACTCCGTCTGTCTTACCAAGCAGGAGAGCACCGCCGTTGACAGTGAACAAGCCAGAGAAGGTGCTGGAATGTGTGCCGGAGAACGTCAGCGAACCTGCCCCCGTTTTGGTGACTGTGGAGCCCGAGACACTCAAACCCAGAGTCAGCGATCCGCCAGCATCGACATTCAGGATCGGTGCAGCGTTTGCGAGGACCAGACGGGTGTTGAGCACCACCGGGCCCGGTCCATTTACCGTGATGGCGTTCTGGCCATTGAGCTGCAACTGGTTCAGCGCATCTGACAAGGTGACCGCCGTGACGTCATTGAAAGTCAGCGAACCGATGCTCATGTTGGCTCCCAAGACCATGGGCACGTTCTGATTTGCCGCCCCCGTGGCGGAGAAGATCACGTTGGTGTTGATACCTGGTACCAGCGGTGTGTCCGCACCGGTATCCGTCACCCAGTTGCTCTGCGTTGTGCCGTTGGAGACTGCCCAGACATGGCCCAACGTCCCCCCCCCTCCTGTGAAGCCGCCCTTCCAGTAGGCGACGGCCAGCTCCGCAGCCGCTGCAAGGTGCACCGTCACTGCGGTGTCCGTCTTGCTGATGCCTCCGGTGCCCTGGGTCGTATCCACCCTGAACCCCGTCATATTGTACACCAGACCCAGATTGTAGGTGCCCGCATTGAGGCCGCTGCCAGCCGTGATCACGTTGTACGCACCTGCCGCATACGGATTGCCAGAGACCCCAAAGAGGTCAACCGTCACCGTCGCCCCTGTGGTCGTGGCCCCGCCGGCTCCCACGACGATCGAGTTACCGAGCTCCACACCGATCCGGCTGTTGTTTGCCAGGGTCAGGCCTGCCACAGTGAGGTTGTTTCCGATGGCCCCGCTCTGGTAGTGGAACGTCGCCCCGCTGGCAACGGTCAGCCGGGACGTACCGGAGAGACCGTTCTTGTGGGTCACCTTGAGGGTTCCGGCGTTGACAGCCGTGGCACCCGTATAGGTGTTGGCACCATTGAGGACCCATGCACCCGTACCGCTCTTGGTAAGGGGGAGCGCCACCGTTGTGCCATTCTCAATGAGGGCGTTGATGACTCCACTGCCCGGACCGTCCAGTGCCAAAGTACGGCTGGTATCGCTGGCGCGCAGTCTGGCGGCATTGATGATCAACGTACCTGCTTGGGAGAAATAGGTCGAACCGCCATTTCCTGCCGTGAGGCTGATGTCGCCCGTCACGTTGAGGGTATTCACCCCAGATGCGTTGTACAAAACACCCGCAGTCGCACCGCTGTTGCCAGCACCGGATGTGCGCATGGCCGCAATGGTCACATTCACCCCGCCTTCGAACCAAAGGGTCGGATTCCGGCTCTGCCCAGAGTCTCCACTCAGTTCCACCGTATTCGTCACCGCGCCAAGCGCCTTGCTGGAAAGCACCTTGAGCACCCCTTGATCCACCTTCACCAGACCGGTGAAAGTGTTGGTTCCAGAAACAGAGACCGTGCCGGCCCCCTCCTTGCGAAAGCCCGACGCCCCGGCGAGGTTGGCGGAAACACTGCCATTCCGCACGGTGTAGGCTCCACCCGCCGTCAGCAGGCCCGTCCCGGTGATGTCACCGTTGTCCAGAGTCACAGCCCCCACAGAATCATCGAACGCACCCAGCGCCAATACTCCTCCTCCGGTGATCGTCACGGCCCCAGTGTTAACGATTTGATCCGAGGCAAGCATCTGCACGGTGCCTCCGTTGATCGTCAGCGCCCCACCAATAGCATTGGTCCCGGCGGTCTTATTGAGAGCCAGCACACCTCCCAACACCGTTGTCAGTCCAGTATGCGTGTTGGCCGTGGCCCCCAACAGTGTCAGGGTCCCGGCACCTGTCTTGGTCAGGCCAAGCGTGCCAGTGCTGCCATTGCGAAGGAGCCCCTCAAAGGAACTGCTGGCCCCACCAAATCCTACCGCCAGCACTGAGGCCACCGAGCCGGAAGCGTTTTCCACTGTCCCCACCCCATTGAGACCACCGATGGTGTCACTGAACCCGTTCAAGGAGAGCAGTCCACCCACGTTGAGAGTAACGATGGAGCTGTCTGCGATCTGATCAGAAGCGCGCCAGAGGACGCGGTCCGAACCGGTCCCGTCACCAGCCGCGAGGTTTCCGGTAATGGCGTTTTGGCCTGCCGTTTTACTCAGCTCCACCGTACCTGCCGTGACCGATACTGCACCTGTGTACTCATTCGCCTCGGCACCACTCAATATCAGCGTGCCAGCGCCTGACTTGTTGAATCCCGCTGAGCCCGTCAGCACACCGGAAAGGGTCAATGCCGTGGTGCTGTTGACAGTGATGATGGGGGCGGCATTCGCCAGATTCAATCTGACGGCCAGATTGGTCGCACCCGCGCCTGCATTGGTGGTGATCGCGTTGCTCTTTGTGAGGGTGAGTAGATACCGGGCATCCGTGAGGTTCGCCGCGCCGGTGCTCTGGACGGTGATGCTCCCCACAGACATGTCTGCGCCAAGAGACATGCTCGTGGCATCGCCACCCGTTGCCGAAATAAAGACATCCGTGGTGGCACCGGGCACCACCGCTGTGGTAGCCCCTGCAGCATCCGCACCCCAGTTGCTCGTCGCGCCCGTCGAGACGGCCCATTCACCGGTGTTTCCGGTGACGCGCCCCCCCACCCACCAAGCCTGGGTAAGAGCAGTTGCTCCAGTGATCGCAGCGGTGATGGCAGTATCCGTCTTCGCGTTCAGCGTCGCGCCGAAATTGGTGTTGTTGTACACACGCAACGAGTAGTTGGCCCCATTCAGACCACCGCCAGAAGACTGTAGCAGGGGCGTGTTGCCCGGCAACGAACCCAGCGAGGGGTTTCCGAACAGCCTCAATTCCACATTTCCCGCAGTGAGCGCGCCCACTGCCCCGCTGTTAATGGTGCCACCAACTTCCACACCCACGATGCTCCCATCACGCAGATCAAGATTCTGGCTGGCACCTTGGGCCAAGTTCATCGAGCCGCCCGATCCCGACAAGAAATAGAACGCGCCACCGGATTCCACCACCAAGCGGGTGGACTGGCTCAGAACAGTGGCCGAGGTCGCCTGAAGGACGCCTGCTTTCACCGTGGTTGTCCCCGTATGGGTGCTGGTCGCTGTCAAAATGGTGCGACCAGTGCCCATTTGCTCCAGATTTCCGCCCGCACCCGCAAAGACGTTATTCACCGTCATGGCGTTGGACCGATTGAAAGCAACCGTCGCAGCATTGGCCATTGTCACTTGACCAGAACCCAGGACACCGGTGATCCCGCCCGATCCGACCTGCAATCTGGCACCACTGGTGAGTGATGTCCCGCCAGTGTAGGTGTTTACGCCTTCCAGCACCACGATGTCTCCCGTGGTGCCAGTGATGGTGAGCCCGGTCTGGCCACCATTCACCTCGCCCACATTCTGCAGGCGGCCATTCTTAAAGTTCAACGTCGTGATCCGATTCACCGCATCGCCGAAGTTACGGCCCTTCAAATCGAAGATGCCACCCGTCATATTGATGGTGCTGACGGCCCCCGTGCCACCGCCATGCTGGATGTCCACATTGGAGACCAGGGTGCCTCCGCTCAGGTTGATGATACCTTCCGCAGTGCCCGTGCCGGTGGTCCCCAATCGAGTACCCAGAATGACGCTCCCACCAGCATTCACGGTGAAAACGCCACCCGCCACGTTCAGAATACCGGTAGCCTTGCCTCCGGTGCCTGCAGCATCCTGCTGCCGGATTCCCATGGACAGGTTGTTGACGGTGAAGGTACCGCTGTCAAAGGAGATGGTGCCCGTGGCTCCGTTACCTCCATTACCACTCCGGCGCCCCATGATGATATCGCCCGCGGTGACCGTAGCCACGTGACCTCTCAAATCCAGCAACCCCACCAGGTTTGCTGCTGTAGAATCCGAAGCACTGGCGAGAACAAAGTTCGCAGCGGAGCCTGCGGTCTTCCCTCCGATCGTCACGGTTCCAGGGCTACCTGCCGTTTGCGATGCGAAACGGAGGGTGGCATCACCTTTCGAGATGCCGAGGTTGATTGTGGTGGCCTGGATCGCGTTGGTCCCGCTCCCCAGCACCATGATGCCAGCGGCGGCATTCTGCCCGCCCGTGTTGGAAATCTGAATGATGTTGGCCGTGATGTCGTTGGCCGTATTGGAGAGATTGAGAGTGCCCTGATTCAACTTGCCCCACGCCACGCGCAGTTCATTCACATTGGCCGTGAAGGAAGCCAAGCCAGTCATGTCCAGCGTCGTCTGATTGAGGACGGCATCAGCGGCCGTGGGCATCCCCACTTCAAAGTTCCCAGAGGTATTGTTGACTTGAAGCGCCCCTGGGCCCGTGATGGTCACATGGGTGCGAGCATTGTCCACCGTCCCGATGTTACTGGCATTGTAACTACCAACCCCCACTTTCAAGCTGTTGGCACCGTTGACGACCAAGGTGTTGCCAGAGTTGATCTGGAGAGTGTGAAACAGCGTGGCACTGTTCTGCTGAAACCTGAGGGAGGAAATTGTAAACGTTCCCGAAGCATCCATGATGCTCGTCACCGTGCCAGCTGCGGTGCCGGTACCAGCTGTATCGAAAATAACGGCCTGCGCTGCTTGCGTCGCATTGTCGGACCAGTTGGTCAGAGTCGTCCAGAGATTGTCGCCATTCTCGTCATCCCAAGTGGCCGCGGAAGCTGTCCCCGCGACAGCAAGGCATCCCAACGCAATCCACTTCAGGCATAGATGCGCCGTGGAAAGAGCCTGCACCGGCGAACCGGTTCCAGCGACGACAAGGGAGCGCAAACGGCTCAGTGCGACGATCATAGGAGAGATGAGGGGGATTTAGTGGTGCCATCGGCACCAGATGCTGCGGCAATCGGGTGCGGATCGCACCAGAGAGTTCTTTGCTTAGTGACCATTTTTGGCCCCGATGCAACCCTGCACCATTCTTTTTCCGTGAAAATAACCCATCCACCGAAACGAAATAATGCACCCATAGGCACCCGCCTGCTAACCAGCTAAAGATTCAGCTTAGACAAGTTTTCTCCGCCTCCTCACCGTCAAGATCCACCCCAATCCCACCAGCACCAGCACCATGCGACCGGGCTCGGGAGCGATCGAGATGGAGCCATCAAGATAGAGACGGCTCAGGTCCCATTCTTTCCCAGTGCCCAGAAGGATGGTGGTAAAGGTGTTGCCAAGCACGAAGGACCCGCTGGCAGGAGGAGAGCTGAGACCACTCCAGTCGAAGAGCTGCCACGAGTCCCCTGCCACCCAGTTTGTAAGGGACGTCGGGTTGGCCACCTGCAGGGTCACCGTGCCCACCATCTCCAGCTGAGAGGAGCCCGCTGCCCCGAAGGATAGCTTGTCCCCTGCATTCCAGGTGCCGGTTCCCGCACCCAGGAGGTCGAACTCCACAGTGCTGCCAGAATTCAGGACCAGAGCCCCGCCCCCGCTGGTCGTGATGGTCAGCGTGCCCGCTTGCGAGGTGGCCAGAGAGTTGTCACCAACCACCAACCGCCCATTCACCACCACATCCTGGCCAGAAGCCGGCGTGATGTGCCCCGTTCCACCGAGCACGGCTCCGCTTGCGACTGTGTATTGTGAACCGCCGGTGTGGTCACCATTCACCAGATACATCCCTTCGTTCACCTGCGTGCCGCCAGTGTAGGAACTCGTTCCTGTGAGCTTGAGCCTGCCGACCGTGCTCTTCACCAGATTGCCGCCCGCGTCGAGCTCTCCCAGAGAGGCCAGGGTGCCAGAACGAACATTGAAGGTGATTGAGTTCGCCGCTGCTCCGCCGATGCTTCCGCCCGTCACATCCAGTGTCCCGCCATCGAGCGTGACCGTCGCTGTGCCGCGATTTAGGGTATCATCCGCATGCGTGATATTTCCCTGCACCGTGAAGGTTCCACCTGTGAGCTGTAGAAGCCCCGTGGCCGAGAGATTGGCATTGGTGGAACCACTCGTTCCAATGGTCGCCAACTCGACGTTGCCCCCCACATCAAACGTGCCGCCAGCCATCGACAGAGTGCCGCTGCCAAACGTAACGGCGGAGGTTTGGGCTCCCGCTATGTAGCCGATGAGGACATTTCCTGAAACTGAAACCTGGTTCCCGGCATCGTTGCCCAGGATGAGTGACCCGGTGGATGAGCCCGTTGTGGCTCCGCTTCCGCCGCTCTTCCACCCGATGGTCAGCGAGCTGAGATCCGCCACCAACTTGCCTCCGGTCATGTCCAGAAAGCTCACCGTGGCGGCCCCGGTATTGACGGCGCTGTAGCCCACGTAGAGCGCAGCCTTCGCGCCAGCCCCCACACCGCGAATCTCCAGACTGCCACCCGACCGGATCGTGGCCTGACCGCTCCCCTTGCGATATCCCACATAGAGCAGCGGCGTGTTCACGACATTGTTCCCCTCCCCGAACTGCAACTTGTGGATCCCTCCCACGCTCGCCGACTGGGCGTCCGCAAGAATGAAACTGCTGGTCGCGGTGAAGTCGTTGTTCGTGGCCAGATAGACCTCCGTACTTGATGGGCTGACGGAGGATGGGGTGGCAAGACCGTCAAGAGAGGGGGCTTGGGGCACACCGTCGCTCACACCCGTGGATGTATGAACCCCGAGCCGTACCCGCCCGACATTGACGTTGAACTGCTGGGAACCCCGCAGGTCCATGATGCCCACGCCGGAGGCATAAGAGTACGCTTGGGCGTTCACCACCACTCCAACATCGAGCACATCTGCCGAGTTTCCACTCCCCACACTGAGCGTCCCTCCAGAAGTGCCATAGTAGAGCGAACCGCTGTTGTTGAAGCCAACCTGTAAATTTCCGGTGACAGTATTGGTCAAACCTCCGAAATCCAACCGGCCTACGTTCACCTGGATGTTCTTGATGGAAAGGCCCTGAGTGAGCACCATCCGACCACCCCCCGCCTTCATCAGCGTCGCTTGAGCAGTACCCGTGAGGGCAGACGAGATCGTCAACTCCGGGTCGGCATTCGAGCTGTTGTTCACCACAAACAACCGGAACTCGTTCCCAAGATCGAGGGTCCCTCCCGAGATTGCCGCCGCCAGATTGTTTCCAGTGCCGAGGAAACCAACGTGACTCCTCAATTGAAGCGTTCTCCCGGTATCGATTTCCACGCTGGAGGCAGAGGCCGTCGCCCCACCACCCAGGAGCAGAGCATAATTGACCAGATCCGATGCCAACACCTTGACCGAGGCATCGCCAGCCAGTGACAAGTCCAGGTTTCCAGAAATAGCCAACGTTCCGTTCTGGATTTTGACCGCTGCGCTGTCGAGCGCCCCGTCCCCCTTCAGTTTCAATATCCCACCATTGATGGTGGTGACACCGCTGTAGGTATTGTCACCCTCCAGTACCCAGGTACCCGCCCCAGACTTCTCCAGGGCGGTGACTCCGCCTTCCGTCGCATTGCTGATGCCGCCCCTGAGGGTGTTGTCGGCAGTGCTGGTACCATTTAGAACGATCGTCCTGGCACCAAGACCAACAAATTCAAGCGCCTGCTGCCAAACCACCGCACCTGACCCCGAGGCACCCAAAGTCACCGTGCCAGTAGTGCCCATAAGGCGCAGCACCTTGTCCGTGGTCTCACCGGTGCCTGCATAAGTTAGCCCGGCCGCGAGAGCCCCGCTGCCAACGTGGATAACTCCCTGCGTGCCCAGGTTGGAATCGCTGGGGACGCCTGCCATGCCAATCTTCTGCACCTGCACAGTCCCTTCCAGAATCGAGGTGACGCCAGTATAGTTGTTTGCACCAGAGAGGGTCAGTGTCCCGGCTCCCATCTTGTTAAGCACCCCGGTGCCGCTGATGTTGCCCGAGAAAGACGTGGCATTGGACCGATGAAACTCCAGGATGGACTGGTTGATGACATCTCCCACGATGCTCCCACTGGTGCTTCCAGCTCCTATCCGGAGCGTGCCTTCCTGGATCGTCGTTCCTCCCGTATAGGTATTCGTTCCGGAAAGAACCAACATCTGCGCCCCGGCCTTGACGATGCCACCATTCTGTATGATGACCTCGATCGTGGCGTCACTCAGAGGCGATACAGGCACGGCCTGCCCGGCAACCGTGACGGTCCTAACTCCGCCTCCCAGATCAAGGTATCCGCTATCTGGTGCCACCAGGCCACGATGACCGCTGCCGGAAATCAGGACATCCCGGGCCGTGTTGGGGCTCAGGTCACTCCCGCCTCGATTGTTGTGCAGGTAGATGTCCCCCATAACTTTCAGCACCCCGCCAGCTCCCGTTTTCACACCAACGTCATTGGTACCGGTGAAACTCTGCAGCACCAGGCCTCCGATGGTTTCCTTAAACCCGTTCAGATCCAATAGAGATCCATTGTACTGGCGGCTGGCCACCGTGACCACCGCACTGTCGCTGATCTGGTCATCCGCCAGGAGTTTCAAGATGGTGGGATTCAGCCCGGAGCTGTTGCCGCCCGTCCCCTCCACCAGCACGTTCCCCACCCCGGTGACCGCACCTCCCGTGGTACCCAGCTCCATCGTCCCACCGCGAACCATCAGGCCGGAGTAGGCCGTGGCGATGTCACCTGTCAGGGTAAGCCTGCCCTTCCCCGATTTCGTAAGGACATAGTCGCCCAATATACCCACCCCCTCCAGCACAGCGGTGCGGGACTCCGCCACGTCAAACGTCGCGTTCTGGGCCAGGGACAGCAATCCTCCACGCAGTGTGACTGCCCCATCTTCAAACTTCAATCCGCCAATGCTGAGCACCCCACTCAGGTCCACCATCCCAGCATCTCCCGTACCTGCACTGAACACCGCCACACTGCCCGACAACCATGCGACGGTATCTGAGGTTCCATCAGCGCTGGTCGTCCACCATGCATTCGCCGCATCGTTGCCCCAAATGAAGCCAGTGCCGTCAGTCCCTGCACTGGCCCCATTGGTGTCCCAATAGTATGCGGTCTGCGCCACTCCGGGTCGCGCTCCAACCAACAGGCATACGATCAACACCCACAAAGTCAACGCACGAATGCCCGGCTTGAACGAGAGGTTGAGACGCTGCTTCACAGCAGGTTATTGGAACAACATTCATGCCATGCCATCCAGGCACCGGGCCACCACCGTCACCACATGCTGTAGTATTGTGACCCGGCATCTGGACAACCATCCGTTCGATGAAATTGCACGACTCGTGCTACACGCCCGCACTTGCCCGCGGCCGCCGACGGCGCATCCCCCAGGCAGCACAGGCCGCAATGATCAACACGATACGGCCCGGCTCCGGCACTGTCGTGACAATGAGAATGCCATGGTTGGTGAACAACGAGGTGTCCCATGCGAGCCCGGACCCCAAGGTGGGCAGGAGCAGATTGCTCCCCAGCTCGCCCCCCACCCGATAGTTCCCACCGGCATTGAAACCCGTTCCGTTCACGCTGGACCAGTCAATGAGATTGAAGACATCTCCTGCCTTGGCGATGCTCAGATAGTTGAGATCCACCAGGGAAATGGAACCCGCCCCCAGCCCGCCACCCGAAAGGTCCATCTGGCCGTTGATCTCCAGATGATCGTGCATGTCGAGGCCGATCGTGCCGGACAGTTCGCTTGCGCCCGGGAGTGCCAGCAACGCAGCACTGTAGGCGCTCGTATTGGTCACGTCTGACAAGCCGCTGACCCAGTGGGTGGCCTTGGAGATCTGGAACTCCAGCGTACCGCCAGCATTCAGCACCAGTCCGCCGTCCATGAAGAGAGTGCCCAATGAAGATCCGCCAGCATCCCCGGGGGCAATCTTGCCGCCGCTGTTGACAGTGTGAACCACTCCCGAACGTGCCTGCACCACCCCGGTGCCGGAAAGCACCCCGCCGTTGTTCACGGACAAAGCCCCCGTGCCAGTGCGGCCCACGGCATCGGCCGAGACCCGCGTCCCCACGCCACCACGCCCCACCTGCACATTTCCCGTCTCCACCACCGTGGTGCCGGTGTAGGTGTTCAACTGCGTCAGCACAGCGGTCCCTGCCCCTGCCTTCACAAGATTAAGCCGGTTCGAGTAAACAGCCGCAGAAGCGGAGCTGTACCATTCCGGCGTGACCCCGTCCTGGAAGAGGACGTCCCAGTCAGTGTTTGCCGTCTGCACGACTCTCAACGTGCCTTCATCATTGGCGGCGTTCTCCACATAGATCTTGTTGGTGCCGGCATTACCCGTCACCCGAGCCTTGAGATCACCAATGGACACTGTCTTTCCACCCAGTTGGAGGGCACTGTTGTAGCCCAGTTCCACCTTGTTCACCGCCGTCAGCGCCAGATTGTTGCCCATGCGGATGAAGTGCTCCTGCAAGTTGTTCAGGGTGGCATTACCGGTCGTCAGCGTGCCCGTCCAGGCTGTCTGGCCATTCGCGCTGGAATTGTCACCGTTGATCAGGAAGGTCACTTTGGCACCGTTGGTTCCCGCACCAGACAGGTTCACATCCGTAAACAAATTACCCGCCCCGCTGAAGTGCCCATTGAAGATGATGTTGCGGTAAGCACCCGCCACGTCCGAGCTCTGTAAATCACCTGCCGTCGGCACCAACTGCAAATTGGTGGTCTGATCGAAGAACACCAGATGAGCATCCCCGTTCAGGGTGATGTCGCCTTCAAAGAAGAAAGAATCCTGGTTGCGCCCTGTGCCCACCGGACCAGCCCCGATGTTGCGGACCTGGGTTCCTGCATTGGCACGCACCACAATGTCTTGAATCACCCGATACTGCGTGGTGAACCCCTGGTTCGCGTACAGCAGCAACGTGGCTTCACCACTCGCAGAGGTAGGACTTCCCAGTGTGATGGTGTTGCCGGAGCCAAATGGCAGCCCTTGGGTGCAACCGTTGACCCGTCCCGACTGGATATCGAGGTTACCGGTAAAGTTGACGTTGTTTTGATAGAGAAACAAGGTGCCACTACCGGTCTTCACAAGGTTCCCGGATCCTGTCAGGAAACCCTCGGTAGCGTTAAGCCGCAGCACCCCGCTGACATCGAGGATGCCGCCTTTGGCTGTGACGGTGAGCACGCCGTCAATGTTTCCGTCAGTATGCGAGGCCGTCGTTCCGAGGGTGCCACCATCGAGCGTGATCCACTCCTTGGTTCCGGCTGTGCTCGCTGTCATCTGCACATCCAGCCTTGCCCCTTCCTCCACCAGCGTTCCGTCTATCGAGGAATCATTGCTCCCCAGAATGCCAGAGTCCGCCGTGCTACCAATGGTCACCTGCAGCGTACCAGCTTTTACCGTCGTCAGACCATAGTAGGCGTTCCACGTCTGGCTGGAGATGGGAGTGGTGTCAAACGTGGTCGGGATGGCGGTGGCGTTCGTCAGGATGAGCCGCCCCAGACCTTCCTTGATCAGATCGCCTACGCCAGGATTGGCAGACATCTGGTTTGAGGAAAGGTTGCCTGCTAGCACATTGTCCTCAGAGCGTACCGCACCGCTGATGGTCAAGGTGGTACCGGCGGCGACGAGGTCAATGTATCCGCCGTTGCCACCCAGCGTGAGCGTCCGGGTGCCAAAGCTGATGCTGCTGAGGCTCGTGGCAGGATTGGTGTTGTTGGCGAAGCGCAGACGGCCGCCATTGAGAAACACCGAACCCGTACCGAGTGAAGTCACCGCAGGCACTCTCAGGGTCCCCACTTCCCACTGACCCGTGGCAGTGTTCATACCGCCGCCGCTGACATAAGTGTTGCCGGTGTAGAGATTGGTTGCTTGCGTCAGATGGGTCGTGCCCGGCCCCGCTACGACGAGATTGACCTTGGTGATGTCCGTGTACTCCAGCCAGTCATCATGGTTCTCCGTGTAGTCCACGATCGTAGAGCTGATCGTGAAATCACCCTGGGTGTTGTAGTTGTGAATGATCAGATCCCGCGCGGTGGGCTCCACAGCCGCCGTCATGCTGTTGACCGGCACTGCATTGGTGAAATAAGCGCTCAGTTGGGCGGACGTGAGATAGCCTCCCGAGATGCCAGTGTTCGTGGCTCCTACGGAGTTCGAAATCAAGATGGCCCCGCCGTCGAGAACCGACGCCCCCGGGCCATCCCAGTCATCGGCCGCATGAGTCGAGCCCACTACGAGACGAGTGCTGCTCCCCAGAGTGATGACGCTGCCGCCTGAATCGCTGGCGGCGAACCGGATGGCACGAGCTCCGACGAAGTCGCTGAAGGAATCCTCCGTGCTGTCCAGGTTTCCAGTCAGAGTCCCCGTGAAGCCGTTGGCCCCGCCAAATGCATCGTCCGTGAGGTAGCCGGTGCTCGCGACGAAACCGTTGGCAACCTGAGGCGTCACGTAGTTGTCCCACTGGGCCACGTTCCACGCCCCCTGACCGCCGTTGGCGTTGTAAAGGTTCGCCGAGTTCGCCACTGCACCAGCCGCGTCAACAAAACGCGTGTTGCCGCCCTCCACCAGGAACGCCGCAAAGTCCACGAACTCCTGCCCGCCCCCATTTTTGTACTTGAAGGTGGTGTACGGGATGATGGTGTTCAACCCCAGGCCACGAACACCGGATCCCGTCGCGGCACCGTCCGGGGCATTCTGCGAGTAGTAGAAATTCGCCGAGCCGTCCACTGTAGTGTCGGCATAGAGATTCAGGGTCGCACCGGCGAACCGATCCGGAGCGCGCCAGTACCAATCGGGATTTTCCACGTAGATGGTGTTACCGCCGACGAGAATCGGGATGTACCGCTGCAGGGCCACTCCCGTGCTGCTGACATTGGCCAGGCCCAGATGCAGGTTGAGTGTCTTCTCCTCACCGGGCTTGATGACGATGCTGGAGTTGCCGGAACGCAGCGTGAGCGCACCCCGGAGATACTCCGAGTTGGTGGTGCTGGCAGAGCCCTCGTTTACCAACCGGAGCTCCCCACCCGCCAGAGTGAGCTGGTAGGGATTGTTCTGGTAGGTGGTGCCCCCGCTCACATGGGAGAAGGACTCAGCCTTCCCGGCATAGTCGAGCACGAGCGCCCCCCCAAGCACATTGATCCCCCCGTTGACATCAGAACTGGCTGTTCCTCCTTTGAGAATGGCGGTGCCGCGCCCAACCTTGGTGATCGCGCCAACGGCACTGTCCAGCTTGAATCCCACCCCATCCGTGAAGCTGGTGATAAACTCTGAGGTCCCGCCTGCGGCCTGATAGAGCCGCGCCTCGCCAAAGTTCTGCGTCTTGCTGAGCGTGTCCTGCACGACGATCCGGGGGTAGCTGACGGTGAAGGTGGCTGCTGCCGTGATGGCACTGGTGAGCGGAGCACTCAGCGTTACCACTTTCGTTCCGGCGTCGATAGCGGTGATGACGGTGCCTGGCCGAATGCCCGTGCCTGTTACCGCCATACCCACCTGAAGGTTGGTCACATCAGCCAGGGTGACCGTGTTGCCCAGGTTGTAGAAGGAGATCGTCACATTGTTCCCCACTCCAGACGTGGCATTCACCGCAGCCGTCAGGGTGACGATGCCCGTGTCATAGTCCACATGCGAGATCTTGGTGCCAGCTAGAATGCCAGTCCCCTCCACCAGCATGCCCCGGCTGAGCCCGGACACATCTGCCAGGGTGATGGTGACACTCCCCGCCGCGGACGCTGCCGAGGTCAGACGTGTGCCAGTCAGATTCGTCCACCCAGTCGCCTTGCTCTTGGAGTCCTGGGCCGTGTTCATCCCGAAGGTGAATGTGGTCGCTCCATTGCTGTGGCCAAATGTCACGGTGCCCGAGGTATTCTCGCCCCCCATGATCGCGGTGGAGTTCGAGGAATAGGCCGCCGCAGTATTCCCATAGACAAAGCTGTTTGTGCGGTAGGCAGAGCCCGCCTCCCCCAGCAGGATGGCGCTGATGGTTCCTGCACGGTCCCTGTTGACCGAGTTGCCATCATTCTGGCGGAAGAAAGTCCGGCTGAAGTTCGTGCCATCCACCCCAAAACCCTTGTTAAAGTGGAGATACCCGGACGTGAGGTCCACATAGGCGTTGGTCTTGGTCGCGTCCTCTATAAACACGTTGAACTTGTTGTGCGTCAAGGTGTTCGACGTCGCCGAAGCGCTCGTGTAGCCCGTGAAACGCAGCACCAGTTTCTCATGCGTGGCAAGCGCGGCCCTGCCATCGATGTCCGAAAGAGACCCGTTCAGGACAAAGTTGCCGTTGATCGAACGCACGCTGGGGGTCGTCGCAATGGATGTTGAAGTCTGCTCGTTTTGGATGATGACAGTGCGCCCCGCATCCAGCGAGGTGTACACAGAAGGATTGGCCGCCCCAACGCCAGTGATATCGCCATTGATGATCAAGTTGGACAACTGCCGCACGGTGAAGGTGAGCGTTCCGTATTCTCCCGCCTCTGATGTGCTTTCCAGCCTGATGTCGCCGTTCCAGGAGTCAGACTTGTTGCCCCCGGCGTAGAACGCCCCGGCACGGAAACTGAAGTCCTTGCGCAGCGCATCATCTGTGGATGACCCCACGTTGATGCCGTTCATGATCAGGAATGTGGCGTAGTTGATCATGCTGTTTCCCGCTCCGCTCTGACCCAGCGCCGTGTCAGTGTACACCCAGAGTTCATTCAATGCGTGCGTGGTGACGCCGGTGTAGGTGTTCCACCCCCAGACGTGCGCCTGCCCTCCCCCCGTCTTCGTCAGGCCACCCGTGCCGGTAATCTTGCTGTAAAAATGAGCGGTATTGGTCACATCCAGATATATAAGAGCTTCACGACTCCCAAAATCCAGAGTGCCTCCACGAATGGTCGCCGTTCCATACCCGCCGCCAGCCGGCACCGCCGTGGCGGCCAGGCCACCGTTGAAGAACATCATTCCCGATCCCCCGGTGACCCCGGCATGGACATCGTCCCCCGCCCAGTCTCCCAGGTGGACCACATTGTTCCCTGCGATCCTTATGTTCGTGAATGCCGTGAGAGTCGCCGTGACGGGTGACTCCTGCCACCACGAGTTGAAGGCGATATGACCCGCCAGCTTGTTGTCAGTGACCCCAATCCGGATTGCCAGCGGACTTGATGTCCCCCCCGCAGTCCCGGTGATCTTCACGTTGTCATCTCCCAAGATTGCGGGTGTGCCACCGGTGAGATTGCTCGCAGCAATGACACGGGTGGCGGAACCCGTGCCTATTTCCCGGAACTCAGTGCTGTCCAAGGGGCGCACGTAGTTCACCCCGTTCACCGTCTCCACGGTCATCAAGCGCGTCCCAAACCGGTTAGTGACCGAGTTTTCCAGCATGTTGCCATAGGCACCGATGAGCACCTTCTTATTGAAACCGCTGCTGCCGTTCCCACCCACGAGCCATTCGGAGGGCAGATTGTTGAGGATGATCTTGGTAAGGGTCGTGGCCGCCGCAGGCGCAGTGGTGCTGTAGTAGCTGTAGCCATTGGGAGCTGCTCCCGTGGCAAACTCCGTGAAGGCCACCGTGCCGCCGACACCCCGGGTGTAGTTGTCCATCTCCAGGGTCAACACATTTGCCAGGATGCTCGTGGCATTCCCGCCAGCGGAGTGGTCGAAGCGAACCACGTTGTGCCCGTTCTGTACCGAAAGCGTGCCAATCTTCTCCTGCGTATTCGTTCCTGCCGTGTTGTTGCGGCGAATCACAAGCCCGTTGGTGCCAAAGTTTTGGGCCAGCAACACCGTCGCGGTGTCGAGAATGCGGTCGTTGTTGTTGGAGGTGGAGTTTTCCAGCACGAGGGTGCCACGGACAATCCGAATCGTTGCTGCATCCAGGGAGCCTTGAGCGCCTCCCAGGGCCAAGAACCCAGCTGCTGCCACAACATCGCCTGTGAACGTGCTGGCCCCGTTAAGAGTCAGTGTCCCGCTCCCGGTCTTAACGAGAGAGACAATGCCTGCGCCATCCTCGATGATCCCATCAAACGCGATTACGGAGGACGAGCCATCCCCCACTGCCAGGATGGAGGTCGAGTCAGCCACGGAGTTGGTCACCTTGCCCGAGCCAAGCAACTGGCTGACACCCTCGCTGTTGCCGTTCAGGTCGAGCGTGCCAAAGGCATTCACCGTGACGATGCTGCCCAAAGCAATCTGGTCCCGATAGTTTGTCGCGAAGGTGCTCCCCATTCCCGCAAAGGTCCCACCGATCTGGACAATCCCGGAATTGGCCACCACCGATCCTCCAATGTTCAACGCGGCCGTAACAGCCCGAACCGCTGACGAACTGGCTTTTGCCAGCACCACCGTTCCCTGCTGGGCATTCAGGAGATTCAGTGCATTGTTCGCTGTGCCTGTGATCAGCAATTTGCCGGCCCCTGTCTTGGTCAGCGTGCCCGCCCCTATGACTCCATCCAACTGCAAACTCCCTGCTGCGTCCAGAACACTCACATTGAGGGCCGTAGATAGTGTCAGCGTATTGCGGATGAAATCCAGGGCCGTTCCTTGTTTTGTGAGGGCGTTGCCTCCCACCTTGTTAAAGGTGATGGTCGAACCGGTCAGTTCGAAGCCCCCCGCATCCTCCGCGGTCAGGTCGCCCAAGGTCAGATCCCCCAGAATCACCGCATTGGCGACGTTGATTTGGTACGCCCCCGCGTGAGCCACGTCGATCACGCCCGCCACAGAGGCAGAGGGCACACCGCCGCTCCAGTTTGGGATGGCATTAAAACTCGACCCGGGTGCCCCCACCCACACCGACTGCGAATGGACGGCAGGGCCTGACGCCATAAGGATCAAACCAGCCGCCAAACCTTTCCATGTGGCTGGGGAAAGGCGAGAGGCCCCAAGTGCTGAACAGAAGAAGGTCCGGATCATGAACTCGTTAATTTTTCTTTGGGATTTTCTGAAATGACCGACTAAACCGAAACATCTGACCACATCACGGGCGATAGATGGAAAGGCGGGTGGTGACGGGATCGACCAGCAGGGTGTAGTAGTTGGTCACTGCGGCCGGTGGCCGGGCCGCGTCCGTCTCAGGCACTACGGCGAGATGCCACTTGGACTCGGAGTCGAGGCTGGTGGTCTCCGGGTACAAGACAAACGACCGATACTCCTCAGACAGCGGCACGAATGGCTCGTAGCCATTTGCAGTCTTCATGACAGTTTCCACAGTCGCTGCGGCATTCTGACTTGCTGGGCGGGTGGCCATGCCCAGCAAGGTGGACATCTGGGCATTTTCCGACATGGCTGTTCCCTCAGGCAGCACCACCATGGCCTGCCGCACGACCGCCAGGGGACGGGCCAGCGCGGCGGTACCCGTGCGCGGGTCCGTTTCACCAGGCTGGAAATACTCCAGCATCAATCCACCCCTGAAGAAGCCGCCCACAGGAGCCCCGTACAGGGAGTCCTCGGAAGAAGGCACTCTATAGAATCGCACCTCTACAGGGCGCCCCTGGCCATAAGCCCGGCTCTGCGCCTCGGAGAGGAAGCCCGCCATCTTGTCCCCCGCCTGAGTGAGCTTGGATGCCCCCAGCGTCCCCATCAACCCCGGCATGACCAGGGCCAGCAGCAGCGCAACCACTGCCACGACAACCATCAGTTCGATCAACGTGAAGCCCTGGGCGGGCTTGCGAAGATCGCGGCACTTGACGACAAAATGTGATTTCATCATAACCTTGGGAGATTTGAAGAGACGGACGCAGTTCCCTCGAATGCCTGCCGTCAGGTTCCTGTCCCGCCCCCCCACTTGGAAGACCGGATGGGGACCGTTGCCGTGAACACACGAAAGTTGACCTTCCGGTCCACCAGGAGGCCGCTGAGTTTCTCCATGTCCGCGGCATAACGCTCGGCATTGCGGAACAAGGAGGATTGCGACAGTTCATGCTCAAGCGGCGGGTTGGACCCCGCCTCAAGCTGCAGGTTGATCGCGGATCCTTCATCCATTGCCACCAGCGTCACCATCACCAGCGGTGGCAGCTGATAGTCCGTGGAAAGCTGGGGCCGGTTTGGCAGGGTGCCCCCATACTGGCTGTCATAGGTGTAGGCTGGGGCAATGCTCGTGGCGGACACCTTGGCGGATGCCGCATCACTGGGAGAGAGCTGCGGTGAGATCACCAACATGAGGATGTTGTTGGCAATGGCCCGGCTGCGCAGCGGAGCATTCTGGTCAAAGTCGCCGTACCAGGTTCCAGATCCCGTTTTGAGGGAGGGGTCGTACACCCGGTTCCGCTCCGTGGGAGACCGGTACTCATACATACGGTAGCGGTAGGACGGTGGCTTGCCCAGAGCGGTCAGGTAGTCCGGGCGCAAAGCAGAGTCGTCACCAAACTTGATGTAGAACCCACAGCCATTGAGTGAAGTGGGCAACCGGTAGTCCTTGGAGTCCCCCAGCGGTGCCTGGAAGAAGACAGCATGGCCTGGCGACGAGGCTTCCGCGAGCCCGGTGAGCCGTGGGGATGAACCGGAGGATGAAAGCCCGGAAACGAACTGCAATTCTGAGTAACGCACATATCCCGAGGGTGCTTCATTGGCCCCCTTGCCGGGCGGCAGCAGAGGGTTGCTGCTGCCGTCATAACGGTAGCACAGATAAGGATTTAGATCCGCCTGGCTGAGCGCATGCGTGATGCGGTCAAACGCACGCCTCGCTTCGCGGAAGGAGGACACCTTGGCGGTGCTCTGACGCCACGCCCGCTGGACATGTTCAAGCATCGATGAAATTACCAAGAGCAAAATGGCCAGCACGCTGAACGAGACCAGCAACTCGACCAGGGTGAAACCCTGGGAACGGCCAGAGGCGCGCGACTTGAATGAGATGGGGGTCGGCATGGTGGTGGAGGCGGGGGCGGATCCGCCAGTCTTCAAAGCACCACGCGTGCCACCGCTTCATCACCTTGCGCCAGTTATCATTTTCGTATCACTTGATGTGACTAGTGATCATTTTACGATTCAAAGTTTACCCCTCCCCGATGGAGATCAGGTCATGATCACGCTCCCTGGAGAGACGACAAAGACGCTCCTTATCAACTACTTTCAACGGCGATTCAGCACTCCATGCCCTCCTTCCTCATGCGCCATCAGGATATACCCACCCCGGCACACACCATATCCACCATCCAACCAGTCAGCACATTTATAGGTCCACTTCAACAAAAGTAACCCCGCCGTCTGCTCGGAGGCAGAGGCGGGGCGGCTTGGAATCGCAGCAATGGAAACGGCTTCGGTCAGGGCATGAAACGCTTTACTTCCAGCACCCGGAAACGGTAGAAGTCCTCCAACGATGGCAGTTCCAGCGGATTGGCACTGGCACCATAGTCTGGGATGCGCGAGTCCGCGGGATCGATGCGTCGCTCAATGACGGTGGACCCGCGGAAGTCTGTGAGCACATTGTCGCGATTGGCGTCAAATTCGGCGGGCGTGGATGACCGGGCCTTGCGGATGACCTGTGCGCGGTAGTGCACACGGAAGGTGTTGCTCTGGGTGGTGATCTTTCCGTAAATATTGGCATAGGGCCGTTCGCGGGTGTTGTCACCTGTGAGACGGCGCTTCTTCCAGAACTCCTCCATTTCCGCAACCGAGTAAGCCGGAGTCTGAGAGTCCACCGTCCCGTCCCCACCGGTCACATCGACGTCTCCGGAGGATCCCAGAATCTTTTTGGGGATGAGGTGGATCTCACAGATCTGGCTGGCCGTGCGGAAGAGCCCCCTGGCGGCAGCAGGGGTCGTCGGAAGCATGGCAAACCGGTCTTCAAACTGCTTGAGCACGCCGCCCACGATCTCGCCGGTGGCTTCACGCTTCTCCGCTTCAATCTCCCGATGCCAGTACTTCTTCGAAGTCTGCCCGGTGTCCGCCAGCTTATCTTCCACATCCGTCCAGGGTTGCTTGTAGGTGTAGCCGTCAGAGGTGGTGATGAAGCGGGAGGCACCGGGCACTGCCTGATAGTTCACAGCATCTGCCGTCGGCACGGCCTTGAGCATCTCCCCTTTCAGCAGGGCATGCAGCCCCGTGGACCGGCGGATGTAGTGGAAGGGTACAATCTGGTAGTTGATGTTCACCTTCCCTGCCGTGGAGAAGGGCTCACTGATGGCATAAGGCTCCACCACAGGCATCCAGAACAGGTCCATGAAATAATGATCTGCCGGCGTCACGCCGCCCTGCCACGCTGCCGCACCAGGATGCTTCACCGGATCTCCCGAAGCGCCATTTGCCGTCACCATATTTGGACGAAACAGCAAAGTTCGCCATGGCTCACCCGAACGAACCCCGGTGGAGAGGGAGCCGAACATCCCCGGAGACGGCATCATGCGGTTGGGGGACATGAAGCTCTCACCCGAGGCCGCGGAAAGCTCACCATAAGTCCACGTACCCATGTAGGCCAGTGGCATGCGAATGGTGGAGGCCGAGTCATTGGTGATGCGGAAGGAGATCTGCGTGTTCCCTTCATCCGCCTTGTTGATGTAGGCACCATCGCGGAGATCGCTGATGCCGTTGTCAAAGTCCCCATACTTCCCCGCAAGCTCAGTGGCAGAGGCATAGGTGGGTAGATCCGGGATTCGGGCCACGCCATAGTTGGCACCGGGTACCAGGCGCGTATTGGAGGTGCCACGATCATATCCGGGCTCACGGTCCGAATAGTAGCGGCTCAGACTATGTGCCACGTACTGCTTATAGGTGCCCACAGCCCCTGGCCCGGTGCCAATCTCGCCCAACAGCGCCGTGCGGGGATGGGGGGCCCAGTCACTGGCGGTCACTTCCGTCTTACCCGCAAGCATCCGCACATCCCCATGGGATGGCACCATGGTAAAGAGCGTATCCTGACCTCGCGAGTCCCGAATCCCATTCTCCGGTTTGGTGTCCGAGTACTTGGTATCCGACATCGTATCGTCGGGATTGTCGGCCGCAGGAGTGCTGGGGTTGATTAGCTGGCTACTGAAGTAACTGCTGCTCGGGTCATGAGCCCAGAGGGTGCTGGCCCACCGGGGCACACCATCCAGCCCCACCGGGGTATAGGTCGCAGGGGTGCCAGTGGGATAGGACGCAGAGGTCGGCGAGAAGAGACGCCCGTTGGTGCTAAAATCTGTGACATAGTTGTCAGGACGGGAGGTCGCCGCCCCCCAGTTGCTTCCGTTCCAAGCACCGACAAAGCGACGGAGAGCACCGCAATAATTGAGGGCCCACCAACGAGGGGCATGTACCGCCTCCTGGCGGTACATCGCCCCGCCGCTGATGAACTGCTTGTAGTCCGTGCTCACGGTCACCAGTTGTGGCACTGGCACCGCGGTTCGCGGAATCTCCACATTCACCGTCTGCACGAGATCCTCCGGCCGTGCATTGTGGCTGGAGTAGATCTTGATAGTGAGACGGCCACCGGAGAACACCATCTTCTGCTCGTTGCCAGAGGCATCGATCGCGGGCACCGTCAGAAATTTGGTGGTGATGTCCAGGTTCCTCGTGCCAAAATGCGGCGCTGGGGCCACCCCGGTTCCACGAGATCCACCTGCCGAGACGTAACGGGTGTCCGAGATGACACCGAGCGTTTTTGAGCCAACCCGCCGGTTCAACGTCATCGCATAGGTGCTGGCGGCACCGCCAAACGGACGACTGTCCTGGGCGCTGAAAAACTCGTGGTTGGATTTCCACTCAAACTCCGCTCCACCAACCCGGTCATACAGATCCATGTCGGCCAGTTGCATGTCCTTGAGCCCTTCCACCTTAACACAGAATTCCGGGTTCATGAGGCTGAAACCCGCAGCGGGCATCGAGAATTTCATCACAAGCAGACCCTGCACACGGCGCTCCGTCGGCTGCAATGGGGGGCTGCCGGAATCCAGCGTGGCGTTCCAGTTCTCAGGGTTGCAACCTGGGTGATTGTAAGGACTGTTGGCCTTGGAATCGTCTGCATTGCGATCCACCCCATAGCTGTTGAGCATGGTCAGAGGTGTCGGCCTCGGAGGATAGTTGGAGTACCAATAGGAACGTGTCGAGGTGTTCAGCCAGCGATCATTGCGCATGACCGGTTCAGCCTTGCCCGCCTCTGCCAGGGTGGAACTGGTGGGAATGTACCGCTTGATCTTCAGGGCCGTCCTGCCACCACTTACCTTGCGACTAGTCTCACCTGCCGCCGGCTCACGCCATCCCCCCGAGCCATCGGACACTGGAGTGACGTAACTCCCCTTGTCGGCAGCACCATCCGCTGTGCAGATGAACTGGAAGCCAACCTCGGAAAGGGCGACGAACCGGCCAAAACCCACATAGGTATTGGCACCGTCTTTGTACAGAGATGGCGCAACCATCCCATGCCCTGGAAACGAACTTTCCACCTGGCGCTCTGAGTAAGCCTGCCCGGAGGCACCGCGCGTAGTGGCGATGCTCGCCCGGTCATAGGTATAGGTCCTGAAACTTTTGGGCCGCTCATCATAGAGGAAACCATCGTTCAGAGGTTCCTTGAGTGTAGCGCTCGATACTGCGTACTTCTCCGCAGCGTACAGCCCGGTGGCACTTTGCAGATCCTCCTTGCTGGGAGCGAGGAAACCATCATAAAGGTTAGTCGCCCGCACGTAGTCAAAGATCTCCACCAGGATCTGCTTGTAGTCCTGGGGGTATTTGTCCTTGAACGAGGCACCTCCCGGGTACTTCTGCTCCAGCAGGGTGAAAAGATAGGCAATCAGCGCTTTGTTGCGCGGCAGCTCAATGTCCCGGGTCGGGCTGTACGCGCACTTCCGCCGGAAGAAGTAGCTATCCTCCCCGCTGTTTCCCGTCTTGCCCATGGAGGAGCAAAACGCAATGAGCTGGTCAAATCCGGTACGAAAAGCCTTCGGATCTGACACGCCCACCACGGCCTTGCCCGCCTCGTATTCCAAGCCCTTCTCATCCGCGACTGGCCAGGCCGCTATCCGCGGCAGACCAAAAAGGTTTATCTCCGGCATCCGGCTCTGGGCGGTGAGGAAGAAGCGCAGGCGCTCCAGGTTAACTTTCCCGTCAGAAGGCTGACCGGGCTGGACGAAAAACGAATTGGCGGTGGCGGCCCCATCAGCACTATTCACATACGAACTCAGTTTTCGACGCCCGTTCTCAAATCCATCAGCAAAGTACAGCTCATCCACCGAGGCATAGAGACGCTCCTGGATGGAGTCCACCAACGAGAGATACTTGTTGTAGAGGGAGGAGTCTTTGTACGTGCCACCCGTGCCTGAGTAGTTGTCCACAAATTTCCAGTAGGGCACCGTACCCGCCTTGGATCCGCCGAAGTTGAGCTTGGGGGCAAGTTTGTAGATGGTCTCCTTGCGCTGCAGGATCTCCCGGTAGGAAGGGTCAGTCCCACTCATCCCGTAGAGGTCCATCGGCTGGTTGGGGAAGAACACCGTACTGAGAGCCACCGTGGCAGGATGCCCGGGATACCGCTGATACTCGTGTGTTGTGGGCTGGTAGTACGCCCACCACAGATCGCGATCATGGAAGAGCGAAGGCACCGTCCAGTAGGTGGGCTCGCTGGCCGTGTTGATATTGAGCTTGCAGGATTCGTCATCCGTCCAGAAGGCCACCCGTCCGGAGATGGGGTTGGCCCGCCCTTCCACTTCACTGAGCTTGCTGCCATCAGGTTTGATGAATTGGTTCGAGCTGTTCAGCACCCCAAAGGTGCCGTCCTTCAGCACATAGACCCACTCCACCGGCATGGGCAGGCGAGCTTCCAGACTGGTGGCCGCCGTGGACGAGGTGGGATCCACCACCCCATTCACTCCGGCCGAGTAGTAAAAACCCTCCACATTATTGTTGTTCTCCACCCCTTCTTCGGACCGCACATAGGCACGTGGATCCAGAATCGGGAAATAGAGATGAGGAGTGCTCGCCCCATCAGAGGCTGGCCGGACCACTGGCTCATTGAGATCCACATAACGGTTCGGTGTCATATTCCAGTCCACCGGCGGCTTGTCATCCACCATGGCCCGCTCACTGCCTCGCACGACCATCTGGGAGCTGGAGTAGAGCTTGAAGCCAGAGTCAAAAGTGCCCTCAGTGGTGTACCGTCGCACAGCTCCAGGCTGGGAGGACCACAGATAGCGTTTGCCATTTGCCGCTCCTTCATCCTTTCGTTTGGTTGCCTGCCACACTTGGTCCATGACCACGTTTACTGCGGAATCCGCCAGTTCGCGGGAACGCTCCTGATACGTTTGTTGATTCGAAGAAGCCAGCTCCGTCTGCGAAACGGAGAACATGGCCACTGTCAGCAGCGTCATCAGCGCCAGCACGGAGACCACGGTGATGAGGGCGATCCCGCGCCGCCTTTTTGCTCCGAAGCCTCGTTGTTTAACAGGGGTGATTTCTTTCATTGCAAATAAACAGGGGTTGCCAAGTCTCGTCTGTCACCCTTGTCAAAGCACCCTCCATGCCACCCAATTTTTCGCTTCGGCACACAGTCACTTATGTATCAGTTACCATGATTACTGCACGGTTTGGCGGCTGATAATCGTGAAAGACAGGTCTCTGAAGGGACGCGAAATCCTTTTGAAACGCTGCATCACGCCCGGCCGCCTCACTTTGTGTCTGAAGGCAAGTTTCCGCCTGAGCGGCAGTTCGACCATTCTTTGTAATCACAAGGAGCACCTCAAACTCAGCCCTCAGCCTGCACTCGATGAAATTACATCACGTCCCCCCTATTTCCCGGTCTGCCACCGCTTTTCCCACCTGGCCCACTCTTTCTCTTTTAGGTTCTTCGGTTTGTTCGTAAAGTAGTCGTAGGCCACTTTGTTGTTCTGGGCCATTTCATGGTAGGTGGCATAGACCACCCCGTCACCCGCACCGGGGAAGATGGGCAAGCCGCTCTCCAGACTGTAGAACCTGGCCCAGAGGACCTCCGTACTGGAGGGATCCTGCACATAGTCCGTGCGGCCCTTTTCATTTTTGATTCTGCGGAGACCAATGATCTTTTTGGACTCCAGCCAGGCTATGCCATCACTCACCGCCCCGCGCACTTCCTCATCCAGCGGTGCATTGCGCATCAGGAAACGGAGCATCACGGCGCTTTCGCCTCCACTCAGGGATGGCGGCTCCTTCAGCCGGGCCGCCACGGGCTCGAGCGTCAGCGGATCGTGCTGGGCACACCACACCGTACGCACCCCCTTCAGCCGCACCTGGCAGGCCAGAAGGCATTTCAACCCGCGATCAAAAGCCGCCTGCGCCTTCTGCCGGATCTCCGCAGACACCCAGGCAAACGGCGCGTCGCCTTGGCTTACGGCGTGCAGCACCTCCAGCGCATGGGTCATGGCCCCGTCATTGAAGGTGATGGCCTCATGATAGCCCGGTTCGAGGGGATAAACCTGGGGCCAGCCACCGTTGGGAAACTGTGCCGCAAGCAGCCAGTCGATGCCGCGGAGCGCGGCGGTCCGGCAGTCCTCCCGCCGGTGAGCATGGGCGACCTGAGCCAGGAACTTGATCTGCTCTGTGGTGGCCCGATTGTCCAATGTGCCACTGTAGTGCCAGCCCTTCCCATCCTGGCTGGTCCAGTGAGTACCCGGCTGCCGCGCCCCTCTGGTATAGTCAACAGCCTTGCTCCAGCCACCCGAGGGCGTCTGGTAGGTCAAGACCACATCGGCCAGTTTCGCTGCCTCAGCGGAGCCATACCAGCCCTCGTCCGTCTTTTCGTCATCAAACTCGAACTCCTTGGAGTCCTCTGGTGCCGGATTCGAGACTCTTCTCCCAAGGCGTCGGCATTCCGCGGCCAGCGCTCTGCGTTCTTGTAGTGCCACCCCCCTCGAACGTGCGAGATAGTCCTGCCAGACCTTGCGATGCGGTTCCGGGAGGGAGTCAATCCGCGACAGCGTGAGCAGTTGCAGAGGGCCATGCGGATCGCAAACCCAGGTGCGGCTCAAACTCACCGTCTCCCCCTCTTTCGCCCTTATTTCCAGACTCTCCCAGCCTGCGTCCGGGATGGGAGTTACCAGTTTGAACTTTCCCTTGTCGTCTGCCTCGGGCAGAGCCTGCCACAACACCTGCTCTCCCGCTCCGGGCACATTGAGCCGCCATTCCCATACGGCAGAGATCCCGGTGGCCACCCCAGAATAGTGCAGCTCCAGCATGTCTTCGCGAAGGTCACTGGTCCAGTCTGGGGCCGCCTTCGCGGAACTGAATGCAGCGAGAAGGAAAGAGAGCAGGGCGCGAAATTTCATGAAGGGCAATTCTTACAAAAGCCCCTCCCTGAACGGTTGCAAGGCATTCATCTTGCTTGAGACCGAGCCCTCAGAAACAAAACGCCCCCATGCTCACCGCATGAGGGCGCTCACGCGAACCGTCACCATCGGTTCGCTGACCTTTCACACACATCCAAGTTACATCACCTAACCAGCACAAAGATACCCCACCGCGCCTTAAAACTGACGCGTGACCGTGTAGGCAACCTTCTCGTGTTTGCTGTCTGCCTTGTCGAAATCGAAGTTGGCCTTCGGGCTCACAGCCACATGGAGGATCACCTTGCGGCTGTCAGAGCGCACGGACAATCCGCCGCCGGGCAGTGTGGGGGCGTTACCCGCATCCACGACCTCGAACTTGGCCACATAGGAGAGAGCCTGTCCCTGGGCACCGGAGAGTCCGCCTTCATTGCCAGCGGTGAGGCGGGTACCCTCCCCGTCAAAGTAGCGCACAGCTCCGTGGAAATCCGCGAGCTTGGTCCAACCCACACCACTGCCAGTCTTGTCGCCCCAGTCAGCAGATTGTAGTTCACCGATCATTTGCTGGCAGATGCGGGAGGAGGAGATGGAGTCGCCCGCCTGGCGCAGGTTCTCCAGACCGGCGGGAATCAGGCCCAACAGCGTGAGCATGCCCATGGAGGCGATGGCAACGGCGATGGCAACCTCGGGAAGAGAGAAACCCTCCGCCACAGCGGAGGCACGATGACGAATGGCACGGGTGAGCAGGGTCGTGTTCATGTCTTGAGTGATACAGGGGTTGAAAAGGGCTGAATTGAAAGGTGCAGCACCGCCCAAGACAGGGCTCGATGCAGCACATTCTCCTCAAGCACCCGCCGTGCCACCGTCGTGCCAATGTCTTCGCGCAGTCACATTCGTATCATTAAGCGTGACTTGCGGACACCGTTGGGCCTCACTCTCACCTTCCACCCCGGTGAACTCAGCTGCCACTGACAACGATCTTGCCAAAATGTGCTCCTGCCGCCATGTGCTCAAAGGCGGCTGGAGCCTCTTCAAACGCAAAAGTGCGGTCCAGCACAGGTTGGATGTTGTTTTGCACAATGGCACGGTTCATCTGCTCGAAATGCGCACGGCTGCCTACGTAGATGCCCTGCAGGGTGACACTGCGCGCGATCACCGGCCAGGGATTGACGAGCCCCTCAAAGCCCGTGAGCACCCCGATGAGGCTGATGCGCCCGCCGTAGCGCACAGCATCCAGTGACTTCTGCAAGGTGCCCGCACCGCCGAGCTCAATAATCTGGTCTGCCCCTGATTTCTGAGTTAGTTCAAAAACCCGACGCTCCCAGTCTGGAGTCGTCTTGTAGTTGATGCCCTCATCCGCTCCCAGCTCCCTGGCTCGAGCGAGTTTTTCATCGCTGCTGGAGGTGATGATGACACGCGCCCCATGTGCCTTGGCAAACTGGAGGGCAAAGATGGAGACTCCGCCTGTGCCCAGGGTGAGCACAGTCTGGCCTGCCAGCATCTGGCCCTGACCCACGAGGGCATTCCATGCCGTGACACCGGCACACGGCAGGGTGGCTCCAGCCGAAAAATCCAGCGTGGCAGGCAGATGCACCAGTGCGTCCGCCCGGGCAATCATGTACTCAGCCAGCACTCCTTGCAGCGCGCCGCCCAGAGCACTTCTCATGATGGTCTGCGTCATCCCACCCGCAGGCCAGTTCTGAAAGAAGGCCGGGATCACGCGGTCCCCTTCCTTCCACTGGGTGACACCAGCGCCCAAGGCAGCGACTTCACCCGCGCAATCTGACCCGAGGGTGAACGGCAACGGCAGATTGCCGGGCCGCTCCCGCCGGGAGGTCCCCAGATCACGATAGTTCAGAGAAACGGCCCGCACTCTCACCAGCACCTCGCCCGGTCCAGGTGTTGGGGTGGGGATTTCCATGAGCTTCAGTCCTTGGGGTCCGATTGGTTGTGCGATCTGCCATGCTTTCATAATGTTGGTAGGTACGATGGGGCGGGGAGAGGGAGGCACGCGGCAACGGGTTTGGCTGAAATTGCGAGCCCGCGATAGGGGTGACGCCTACGTATTCGAAGGGATCCCCCTGAGACGCCAGATGAATCTTTGGGATTTGAGGTGCTGAAAGGTTGAGCATTGCACTCAGCCCGCTAAGGTGCCGCCCCTCATTCTCTTCAGTCATGTCTATGGATCAGCCAGTCTCCGGTCAACGTTGGGTTAGTGATACTGAACCTGAGCTTGGACTCGGCATCATATTAAAGGCGTCATTCGGACGGCTCGAAGTGCTCTTCCCTGCCGCGGCAGAGACCCGCCAATATGCGCTGAAGTCCGCCCCCCTTCGCCGTGTCCGCTTTGCAGAGGGTGATGTGGTGCAGTCTCACGCTGGTGAGGACTTCACGGTGGTGAGCGTGGAGGAAGCCAACGGCCTGTTGGTGTACAAGACAGACAAGCGGGACCTCCCAGAGGCGGAACTGTCGGACTCCATCAGCTTCAGCAAGCCCGAAGACCGGCTGACTGCCGGGCAGGTGGATGAGCTGGGCAGCTATGATTTGCGGATCAAGGGACTCCAGCACCGCAGCCGCATGCGCCAGAGCCCGGTGCGAGGCTACGTGGGTGGCCGGGTGGATCTCATCCCGCACCAGATGTTTATTGCTGGCGAAGTGGGCGGCCGTCTGGTGCCCCGCGTGTTGTTGGCAGATGAAGTGGGTCTGGGCAAGACCATTGAGGCACTGCTCATCCTGCACCGCCTGCACCTGACTGGCCGTGCCGGGCGCATTCTCATTCTGGTCCCAGAGGCTCTCGTGCACCAGTGGTTCGTGGAATTGTTGCGACGCTTCCACCTTCTCTTTCACATCTTTGACGAGGCACGCTGCGAGTCTCTGGAATCGCATGATGAGTCCGCGAACCCCTTCCTGGAAAGCCAGCTGGTCATTTGCAGCCTGGGTTTCCTTTCAAGCGACGAAAAACGCTCACAGCAGGCACAGGAAGCTGGCTGGGACCTCGTCGTGGTGGATGAAGCCCACCATCTGGAGTGGACTCCGCAGGCCGCCAGCCCCCAGTACACGCTGGTGGAATCCCTTGCTGCCAGGTGCCCCGGCCTGCTCCTGCTCACCGCCACTCCGCAGCAGCTTGGTCCAGAGGGCCACTTCGCCCGGCTCAGGCTCCTCGATCCCAACCGGTATCAGTCTCTTGAGAAGTTCCTGCAAGAGGCGGAGCACTATGAAGTGGTCGCTCAAGCTGTGGACCGCCTGCAATCCGGCCAGCCGCTCAGCAAGGCAGACGTCAAGCTCTTTGGCGGACAGTCTGAGCGGGTGAAGAAACACTGCGAAGCGCTGGCTGGAGGGGACGAAGACGCCCGACCTCTCCTCATCACCGAGTTGCTGGACGAGTTTGGCACCGGTCGCGTCATGTTCCGCAACACGCGCGCCGCGCTCAAAGGGTTCCCAGCGCGCGAAGCGGAGTTGCACAAACTCACCGTCAAGGCCTCTGGTTCAGACGGTGAGGAAAGCGACGAGGCAGATCTCGGCCTGATCGCCAAGGTGAAGTGGCTCGCCACGAAGCTCAAGGAGCTGGATCCCGCCAAGGTGTTGCTCATCTGCAAAACCAAACATCTGGTGGAGGAGATCCACACCCTGTTGCTTCATGAACTGAATGTGAATGTGGCCCTCTTCCATGAGGGGCTCACCATGCTGCAGCGTGATCGCAACGCGGCGTACTTTGCCGAAGAGGATGGTGCCCGCGTGCTCATCTGCTCAGAGATTGGCAGTGAGGGGCGCAACTTCCAGTTTGCCCACCACCTGGTTCTCTTTGACCTGCCTGAGAATCCGGAACTGCTGGAGCAGCGCATCGGCCGTCTGGACCGCATCGGCCAGACGGACACGATCCACATTCACGTGCCCTACGTGGCAGGCACTCAGGCTGAAGTACTGGCACGCTGGTATCATGATGGGTTGGACGCTTTCCAGAGCATCCTCCACGGGGCCAATGAAGTCCGCGCTGCGGTGGCCGCCGATCTCGATCCCCTGCTGGAGGGCTTCAATGCCAAAAAGCTGACCTCACTGATCACGAAGTCAAAGAAACAGCGCACGCTCATCACCAAGAAGCTGGAGAGGGGGCACGACCGCCTCCTCGAACTCAGCTCCTGCCGCATCCCCCAGGCTACCGCCATCATCGAGCAGATCCAGGAACTCGACACCGACCGCGAGTTCGAGGAGTTCTTCATCCGGATGATGGACCACTTCGGCCTCCAGGTCGAGGAGCTCACCCATCGCACCTACCTCATCTCCCCGGGGCAGAATGTGGATGTGGCCCTGCCTGGTCTGCCCGAAGAAGGGCTGTCCATCACCTTTGACCGGTCACGGGCCCTCACCCACGAAAACACTGCCTTTATGAGCCAGGACCATCCGCTCGTGCGCGGTGCCCTAGACCAGCTGCTGGGCAAGGAGACCGGAAATTCTGCTTTTGGGATCTGGAAAGGGTCTGGCAACGAGGGTCTTCTCCTGGAAACCTGCTACATCCTGGAGTGCACCGCCCCTGCTTCCCTGCATGCCGACCGCTTCCTGCCCGCCACTCCCGTACTGGTGACGGTGGACCACGCCCAGGCTGACCGCACGGGCGACCACGGCATCCGCCCCGCCCGTCTGGACCGTGGCGACATTGCCAAGTTGCTCGATCGCGGCGTCGTTAAGAAAAAGGTGCTGCCCAGCATGCTCTCCACGTCTAAGAAACTGGCCGCCACCCAGATGGCCAAGCTCACCGCCAGTGCCGTGGAGGCCATGGAAGCCCAGTTGCAGAGCGAGATCGACCGCTTGGAGGATTTGCAAAAGATCAACGACCACGTGCGCCCCGAGGAAGTCGAAGCACTCCGCAAGGAGAAGGACGAACTGACCAAGGCCATCGCGGGAGCGACGTTGCGTCTGGATGGGCTGCGACTCGTCTGGAAGATGGGTTGAGGCGGGTCTCCAGACGGCCGGAGGCCAGATATCAGACCTGATTTGACGAAAACACCCTGCCGGGTGGATGGTGCAGGACCTCCATGCCCCTCACCGAATCCACCTTCCGGCCGCACCCCATCCTAGCGAACGGGCACATCCAGACCATCTGGCCAGTGCTCCTCCCCCATGGGATATGCATCCCATGGGTAAAGGAGCGGTTGGAACTGGACGACGGAGATTTTCTAGACCTCAACTGGCTCAGACATCCTGTAGGCCATAGGTCAGGGCGCTTGGTCGTTCTGTCCCACGGCCTTGAGGGATCAGCGGACGGCCTCTACATACGCACCATGACTGCCGCCCTTCACAAGGAGGGCTGGGACGTGCTGGCTTGGAACTTTCGAGGTTGCAGTGGCGAGCCCAACCGCCTGCTTCGCTCCTACCACAGCGGGGAGTCCCAGGACCTACGCACTCTGATTGAGGCCAAGGCGGGCGACTACGATCAGGTGGCACTGGTCGGCTTCAGCCTGGGCGGCAACATCACCCTGAAGTACCTGGGCGAGCAACCACCCCACCCCAAGGTCGTCGCGGGCGCAGCCATTTCCAGCCCCGTGGACCTCGCCGCCAGCGCCCGGACATTGGACCAGCTCTGGTCCAACAAGCTCTACCTGCATCGCTTCCTCGTCAGCCTGATCTCCAAGATCGAGGAAAAACACCACCGCTTCCCCGGGAAACTGGATGTACGGGGCCTGCACCGCATCCGCACCTTCCGGGAGTTCGACGACCGCTACACCGCCCCATTGCACGGCTTTGCCAATGCCGCAGACTACTGGGCCCGCTGTAGCTCCAAGCCTCTCCTCCCCCGCATCACCGTGCCCACCCTTATCATCAGCGCACGGAATGATCCCTTCCTTCCCGCAGAGTGCTTCCCCTTCGCCGAAGCCGAGGCCAACTCCCTGGTTGAACTGGACGTCCCGGCCTCTGGCGGACACGTTGGGTTCGTGGAAAGCAACTCCAGCACGACCTCGTGGCTGGAAGGAAGGGTTGCGGGATTTTTACAACGAACCCCCGGCCGCGGCAAAACAGTCGGCTGCGAAACCACATGTTCAGCCCCCCCACCCCGTTTTTTTGACTGGCAAAAATGAGTCCTTTCCTCGCGGATCTTTTCTGCAACAGATCATGGTGCAACCTGCCCGCTCCCCCGTTTTTCTCCACAACCCACTTGCCCGACCAGAGTGTCCACAGACTACCAACCGCCTTTCACGCTGACGCCAGAGATCCTTGATCTCGTGGCGCAGATCAGCGAGGAGATTGGGCGGCAGGGATTCCATCAAGAGTCATCGAGCGCACCGGCACTCCGTAGAAGCAACCGGATCAAGAGCATCCAGGCGTCGTTGGCCATTGAGAACAACAGCCTCACGCTTGAGCAGGTTACGGCAGTCGTGTCAGGGAAACGCGTCCTCGGCCCACCACAAGAAATTCATGAAGTCCAGAATGCTTTCGCGGCTTATGAAGCCATGAGCACGTGGAACCCTGTTAACGAAAAGCACTTGCTGGCCGCACATCGAGTGCTCATGAGCGGGTTGATCAAAGATTCAGGGCGCTACCGGTCAGGCGGCATTGGCATCGCACAAGGCGATGTGATTGTGCACTATGCTCCACCAGCGGCCCGCGTCCCGGGCCTTATGAAAAATCTGTTCCACTGGCTCAAGAAGACCAGATTGCACCCCCTCATTGCCAGTTCGGTTTTTCACTACGAGTTCGAGTTCATTCATCCATTCTCTGACGGGAACGGCAGGATGGGGCGCCTCTGGCAAACGTTGGTGCTGAGTCGTTGGAAACCTCTGTTCGCCTTCCTGCCGGTGGAGAGCGTGATCCGTGACCGACAATCTGACTACTATCGCGCGCTGGCTCAGGCTGACAAACAAGGCCAGTCCACCCCTTTCATCGTGTTTCTCCTTTCGGCAGTGCTCGCAGCACTGAATGAAGTGGCATCGACCGACCAAGCTGCCGACCAAGCTACCGACCAAGCTACCGACCAAGTCAAAGCCCTTCTCAAATGCTTGGGATCAGAGGCTCTCTCGACCCTGGAGTGCATGACCAAACTTGGCCTCGCCCATAGGCCGACCTTCCGTCAAAACTACCTTCAACCAGCCTTGGACGCGGGATTGATCGAGCGAACACTGCCGGATAAGCCCAATAGTCCCCTGCAACGCTACCGACGGACACAGCAGCGGTCCTGACTCACCGGGATGCAAATTCGGCCCAGGACAGCTCGCATGCCCCAAGGACTCTGCCGCTACGGCGACAACACCCCAACAGTAGATTGTTTGGCAATTCGCCACACAAGACTACTTTCACAGTCATGAGTATTGCCGAGATCAAAAAATTGCCTCTGGCCGAAAAGTTCCAGCTTATGGAATCGCTTTGGCAGGATCTCCATGCTGAAATCTCGAGTGCGCCGGTTCCCTTGGCTCATCAGCAATTGCTTGATGAGCGTCGGGCTCGCGGGGCAGCAGGTCAGGCTCAACTTCTGGACTGGGATTCAGCAAAAAACCTTATCGGCCAGAAGCAATGCTGATCCGGATCCCGGAAGACGCACTGACAGATCTAAACGACGGCTTCTGGTTCTATGAACACCAGTAACTCGGGTTGGGTGACTATTTTCGGGCCAGCATTCAGGCCGATATCAGAAGCCTCAGGTTTTTTTGCTGGAATACATCGGGTGGGCTTTCGCGATTAGCATCGTCTCATTTGCAAGGACCTTCCCATTCGCCATCTACTATACCTTCGATGACGAGGTGGTTGTCGTCTGGGCCGTCATTGACTGCCGCCGTGACCCGGCCTGGATTCGAGAACGCCTTGGCGCCTGACAAAATCCACAGGTCGGTCCGCCGCCTCATTTTCAGGTCCTTCGCTCTCATCCCGCAAGGGATAAGGAATGCAAACGACCTTCCCGGGGTATCGTTTCGCTCACGTCCCTGCCAATGGCAGTGAGGCGTCAGTCACCAAGTGCAAGTCAACTTTCCGGCCCACAGGCCCAGGCCTACATCCAGCTTCCGCAGGCTGAAGCCTGTACTCCGCGCCCTCCCCCCGCCAACTGCCAACTGCCAACTGCCAACTGCCAACCGACGCACTGACTTCCCCCTCACCCGCACTTGACCCCCTCCCCGCCCAAGTGTTCCCTTCCTGTCCCTCCACCCCCACCTCCCCACCATGCCCGCCTTCTCCGAGAGCCTGCTTCGCGAAATCCGCGATCTGGCGTTCTTCCGCGTCTTGAGCGGGAAGAATGCGATGGTGTATGTGGATGTGCTGGAGGCACTGGACCGGGAATCTGAGGAGCGCCCAGACGGGCTCGCCCGGGAGGAGGCGATCGCCATGATCGCCGAAATACTGACGGATCACCCTGAATTTCAGCCGGATACGCTCACACCGGAAGGCGAGCCTACCCCGGCAGCGTCGTTTGAGGATCTCGAAGCGATCAGCCTGACCGCCCGGGATAAGGCCCGACAGGTCTTGGACCACCTGGTGCGTTGCCGCTGGCTGGAGGAGCCGCCGCGCCGGGACTGGCAGCGTCGGGTGTACTTCGACGCGCACAGTTCCACCATGATGATGGCCCTGCGGAAGATCGCCTTCCCGGACGCTGCCGTCTTCACAGACAAACTGCTGGCCGTGTGCGCCCTCCTTTTCAACGAGATGGAGATCATCGAGCGCCCCTGGCAGACGGTGGAGAACTGCCTCAGCTACGCCCGCCAGGGTCTCAATGAGCTGCGCACCATGCAGAAGTCTGTGCAGCGCCTGACCCGGCGGCAGTTGGAGGAAGACACCTTGAAGGGCAATCTGGAGATGGTCTTCGACCGGTATGCCGAGGAGGTGGCCCACACCTGCTACGCCGAGTTGGTCCGCGCCCGCCTGCCCACCCGCCTGCCAGATGCCGTTCGTCGTATCGGCGAGCGCCTGATGGACTCCTTCGACACCATGTCTGCCATGCAGACAGAGTACCTCCGCCGCCACGACGGCATGAGCGCGGAGACTGCCCGGGCCAAGGTGCGGAACGCCCTGGACGAACTCTCCCGCCTTTTGGAAATGGTTTTGCCCATGGCGGATGAAATCGACCGTCGCACCGCCGACTTCACCCGTCGCTCGCTCGCCCGCTTCCGCTACCTCCAGGAGGTCACCGGTGAACGTCGGGGTGAAATGCGCGAGTTCTTTGAGCAAGTGAACCGCATGCTCAAAGGCCGTCGGTTCACCGGCAATTGGGAGCTCGAGCCCGAGTTGCCCCCCTGCCGTATGCCGGAGGCCCAGATCCCGGCAGGCCGAGACTCACTGTACGAGCCTCCTCAGCGGCGCACCGCCCTGGAACAGGAAGCCATGGCGGATGAGGAACTCTCCGACGAGGACCGCGATGCCGGCCTGCGGGACATGGAGCGTGCGCTCAAAGAGTCCCTCTCCGTCCGCCGTGCCAACGCCTTCGTCGCGGACATGCCCGGCGGCAAAGGTGCGGCCATCTCCAGCGCCGATCTGCCATGGGAGGAAACGCGCAGCACCGCAGACCTTCTCGCGCTCATCCTCCACGCAGAGTCTCCCGACGCCCGCTACCGCCTCGAAACCGACCGCCAGGTCGAGGAAACAGAATCCCCCACCCTCGATCCCTTCCCGGGAGGCCGAGTGGAGCGGTTCCGGCTCATTAAAAAGTAGCGCGAAGCGCCTAATCAGCCCTTCTCCCTTACCCCTCTCCCCTTTTCCCTCTCTCATCCATGCCCACCCACGATCCCGACTTCCTCCATGTGGACCAGCCGCCGGAGACTCTCCTGCGTCTGCCGGAGGCGGATCGTGCCCAGCTCGGGGATGCGCTTCAGGAGCTGCTCACGCACGGCTCCATCCTCGGTTTGGAGGCTGGCCAGTCGGCCCTCTATCACTGGTGCCGGCAGAACTTTGAATGGCTGAGAGAGACCGCCACCCTGCTGGGGCTGGACGTGGCCCTTCTTCATGAGGAGCGCATGGTCCAGGCCCTGCCGCGGATCGCCAGCCTGCAGCTTCGGCTTCGTCAGGACGCGACGTTGATCTGGCTGGCGCTGTGGTACGCCGGGGATGTGCGGTGGCGTGATGAAGGCCAGACTCAGGCACTGCTCAGCGTGGGCGAACTCAATTCCCTCCTGAAGGATCAGCTTCTCCCGGACCTCGCCAGCCTGCCCACCCGCACCCGCCTGCGGGAGATCCTGCGTCAGGCCGCCCGGTTCAATCTCATCCGCTTCACGCTGGCCGAGCCCTTTGAAGATTCCGGCATCGAAGTCCTGCCCGCCATCCGCCGCGTGGTGCCGTTTCAGGATCTGGCAGACTGGACCCGCAGTGCGTCCGTCTTCAAACGCGAGGAAACTACAGACCTGGAAGGCGCAGTGCCAGACACCACCCCCGGCTCGCTCGGGGCAGTGGAAGACGACTTCGCAGCCTAGCTCCTCCCCCACCCTTTTCTTCCCCTTACCCGAACATGCCCGCCGCCTCTGGAGCCCCCGCCTTGGATGACCCGGACTTTTCCGGAGCCGCCCTGCCAGGCACCTCCGCCCACCACAGCCGCGCCATCCGGCTCACGCGCATTCATGCGCTCAACTGGTATGGTTACCAGGACAGCCTGGCGGTTAAAGGAAACCTCGTGCTCGCCGGCCTCACCGGATCCGGCAAGTCCATCCTCATGGACCTGGTCATGCTCGTGCTGGTGGGCCCGGAGAAGGCGCGCCATCACTTCAACCGCAGCGCCACCGGCACCCAGAGTGACCGCACACTCAAGGGCTACTGCCTGCTCGATACGAAGCGGGAGGAGAACGGCCAACCCACCTATTATCGCGACAAAGGGGCCACCACCTATGTAGCGCTGGAGTTCACCTGGCCAGGTGGCCAGCGCATCGAGACGTGGGGCCTGCGCATTGAGTTTCGCAATGCCAGCGAGAACGACGGCCAGATCACCCCCTTCTTTTGCAAAGGCAGCCTGGAGCGAGCCGACTTCCTCACCGCCTGGCTGGATGGCAAGAAACGCCCCAGCGAGCTGCCCGCCTTTCGCGCCCTCATTGATGCCCGTGCCGGTCGCACCTTTGCCTCCTCCCGCGAGTACCTGCGGGACATGAGCAACCCGGAACACCTGAATTTCAACCGCGAAGTGTTGGACCGCCTGCTCCCCAGCGCCATGTCCTTCACCAACCTCAAGAGCTTTGACGACTTCTGCCGTCGCTTCGTGCTCCCTGGGGAATCAGTGCCCGTGGAGGATGTCACCGCCAGCTATCGGGACTTCCAATCCTATGAGCAGGAGCTCAAATCTCTCCGCGCCCAGTTGGAGCGGTTGCAACGCATCCGTGATCTCTCTCAAAAGCTCGAGTCCTCCATTCGCGACCGCGATGTGGCCCGCTATCTTCATGGCGAGCTCTCTCATGAGCACGCCAAGCAACTGGTGGAGAGCGGCGAAAAGCGACTGGCAGATCTGAAGGTGGCCCATGCAGCGGAGCAGGCCCAGTTGGACGAACTTGACCGCCAGATCCAGCAAGCCACCGCCGAGCGTGAGCGTCTGCTGGCCGTGCTCAATGAGACCTCCGAGGGTCGTCTCTACGGCCAGCTCAGCGCCCAGGTCAAAGAGCTGGAAGGGCGCGTGGAAAGCCTCAGCAGCCTGCAAGCACGCGTGGAAGACCGCCTGCGCCGACGTGTGGACAACGCCCGCGAGTGGCTGGAGAAGATGCGGGCCGCCTCCATCGTGGCCCCTCTGGATGGCCGTGCGATGGAAAAGGCCATCCGCACCCTGGATGATTGCGAAGCCCACGCCACCTTCAACGCTCTCTCCGCCGTGCGTGCGGCCGCAGAGCAACTCTGCCAGGACCTGCGCCGCTCCGTGAGCAATGAGACGCAGAAGCTCCAGTCCCTGCGTCGTCATGAGGAAGAGCTCAGCCAGCAGCTCACCGCCCTGCGTTCCGGCCTGCCGCCGATCCCTCAGCCACTGCTGCACACGCTCAATGAGCGGCTCCCCCGCCTCCCAGGCGAGCCCACTGCCCGGGCTCTGAGAGACCTTTGTGAAGTGACGGACGAACGCTGGCGCGAGGCGCTGGAAGTGGCCTTCACCGACAAGTTCTCCATCGTGGTTCCCGAGCAGCACTACGAGGACGCGCTGAAGATTTACCACGAACTCAAGCCCGCCTCACAGAGCGTGCTCGCAGCGGCCGAGTCCCTCATTCACCCCCGTCGCGCGCTGGCCCTGTCACGGGAGGTCCTACCGGGATCACTCGCTGAAAAGATTGAGACCGACGACGCCGTGGCCCGCGCCATCCTGGACCACCTCTTTGGCGGCATGATCTGCGTAGAGACGCTGGCAGAGCTGGAAAAACACTCCGCCGCCATCCTGCCAGACGGCCTCACCCTGCGCGACGCCCAGGCCCGCCGCGCCCGCCACTATGACGGACTGCCTTTCATTGGTCAGCGCGGCCTGCAACGCCAGCGCGACATCAAGGCCAGCCAGTTGAAGGAAGTCGAGGCACAGATCCGCCGGCTTGAGCCCATCGAGCGCGCAGTTCAGGAGTCAATCAACCTCCTGCCCCAGATGATCCCGGATCACAACAGCATGGTGCAGGATCTCAGCAAGCTGGAGACGCTGCCCGAGATGGAGTCCAACCTGGAGAAAGCCCGTCGCACCCTCGCCGATCTGGACACCTCTGCTTACGCCTCCATCGCCGAGCAGGCGGAGGAATGGCAACCCCGCATCCGCGCATGGAACAGCGAGAAGCTCGACATCGTCGGCAAAGGCAGCCACCGCGAGATTGAGCAGACAGAGAAGATGCTGGACAAGCGCCGCCAGGAGCTCAATGAGAGCCTGGAGGCCTTCACCCGCACCAAGATGCAGGTGGATATTTCCTTGCACCTCGAACGCCTTCGCACCTGGCGCGAGGAGATGCGCAACCGGTACATGGTGTCGGACGTCATGGCCCGCGAGTTCGAGAAAGCCCGCGCCGCCGCCAGTGAGGAGGCCATCCGTTCGGAAGGCGATCTCAAACAGGCCATGACGGACTTCAAGAAAACCTTCCAGCCCAAGTTCGACGACCTGCCCGAAGACGGCCGGACCGCTGCTCCGTATGAGCGGGTGCTTGCCCGCATCGAAGGGGCCAGCATCATTGAGTACGAAAAGAAGGCCCAGTCTGAGAAGGCCCGCTGGGAGACGCTCTTCCGCACCCAGGTCCTCAGCCGCATGCAGCGCGCGCTCAAGCGGGTGGAGGACATCATCTTCCTCCTCAACAAGCAGCTCAAGCGCCCCATTGGCCGGGACCTCTACAAGATCCGCCGCGAGCCCAACCCGGACTTCAAGTTTTACCGCGAACTCATCGACCTCAACGCGCTTCACCAGGAAGACGGCCTGTTCTACAACAGCATTGGCGGAGAGCTTCGCCAGGCCCTGGACTCATTCCTCAACACCCTCGTCCACCATGCCAACACTCCAGAGGCGGCCCGCCTGCTGGACTACCGCCAGTACTACGACTACAAGCTCCAGATCACAGACATCCACAATCCGGATGCACCGCCCATCGATGTGGACAAGCAAGGCCGCAAGATGAGCGGGGGCGAGAACCAGAGCCCCTACTTCGTCGCCATCCTCGCCAGTTACCTGCACGCCTACAACCGGCATGAGACGCGCTGGAAAGAGCCCTCCCTCGCCCTCGTCCCCATTGACGAAGCCTTCTCCAAGCTCTCCGGCGAGCGCATTCAGGACTGTATCGGCGCCATCGGCGAACTCGACCTCCAGGGCGTGTTCTCCATGTCCAGCGGCAACATCCCCTACGCATTCAGCCTCTGTGACGAGCTCATCGTCATCACCAAACGCGAAGAACGCTCAGGGAATCGCAGCGGCATCCGCAACGTCCCCAGCGTCCTCTTCAGCGACACCCCAGAAGGCAAGGAGTGGATGGAGAAGCATAAGGCGTAAAAAGTTCTTGGTTCTTGGTTTCCCTGGCGCAACGCGCTGGCCGGGGATTCTCGCAACCGCTTGTGGGTCACTTGGCTGAGCCCCTTCTCCCTCTTCCCTTACCCCTTGATCCCTCATATCAACCCGGCATAACACCCATGCCAAAATGTCATTTCCGGCATTAAAAACCTGGTCCACATTCACGCATGAGCACCTCATACGATGTCATTGTCATTGGCGGCGGTCCTGCAGGCTCCAGTTCATCGGCCATCCTCGCAGAGGAAGGTCACAAGGTGCTCCTCCTGGAGCGGGAGAAGTTCCCCCGCTACCACATTGGCGAGTCCCTCATCCCCTTCACCTACTTCCCGCTGGAGCGACTGGGCTTGGTGGAGCGCATGAAGAAGTCCCACTTCGTGAACAAGTACAGCGTCTGCTTCGTGCCCCCTCATGGCCGCACCAGCCAGCCGTTCTACTTCTTCAACCGCTATGACAAGGACACCGTCGCCTCCACCTGGCAGGTGCTGCGCTCGGAGTTCGATCAGATCCTCCTCGACAATTCCCGAGAGAAGGGTGTGGAGGTGAAGGAGCAGACCAAAGTCCTCGAACTGCTGCGTGACGGAGATCAGAAGGTCATTGGGGTGCGCGCTCAGAGCCACGACGGCACCATCACGGACTATCACGCCCGCATCACTCTGGACTGCACGGGCAAGGAAGCCTTCACCACCGTCCGCAACGGCTGGCGCGTGCGTGACCCTTACTTGAACAAGGTGGCCGTCTGGACCTACTACAAAGGCTCACGCCGTGAACCGGGCATTGATGAAGGTCAGACCACAGTGGCCTTTGTGAAGGACAAAGGCTGGTTCTGGCACATCCCCCAGCACGATGACATGGTCAGTGTGGGGGTGGTGGCAGAGGGCAAGTACCTCTCCCGAGACGGCATCAAGGACGCCGAAGGCATCTTCAAGCGCGAGGTGGAAGAGAATGTGTGGATCAAGGAATCCCTGTCCCACGGCCAGCAGGTGGGGCAGTACCACATTACCAGTGAGTACACCCACCACGCCAGGCATTGTGGCAGCGATGGCCTCCTCCTCGTGGGCGACGCCTTTGCCTTTCTGGATCCTGTGTTCAGCAGCGGCCTTATGTTTGCCATGAAGAGCGGTGTCCTGGCCGGGGAGGAGGTGAGCAAGGCGCTCAAGGAAAACGACCTCGGCCCTGCCCGCTTCACCAAGTACTCCCAGGAGCTCCGCCAGGGTGTGGAGAACATGCGGAAGCTCGTGTACGCCTTCTATGACCCCAACTTCAGCTTTGGCCAGCTTATCCGCAATCATCCTGATGCCCAAGGTGCCGTGACCGATTGTCTGAGCGGCGATGTGAACAAGGACTACAGCGTCCTCTGGGATCAAATCCGCGAGCTGGTGCCCCTGCCAGACGATCTCCCCCTCGGCGAACCCGAGGTGAAGACTCCCGAGCTGGCCGCCACATCCTGACGCTTTTGAAGCATGCGAGGCCCGCCTTTCCCAAAGGAGGAGGCGGGCCTTTTTTCGCGCGCTTCGTCAACCTATCTCCCCCTCCCCTGCTCCCCATGAATCGCATCTCCGTGATTTATGTCCTTATCCTGACCATCGCCTCAGCCGCCATTTTTGCGGTTATTCATACTGGTGCCAACCTGCCCGCCTCAGAAGGATTTAGCTCCCACGTAGCATCAGCAGCTCACGCTGCCCCCCCCGCCACCCAGTCCGCGGGTGAGGCCATGGTGGCAAACCTGGAGGAACATTTCAAGAATCCTCTCAGCCAGTTGTTCCTTCAGCTCGTGGTCATCATTGCGGCGTCACGGCTGGTGGGGAAGCTGTTCACCCTCATGGGCCAGCCTTCAGTGGTGGGAGAGATGGCCGCCGGCATTCTTCTCGGCCCCTCATTATTCGGCTATTTGACGCCCGATCTCTTCCACATTGTCTTCCCGGCGGATTCACTGGGCACCATCAAACTTCTCAGCCAGGTGGGTGTGTGTCTCTTCATGTTCTCCGTGGGAATGGATCTCAACGTCGGACATGTACGGAACAAGGCGCACACGGCGGTGGTGGTGAGCCACGCCAGCATCGTCTTCCCGTATCTGTTGGGAGTGGTGCTTGCCTATTTCCTTTATACCAGCATGGCGGCTGAAGGAGCCACCTTCATGGCCTTCGCTCTTTTCATGGGCATCTCCATGAGCATCACCGCCTTTCCGGTGCTGGCCCGCATCCTTCAGGAACGCGGCATGACGAAGACCTTCCTGGGCAGCACGGCCATCACCTGCGCCGCCGTGGATGACGTCACTGCCTGGAGCATCCTGGCCTTTGTCGTCGCCATTGCCCGCTCTACCAGCATCACGGGCTCGGCATTGAACCTCCTGCTCATAGCAGGGTTCATCGGGATCATGGTTCTCGTCATCCGTCCAAGCCTGCCCCGCTTGCTGGGAGAAAAACGCCTCCAGGCGGAGGATCCCTCAAAGGGCGTGATGGCCACCGTCTTGTGCATTGTGGTCGCAGCATCGCTCTGCACCGAGGTCATCGGGATTCACGCACTGTTCGGTGCCTTTCTCGCCGGTGCCATCATGCCGCACGCCCACGGGTTCCGTCACAAGTTGAACGTTCGAATTGAGAACTTCAGCTCCGTCCTCCTGCTTCCCCTTTTCTTCGCGTTCACGGGGCTTCGCACGCAGATCGGGCTGCTGAACGACTGGTCGGGCTGGCTGCTCTGCCTGCTGATCATTGCTGTGGCGTCACTGGGCAAACTGGGCGGCACCGCCCTCACCGCCCGACTCACCGGCATGGGCTGGCGCGACTCTCTCCAACTGGGAGCCCTCATGAACACCCGGGGCCTGATGGAGCTGATCGCCCTCAACATCGGTTTTGAACTGGGAATTCTATCCGACCGCGTTTTCACCATGCTGGTGATCATGGCCCTGGCCACCACCGCCCTGACCGGCCCGCTGCTCACCTGGTTCGGCGCTCAGAAGTCGGCCGAGCCCGATGGTCAGCCTCACCCCGCCCGGACGTAGACAAAACGCAATGATTGTGGCATGAAAAAGACCATGCAAGTTGAGCCCCCCTCTTCTGACTCCACCTACGATGTCGTCGTCATTGGCGGTGCCCTTTCCGGTGCCGCCACCGCCACGCTGATCCTCCGGCACAATCCCGGCGTCCGGCTCCTCATTGTAGAAAAATCAGAGAAACTGGGACGTCGTGTGGGCGAGGCCACGGTGGAGGTCAGCGCCTTCTTCATGGGGCGCGTGCTCGGCCTCACCCAGTACCTCAATGAGAATCAGCTCGTAAAGCAGGGCCTGCGTTTCTGGTTCAAGAACGAAGAGGTCAAAAATGTCTCTGAAGCCAGCGAGCTTGGGGCCAAGTACCTTTCCCGCATCGCCTCCTACCAGCTCGACCGCTCCACCTTTGATGAGGAGGTCCTGCGCCGGGCCGGGCTGGCCGGTGCCGAAATCATCCGCCCTGCCACCGTTTCGAATGTGACACTAAACGACGGTGGCATGCAGACGCTGGACGTAAGCCACCAGGGCCAGAAGCGCACCGTCAGCACCCGTTGGATCGTGGACGCCTCCGGTCTGGCAGCCGTGCTGGCGCGGAAAAATGGCTGGTGGCGCAGCAACACCGAGCACCCCACGGCCGCAGCCTGGTCCCGGTGGACCAATGTCAAAGACTGGGACTCCCGCGAACTGGCGGAAAAATATCCTGAATGGTCCCGCGCCGTGTACGGCATTCGCAATACCGCCACCAACCACATCATTGGCGACGGCTGGTGGAGTTGGTGGATCCCCCTGAAAGGCGGCTCCGTCAGTGTGGGCGTGGTGTTTGACCAGCGCATCGTCGATTTTCCCCAAGACGGCGGCAAGGTCGCAGATCGTCTGAAGACCTTCCTCATGAAACACCCTGTGGCCTCGGAAATGCTGGCCGACGCGGAGTATGACGAGGAGGACGTCCACTGGCGTCGCAATCTGGCCTACTACAGCACCACCTTTGCCGGTGACGGATTTGTGCTCGTGGGTGATGCGGCCGCGTTCATGGACCCGTTCTACAGTCCGGGCATGGACTGGATCTCCTTCACCACCAGCAGCGCTGCCAATCTCATCACCCAGCAACACAATGGCAAACCCATGACCGAACTGGTGGTGAAGTACAACCGCGATTTCAGCGTCTGTCACCGCCGCTGGTTTGAGTCCCTCTACAAGGACAAGTACGAATACATGGGTGAGTTCGACCTCATGAGCCTCGCCTTCCGCCTCGACCTCGGCCTCTACTACTGGGGCGTCGTGGAGGCTCCTTACAATCACGGGGAGACCGCCCTCTACGCCCCTCCTTTTTCCCCGCCCAGCGGCGTGATCTTCTCCAAGTTGATGAGCACCTACAATCGGCGCTTTGCGAAGATCGCCCGCCGCCGTCGCCGCGTCGGCACCCTCGGCCGCACCAACAAAGCCAATCGCTGCCTCATCCCCGGCTTCATGCTCAAGCGTAGTGACACCCTGCGTCTCTTCCCCCTCCTGGCGGAATGGGCCTGGTTGGAGATCAAAGAAGGCTGGCGAAGCTGGCTTGAGCCTGATGAAGGCCCGCCGCTGATCGAGAAAGCACCTGCCACGAAGCCAGCGCCTGCGGCGTAGTTCGGCGAGGGGGGCATAGGCCTTATCGCATATCATTGCCCACCAGCATCCAAACACGCGAAGCGTCTTGGAGTGTCGGTGGCTTGACACCGCTTTCGCCAGTCGAGAAAGCGGACGAACCATGTAGATGCAGCCGCCGGGTGAAAACGGCTCGCACGATAGGCTTCGCTGAGACGGCTAGGTTGGCAATCTCCGCCCACGGCCAGAAAACGGTGTCAAGCCACCGTACTCCAAGACGCTGGCGCGCTGATGACCACACTCACGGCATCACACCTCTGATCCACTGAGTTACCGTTTTACCGAATCACTGGATTACCGAATCACCGGTTCACCGACCCCCGAAATATCTTTCCGCCAGCTTTCTCATCCCTCCCTTTCGCAGCACCGCCATACCCGCCTCCAGCAGCACCTTGCTCACCTCCCCGCGGGACACTTTCACACCCGCTTGCAGGGTGGGCCAGTCTGCGGCCTCAATCAGTGCCAGCGTCTTGATCCCCAACAGCAACGGCAAGGCCGTGGCATAGAGCAGGCGCTTGTTGCTCACTTCATCGAGATATCGCATGCCTTCGTGCAGGTGCTCACGGCACAGCTTCTTCCACGGCGTCAAGAGCGGCATGAGTTTTGCCGGATCCGCCTGCACCGCCGCCACACTCAGCCCCGCGGTCTGGAGCGCCTCTTCAGGAATGTAGCACCGCCCCAGTTTCAGATCCTTCCCAGGATCGCGCAGAATGTTCACAAGTTGCAGACCCTTTCCATAGCGGATGCCCCGCTTGACCATCTCATCCAGGCTCACCCCCTCGTTGAAGGAGCCCTCTGCTTCCGTCGCACACAAGCGCGTCCAGAACTCCCCCACACAGCCAGCCACCAGGTAGGTATAGTCATCCAGGTCGCGGGTTGTTGCCAGCGCACGCAGTTGTCCGTCTCCAGGAAAGCGCTGTATATCCAGCATCTGCCCCTGGATGATGGGGCCCAGCACCCCCATCATGGCAGACTTTTGGCCCTCGGGAGACACGTGGAAAGCATTCATAGCCTCCTGCAGGCGCTCCAGAAGACGCGCCTCATGCGCATCCTCCTGATGCGGAACAAAATCCACCAGCAAGCGGGCCACCAGCACCCCCTCGGCAATCGGATCACGCAGCGGCAGTCTCACCCGCCTTTCAAACTCGGCCAGGCAGGTCAAACGCACCGCATCGGGCACCTGGATCGTATCCGCCATGGTGTCCGCCGCCCGCGCCAGCAGGTACGCCAGGGAAAGCGGCTCTCGCAATCCTTGCGGCAGTGCCTTGAGCGTGAGATAAAAGGATCGGGACACCCCCTCCAGCAGTTTCCCGCCCAGTTCTTCTGCTCCATTCATTGGTTGGACATTTCTCCTTGTTCCATCTTAAATCCGAAATCTGATTCTGTCTCTTGCCGTCTCATCTTTACCTTCACATCCCCTTTTGTCATCGGATCTGCCCATACTGTAGTTTCTATAAACACACCCTGGGCGGCACAGATATGGGAGCCTTTGTAAAGGCTGTGCTCCGGGAACTGGAGTTGCACCAGCGCACCATGCCAGTAACCGCCCGCACCATTTATCTGGGTGGCGGCACGCCGACCGCGTTGAGCGAGAAGCATCTGGCCGACCTGCTAACGGGATTAAAGGAAGCTGCCGCCGCATCCGGCAGCGTTCTCGATGAGTTTGGCCTGGAGGCCAATCCCAAAACGGTGAGCGCCAGCAAGGCCCGCTTGCTGAAGGAACTGGGTGTCACCCGCATCAGCCTGGGCGTGCAAGCTTGGGACGAACCCACCTTGAAGCTGCTGGGCCGGGATCACGCGCCGGATGAAGCCGCCGAGACCTTTCAGATCCTGCGTGAAGCCGGCATCCCCAGTCTCAACGTTGATCTCATGTTTTCCATCCCCGGCCAGACGTTGAAGGTCTGGAACGCCGGCCTGGAGAAAACGCTTTCGCTGGGTTCCGATCACGTGTCGTGTTACAATCTGACCTATGAGGAGGACACCGAGTTCCTCTCCCAGCTTCAGGCCGGTGTGCTGGACACAGATGAGGACCGTGACGCTGACCACTTCCAGTCCACCATGGACATCCTCGAGGCTGCCGGCTTCGAGCACTACGAGATCTCCAACTACGCCCGCCCCGGCCATCGCTCCGTGCACAACCAGGCCTACTGGCGAGGCGCCGACTACCTTGGCCTCGGCCCTTCCGCCAGCTCCACCGTCCAACGGGTACGATGGAAGAACATCTCCGATACCGCAGGCTACATTCGTCTTGTCCAGGAAGGGCGTCTGCCCATCACAGAATCCGAAGAACTCAGCGACCGCCAGTGGCTCATTGAACGTGTGGCCCTGGAACTGCGTACCGCCGAAGGCATGAGCCGCGAGCGCGTCGCGCCTTCCCAAACCGAAGCCCTGACGATGCTGGTCACCGAGGGCCTCGTGACCGCCACGGCCAGCCGGGTGATCCTCACCCGCGCCGGCAAAGCCCTCTCCGACAGAATTGCAGAACAACTGCTGCCGGACGAATAGAGGCAACCCTGATGAATTAGGAATTCTAAATTAGGAATGAACTGAGACCTTCGTCACCGGCAACCCGAAACGAGTCGCGGAGTTCATTCCTAATTCATCATTCCCTAATTCCTAATTTTTCGAAAGCCACTGCACGGCATCAGCCACCACGTAGCCATCGGCACCTTCATTGGAGATGGTCACCACTGCTGCCACGTCTTTCGTGAACTGAAAAGTTCCCAGCGAGACGAAGAGACCGTCGATCGAGGGCATCACCTTCTGGTTCACGGAAAGCACCTTTTCACCGTCAGGAGTGAGCACTTTGACCTTGGCGTTGGAGGCGCGGTTGGTGTTGTGCGGCACCGCCAGACGCACTTCGTAGGCACCTGACTTGGGCAGCACGGTCTCGAATCGGGCAGTGCAGTTGCCATCGTTCACATTGCCATCATGGTGGTAGCCTTCGCCAATAAATCTCCTGGCGACCTTGCTTTCCCCCCAGTTCCCCTTGAACTCCGCCTTGGCATCGTCCACCACCACGCCCTTCAGCTTGGCAGGATCCATGCCCCCCTTCGCCTCCGTCTTGATAAGATGCGGCGCTTCCAGAATCTGACCATCCTGGAGGAGGCGCTCACGCAGCACCTTGTAGGGCACATCCTGCACGGCGGTACCGGCATCAATGGCCAGGACAGCAGCAGTAGCGGAAGACTGGGCCAGGATCATGAACACCGGTTCCATGCGGATGGAGCCGAAGGCGATGTGCGTGCTGGAGACACAGACGGGCACCAGCAGGTTGTCTGCCTGACCTTTCTTCGGCACCAGAGAGCCATAAGCGATCTCATAGGGCCCGTTGGTGGAGACACCAATGTCGCCTTCATTCTGCACATAGCCCTCGGGCGTGATGTAGCGCTGGACATTGTGTGAGTCGATCGTGTAGGAGCCCATGCCCACGGAGTCCGGGGTGGGCTTCTTTTTGCGCAGCTCATTCTCTGTCATGACGAAGGCTCCCACCATGCGGCGGGCTTCACGGATGTAGAGTTGCGGAGACCAGTTCCCATTGTCTTTGAACTCATCCTTGGGCAATCCCCAGCGTTTCATCTCGTTGCGCACTTCAGATGGCACCCGTGGATCATTGGCGATGAAGTAGAGCCAGCCTTTTTGATAAGTCTCATGCTCCTTGATGATCTCCTTCCGCCGCTCGTACGAGGCATCCGGGTAGTCATAGTTGTACCCGATGTTGTCCGTGCTGAAGGGGCCGTGGTTGTTCGTATCCGTCTTGTGGTTCGGGATGGGATCGAATTTCTCAAACGTCTCCCTCCAGCCAGCATCAAATACACGAACCAGCATCTCATACTGCTTGGGATCATAACCGTCCGGCTTCTCGAATGGGATTCGATTTTCAGGATGATCCGTCAGGCACATGCGGAAGCAGTAGGCCTGCACCCGCTTGTCTTCCTCACCAAATTTTCCCGGGGGCTGGGCGCTGACTCTCGGCAGCACGCCACTCTTGGGATCACCGGGCACCACGTAGGGGCTGATCTTGTCCTTCAGCACTCCGAAGTGATGCCGGTGGTGCAAGACGCCTGTCTGCACGCCATTGGCCGTCTCACCATACTTGCTGTTGGCCTCACGACCCACGTGGTAGTCCACAGCCGCCGCAGCCATCAGATCACCCTCGTAAGTGGCATCGATGAACATCTTTCCCGTGAGGGTCTTGCCGCTGAGCATGGTGATGCCAGTGATGCGACTGCCCTCCTTCTTCACCCCCTTGGCGCGATCCAGCCACTCATCCCGCAGCACGGGAATATTGAACTCCTTCACATAATCCTCGAACACCTGCTCTGCCACGTGAGGCTCGAAGATCCACATGGTGCGATTTTCGCCATCCATGGCCGGGGTCCCCTGACCCTTGTTGCCGTACTCAGTCTTCTTCTGCTGCTTCCACGCCTCTGGCTTGTCGTAGTACATCCAGACGCGATGATAAAAGTCGCGCGACAATCCGCCAATGACCGCCTTGTTGCCCGTGTCGGTGAAGCCCAGTCCGCCGCTGGAAAGGCCACCCAGATGCTTGTCCGGTCCCACGACCACGGCCGTCTTGCCCATCTTCTTGGCCTGCACGGCGGCGATCACTCCCGCTGCCGTGCCGCCATAGACCACCACGTCATACTCCTCAGCCCGGGCTGCCAGGGGCAGGCCCACGATGAGGGTCGAAACCATCCAAGTGCGAAGCGATTGATGCATCATGAGGGAACGCGCATTTAATTTCGAATCTTCAGATAACCGGCCATGCTCGACTGCAAGTTCTGAAGGTCCATGTTAGCGCTTTTGGACAGAAGGAATCAATCTCCAAAGGCGTGGAAGGTCGGGGAGCAGACGATCGCCCCTTTCCTGCATTCCGGGGAACCATTTCTCCCGCCGCTACGTAATGAGATTTACTGAGACATCGAAATGCCTCCTATTTCCATGATCTTCCGCCCCGTTTCCCTGCCGGTCACCTTCCCCGGTCAACTGCTCCTCACTTCCATGCCCGGATATCAGGATGGCGACGTGGAGCGCCCCCTCGCCGCCTGGAATGCCCTGAGGCAAAAGTCGGGGGACGACAAGGTCACCCTGGTCTGTCTGGTAGGAGACGCCGAGATCCAGTCCAAATCACCCCGCTACGCCCGCGCTCTGGCAGAAGGCCGCTGGGGAGGACGCCGCATCAGCCATCCCGTGCCTGACTTTGACATCCCTGGCGATGCCGAACTTTATCACCTGATGGTGCTGGAGATGGGCAAACGCATCCGTCAGGGCGGCACCGTGCTCCTCCATTGTGCTGCGGGCGTCGGTCGGACGGGCACTGCCGCTGTCTGCATCTTGCTGACGCTGGGGCTTCCCTTGCACGAGGCCTATGGCTTGGTGCGCAGCGCAGGCAGTGGTCCCGAGACCCCCGAGCAGCGCCGCTTTGTCGAGGACTTTGCCAACAGCCGCATCCTGCGTACAGCCACCGCCCCGCTTGCTTCGCGACCGGACTCCCCCAGGTGATCCGTGCGGCGAATACCGCGTAGTCAGACCCGTGTTTCATAGGGATGGTGCAGTCGTACGTCCACCAAACGCTGCCGCCATCGCATCTCCCTCCTCCAAGGCACAAATCCGGGCGAAAAAGCTTTGCACCACCCTCCTCCTGTTCCAAAATTCCCTGATCGGACAGTGTTCGATCAACCTTCCAACTTCCCGCTGCCATGCTGCACAACGTTTACTTCTGGCTCAAATCCGATCTCACTCCGGATCAACGCAACACTTTTGAAAGCGAGCTCATCAAGCTCAAGGAGATCCCCTACCTCGTGCACGGCTTCATCGGAAAGCCCGCAAAGACTGAGGAGCGCCCTGTGACGGACCACTCCTTCAACTACTCACTGACCCTTCACTTCAAAAACATGGAGGATCATGATCACTACCAGAAAGACTGCGAACATCACCTGCGGTTCATCAACACTTGCAAGACCTTCTGGGACCGCGTGGTGGTGTATGACAGCTCGCCGGTGCACTGACGGCATTTTCACACCACTCTCCCAAAAGCCGCGGTCAACGAGACCGCGGCTTTTTTGTAATCTCGACTGAATGGCGCACCTCCCCAGAAGGTGTAATTTCCATGACCCCTCCCGTGAGAGACCTCGCAGACGCTTCAGTTGGTGCCTCCTCACGTTGACAACTACAACCGGTATGAATGTCCTGAGGCAGAGGGTATCCGAACACAGCCCGATGCCTCACGGCTCGACACCTTCCCACTGGTGTTTGATCGCCAGCCACCCAGCGTTCCTGCAGCTGTCGACGTGAGGAGATCGGACCAATTGCACGCATTTGGGGTGGATGCCAAGGAACCATCTTCTGCTCAGCCCGAAGCTAATCCCTGAAAGGGACATCTAGCACAGCCCAGTGGTTGGACGAGCCTCAAGCGAGTCAACCCTGGGTACCCCCGCAGAGGATGATCAGGTGGGAAGGCCGACCGCATCCGCTTTCTCCCCACCGCCATCAACACCCCCACGTCATTTGCACCTGATGTCTTGTGTTGCCCGACGTTCGCGGCAAGATGCGAAAACCGCTGAACGACCCTTGAACGAAAACACCTAAGTAGTTCAACAAAAGAGAAAGAAAAGGAAAGCGGAACACCCAAACGCCCAACCAAGCCCAGCGAGAACCCCCAACCTCTGCAAAGCCAGCCGGGGCTGCGCCCTTGAGCGTGTCTGTTTCCAATTTCTCTCAGACTCAGATCCTGAATCTGAACCAGACCGCGGCCCTGAGCTCCCCACCTGCGGAGGAGGACGCCACCTGGCTGGCGGGGTTCGAGGAGTTTTGGACGAACTACCCGCGCAAGGATGCCCGGCGGAAGGCGGAGCAGGCCTGACGCAACGTGAAGGGCAGGGAACGCCCGCGGCTCATCGAGCTCATGCAGGTCCTGGGTCACCAATCCAGCTGCCCGGCGTGGCGGGAGCAGGATGGCCGATTCATCCCTCTGCCCGCGACTTGGATCAACAGCCGACGTTGGGAAGACGGCGGCACGTTTGTCGGTGCAACGGCCCAGGAGACTTCACCGTTGCCCTCGGCTCTGCCCTTGCCCTTTGGCGTGAAGGACGCGGACGGCCTCTCGCCGCGGCAACGGGCTCTGGCGCGGAGTCAGCAGTCGGCTTCTCCAGTCCCGGCGCTGGCGCTTGAGGGAGCCGTGGACTGGGCGTCGCATGAACGCGGTGGAGTGCCCTGGTGAGGCAGAGACACCGGCGTTTGCCCGGTCGATCAGGGGCCAGCGCAAGGGTGGCAAGCTGATGGATGCACGACAAACAGATCCCCAGAGCCCGGGCGTGCAACCTTCATGCACATTGCAACCCGACTCATGGCGAACTGCAACAAACTGGCCTTGATGGGGCAAAGAGCCCCCACCCTCCACAACCCAAAGACCACTCACCATCAACCACTTACGCACACACCCCTCCCATGGCACGCTCCCTGCAAAACAGTACTGCGTAAAAAAAGCCCCAGTTTATCCCCACCTCCACCCCTGAACGCCATGCTCTATACCATCGCCGTCATCCTCATCATCGCCTGGCTGCTCGGCCTGGTGACTTCCTACACCCTGAGCGGGTTCATTCACATCCTGCTTGTGGTTGCCATCGTCATCGTTCTGCTGCGCGTCATTCAGGGCCGCCGCCCGATATGATTTTTTCAGACTGATCACAGCGCCACTCCGAAAACCCCTGGTGCTGCCCTCCTGAAACAACCTCCAACCTTACTCATCGCCATGTTCCCTTTTTCCAAGCCCCACCCCAAAACCTCCCTCGAACGCATCGGCTCCAGCCTTCGCGACGTGGGTCACGACATCAACAACCTGCTGAACACGCTGGGCAGTGAAGCGAACGGCTACTCCTCCGAACTGAAGGACTGCATGAGCTCATTCGCCACCCAGGCGCAAGCCACTGGCCGCCAACTGGAAGATCAGGCCGCGCACGGCTACGAGTCCATCACGGACTTCGTGAAGCGCCGCCCTGTGGAATCCGTGGCGCTCGCCTTTGGCTTGGGCATGCTCATTGTGGCGCTCAAGCGGCCTCGCTAAAAGAGATGCCGCTGCGCTCTGCCGTATGACGCCGTCCCCGCCCCAAGGCACGGCTCCGGTCATAGAAGCAGCCCTGCCACCGCAGGCAGTTGAAGAACGTGATCTCCGCGAACCCGGAATGGGGCCATCACCCCAGCCCATGCGGAGGGCGGCGGCAGTTCAGGCGGCTCGACCGCGCCTGAACTGCCGCTTGTGTTTCCCCCAAAAAAAGCATTCCCCGCCACTCCCCTGATCTGATTCAGTCCACTCCTCCATGACCTCAGCCATTGTCATTGTGTTCGTTTTGATCGCCGTGGCCCTGGTGCTGTTTACGGTGGAGGTGATCCCGGCGGAGATGGTCGCCTTGGGATTGCTGCTGGCGTTTGTGATGACGGGCATCCTGACCCCTGAGCAGGCCTTTGCCGGATTCGCCAGTGACACCGTCATGATGATCCTGGGACTGCTCATCATGACCAGTGCCATTGCCCGGACTGGCGTTATGGGAGGCGTCGCCCGCTGGCTGCAAATCGCGACCAAAGGTCGCAAATTGCTCTTTATCACCCTCCTGCTGGTCTCTGTCGCCGCGCTAAGCAGCTTCATGAGCAATACGGCGGTCACGGCTCTATTTGTACCCGTGGTCATCGCGGTTACCCGGCGCATGGGGATGCCCGTGCACAGCATCCTGTTGCCGGTGGCATTTGCCTCCATCCTCGCGGGTTCCATGACACTCATCGGCACTTCCACAAACCTGGTCGTATCAGGTCTCATGCAGTCTGGAGGCCTGGCTCCTCTCGATATGTTCGAAATGAGTCCTGTAGGGGCGATTCTGATGCTGCTGGGCGTGCCTTACCTCATTTTCCTCGCACCACGCCTTCTCCCTTCCCGCTCCCGGGATGCCACCATGGAGGAAGTCATCCGAGCCGGACAATACCTCACGGAGGTGCGGGTGCAAAAAGAGTCTCCCCTGGTGGGCAAGACCCTTCGGGAGGCCCGATTTGGTGAACAGCATGATCTCAACGTGCTCAGCGTCATTCGGGAAAGCGGGGAGCAAACAGCCGGGCGGGCCAACACCAAACTACGCTCAGGAGACGTTCTGCTCGTAGAGGGTCCTCATGATGCCATTCTAAAGGTCAAAGATCAATCCGGTCTGGAAATCAAGGCTGAGGCCAAACTGGCCGAAGTGCCACCCGAAAACGGTGAAAACCGGCTCTCTAAAGACGACGATAGAGTGGTCGAAGCCCTTGTCCTCCCCGGGTCCACCCTTTTGCACCAAACCTTGAAGCGCGCCCGGTTTCGCGAGCGGTACGGAGTGATCGCTCTTGGCATCCGCCGTCATGGGGAAAACCTGCTCAGCAAGATCAGTCAGGTGCCCCTGAAGGTGGGAGATCTCCTGTTGCTTCAGGGCTCCACCAGCGATCTTCGTGCTCTCGAAGACGCGGGTGCATTCCGACTCATCGGTGAGGCAGACACCTCCCGTTTCTCCAAAGGACGCACCCTCGCCGCGTGCGCCATCTTTGTGGGGGTGCTCGCCCTGGGTGTATTCAAGGTGCTGTCGCTCCCCGTCGCCGCCCTTACGGGAGCCTTCCTCATCTTTGCCACCCGTTGCGCCTCTCCGGAGGAAACCTACCGGGAGATGGAATGGAAGGCCATCATCCTCATCGCGTGCATGCTCAGCGTCGGCGCAGCCCTGCACGCCTCTGGTGCGGATGCCTACGTCGGCGGATTGCTGGCCGGGGGGGCAGGCAGCGTGACGCCCGTGTGGCTCCTCGCCGCCATCTTCGTTTTCACCGTGGCACTGTCACAGCCCATGTCCAACCAGGCGGCCGCTGCACTCGTGCTGCCCATCGCCATCCAGACCGCCACACAGATGGGGCTGGATGCCCGTCCTTTCGCCATGACCGTCGCCTTTGCCGCCGGTTGTTCTTTCCTCACTCCCCTGGAGCCGTCCTGTCTCATGGTGTACGGCCCCGGCGGCTACCGGTTCAAGGACTTTCTCATCGCAGGGCTCCCCCTCACGCTCATCGTCATGGTGGTCACCCTCCTGATGGTGCCGGTCATCTGGCCCCTCCAGCCACGCTGAGCAGCAGGAGCATCTTCCTTCCCGTTCCCTCCATCAACCCGACTCCAGCCTTCTCATGGATGCCCAGCAACGTTCCTATCTCGTCTTTCTGAGGTTCTTCTCCGCCCTGCTGCTGGTGGCAGCCCTCTATTTCGCCCAGGAGGTCCTTGTGCCGCTGGCCCTCTCAGCACTGCTGGCATTCATGATCAATCCCCTGGTCAAGCTGCTCTGCCGTTGCCGGCTGCCCCGCGCCATGAGTGTCGTGATCGTGACCATGCTGGTGTTCACGCTCATGGGGTGTGTCTTCTGGATGGTAGGCAAAGAGCTGCACCACCTGGCCAATTCACTCCCGAACTACCGCCACAACATCCAGGAACGAGTCTCCACCGTGAGAAACGCCAGCGAGGGCGGCACCATTGCACGGTTGCGGACCATGGTGGCAGACATCAGCACCTCTGCACTGGACGTAAGCGCTGGCCGTCAGAAGCAGGTCTCCACGCCCGCCGTCCAGCCCCCTGCCGCACCTGACAATGCAGCGTCAGCCCCCCAGCCTGCCCCCCCACCTGTGGAAGGGGGCATGGCCTCGAAGATCCTCAACGCCTCCCTTTCCTTTCTCGCTAATGGACTGGGCGTGGCTGCCGTGGTGATCGTGTTCGTCATCTTCATGCTGCTACGACAGGAGGATATCAGTCATCGCATTGTCGGACTGGCGGGCTTCAGCAGGCTCACCACCACCACCCGGGCCATGGATGAAATCGGCGGCCGCATCAGCCGCTACCTCCTCATGCTGGCAACGGTCAACTCCCTGTACGGCCTCATGCTGGCCATCGGGCTCGCCTTTATTGGGCTTCCCTACGTCCTGCTCTGGGGCGTGCTCGCAGCGCTGTTCCGCTTCATCCCCTACATCGGCCCCTGGATCGTGGCCGTACTTCCCATCGGCCTCAGCCTGGCCGTCTTCGATGGGTGGACCCAGCCGCTCATGGTTGCCGGTCTGATCATCGGGCTGGAACTGCTGACTAACATGGTCCTCGAACCCCTCCTGTACGGTCACAGTGTCGGAGTCTCGGATTTTGCCCTTCTTGTCGCCATCACTTTCTGGACATGGCTGTGGGGCGGCCTGGGGCTCGTCCTGGCCACGCCGCTCACCGTCTGCATTGTGGTGATTTGCAAGTACATCCCCAGCCTGGCTTGGGTGGATGTGCTCATGGGGGAGAAACAACCACCCCAAGCCCATCTCATGGCGTTTCGTCGCCTCGTTGCGGGAGATGAGGACGCCTTCCAGAGCACCATTCACGATTCAATAGAGAAGAACGGCATCGAAGCCACACTGGATGAAGTGGTCCTGCCAGCCCTGGTCCTGACGCGACGAGAAGCAATGCTAGGGAAGCTGGATGAAGAGGAGCAGAATGAGGTCATCACAACCATCCAGGCCACCAGCCAGTATTTGCGGGAGTGCCAGGCAGAGGCGTTGGATGAAGGCCGAAAGACAAAGGCAGCCGCGTTACTAGAGAAACAGGAAATTCAGGGACAGGTGGAAACCAGCGACACTACCGCACGAACTCCAGACGAAAGTACTGCCAGTGAACCCGTACCTCCGCCGATCCCCGTCTTCGGCCGCGCCCTTCACGGCCAGGTGGACGTCCTCGCGTTGGAGATGCTCGAAATCCTGCTACCGGCCCAAATCGAGCTTCAGATCTCGGCAGACGACCGCCTTGTGGGAGAACTGGTGGAGAAGCTCAATCACTCCCGCCCGGCCCTCATGATCATCAGCGCGATGCGGCCTGGATCCATCATGGCGGCAGAAACTCTCTGCCGCCGCCTGCACCACAAGATTCCCGGGCTGAAAATGCTCGTGTGCCGCTGGGGACTACCCGGCCAGCAGGCCACCGCCAAGTCCCTGAAAGACGCCGGAGCCACCTGGGTGGCCACCAGCCTGGCGGAAGCGCGGGATGTGATCGTGCAGGCGACGGATCGCTAAGCTCATACACAGCATCCCCCTCCCCCTGGCTGTCCACAGTCCAGAGTGGCGGGAGTGAAATTGGCACTGGGTGAACACTTGAAAACGTCTCCCTGGTTGCTGCCGTATTATATAGATTGCGCTTCTCGGAAACAAAAAACGACCTCTTCCAGTGCCGCCCATCGCCTCAATCCCTGCCCCAACCCTCTCATCCACCCCGCCCCCAAGTTGGCTTAAGACCAGAGATGGCCATGAGGTGCTCTGGCTGGACAGCGGACGGGCACTGCTGGCGGCCCAGCTTCAGGCCATCAAAGGCGCTCAGAGCAGCATCCGCCTGGAGCAGTACATCTATCGAGCCTCTGACGTGGCTGAACGCTACCGCGAGGCCATGACGGCTGCCGCCCGCCGCGGAGTCTCAGTCACGATCCTGCTTGATCACGCAGGTTCGATCTCCCTGCCCGGAGATTATTTCTCAGAACTGGAGTCACTTGGCGGGAAGCTCGTCTGGTTCAACCCCGTGCGCCGCAGGTTCTGGTCCTTCCGCGATCATCGCAAACTGCTGGTGGTGGACGAGGACACCGCCTTCATCGGCGGCTGCAACATCGCCCCTGAGTACGAAGGCGACGGCGTCATTGAGGGCTGGCGGGACGGGGGCATTGGCATTCGGGGTCCTGTGGTGCACCACCTCGCCCTTGCTTTTGAGAAACAGGTGGACCAGGCGCCCAAGCAAATCTGGAAGGTGCGACGGCAGTCATCTTGGGGTCGCATCGAGGTGAGCCCGGACGTCACGCTTCTGCTCACGCGCCCGGGCTTCCACCAAAACGCCTTTGACGAAGCCTTGCGGCACGACCTCCACCATGCCCGGGACGTCGCCATCACCTGCGCCTATTTCCTCCCACCCGGCCGCACGCGGCGCGCCCTCCAAAAGGCCGCCCGCCGGGCCGAGCGCTTCCGCCTTCTGCTTGCCGGCAAATGCGATGTGCCGATGTTTCAATCCGCATCCCGCGCCCAATACCGGAAGTTCCAGGGTAAGGGAGCGCAGATCTATGAGTACCAGCCCCAGGTGCTTCACGCCAAGACCCTCGTCGTGGATGATGCGGTGTACGTGGGTTCATCGAACCTCGACCCCCGCAGCCTTTCGATCAACTTCGAGATGATGATCCGCATCGAATGCCCGGAGCTCGCCCAACAGGTCCTCGCCACTTTTGAACGGGACCTTGAGCACAGCAGCCTGGTGGAAAAGGTCCGCTGGCGTCGCCCCACCACCTGGTGGAAGCGCCTCAAACAAAAAATCGCGTGGTGGCTCTTCGTTCGCCTCGACCTCTCCATCGCCCAGAGCATGCTTCAGGATGCCGAGCAGCGTGGCGGGGAGAGGTAGGTGCTTGGTGCTTGGTGCTTGGTGCTTGGTTTGAAGTTTAGAACGTCAGCCTGGAGTTTACCTCAGGACAATGACCCACGAGCGATTCAGAGGCGTCAAACTTTATCTGCCATGGATCTCCGCTCTGCCCACCCCTACTGGTTGTTGAAAAACGGGCTGCTGACTGCCTATCCTGCCCTGGAGCGCGATGCCCGGTGTGAAGTCCTGGTGGTGGGCGGCGGAATCACCGGGGCGCTGGTCGCCTACCATCTGGCAGAAGCGGGCGTATCCACCATGGTCTTGGACCGTCGGGATATTGGTTGGGGGAGCACTGCCGCAAGCACCGCCTTGTTGCAGTATGAGATCGACACCCCGTTGCACGAGCTGGAGGCAAAACTTGGGCGCGACCACGCGGTGCGCAGCTACCAGGCCTGCCGCGATGCCATCTACAAGGTTCAGACTCTGGTAAACAGCCTAGATGACGACTGCGGATTCAAAGCCAAACCCAGCCTCTACTACAGCGGACTGAAACGGGATCTGACCGGCATGAAGAAGGAATTTGCCGCCCGGCGGCGGGCAGGCATCGCCGTGGAATGGTGGTCTTCCCGGGAGGTGACAGAGCATATGGCATTCCAGAAGGCCTGCGCCATCTACTCACAAGACGGAGCCCAGGTGGATGCGTACAGGCTCACCCACACTCTGCTGCAAGCCGCGTGTCAAAGGGCGGCCCGCGTGCATGACCGCACCGGACTGGCAGGCTACGAGGTTCAAGGCAATAATGTCATCGCCACCACTGAGCGCGGGTCCACCATCCGGGCCCGCCACATCGTCTTCGCCACGGGTTATGAGGCCCAGGGCGATCTGGATCAGAAGATCGTCTCCCTGCACAGCAGCTTCGCACTCGTCAGCGAGCCCGTCGCGGGCCGCGGCCCGATCTGGCATGAAGACTGCCTCATCTGGGAACACGCCGATCCCTACCTTTATCTTCGCACCACCGAAGACCGGCGCATCATCATCGGAGGTGAGGATGAAGACTTCCGTGACGCCGACCGGCGTGACGCGCTCATTGAATCCAAATCGGCAACCTTGCTCCGCAAATTCCGCCGTCTCTTCCCCAGCGTCCCTTTCGAAGTAGCCTTCGCCTGGGCCGGAACATTTGGCGAAACCAAGGATGGTCTCCCCTACATCGGCCAGACCCCGGAGTTTCCTCGCGCCAGCTTCACCCTCGGCTTCGGAGGCAACGGCATCATCTACAGCCTGATCGCCGCCGAAATCGTGCGAGATGAGATCCTTGGGAAGAAGAACGAGCACGCGGAGTTGTTCCGTTTTGGAAGATAGCCCGTAGCGCCCGTTGGCGATCAGTCCCATTTTGCTGTTTGGCATCACCCGTGCATTCCATCTCACCCTCTCCCCCCTCCGTGAGAGTGGTCGCTGGCTTGAGGTGATCCGCACCCTGATCCCACTTCACAGGTAACCCCAGGTATTTTGAAGTGCCCTCCAGTCGCCTGAATGTGGATTTTAGAAAGGTGGATGTGTTTGCAGGACGTAGTTTTGGCTCTCAACTGCCATTTTGCACTGGCGCTACCTCATCCCCTTCTCCAACGACCATGTCCAACGCTCACTCCGCCCCCGCCCCCATGCCACAAGACATCGCCTCCCGCCGCTTCGTGACTGCCGCGGAAAAGGTGGACTTCGTCTCCCCTTGGACGTTGGAGGAATGGCTGTGCCGCAACGACGTGGTGAACAACCAGGAACTCCTCATGGTGCGCGCCAACATGGAGCCATTTCACTCCCACCCCTTTCACACGCACCCAACACGTGAAGAGATCATCTACGTCGTCTCTGGCCGGGCCGAGCAATGGGTGGGTAAGGAGAAGCGCATCCTCGGCCCTGGTGAAATCGCCTTCATCCCCAAGGGCGAAGTCCACGGCACCTACAACCCCTTCAACGAACGTCTCGTCTTCCTGGCCATTCTCTCCCCAGCCAAGGCCGATGAACCCGGCATTGTGGACGTCAGCAACGAAGAACCTTGGAAATCCCTCCGTCCGGAGACGGCATAGGGAGAAGCTTTTTAGACAGAATTAACGGAATCAACAGAATTGGGACTCCCGGAGATTCCATTCAATCTCCTCGAACCCGCGCCAGCCTGAATTCCAGTTTTGTAAATGCTGTTAATTCTGTCCAAATCAAAGCTCCACTCAGTCATCCGGTTAATCTGTTAAAAATCTTGTCCCTTCTTTGTCGCCGCCTCCTGACTCCCAAAATCAAACTCAAGCGGCCCCGGGTGCTCCGACCTCAACACCTGGGTGTCCCCGTTCTCCTTCTGCAGCTTCTCCAGCAGCGTCCGCATGCGGTCAATCTCCTCAGCATGCCCCGGCTCCCGGGCAAGATCTCTGGTCTCTGCTGGATCTGACTTCAGATCGTAAAGCTGCATCTTGTTCACCTGTGGATACACGATCAACTTCCACTGATCATCCCGCACAGCCCGCTGCACTTTCCGATAGCCAGTCATGATCGCCTGTCGTCGCGTGATTTCCTCGCCTTTGAGCACCGGCACCAGACTGAGCCCTTCACTTCCTTCGGGAGCATTCACCCCCGCCAGATCCCCGAGCGTGGGATAGACGTCCAGCAGGTAGCAGAGCGCCGCCCGCTTCTCCCCTTTGGGCACACCCGGTCCTGCCAGGATCAGGGGCGAGTGCATGGAGTGGTCGTAGAGACTCTGTTTTCCCATCAGGCCGTGACTGCCGATGGCCAGTCCGTGGTCGCTGCTAAAAACGATGATCGTTTTTTCATCCTGACCGGTTGCTCTAAGGGACTCCAAAATCCTGCCAATCTGCGAGTCCATGAACATGATCGCCGCATAGTAGTCCGCCAGCTCCTGGCGGATCACAGGCTCAGTACGCGGCCAGGGTGCCAGCTTCTCATCTCGCACCGTCATTTCTCCGTTGTTGAAGGGATGCACCGGCAGGAAGTTCTCCGGTATCGGTGGCTTGTTGGCATTGGTCTGCTCGTGCCACGCGGGTGGCGCTTTCCGGGGATCATGTGGCGCATTGAATGCCACATAGCAGAGCCAGGGTTGCGAACTTTGCTTTTGCGCCCGGACAAACTCCACCGCCTTGTCGGCAAAGAGTTCCACGCAGTGCTTCTCCACCGTGCGCCGGTTCACAAACTGCCTGTTTCCACCCTGCCCTGCCGATGACATGTCTTGCACTGGAATGGCGTCGGGATCGCCCATCCCACCCAGGAAAACGGCCTTCGCCTCCTGGAAGGCCCGTAGGGCGGACGGAGCGCCATTGTGCCACTTGCCCGTCATGAATGTCCGGTAGCCAGCGGAGGCAAAGCTCTCCGGCCAGGTGGCCTGGCCCTTTAGTTGTTCCTGCACACGATAGAGCGTGCGGCCACTCATCAACATGGCCCGGGAAGGCACGCAGACGGCCCCCTGATTTGAACCCATGCAATACGCCTGGGTGAAGGTCGTCCCATCCCTGACCAGGCGATCCAGGTTCGGCGTCTGCAGGTGCGTGTTCCCCAACGCAGCAATCGTGTCCGCCCGCTGGTCGTCGCTGAACAGAAACAGCACGTTGGGCCGTTCCGCCGCCGTCAGGGCTGCGGTGCATACCATTGCCATACACGCGGCAGCGAACCAGAGAATACACTTCATGAGACCTTGGTAAACGCGCGCCACCCCGCCAGCTGTCATGTAATTTTTTTCTTCGCCAAACGCGCCCCCACCGTGTATTCCCCGGGAATGTTCAAGAAACTCATCGCACCACTCACGCTGCTGGCCGTCGTGGCGGCCATGGCGTTCTCCGCCTCCACGCCGCCCAAGCGCAAGATCCTCTTCTTCACGAAATCCAGCGGATTTGAGCACTCCGTCATCTCCTGGAAAAAAGGACAGCCCAGCCACGCGGAGGGGGTGCTCACCGAGCTCGGCAAAAAGAACAACTGGGAGTTCACCTACTCCAAAGACGGCTCCCTCTTCAGCAAGGACTATCTGGCCCAGTTTGACGCCGTTTTCTTCTACACCAGTGGGGACCTCACCACGCCCGGCACCGATGGCCAGCCTGCCTTGACCGCTGAGGGCAAGCAGGCTCTCTTCGACTACGTGCGCAGTGGCAAAGGTTTCCTCGGCACCCACTCTGCCAGCGATACCTTCCACACCGACAACGAATCCAAAAAGGGTCCGGAGCGCTTCCGCAACCACGGCGACAAGGCAGACCCCTATGTGCGTTTCCTCGGTGCCGAGTTCATCAAGCACGGAGCTCAACAGCCGGCCAAGATCACCGTCACCAATCCCAAGTTCCCCGGCTTTGAGAACGTGGGCAAGGAGTACAACTTCCCCGAGGAGTGGTACTCGCTGAAAGACTTCACGCCAGACATCCACGTGCTGAGCACGATCGACTCCACCTCCATGAAGGGCGATGAGTACAAGCGCCCCGCCTTTCCAATCACCTGGGCACGCAAGGAAGGCGAAGGCCGCGTCTGGTACACCGCCATGGGCCACCGTGAAGACGTCTGGACCAATCCCATCTTCCAGGACATCCTGGCTGGCGGCATCAAATGGGCACTGGGTGATGTGAAGGCCGATGTGCCGCCGAATCTCAAAGAAACGGCACCCGAAGCCCACGTAAACCCTCCTTACGTCGAGCCCAAGCCCCCGGCACCCAAGCCAGCCAAGACCGCCGCACCTGAGCCAGCCGCAGAGAAGAAACCGTAGAGGCTGATCAAGCCAGTCCCGCTCCTTTGCAGAGGCCCAACGTTGGTCTGCCCCTGGCAGATGACGTTGGGTTTTTTGTTGTCGGACGGGTCCTGTTATTCCATCAAACCCCACCCCACCCACCACCCCTTTCGCACAAAAAAGTTTGCTGAAACGCCTCCATTTCCACGTCATGGTCGTGTTTCTGCTTGCCCACAGATTTCCGCCTCCTATGGATGCGGATTTGTCCCCATACCCCCGCCCCTGGAACAGCCCTCCCCCGGCTCCAAGCCAGCGCTCCCATGCTCGCCGCAGGGGGGCTCTTGCTGTTTGCCTGGGCTGGCACCAGCTGCTCAACCGTCCCGCAGAAAAATGCCGCCCGGACCCACCCGGTCACCCGCGAGGGTAGGGTAACGTTTCCCCCGGACATCCACCACCGGCTCGCCCCCAGGCAGACGCCAGACTTTCTCACCCATGGTGAGCTCGTGGCGTTGAGCAAGGACCCGGTTCCCAGTGGCGCTACCGCTCAAAAATTGGAGCGCTTTTGGCGAACCCCAGTCGTCAGCAATGCGGCCTATCATTCTGGCCGACATCCTCATATGCAAAGCACCCCCGCCCTCGGTCCAGTACTGAGGGTGGCGACGTGGAACATCGAGAAATCGCTCAACATCAACCAGGTGGCCAAGGCGCTGACATCCCCTGCCGCCTACACCTCGATGATCAACGAGAAGCGAGCCCCGGCCGGTTCTCACTTGCGGGAGGAGATGCTGCGACAGCGCCAGCGTCTGGCCAGCGCGGACATTGTCTTCCTTCAGGAGATGGACATTGGGGTGAACCGCTCCGGCTATGTGGACACCGCCCGTACCCTCGCGCATGCGATGGGGATGAACTACGCGTACGCTCCGCAGGCGCTGGAGGTGGACCCCGTGCTACTCGGTCAAGAGCCCCGCCCCGATAGTCCTGCAGGCAAGCCCAAGTATCACAGCGTGGACCCCGCCCAGTACAAGGGCGTCTTCGGCTCCGCCATCCTGTCGCGCTACCCGATTGTGAAGGTCGAGGCTTTTCAACTCAAGACCCAGCCCTACGACTGGTACAAGGATGAACAAAAGCGGGCCGATATTGCCGAGCATGGCCGCCGCGTGGGCTCGGCCCTGGTCTTCGACAACGAAATCACCCGCGAGCTCAAGGTGGGCGGACGCAACTACTTCCGCGTGGATGTGGCGGTGCCCGGCACCCCCGGAGGAGTTGTTTCCTTGATCAACAACCACCTGGAGATCAAGACGCTTCCGAAGCATCGCGAGGCCCAGATGGTGGAGATCCTGGGCTACATCAAGAACATCCCGCATCCCGTGATCATGGCCGGGGACCACAACTCCGCGCCCAATGACGTGAGTCCCACCTCCGTGGAGCGTGTCATCTGGCGTCAGATCGACACTCCAGCCAGCTTTGTCTCCACGGCGTCCAATGTCTCTGGTCTGGTCTGGGGCACCATGATCCCTCTCTACCGCGAGCGCGGGGCCCTCAACGCGCTCAAGAATTTTCAGAGCCCTCTGGCCCCAAACGTCCCGATCATTTTCCCCAACCACGTGGTGGGGCTCTTCAACCGTGTGAAGGAATTCCGTTTCGAAGACGGCTCCACCTTTGACTTCCGCGGCGATCGGGAACGCTCCATCAACCAGCGCAAAGGCTTGCTGGCAAACAGCAACGACCGTCGTCTAAAGGGCCAGGTCACCAGCTTTAGCGTACGCCGACCTATCGGACCGCTGGGGCGCTACCGGCTGGACTGGTTCTTCGTCAAGTCCAGCCTGCTTCAGGATCCGCGGGACAAAAAAGGACCGTACCAGTTTGCCCCGCACTACGGGGAGACGCTGGCCGTGTTCAACGAGCATCTGAGCAAGCCGCTCTCAGACCATCGCCCGCTGGTGATGGATCTCCCGCTCAACGAGCCTGCTCTTGAGCAGGAGGGATAGACCAGGCCTTCGGATATCACTTGGGAGCCCGCTGTTTTTCGCAAGGCTTATGGGCAAGTCGCCGTCTTGTGCAGGGTTGACTTCCTCGCACCATGGCCGCCCCCCTGTCCGCACGCCCCCTGATTGCCGCGTTGCTCCTTTGCGGCAACGTCCTCATGCCCGCCCAAACCACGAATACAGCGCCCCCGGCAGATGATCCGCTCACCCCTTGGCGCACGGGCGTGCGCATCCGCCCCGTTTCTCCAGAAAAGGATCGCCACACAGTCCATTCCTATTTCAATACCTGCCCGGAGAGTCCTGATGGCAGCAAGGTGCTCTTCTTTGTCTCCACCTCGCCCGACAGCCACACGGGGGAAGTCTGGATCCGCGACCGCAAGACGGGCGAAGAGCGCAGGCTCAGCCCTCTACTGAAAGCTGAGGATGCCCACCGCGTCACCTGCCAGCAGTGGGTAAATGGGGGGCGCACCGTCAGCTACCATGGGGAACGCGATGGCAGTTGGTTTGTCGCTGCCGTGAATGTGGACGACTCCCCACCCGTGGAACGCATCCTGGCCCAAGATCGCCTCAGCGGCTGGGGCCAGCCGCAGGGCCAGGTAGTTCCCCTCTATGGACAACACTGGAATCCCGGCGCGCACCGCAACCTCGAACTGGTGAATGTGGTCACCGGGGAAATCACCACCGCGCTCAAGGTGGAAGACGTGACCCAGCAGTACCCAGACTGGTTTTCAAAGGCCTATGCTGGCAAGGAAGTCTCCATCTTCTTCCCGGTGCTCAGTCCCAAGCTCGACCGGGTGTTCTTCAAGATGGCCTCCGCCAGCGGCCCCGACCCGCGCAGCGGCGCAGCGAGTGTGAGACAGGGCCTCATCTGCTATGACCTGCAGAACCAGCGCTTCCTCTACCAGAACGAGCGCTGGGGACACCCCTCCTGGCATCCGGATGATCGGCACATCGTGGAGACCACGTTCACCATCTTCGACAGTGACAACGGCAAGTCCCAGCGCACGCCCGGTCTTCCTGTGGCCCGGGGTGACCACCCCTCTGTCAGCCCAGATGGCCGCCTGCTCGTCACCGATACGACGATGGACCGGTTTGGAAGCGACTCCAACCACTGGGGCATCATCCTGGCCGACGCACGCGGTGGGCAGCACCTCATGCTCCATCAGTTTCAGAACAACGAGGGGGCCCGCTCCTGGCGGCGCTCCCACCCCCATCCGGTTTTCAGCGCAGACGGCAGGCGCATCTATTTCAACGTCAGCGAAGGCCCCTGGACCCGCCTGTACGTGGCGGAGATCGGGGCGGCACAGCCTTGAGGCAATCTGCCGTATCAGGCCATGGGATGATTTGGCGAAATTTCGCGCTGCGCCTGCGCGTCTTTTCTGCCTGCCCTGCTCAATCGAAGCACAGCACGGCGCTCGTTTCCCGCCATGATTCGTCCCTACCGTCTCCCTTTCGCAGCCGCCCTCCTCGGCCTTCTGCTCGCTGGTGCCAGCTGCCTTGTTGCAGAAGAACCCACCGTGACGGCCCGACTCAATCTCCCCTACAAGGAGAGCAGCGCCACTCTCACGGACTATGAAACTACGCGTTGCAAGCTGGACCTCTACACCCCCGCCGGCCCTAGGGCGCCGCTTCCGGTGATCGTATGGTTTCATGGTGGCGGCATCACTGCTGGCGACAAGGGGAGCAAGGACACCACCGCCGTGGTCACCCGCATGGCTCAAGATGGCTTTCTGGTCGCCTCTGTTAACTACCGCCTGAGCCCCAAGGCCACCTACCCCGCCTATCTGGAGGATGCCGCAGCAGCCGTAGCCTGGGTGCTGAAGAACGCGGCCGATCATGGAGGTGATCCAAAGAAGGTCTTCGTCGCGGGGCACTCCGCCGGCGGCTACCTCACCACCATGCTCGCGCTGGATGAACGCTATCTGGGCAAGCACAACCTCAAGCCTGGGGACCTCTGCGGATACATCCCGGTGGCGGGCCAGATGATTACCCACGCAGCCGTCCGTGCTGAGCGCGGCATTGCCAAGACCACCATGATCGTGGACGAGGCCGCCCCACTCTACCACGTCCGCAGTGACATTCCCCCCATGCTCATCCTCTATGCGGAGAAGGACATGCTTTTGCGGGCTGAAGAAAACCGCTTCTTTGCCGAGGCTCTCACCGCCGCAGGCTGCAAGAACTTCCAGATCCGGCAGGTGGACGGCCACGACCACGGCGGCGTGGGCAACCGCATGGCCGACGCCAACGACTCTGGCCGCGCCATGATGGTCAAGTTCATCAAGGAGCACCTGTAATCTCTTTTCACTACCTACCTCTTACCGCTCACCACTTACCAGTCACCGCTCCCATGCTCCGTCGCGCCATTCTCCTCCTCCCTTTCCTCATCCTCTGTGCCCCACAGCTTCTCGCAGAAGAGACCGCACCGTCCACCGTCAAGTTGCTCACGGTCGGCAATAGTTTTTCCGCGAACGCCACCAAGCATCTTCCCGGCCTGGCCAAGGCCGGTGGCAAGACCCTGATCCACACGCCGCTGGTTATCGGCGGGGCCAGCATGCAAGTGCACCTGGACAAGGCCAAGCTGCATGAAGCCAATCCCAAGGATCCCAAGGGGCTCTACACCAACAAGCGCGGCCTGAAAGAGTGGCTCGCTGCCGATCAATGGGATGTCGTCACCATCCAGATGGCCAGCATCAAAAGCCACGACATTGCCAACTACCGGCCCTCCGCCAGTGAGTTGCGTGATTACATCAAGAAGTTCGCCCCCAACTCCGAGATCGTGGTGCATCAAACCTGGGCCTACCGGGTGGATGATCCCCGCTTCACCAAGCCGTCCGAGAAGCCCGGTGAACCTGCCACCCAGGAGGCCATGTACACAGGGCTCACGAGCGCCTACAACACGATTGCCAGGGAACTCGGCGGACTGCGCATCATCCCCACCGGCGACGCCTTTCACATCGCAGACAACGATCCTCAATGGCGCTTCCAGCCGGACACTGCCTTCAATCCAAAAGCCGCGAAGCAGGGCGAACTGCCCAATCAGAAGCACTCCCTGCACATGGGCTGGCAGTGGAAGAAGGGCAAGGATGGCAAGACCACCCTGGCCATGGACGGTCATCACGCGAACATCGCCGGTGAGTATCTCGGAGGCTGCTGCTTCTTTGAAGTGCTCTTCAAACAAAGCTGCGTGGGCAACACCTATGTGCCCAAAGGCCTGACCGCCGAAGATGCCCGCTATCTGCAGGAGACTGCGCACAAAGCCGTGGCCGCAAGAGGCATCGAGACCGCAACAGCGCAACTCACCGTTGCCAAGCAAGTCGTAGATTCACTCACTCACTCACTAAGGCGTGCACGGTCAACTGACGCCACGCCTATTTTGTGTTTATCCGACGTCGCAAGCCGTCTTGCCCGCTCCAATCTCATCACCTCCTCCACCTGGCGGCGCAGCCGCTTTGGGACTGCGGTGAGCATCACCGCTTTCGCCTGCGGGATGGACTTCCTGCCTTCCAGCATCCTCGCCAGCATATTCTCCTTCAGCTTGCCTCAAGTTTCACCGGCTCCAGAGCTTTGCCCCTCTGCCTGATGATCTGCGAAGGCGGCCGTAGTTGTCGACGTCAGGAGGCACACGCTGAAGCGTCTGCAGGCCTCGCCTTCCCGCCAAGTCACCAAGTTTAGAGATGCTCACGCACTCCACAAGCTTGAGGCAAGTCGCATGCCCGCTTCCGCCCCTGACGCCCTGTAGGGCAAGCGCCCCGCTTGCCACGCGTCACCCCTGATGAGGCAACCGAAGCGGTCGCCCTACAGACCCAGGGTGGTTGAATCCGGGGTCGGGAACAGAACCCCCAAAGACCTTCGCACACCCAACCTGCCCCTGACGCTGTAGGGCAAGCGCCCCGCTTGCCGCGCGCCGCCCCTGATGAGGCAACCGAAGCGGTCGCCCTACAGACCCAGGGTGGTTGAATCCGGGGTCGGGAACAGAGCACCCAAAGACCTTCGCACACCCAACCCACCCCTGACGCTGTAGGGCAAGCGCCCCGCTTGCCACGCGCCACCCCTGATGAGGCAACCGAAGCGGTCGCCCTACAGACCCAGGGTGGTTGGATCCGGGGTCGGGAACAGAACCCCCAAAGACCTTCGCACACCCAACCCACCCCTGACGCTGTAGGGCAAGCGCCCCGCTTGCCACGCGCCACCCCTGACTGAGGCAACCGAAGCGGTCGCCCTACAGACCCAGGGTGGTTGGATCCGGGGTCGGGAACAGAACCCCCAAAGACCTTCGCACACCCAACCCACCCCTGACGCTGTAGGGCAAGCGCCCCGCTTGCCACGCGCCACCCCTGACTGAGGCAACCGAAGCGGTCGCCCTACAGACCCAGGGTGGTTGAATCCAGGGTCGGGAACAGAGCCCCCAAAGACCTTCGCACACCCAACCCACCCCTGACGCTGTAGGGCAAGCGCCCCGCTTGCCACGCGCCACCCCTGACTGAGGCAACCGAAGCGGTCGCCCTACAGACCCAGGGTGGTTGTATCCGGGGTCGGGAACAGAACCCCCAAAGACCTTCGCACACCCAACCCACCCCTGACGCTGTAGGGCAAGCGCCCCGCTTGCCACGCGCCACCCCTGACTGAGGCAACCGAAGCGGTCGCCCTACAGACCCAGGGTGGTTGTATCCGGGGTCGGGAACAGAACCCCCAAAGACCTTCGCACACCCAACCCACCCCTGACGCTGTAGGGCAAGCGCCCCGCTTGCCACGCGTCACCCCTGAGGCAGCAGCAGATCTCATCACGCTCAAGAGCCGGATGCGTTTCCTCGCTCCGCTGCCAAAGCCGGTTGGCACAACCGGACTACGCCCGGGAAGGCAGCTGAACGTAGTGCAGAGCTTTAGCCCGGTATTGGGAGACGTGGGTAGCGCGACTGAACAGGCTGAAGCCTGTGACTACTTTGCTGCGCCGGGAAGCATTCTCTTGGGCACTTGGGCGTGCTCTACGGGGAAACATTGCAGACGCTTCAGAGGCACCCACCGTTGACTCGCTCAGGGCTCGTCCGACGTTAGATCCCCGCTGGGATCAGCCGGTTGTAGGCGGAGGCAGGCGGGGTGGGCGAGTGGAAAAGCTCCGGCGGATGTTGACCGTTTTGTCTCAAATTGCCCGTTCCTTGCCTGCCGCCTCCGCAAGCCCCCGTCACACACCCCGACCATTCCACAACCATCACCAACCCCCTTCTCCCTCTTCCCTTTTCCCATATCCCTCTCCCAGTACTTTTGTACCCAATTCCCACCCATCTCTGACCGGCTCGGTCTCAACAGGATAGATCCCCTCAACCTGTCTGGTAGTGATGCATTCGCCTCGCACGCACTCTCCTGCGCCGTTCGCTTTCCAGCTTTCCGCCATCTCCAACCTCTCATTTTTCGCCCCATGGCCGATTCCCCTCCCCGCTCCCGCACTGACTCGTCCACTGAAGCCTCGCCGGATTCTCCGCGACGTGAGTTTTTGCGTCGAGCAAGTCTCGGCCTTGTTGGCTTGCCTTTCGCCCCAGCTTTTTTGAGTACCGCCCCGGGTGCCCGAATTCTTGCCGCAGCGCCTGCCGCGACTCCATCCCCCGCCACCACAGCCGCGGCTACCCCTGCACTGGCTCCGCTCAATCGCTTTCCCCGCATGATGCAGGAATGGCTGGTGAACCAGGTGCGTGCGGTCGAATCCCAACAGAATCAGAAACGGGCGGCCCTCAAGACTCAAGCCGATGCTGAAGCCTATGTGGCATCTGTGCGCGATCGCATTCGCACCTGCTTCGGACCGGAGCCAGCAAAGACGCCCCTCAACGCCAGGGTCACCCGGACCGTCGAACGCGACACCTACCGGATTGAGAACGTCATCTTCGAAAGCCGCCCCGGCCTGCTCGTCACAGGGAACCTCTACTTGCCCCTCGGCCGCACGGGGCAAATGCCCGGAGTGATTGGAGTCTGCGGACACTCTCTCAACGGCAAAGCAGCCGACGCCTACCAAAGCTTTGCCCAAGGGCTCGCCCGCATTGGCTATGTTTGTTTCATCATTGATCCCATTGGCCAGGGTGAGCGCTTCCAGTATCTGGCCGAAGGTACGCTGAAATCCCGGTTCAGCCCCGGGGTGAGCGAACACATCCAATCCGGCAATCAACAGGCACTGGTGGGCGAGTTCCTGGGTGCCTGGTTTGCCTGGGATGGCATTCGCGCTCTGGACTACTTGCTCACCCGCCCTGAAGTCGATCCCAGGCAAATCGGCCTCACGGGCAACTCCGGTGGCGGCACCCAGACGACGTGGATCTGCGGACTGGACCCACGCTTTACCATGGCCGCGCCCGCCTGCTTCGTCACCACCTTCCGCCGCAACGCGGAGAACGAGCTGCCCGCCGATACGGAGCAATGCCCGCCTGCCGCATTGGCTCTCGGCCTGGACCACAGTGATTTCCTCGCTGCCATGGCCCCCAAGCCCGTAGTCATTGTGGCGCAAGAGAAGGACTTCTTTGATGTGCGAGGCAGCATGGAGGCCTATGAGCGCCTCAAGCATCTCTACGCTCTCCTGGGCAAGCCGGAAAACATCCAGCTCCACATCGGTTCAGATTACCACGGTTATTCCCGGGAGAACCGCGAGGCCATGTACCGCTTCTTCAACAAGGTGACCGGCGTGTCCACCGTCACGAGCGAGCCCGACCTCGTCATCGAAAAGGACGAGACGCTCTGGTGCACCACGAGCGGGCAGATCAGTGAGTTAAAGCCTCGAACCGTATCTTCACTCACTGCCGAGACCGCAAAACAACTCGCCGCCACCCGGCCCCGCCTGACCGGCCCCAAACTCGTGGAGGCCGTCAAGAGCACGCTTAAACTCACTGTAGCAGCACTCGGCACCACCGCTCCTGAGTACCGCATTCTCCGCCCGTCCAGCGGGCGCAAATATCCCGCGAAGGGCAGCAGCACCTATGCGGTGGAAACTGAGCCCGGCATCCAGGCCCTCGTCACCCGGCTCCACGACGCCTCACTTGTCTCGCGTCCCCCGCAAGGCGGCACCCGGGCCATTCTCTACGTCGCCCACCGTTCCGCTGATGCGGAACTCCGCTCCGAACCCCTCGTGGCAGAACTGGTGGACGCCGCCGTGTATGCCTGTGACGTGCGAGGCATCGGCGAGTCCCAGCCGGACACCTGCGGAGCGGATCAATTCCTGAAACCCTACGGCAGTGACTATTTCCTCGCTGCCCACGCCATCATGCTGGACCGCCCTTATCTGGGCCAGAAAGTCGGCGACCTCCTCCGGGTCATTGCCTGGCTCAAGGCCCAGGGCCATCAAGACATTCATCTCGCCGGACGCGGCTGGGGGGCACTTGCAGCCGCTTTCGCGGCCCTCCTCTCCCCTGCTGTCACCCAGGTCACCTTGAAAAACGCGTTGGTGTCCTACGAGCTCATCGCCACCACAGAGGACTACAAGTGGCCCTACGCCGCGCTGCTTCCCGGAGTGTTGAAGCAATTCGATCTGCCGGACATCTACGCAGCCCTTCAAGACAAGAAACTGGAGAACCTTGAGCCTTGGGGTGCCATGGATGGCATGAATACCTAGAATACATAGCACCAGCCGCCCATTTCCCGGCTGAGGCAGAAGGCGACAGAGGGGCGTACTGAGTGATCAGTACGCCCTCGATATTTTTCGGTCGCCCATGTGCCTTCCATCCCGACGGAGACCGTCGGACCACCCCTGAGGCAGCGTCCCCCACATTTCCCGTCCAAAAAACATCCGAATTCATCCTTCCTATGGGGACGCCTGCCCACCCATTACTTGCAAATCGAAACATCACCTCTGAAACACCCCCTGCTTCAAGACGTATTCTTCCACCGCATTCCCCAGCGCTTCCTCACTGAACCCGCCCTGGTCTGATTGCCTTCCCCGTCTTCCCGTGTTCCCCCAAATACGGCAGGACGTTCAGATGACTTCCCCCAATGATTGCCCCCACCTGGAATCCGCTTCGCTCCACCGCTCCCCTCTCCAAATCAAGTGCCCTGCTCCGTCCTCGCCTCTCGATGGCGCTGGCAGTGCTGGCCGCCAGCGCCAGCCCCAACGGTCTGGCAGGAGCCGCTGAACCGTCTGCCACAGCCACCTGGGACAAGGACATTCGCCCCCTCTTCACGCAGTACTGCTATGACTGCCACGGCGGGAAGAAGACCAAGGGCGGCGTGAATCTCAAAACCTTGGACGCAGATCCCAAGGTGGGCACCGAGTTCGAACTCTGGAAGAAGGTCAAGGACTCCATGCATGGCGCAGAGATGCCTCCTGAGGATGATCCCCAGCCGAAACCCGAGGAGAAAGCCCGCCTCATGGCGTGGCTGAACCATTCGCTTGAGTCTGCCGCTCTGGCCAATGCGGGCGATCCCGGCGTGGTGACGATCCGACGGCTCACCAATTCCGAATACGACAACACGATTCGCGACCTCACAGGCCAGGACTACAAGCTTGCCAAGGAATTCCTGCCCGATGGCGGGGGCGGCGAAGGCTTCTCCAACGTGGGTGACGTGCTTTTTGTCAGTCCCCAGCAGCTGGACAAGTACCTGGCCGCGGCCCGGCAACTTGCCGATCACGCCAGCATCCTGCCTGGACGCGGCATCAGCTTCCAAAGCCAGCGCGTCGGCCTTCGCGGACCGGAGCAGATCCGGGATCAGGCGGAGCAGTCCCTGTATGTCTGGTACCAGAAGATGGCGGCCCCTTACCTGCCCAAGGATGGGGACGACATGCGCGAAGGTGACTACATGCTGGCCTGCTGGAAGTTCAAACATCGTGAGCAGACCGGAGCCACCTCCCTGGAGGCCTTGGCCAAAGAGGCTTCACTCTTCCCCGCCTTTCTGGAGAACTGGTGGACGATGCTCAACAACGACAAAAGCAACTCCCGGTTCCTGGACATCACCCGCAATGCCTGGAAGGACTTGCCCGGCCCCGATGCAGCCAAGCCCCGGGAAGTGCCCTCAGTCGTCCGCGAGAAGATCCTCGCCATTCAGGCAGAGCGTCGCTCATGGTGGGACCCCAAGCGCCCCGGCACCGGCGTGCAACGTATGCAGCAGGATGCCGATGGATTGCGGCCCTATGGCTTCGTCCGGGAAGTGACCGGGCACAGAGAAGTGAAACTCGTTGCTGGTGATCTTGGCGACGGCAATCGTGGGGACTGGGTCCATTTCACAGAGCTGATGGTGACCCGTGGCAAGAAGACGGAACCCTACCTCGTGTGGCTGCGCCGCCAGCTGGAGGTGGATCGCAAAGCCGTCCAGACTCCCGGTGCCGATGCCAACACTCTGAATCAACGCATCACCTCGGGTGAGAAAGTGCTGGCCCAATTCGGCAAGAACCCTTTGGGTCCCGCCGTGAATGCGGACACGCTCGTCGTGCAGGCACCCCAGGTGATTCCCCTCCCTCTGCCAGAGGATGCCACCCTTTTCCGCGGCAAGGGCAGACTGGTGCTTGAGGGACCGGACAGCGACTTCGCCACCATGCAATGGACGGCCGTCGTCGGCCATGCCCCCGACCCGCAGAAGATCATCCCGGGAGTGCTCACGCTCTGGAAACGCCAGACGGAAGCCGCCCGCAACACCATGGCGGACTTCAGCCGGATGAAGACTGCTTTCCCAGACGAGTACCTGCGACGGATGGAAGAGGTCTCGCGCAACTTCCAACGCGGCGGCAAAGGCCCGGGCGTTTACTACCTGAGTGATGCGCAGCTCGCCTCTCTCCTCTCTCCACAAGAGAAGGACCGCATGGCCCGCATGCTCACCGACTGGAGGTTGGTGCGATCGCTCAAGCCCAATCCCAAGGATCTTAATGAATGGGACGAGAATCTGAAGGGGCATTTGCTGCACTTTGCCAAAAAAGCCTGGCGCCGCCCGCTCACGGAGGGTGACAAGCAGCAGATCACCCAGCTCTACGCGGACGCCCGCACTCGCGACCTGGATCGTGAGTCCGCTGCCCGGGAGGTCCTGGTGCGCATCTTCATCTCCCCGGATTTTGTGTTCAAGCTGGAGGAGGCCAATGAGCCCGGCGAGCACCCGGTGAAGCCATGGGAGCTGGCCGCCCGGTTGAGTTATTTCCTTTGGTCATCCATGCCAGATTCCCGGCTCACCCAGACCGCCGCGGATGGCAGTCTGCTCAAGAAGGACACCCTTGCCGCGGAAGTACAGCGTCTGCTGCGTGATCCGCGAGCCCGCGCTCTGGCAGACGAGTTCGCCGGACAGTGGCTGTCGTTCAACGGCTTCTCCAAGCACAGCACGGTGGACGGCGGGAAGTTTCCTGAGTTCACCCCTGAACTGCGGGCCGACCTCTACCGCGAGACCTCGGAGTTCTTCGCCTACCTCATTCGTGAAGATCGTCCGGTAAAGGAAATTATCCTCGCAGACTACACCTTCCTGAACGAACGCCTGGCCAAACACTACGGCGTCCCGAATGTCACCGGCAGTGAGTTCAAAAAGGTGGCTGTCGGCCCCTACCAACGGGGCGGCATCCTCGGCATGGGCAGCATTCTCACAAAGACCTCCTATCCCCAGCGCACCAGCCCCGTACTGCGCGGAGACTGGCTGCTGCACGCGGTGCTGGGTGCCCCCACCCCGCCGCCCCCGCCGGATGTACCCCAGCTGGATGACAGCGCCGCCAAGGCCACCACGCTCCGCCAGAGACTGGAAGCGCACCGCGCTGACAAGGCCTGTGCCTCCTGCCATGACAAGATCGACCCCCTGGGCTTCGCGCTGGAGGGCTATGACGCCATCGGCCGCCTGCGCACTCAGGACGATGGCGGCCAGCCCATTGATGACTCCGCCCAGGTCAGGGGCGGTGCCTCGTTCAAGGGCCTGACGGGTTTGAGGGAATATCTCAGCTCCCGCGAAGACGAATTCAACGCCGTGTTCTGCCGCAAGCTCGTGGGCTATGCTCTGGGACGCAATGTGCTGCCCACCGACAAGCCTCTCCTCGCCGCCATGCAGGAGGAAATGAAGAAGTCCGGCGGCCGGTTCTCTGCTGCGGTCCTCACCCTGGTGCAGAGCCGCCAGTTCCAGCACCGCCGGAATGAATAACCGCCCTCCCGTGTTGCGTAATAGTCTATAACCGAATCGCCGTCCTTTCCCCGCTAAAAAAAGCCCATCCCTGCACACGAACCTGTCCCCATGAGCTCCTTCAACACCCGCCCCGTCAGTCGTTCCTCAGGATTGTCCCGCCGCCATTTCCTCCGTGGAGCAGGCGTCGCCCTCGGCCTTCCCTGGCTGGAATCCATGAACGCCTGGGGCAGCGCCACCCCTTCGGCAAAGGGAGCCCCGCGCCGGTTCGCCGCCATGTTCATGGGGAACGGCGTGAATCCTCACCACTGGGGCGCGACGAACGGCCCCGGCGGCATGGAGTTGATGAAGACGCTCAGCCCGCTGGCGCCGGTGAAGGACAAGCTTCTCGTCTTCAAAGGTCTGTGGAATCCCACCACCGTGGCCGGCCCTGGCGGTCACTATCCGAAGATGAACGTGCTTTCCGGCCTGACCGTGAAGCAGACCACCACGGATGTGCAGGTGGGCACCACCATGGACCAGCTCATGGCCCAGGAGTTGGGCAAGAACACCCCTGTTTCCAGCATCGTTCTGGGCACGGAAGGTCCCAAGTACAGCACGGACAGCGGCTACACCTCCATCTACTCCGCCTACATTTCCTGGAGCAGCCCCACTGCACCCGCACCCAAGGAAATCTATCCCCAGCAGGCCTTCGACCAGCTCTTTGACGACGGCTCCAAGCGCAAGCGTGACAAGAGCGTGCTCGACCTCGTGCTCGGCGATGCCAACAGCCTGCGCAACAAAGTGAGCCGCCGCGATGCCCTGAAGCTCGACGAGTACTTCACCTCCGTGCGCGAACTGGAGCAACGGATCGAAAAGGCCGACGCCTTCAGCAAAAAGGAAACCGACGGCAATGGCTGGTCACCTGCCATCAAGTCCCCCACTTTTGCCCGCCCCGCCGCAGGCATCCCTGCTGACGTGCGCGATCACTTGCGCCTCCAGCTGGATATCATGGTGCTGGCCCTCCAGATGGACCGCACCCGCATCGCCACCATGATGCTCAACAATGACCTTTCCCAGATGAACTTCGGTTTCCTGGGCGGCATCAAGGGCGGCCAGCATGAACTCTCCCACCACGCCAACGATCCAGAACGGCTGGCCATGTACCAGAAGGTGAACGAGTACCACATGCAGCTCATGTGCGAGACCCTCCAGAAGATGGATGCCACCAACGAAGGTGAACGCTCGCTGCTGGACAACAGCATGATTCTCTTCTGCTCCAGCCTCTGGGACGGCAATGCCCACGACTCCCGCCAGCTCCCCGTGCTTCTCGCCGGTGGCGGTGGCGGCACCATCCGCGGCGGTCGCATGCTCGACTACAGCCAGAACGAGAACCGCAAGCTCTGCCGCCTGCACCTCTCCGTCATGGAACGCATGGGCATGAAGATGCACAAGTTCGGCGACGCGGACTCAGCGTTGCCGGAGTTGGCTTAGCGGCCAGCGGGTGGAAGCACCCGCCAGCCGGCCCATCTTGTAAATCTGTCAGAAATCTTGTTAATCCTGTCTACAATTTCCTCTCCTGATCCCGCAAATACCTCCGGGCCTTCCGCGCTGCGGCCATCACCTCATGCGGTTCGCCTCTTCCCGCGATCTCCAACATGATCGAGCCCTGAAAGCCGCTGTCATCAAGCTTCCTCAGGACGTTAACCCAGTCGATGTGACCCTCTCCGGGAGGCAGGTGGTCGTCATGGTGGCCCGCATTGTCGCTGGCATGCATCATCTTTAAATAGCCGGCGAGCTTGTGCATGGCGCTGTCCAGATTGCGGGCAAGGTAGGCGTGCCCGGTGTCGAGGCACACACCGACGTGCGTGGTCGTCATGGCACCGAGGATCCACATCATATCTGGGATGTTGCCGAACAGCAGGTGGGACAATTTGTTCTCCAGGACACACAACACCCCCAGCTCCTGGCAACGGGTGGCAATGGCGCTGAGAGAACGGGCCACGTGCTCAAGCCGCCACCATCGCTCGTCCCCTGTAGGATAGAGCGCGTGCTCTGGCCCGGGATGAATCACAAAATGCCGCGCTCGAAGCACGGCGGCGGCTTCTGCGGCCACCAGTACCTCCTTCACCCCTTGCTCACGTCGTTGCGCGTCAAGGGAGGTAATGTCGATGTGGTCGGCAAAGGGGGCGTGGAACGAGTACGCCTCGATCCCGAGGTCTGCCATTCTCTCGGCAGCCCGGTGTACCGCACCCGTATCGTGGTAGTTCAAATGCGCAGGAAACGAGCAGATCTCCACGAGGTTGAACCCTCCGGAGCCAATCGTTTCCAGACAGTCAAAGATGCTCTTCTGGTAGAAACAGCCCGTGGAAAGGCCGATGGCCCAGTCTCTCATGTTGCCTCCTGTGTAAAAGTGATTCCCGGAACCGCCCGATATCATGCCCGCAATCTGCCACCAGGCAAAGATTCTCCTCCTGGGCGGAGCGGCAGTTGAAGTCCACCAAGTCATCGACCCCTGTGGCAAAGAGACCGCTGAAGAGCCGGGCGTAGAAGTCCGCACGCGTCGCGGGGTCACACAGAAACCACTGCTCCCCCCACTCATGATGCTCACGCTCATACTTGGAGCGGATAAGTCCACCGATGTGCCTGGGATGCCAGCCCAGGGCCAGCATCACTCGTACCACCCTTTCTGCACAGGCCGGGCGCAGCAGCAGGTCGTTGGGCTTCTCCAGGATGAGCCGCACACATGGCGGCACTTCAGAAAGATCTGTCCGGTCATAGGTTTCCGGCCATCTGTCTGCCGGATCATGCTCGGCCTCATAAAACCAGTCGTGAAATTTCCTCAACCTTGAGACCGCATAGTCCTCCACCAGGCGCTCCATGGCTTCTGAAGCATCCGGGATGCGGGTGGAAGATCTCTCCGCCAGCCGGTTCACTTTTCCCACCTCCCGCATCATCTGCAAGGCCCGCCCCAGCCGCACGCCGGCTGGCATGGGAATGCTGAAGATGGGAGGCATGCTGTCCACCGCCTCCGAGCCCAGCTTCCACGTCTGCTGTCGCGGTTTGAGGTAAACACTGAACGGCACCCTCACCGCCCTTGCGATGAGCGGATCGGCATACTCTGTGATGTCCACCGATACCATCTCACGGCCATGATCATCCGCGCCCACTTCTATTGCCGCCATCTCCACCGGGATCTCGCATTCCCCCGCCGCCACCGTCTTCACTTGATGGGCCAGATACTCCATCACCAACCCCAGACCGGCAAAGGCCTTCCCCAGTTCAGGCTCCACGAGCTCCCCAGTGGGCGCGGGCGAGTTTTCATAGAGCCGCTCAAGCGTGTCGGAAAGCCGGCCAAACCCGGCCAGCTTCTGAAAAACCTCGCTCTCCCTGCGCACCTGCCACACAAAATGGTGCCCCCGCCCGGTCAGCAAATGCAGCGGACGGATGCCGTAAGAGAAAAGAATGTCCTTCACCGCACGCTGCACAGGCTGTTGCAGGGAAAAGCCGCGTTCCGGATCGAGGTAAATCTCCCCAGGCCGGTCGAAGTTCACGTACTCAATGTCCAGATGGGCCAGGAGATACTCGTGATCCCAGAGGGAACGATTGATCTCAGATCCCCCGTTCAGCCAGCCGGGCAGTTCCTTCAACGGATACCGCCGCCGATACATCGACTCAGACTCCGTGCCGGGCGCGAAGTACACGGCAGTCCCCCCATCTGGGAACCTTCCGCCGAGAAACTCCCCGATCCGGCGTTGAATGGCGTCCCCTGCGTAAAAGCCGCGACGCTGTTGAACGTTAAGTTCCATGATCAGGAGAAACGACAATTAAATCCACCAACCGAATGCGCTCTTCTCAGCAGAGTGAGACCTATGCGGGCTCATCCCCTTTCTGAAAGATCGTTCATCCAGCCGAACTCGGCCTTGCGAAGTTGCAAGCACCCTTTGTGGCAGCGTCTTGGATGACGCAGTTACACCGGCATCATCTTCAAGACACTATGCACAGAACAGTCATGACCAAAGGTGGGGCCATGGCTAGGCCACCGCCTTCACACGAGAAGCCAGCGCCACACTGGCCAGGCTGGCCGCGATCGCGATCCATCCCAGCGTGGGAAAGTGGAGGAGCTTGCCGGTGAGCGCGTCCTTTACCACGATGTGCCCCCCCAGCATGGAAGCCGCCCCGGCCGCGAGGTCGCGTACGCTGCTGTTCAGGCTCATAAAGCTGCCGCGCAGACGCGCTGGCACCGCTGAGGTCACGATCGCCTGGCCCGGAATGAACCGACCGCCGCCGAACACAAAAAAGAGCGCCGCTACCAACATGATAACCGCCAGATGAGACGGCCCTTGATTCGCAATGAGGTACACCGGCAGCAGCGCTCCCACGATCATGATCGCAAAAAGCCGCAGACGGCCATAGCGATCCGCCATTCGTCCTACCACCGGCGACGTCAGAAAGCTGGCGACACCCCCTGCCAGGTAAAAGTAGGACAGATCCTTCTCTGCCAGCCCCGCATTGGCCACCATGCTAGGGCTTAAGAAGGGAATGATAACGAAGTGGCCGAACACCATCACCATCATAAATCCCAGAGCGGTGAGGGTGTTGCGATTCGTCAGCAACTCAAACAGGCCCGCAATGGCCTGCTTGGTGTGCTGCCCCGCTGCGGCCAGATGCCCACGGAGATTGGGAAAACGCAGCAACGTCACCAACCACACCACCGAGCCCATTGCCACCACAATGAGGAACGGGGCATGCCAGCTCCACACCGCCGCCAGCCAGAGACCAACCGGCACCCCCAGGATGGAGGCCAGCGCAAAGGAGGACATGATGATACCCATGGCCGAAGCCCTCCGTTCCAGCGGCACGATGTCGCCCACGATTGTCAATACCATCGCCCCTGACACTCCTCCAAAGGCCCCGCTCACGATGCGTGCCATGAGCAGCGTTTCATAGGTGGGCGACAATGCACAGGCCAACGTCCCCAACAGAAATCCGGCATAGCAGAAGAGCAGGGCCACCTTCCGGTCAAATCGATCCACCAGAAATGCACCAAGTAGCCCCGCCACCGCCGCACTGAACGTGTAGGAAGCCACCAGATTGCTGAACTGGTGAGGCAGGATCTGAAACAGTCTCATCAACTGCGGCCCCAGCGGCATCATGACCATGAAGTCCAGGATGTGCGTGAACTGGACGGCAGCAAGAAGGAGCAGCAAGGGGCGCTCCGGAAGCGGGGGTTTGGACATGCGGAGGGGTTTGCGAGAAGGAGGCGCTTAGGGTGTACGCCTCCCCCTGTCGATGGGTGCCGAACTTTTTTGCCCCCCAGAGACTTCACACTCAGGGATTTCCTGAAGGAGCGTGCTTTTTGAAAAAGGGCTCCAGCCGGGCGCGCAGCTTTTCCTGCTTGGCCTGCCCCTCTGCCATACCGAGCTGCGCCCCTTTCCTCATCAACTGGGGCAGCGCTGTGAGGGACTTGCGGCCCAAGGGGCTTTCATAGAAGGCAGTCAGTCCGGTAAGCTCCTCCTCGGTAAAATTCTCCGCATAGAGCTTGATGGTCTCGGAGAAGATCTTGGCGTGGTCGAAGTCCTCCATGAACCATGAGCGGAAGATCCCCTCCAATTCCTTGGAGTCCGTCGGATTCAGCTTCATCTTTTCCGACATATTGTTGATCATCGGCATCATCGCCTCGAAGCCGCTCGACATCTGAGCCTTCAGATCAATGACCTCCGCCAGCTTCTCCGCAGCCTTCAGGGCACCGGACGTTGGCTCTTGCCCGTTGGCAGAGGTGAATGCGAGCACGATGGCAACGAGTGGAAGCAGCATTTTCATAAGCTTGAGTGCGACCCAGTTGGCACTGGAGCCGGCAGGATAAGGGAGAACGTGAGTGAGCGGAAAAATTCCGCGTTCATCTTGCCGTTGCCCACCCCAGCCTGACAAGCACTGATTGCCGGCAATCGTCCTGCCGCCTGTCAGCTCCCACGCTGCCCCGCCTTGGGCTCCAGAGCCAGACTCACTTTCTCGGTGAAAAGTCGGTCCAGGCGCACCTTCAACTGCTCCCGCTTGGCCTGGCTTTCCGCAGCCGCCATCACGACACTGCGTTTCATGAGTTCCGGCATGACAATCAGTGCCTTCCGCCCAGCTGGCGTGCTGTAGAACTCCGCCAGGACGATCAACTCCTCTTCAGAGAAAGTGCTCGCGTAAAGTTTGATCGTCTCTGTCAGAATCTTGGCGTGGTCGAAGTCCTCCAAGTACCAGTCGCGAAAGGTGCTCTCCAGGGCCTTCCGCTCCTCTGGTGCCATCATCATGCTGTCCGCCATGCCCTTGATCATCGGCATGAGTGCTTCAAAGCCGCCCCCCATCTGCCCCTTCAGATTCATTACCTCAGCCAGCCTCTCCGCTGCCTTCAGGCTTCCCGCCGGAGGATTGACATCATTCGCGGGCACCTGCGCCATGCCAACTCCTGCAAATCCTACCAACGCAGCGACGACAGACAGAAGATTTCTCATGATCTGGGCAAAGAGCTAGTGACGAGTGGGGGGGAAACTCGCATAAGAAATTGGACTATTCATAATTTGCATATCGCCTCTATTTAGCAAGCAATGTTTATCGTTTCGAGAAAAGCCGTACCACCAAAGGGTTAGCGTGAGTCCAGAGGTGGGTGCGTCAGGGGATGCCAGGATCTGCTGTGGTCCTAGGAGTGCCTTGGGACCGAAGGCCTTGGGACGGCCAGCACGTCCCCAATACTTCCATGCGATCCCCCTCCGTTCACTTCCCCGACGGGGACCGTTGGACCACGCTGAAACATCGCCAAAGGCTCTCTGCCGACTCAGTCGCCATGCTGACCATGGTCCGAATCCGACCTCCCCCAGCTGCTATTCCTAATTCTCCTCTCCCTCCGCCACCACCCCGATCTTCTGCAAGGGGAGTGCCTTGAAGCCGAGCTTGAAGGCTGGGGACTCTGGCTTGAGCCGGTAGTCATCCCTGGCGGCGTCCACAAAGCGCGGATCCGCCACCAGTGAGTGCATGTCCCAGCCTTCGCTCTGCCAGGCGCTCCATTCGTCCATGGGACCCGCCTCACGAATGCTGAGATCCTTGAGTTCCAGCACTGCCCCTTCCACGGGGAAGTCGAATCTCACACAAAACTGGCTCATCCAGTCTTTCCACTTTCCATCGGTCTCACGGGGCATGGCCCCGGTCACTTCCACCTCCTGCCACTCGGGCGTGAGGTGGATCTCCGTACGCGCCCCTTCCCAGTAGCCCTTGCCAGCTACGAACATCATGAACGCGGCCGAAACCTTGGCCTCCGGCTTGGTGGAGCGCACCTTCAACCGGGCGCGAAAGGAAGCTCCCGCCTTGAAGGGCACGAAGGGACTGTGAATCACGCTGTGGGGGTTTTTTGGATCCTTGCTGACCGCCCCATCCGTCATCAGCACCCCACCCTGCACCGCAGATTTCAACTCTTTGAGAGGCTTGTGGTTCCATCCCCAGCCCTTGGGGGTGGCACCCTCAGCAACACCCTGAAAGCTGCCTGCTCCAGCCAGCAGGTCATCGCCCTGATCGGGGCCCACTTTGGAGACCGCCGTGCGGATCGGTTGACCGCCATTCCAAGCCAGGTTGTAGTCGCAGAGATTGTGCTCCGGCAGGCAATTACGGGCATCCACATAGCGCAGTTCCGGCTTGCTCCAGACCACGATGTTTCGCTCTATGACATTGCCGCTCATCATCGTCTGGTCAGGGAAGAAGGCGTTCCGCGGATCGATGTCCATGCCGCGCATCCCCTTCCATGCGGGCAGGTCTTTCACACTGGACCATCCCTCGACCATGGTGGTCAGGTGGTTTTTGATGTAACTGTGCTCAGGCCGCCAGCCGTTGAACTCAATCTGCCGTTCACCCCCGTCCACAAAGATGTTGTTCAGGATGTGGTGATCCCGCCCATTGTGCAGATGAATGGCTGCGCGGGAGCAGCGGGCCACGATGTTGCCCACAATGTCCAGTCCACCGGCATTGTCGTCCATATAGATGCCCCAGGCGAAGAACGGCACTTTGAGCCCGGCAGACTCCTGCCCCACGCCCACGATGTCATGGATGAAGTTGTACTTCAGGCTTGTGCCCCGGGAGCTGATCCAGTCACGCCCACCGGTGTACACGCCGCCCCCATCCTGGGTCTCCAGCATCACGTGGTGAATATGGTTGCACTCGATGACCAGGTTGTTTCCACTGAACTGCACGCCCATGCGCGGACCGTCGTGGATCAGGTTGTGCGTCACGACATTCCCCACCCCACCCAGACCCACCCCTGCGGCATTCTTGTTGATGACGCCCACATGATGGATGTGGTTGTTTGTCACCACGTTGTTGGCCGGCACCAGCGTCTTGCGATCCCCGCCCCCCACGCCCACGCCGGTGTTGCCAATATGGGAAATCTCATTGCGCTCCACCCGGTTGTTTTTGCCACCCTGCAGACTTACTCCGGAGCCACGCATGCTGCCGCAGTGCTCAATGACGCACTGGGTCACGAGGCAGTCTTCCGTGCCTTCCATGGTGACCGCCGTGCCATTGCAGCCCAGGAAGGACAGCCCGCGCACGGTGATGCCCTTCACCCCGGCACGCATGCGTATGAAGCTCTCCACCACCGGAATCCGAACGTCTGCCTGATCCAGCGGCTTGGGCGGCCAGAAGTACAGCGTGGCGCTCTTCTGGTCCAGATACCACTCGCCAGGGGCATCCAGCTCCTCCAGTGCATTCTGGAAGAAGTAGCGATTGTGCGGGTGCAGGTCATACCCGCAGTCTTTGGCCAGTGTCAGCTTGCGAGTCACCGGATCCAGCGACTTCACCGGTTCAATGAAATTCCACCACCCGTACTGGGCGAAGATGAAGAGCTCCACCTCCTCCGGCCGGGACCACTTGCGCACGTCCGCCTCCTTCACATAGCCTTCCCGTTTCCACACATGCCCCTCACTGGCCCCTTCCGGCAGTTCGGTGAGAAACGCCCAGCCACCGTAGAGCGGATTGGCAGGGTCAAAGTTGGGATAGCGCGCCAGCGGCTGGCGCTCACCATCCAGCAGCAACTGCCGGATCTGAAGTTTGCTCAAGTTCAGACTGGCGACGTCTGCCTTGAGGATGTTGCCCTCATGTGGCGTCCAGCCCGACACCTTTCGCGCCCCGATAAACTTGGGCTTTGCCCCCGGCGCGGCTTCCCAGGTCACTGGCTGGCCGTCAGACCGTCCGTCCACCACGTCCATTTCCAGCGGCTGCTGCATTTCGTAGATCCCCTCATGCACCACCACCCGGCCCGGCTCCTTGAGCCCGGCTTTCTTGCGAAGCTCCCGGATGGCATCCCTCGCCCGGATCAGGGTCGCAAAGGGAGCGTCCTCCGTGCCCGCCGCCGTGTCCAGGCCCGAGGGCGAAACGTGAAACTCGGCCCCGGCCACAATTGGCGAGGCCCCCAGGAGAATCGGGAGAACCAGGAAGCGGTACAGGTGATGCATGCCTCCCACTCTGTGAAGCAAGGCCGCCTTGTCAAAGAGCCACCAACCCGGCAAGTGGTACTGAGATTTCCTATAAATGCGCCCCGGCCATCACGTCGGTGGCCTTGAGTTCCAGACTAAAGGGCTCCAGCGCCATCGGTTCCTCGTGCTCCAGGTGGCTCGCACACACGGAGAAAAGCTCCGCCTTGGTCTTGGTGCGTCGCATGGCATGCAGAAATGCTCCAGTCGGCTCAACCCCCAGGCCGAGGAAGTTCAGGTACTTTTTCATCTTCTGTACCTGCAACGTCTCCGGCACCTCCGGGCTGGTCACAGCCTCATAGAGGCGATGAATGTAGTCCAGCACCTCCCCCCCTCTTGGTACGATGACCGGCTGCCTGGCAAGATGCTGGCGGATCTGCCGGAACATCCACGGATTGCGGATCGCCCCGCGCCCGATCATCAGGCCGCGGGCTCCCGTCAACTGGAGAATCTCCTCAGCCTTCGCTGCTGACGAGACATTGCCGTTGGCCAGCACTGGGCACTTCATCGCCTCCACAGCACGGGCGATAAAGTCGTAGTGCACCTCGCTCCGGTACATTTCCGCCACGGTACGACCATGCACGGTCAGAAGGTCAATGTCGTGCTTTGCGAAGAGGGGGAGGAATTGCTCGAACACGCCAGCGTCATCGAAGCCAATGCGCGTCTTCACCGTGAACTTGCACTTCACCACTGCATCCCTGAGCGCCCCCAGAATGGCATCCACATGACGCGGATCCCGCAGCAGACCGCCCCCGGCACACTTCTTGTACACCACCGGGGCCGGACAGCCCAGATTCAGATCCACAGCGGCAATGGGATGCTCCTGCAACTCCCGTGCGGTGCGCACGAGCGAGGCGATGTCGTTTCCGATCATCTGCGCCGCCACAGGGCGTCCCGTGGGATTCTCCGTCACGGACCGCAGAATCGGCTTCTCAAGATTGGAGTCCGCATGGACCCGGAAGTACTCGGTATAGTAGAGATCCGCACCACCATAGTCCGCCATGAGCCTCCAGAAGGGCAGATCCGTCACATCCTGCATGGGGGCCAGCGCAAGCACCGGGCCCGGTCGCGCCATAAGACCCTCGAACTCTTTCACCGGGAGCTCTGTTGCAACAGGCTGCGCCACAACCGGTTCATCTTCAGGAAACAACATTACCGGATCACTGCTCCTTTGGGAAACCACTCTTCCAGTTCTTCAATCAATCTGTTGATACATCTCACCTCAACAACACGACCCGTCAATCATCATGCCCCTGATGCGCCAGTTCACGTTCATGGCGGCGACGCAGCTTGGCAATCTCCACCCCCCGGCACAGGTACCGGTCATCGCATGCCGTGCGGGCGCACTTCTCACAGAGGTAAAGCTGGGGCGAGACAATCTCCAGCAGCTCATCGGCATGCCGCTGAATATCCTTCTTGCTCCAGTCGCACAGTGTTCTTGACATAGATTCTCAATCCTAATTCAGATTCCAGCAAGTTACAGCGAAATCATCGGTTGCACCATTCTCAACAACCACCTACTTTCTCAATAACGTATTTAGCTATATGAGCACCACGAAAACTTCTCCCGGTAAAACCCAGAGCGCAGTGACAGCCGCCCTCTCCACCCTGCTTGCTGATTCCTACAGCCTCATGGCGGAAACTCACCTCGCTCACTGGAACGTGGAAGGCCCTGCTTTCTTCGAACTTCACGGCGCATTTCAGAAACAGTATGAGGAGCTTTTCGAAGCCGTTGACGAAATTGCCGAGCGCATTCGCGCCTTGGGTGACTACTCCCCCGGCGGCTTGGCTGTCTTTGCAAAAGCCAGTTCCATCCCTGGTGCCCCTGTCGGAGCCGCTCCTGCCAAAGATTTTGTTGCCGCGATCATCGAAGGCAACGAGACGACCAACGAGTCTGCGAAGAAACTTCGCGACACCGCTGAGCAGGCCCACGACCTTGAAACGCAAGACCTCGCGATCAAGCGCATCCAATATCACGACAAGACTCTATGGATGCTGAAGAGCTACCTCAAAAATCTGTAAGCGCTGGTTCACAGCGGCTCAGGTTTTGACCAATCCCTTACCAAAGACCAGCTCTCAGGAGCTGGTCTTTTCTGTTGTTGGGGGTTCGAGATGAAGGCGGAATCCAGGCAATGCTGATCTTGGGTATCGCGGGCCATCTCAAATCGCCTGCGATGCAAATGGCTCCGCCTCGTCCCCCTCACCTCACTGCCCACAATACCTGATCCCGCGCAGCAGGATTTTGGGACTGGAGGGAGAATCACCGCTTTGAAGGTGCCTTGTGACGGACAGCCACCCTTTAACATCCACCGCAGCCCGCCTCCTCCATTCCTCCACCACTCCACCGCCCCACGCTCAATTTCCTCGCAAGACGGGACATTATTTGACCGTTTCGTCACTGAGCACAGGCTACTGAGACCCATTCTCACGATTTCATTTGCATTCTCACGCTTCTGATCCTTCTTTTAGCATGCAAGTTCACACTGGCGTTTCTTCCCCGGCCACCGGCTCCCGGCGGCATTTGGCAAGATGGCGAGCTGATGCTGCCCGTCTGGCCGCCCAGTTGCTTTGTGAAGTGTCCCCTTCCGCCGCGGATGAAGTCCTCGATCTCCGCATGATGCTGCTCGACAGCCAGGCTTCCGCCCAGACCGTGCTTTCCGCCTTCTTTGCCGCGCGCAATCGCCTTGAAAGCGAGCACTATCTGCTTTTCTTTCGGCTTCGTCGTGTGCTGGAGCCCTCCTTTGGTCTTGAAACCACTGCCCAAGATTTCCCAACCCGCCAGGAGTCGGTGAATTTCCGCTGCCGTGATCTCCGGCACCTGACACGACGTGCTCAGCAGGAGGCGTTTGAGTCCGATCTCCGGCTCAATAGCCCGGAAGAAGTTCGGGTGCGCATCGTGTGGCGACTATCGCCCCACGCAGAGCCTGCTTCAATCTGAGCAGCATGGCGGACGCAGCGAGGCTCTGGATTTGAGCCCTGCGGCGGTCAGGTTTATCGGCGATGCTGGTCAGCAGCTCGCCGTAAAAGCGCTTTCACTTGTCCAGTCGTGAAACTTCCAGTAGGACGACAGGATGCCCCCAACCTCTGGTGACGAATCTGGCATAGAACCCAGACCCTCGTCTTCTCCTCCAGACCCCGCGGCCCACGGCAACCGGAACGTCACCGGGCACTCCTCCAATCGCCAAGTTCAGGGTGGCATGGGGCTGGTGCATGAAATGCAACTCTGGGCATTGACCGCCGTCATCCTTTCCATCTGGTGGGCGACGGAATGGTCGTGGAACGGCGGCTCAGGCGCGAGCGCAAGCACCTCAGAGGCGTTCCGCAACTACATCGCCAACTCCATGCTCGTTCATGACGAGTACACTCAGGAGGGGTACAACGGGCCGGGCTTGATCAAGTGGATGCTCGAGTTGGAAGCCATCCCAGACGATGTCTATGAAACCTTCAAGTCCGTGGAAGAAGAAGGATATTCATCGGACCTCTTGCAATTGGACCTGGCCTTGGTGAGCCTGCGCTTCAGTCAGGACAAAGGGGATGCTTCAGGAGACTGGAAGGAAATTGCTCTTGAGGCACTGGAATCCGTCAGCGAGAAAGGACGGAAAGAGCCCACCTACCGCTATGTAAAAGGCGCTGTGGATGGCACCCCGCTGGCAGAAGGCGAACGCAACGATTTCGAGGAGTACCTCCGCAAGCAACCGGTCGATTGGTGGGTGGCATTTCTCGCTGCCCAGTACCAACTGCAGGACCGAATCGATCAACCAGCTCTCCGGAAGGCCCAGGAAAACGCAATGGGCAACATCGTGTTCGCCGCCATCGTGTTGGTAGATCTCACGGTGCTGGGGCTGCTGGCCATTCCGGCGGCCTGGATGGCCCTGTCCCGGCCCCGCCTGAAGCAACCTGCGTCCCATCGCCGCCTCTATCGGCTCTGGCCGGGCCCTCGCGTAGTCGGCACCTTCGCCCTGGCGGCACTGGCGGCACTCTGGCTGAATCAACACGTCTTCGCCTCGCTGTACCCTTGGGTGGCGGCCATGATTGGGTCAATCGTGGACGAATACGCGGCGTGGCAGACCAACACGTGGATCTGGCTGGGCTGGGCCACCGCGATGGCTGCGCTGCCGTTGCTCCCTCTCTGCAGCACATATGGCCCCCGATTCTCGCGACTGGCCGAGGTCTTTGGTTTCCTGAATCGCGACTTCGTCTCGCTCAGTTACCTCGGTTTAGGGGTCACCAGCATGGGCCTGCTGCCGTGGCTTTTCCACTTCGTCGATGCCGGTCTGGCGTGCCTGGGCTCCGCCTCCAGCGTGCTGGATGGCCTCAGCCGGTCCTTCTCGGACCAAGGCGAACTTGCACTCCCCCTGAGCATCTTTTGGAGCGTGCTCATGGCTCCCTTTGTCGAGGAGATCATCTTCCGCGGCTTCATCTTCAGGTCCGTGCAGGCCCGGTGGGGCACCCTGGTTGGCATGGCGATTTCCAGCTTCGTCTTCGCGGGGTCCCATTTTTACAGCGTGAACGGCACCGTTCATGTCTTCCTCTACGGCCTGCTTTTCTGCTGGGTGTATCAGCGGACCGGGAAACTGGCCGCCAGTATGTTCGTGCACGCCGGCAGCAACCTCGCCGTCACCCTCCTCTCCCACTTCTCCGGCGGATAAGCCCCCCTTGCCAAGTTGCAGTTCAGCGATTAAGTCTCATCCCCCTTTTTCCCGTCCCCCCGACCTCTGATGTCCATCGAACTGACCCGCAACTTCTCCATCATCGCCCACATTGACCACGGGAAGACCACTCTCTCCGACCGGTTGCTGGAGTTCACGAAGACCATCTCAGAGCGTCAGCAGCAAGATCAGTTGCTCGATTCCATGGATCTGGAGCGCGAACGTGGCATCACGATCAAGGCGCACCCGGTGACCATGAGCTACAAGGCCAAGGACGGGAAGACCTACAAACTCAACCTTCTAGACACCCCGGGACACGTGGACTTCTCTTACGAAGTCTCACGCTCCCTTGCAGCCTGTGAAGGTGCCCTGCTCCTGGTTGATGCGTCCCAGGGTGTGGAGGCCCAGACCGTCGCCAACCTGAACCTGGCGATGCAGCAGAACCTGCACGTCATCCCGGTCATCAACAAGATCGACCTTCCCAGCGCCGACGTGCCGCGGGTGAAAAAGCAGCTGGAGGACATTCTCCAGCTCTCCTCCGATGAAGCCGTGCCGGCCAGCGCCAAGATGGGCATCGGTATTGAGGACATTCTGGAGGCCGTGGTGAAGTACATCCCCGCTCCCACGTCCCTCGGTGAAGAACACCTGCGCGCCTCGGTGTTTGACTCCGTCTTCGATGCCTACCGCGGCGTGGTTTCCTATGTCCGAATTTTCAGCGGCAGCGTGAAGCGAGGCATGAAGGTGCGCATGATGTCCACCGGACTGGACTATGAAGTAAAGGATGTCGGCGTCTTCCGCCCCAAGATGTCCACCGTGCCAGAGCTGCACGTCGGCGATGTCGGCTACATCATTGCCAACGTGAAAGCCACGTCGGATGTGAAGATCGGCGACACCGTCACAGAGACTCGCAGGCCCGCCCCCGAGCCCCTCCCTGGCTTCAAAGAAATTCACCCCCTCGTGTTCAGCGGCATTTACCCCGTGAGCACCGATGACTTTGAGTCGCTGAAGATGGCGATGGGCAAGCTGCAGATCAACGATGCCGCCTTCAGCTACATGGCGGAAAGCTCCGCCGCCCTGGGCTTCGGCTTTCGCTGCGGCTTCCTGGGACTGCTCCACATGGAGATCATCCAGGAGCGCCTTCGCCGGGAGTTCCAGATGGACGTGATTTCCACGTACCCGAGCGTTATCTACGAGGTGCTGAAGACCAACGGTGAGTTGGTCATCGTGGACAACCCCTCTTTCCTCCCGCCCGTTCCGGAGATCGAGGAAATCCGCGAGCCCATGGTGAAGATCTTCCTCATGGTGCCCAACGAGTACATCGGAGACATGATGCAACTTGTCATGGACAAGCGTGGCGACGTGCAGCACACCGAGACACTCGATGACAACCGCGTGATGCTGCAGTGCATGCTGCCGCTCAACGAAATCCTCGTGGACTTCAACGACAAGCTCAAGAGCGTGACCCGCGGCTACGGCAGCATGGACTATGAACATGCAGGCTATGTGGCGTCCGACCTCGTTAAGATGGACATGCTCATCGCCGGTGAGCCCGTGGACGCCTTCTCCTGCATCGTCCACCGCAGCAAGGCGGAATCCCGCGGCCGCGCTCTCGCCGCCAAACTCAAGGAGGTCATCCCAGTGCAGCTCTTCGTTGTCGCCATCCAGGCCGCCATCGGCGGCAAGGTCATTGCCCGCGAATCCATCAGCGCCATGCGCAAGGACGTGACTGCCAAGTGCTACGGCGGTGACATCTCCCGCAAGCGCAAGCTCTTGGAAAAGCAGAAGGAAGGCAAGAAGCGCATGAAAGCCATTGGCCGCGTCAACATCCCGCAGGAGGCCTTCATCCAGGTGCTCAAGACCGGGGATTGAGCAGCCCCTCATCACGCTGCTCCTGGTGCGTCAGTGCAGGGGCAGGCCACCGCCCCTCCCTCTTTCCGCGCCCACAAGCGCCTCACCAACCGACCACCACCCAGTCACAGCCAGCCATGTTCCAACCGCGCTTCATCAAGCACGCCAAGCTGCTCCGCAAGGGGGTCACCCGTTTCCTCCACTACAAGCGGGACCTGCTGCCCACCGCCAAGGTGGACGAGATCATCGGCCTGCGTGGTGAGCTGGACGCCGCCATCAGCCAGCGCAACAGCACTCGCATTGATGAGCTGAGCAAGCAGCTGAACCAGGTGTGTGAGCGGGCCCTGCCGGACGCCCGCACCACGGAGTGGGCAGAGAACATCGAGGTCTTCTTCGTCTCCATCGTCATCGCCCTGGGCATCCGCTCCTATATCGCCCAGCCTTTCCAGATCCCCACCGGATCCATGCAACCCACGCTCAACGGCATCCGCGCTGAAGCGACTGAAAAAGACCCCAATCCCGGTTTTCTGGGCAAACTCGGCGGCTTCTTTACCGGCACCACCTACTTGAATGTGGTCTCTGACCATGAGGGACCACTCCGTCTTTCAGACACCATCACTGAACACAAGTTCCTCATCTTCCGTCCCTACAGCCGCCTGCACTTCGCAGACGGACACGACATCAGGATCTCCTGCCCCAAGATCCAGCTCGAACGCGAGCTAAACATCGGGGCCCACCTCCGGACGGAGATGATGGAAGGCAACAGCGATACCCCTGACCGTCGTGCCACCATGCAGATGGCAAACGCCAGCAGCATTTATGTCCGCAAGGGCCAGGTGCTGGCCCGCGGCATCGTGCAGAACGGTGACCATGTCATCGTAAACAAGTTCGCCTACCACTTCCGCCGCCCCACCCGCGGGGAGGTGTTTGTGTTCACCACCAAGAACATCGCCGGTATCGAAGGTCGCAACTTCGACGAACGCTGGGGCTCTCAACACTATATCAAACGCCTCGGCGGTGTCCCTGAAGACACCGTGTCCATCAAGGACTCCCAGCTCTTCATCAACGGCCAGCTCGCCACAGAACCCGGTTTCAAGCGGGTGATGACCGGGACTTACACTGAACCCAAAGACGGCTACCGTGGTTATGAAGACGCCATCCAGGACTTCACGGGCCGTCGCGTACCTGTACGCGAAATTGCCCTTCAAAAGAAGCAGTACCTCGCCTTGGGAGACAACAGCTACCAGAGCTCTGACAGCCGCTACTGGGGCCCCGTACCAGAGCAGAACGTCGTCGGCCCGGGCTGGTTCTGCTACTGGCCGCTGACCAGCCACTGGGGCGTGATCCGGTAAGGCGTGGGGTTTGTTGGTTGGGGGTGGACCGCATGGCCTGCGACATCGGAAGTTCTCGCTCCGTCGATCGCTCCACCATCCCCCAACACCTGAGCGCGCAGCGCTTTTGTGGGACTGCGGTGAGCATCACCGCTTTTGGCTACGGCTCGTGACAGGTTCTAGACACTTCCCCTGCCGCCGAAGCTCAGGCCCCTTCCTCCGCTCTGGTTCCAAACAGGCCTCTCAAAAGCGGCTATTCTCTCACGCACTTTCCTAGAACGGCTGCGCCCCCAGGTAAAGCGTCAACGGAGGCTGGAAGCATCTGCCCCCGGCTTAAAACATCGCAAGCTCCCCTGCACTCCCCCCTCACCCGAGCGCGTACCAATGGTAACACATCAGGTACACCAACACGCCCGTCACTGAGACATACATCCACACGGGAAAGGTCCAGCGGGCGAGACGTTTGTGCTTGTCAAACTTCCGTTTCAGCGCGGGCACCACGGTCAAGATGATCATGGGCAGGTTGACGATCGCAAGAAAGACATGGGTGATCAGGATGGTGTAGTACACCCACCGGATCCCGCCCTTGCCCTGAAACTTCATGCTGGGCACATGGAAGTGGTAGATCAGGTAGCTCGTAAGAAAAGCGGCGGACACCACCAAAGCCAGAGACATCAAGGCAATGTGGGCAGATCGCTTGCCCAGCTTGATACAAATCCAACCCGACAGCAGCAGAACGGCCGCAGCGGCGTTGAGGGTGGCGTTGAGAGCAGGGAGTTCGTAAACTTCCATGGTAGTGGATCAATCAATCGTGAAAGAATAGCGGGGGATGAGAGCGCGACTGCCTTTCCGCTTCATTTGCCTCCCAATCAAACAAATCATGCAATTCCGGGCAGAATCGGTCTGGGAGAAACTGACACTGGATAACTGCCAAACCCAGAACCAGATGCGTGCAGCCCCTGGACATTCTTACTTGCCGTTTTTGCCCTCGTCCTCGGCCTTGTCTTTGAGAAGAGTGCCGATGTCCTTGCGGATTTTGTCCTTCCAGAACGCCTTGAACTCAGGATCGAAGCTGGCCACGTCATACATGCCCCGTACATGTCCTTTATGGTCCACCAAGGCCACCTTCATATCGTGGATGTACTTGTCATCCGGGGAGAGACGGTCTTTCTCGGGCACATCCTGCACCCCCTGAAATCCAAAGTAGCGGGTCATGTACGAGCGGACTTCCTTGGTCTCACCATTCACAAACCACCAGTTGTCGCCCTTGATCTTGAGCCCCTCAGCGAACTTGCTGAGTTCTTCCGGGCCATCAGCGGGATCGACGCTCACAGAAAGAAAGTGGACATCAGGATTGGCCTCAAGGTCATTGTGCAGGCTGAGAAGCTCACCCACCACCCCAGAACAACCACGTGGGCAATGAGTGTACACCCAGCACGCCACGATGATCTTCCCCTTTAGAGCGGCCAGCTCCACCTTCTGACCATTCCGTTCGACAAAGCCGATGTTCTTCTCCAGCCGCGAGAGCATGGGCAGGCGTTGCTCCACCATACCAGCCGACTCTTCCCTTTCCTTCTTGATCTGGTGCAGCATGTAGTTCCACCCGATCACGATGCCACAGACAATGACGATGATGGGCACCCAGACCGTCAGGGGGTTGATGCTCCTGGGCACCTCATCCGGTGAAGGCGGGGTTGGTGAGGATGGCGGCGTGGGTGTACTCATGGATGGATCGGACACAGGATGAACAAGGACGAAAGTTGAAAGAGGGAACGGTAACAGGAACCTGTACGCTTACGAATAGTGAGTCGGCCACGCGGCAAAATGCCACGTGGGGCGTCAGCTGGCTGAAGGTCAGGGTTTCCAGAACACCATGCTGATGCCCAACAACAACGGCAGGTACATGAGGGTGAAGAAGAACAACTTCCGCGCGCTGGCACGGTCGCGGATCTTGTAGAACTTCCAGGCCAGCCAGACCAGTATCAGGTTCACTAGCAGGGCGAAAGGAAGGAACCAGTAACTGGTGTCGCCGGCCAGCGGAGGCAGGAACATCAGCGCCACGGCGCAAAATGAGAACAGCAGGGCCAGCTTGGAGGTCTTGCCACCGGTATGATCCTCGTTCGCCCACATGACAAAACCGCCTTTGCGATACTCGTCACGGTACATCCAGTTGATCGCCAGGAAGTGCGGGAGCTGCCAGAGGAAGAGAAGGGAAAAGAGATAGATGGCTCCGCTCGACGAGATGAGTTCCAGACGGAAATAGGCATCATTGTTGACAGGCGGGCCGGCGGCTCCTGCCCATCCAATGAGCGGTGGCAGAGCGCCCGACACCGCCCCAACGATCGTATTCCACGCCGATTGCTGCTTCATCGGCGTGTAAACGAAAAGATACACCCCCAAGGTCATGGCACAAAGCGCGGCCGCCTCTATGTTCACCATTTTCCCCAGGTGCAGCAACGCAAAGGCACTGAGCAGCCAACCCACCCCAAAGGCCACACCCGGCTCCATGCGCCGGGAAGGAAGCGGGCGATCAGCGGTGCGCTCCATGCGCCTATCCGGCTCGATTTCCATCAACTGATTGAACACTGCCGCACCAAAGGCTGCCAAGGCGCTGCCCAGCAGCGTGTGAAACATCAGCGCCAGGTCCAAGTCCTTCCCGCTCCGCCCCAGCCAGTATCCCACGAAGGTGGTGACCAAAACGAGCACACTGAGCCGGAACTTCGTCAGCGACATGAAGTCCTTCATCATGACGCTGGATTGGGGATTCGAAGAGGTGGCGGTCTCAGACATGACGGGGCGCTGCATCAGACTCTCTGGAAAACGTGGCAAGGAAACTCAGACGACGGGGTTGGAAGCGATGGGTTCTACCGGGTCAGGCCCCGCCGTGGCCCGCGTTGCCCGGTGGCTACCGAGCAGCCAGAGGAACAATCCACTCACCAGCAGCGAAGACAAGCCAATGTGCAGAATCTGTGCAATCCGGACGATTCCCACCTGCGACAGCACGACCCCAAGCACCATCTGGGCACACACCAACCCTAGAATCCCCCGCTCCAACCACTTTGCCCGACCAAGAACCTGGCCCGACTTCCAATGGAACAGGAAAGCCATACCCAAGATGATCCACGAAAAGCTCCGATGGAGCAGGTACACGACCGTCTGCTCCAGTTCCTTCACCCACAGTTCCCGCTTTTCACCAGCGTGGAGCATGGCGAGATGGTCAGTCATTTCACGAACCTGGGAGCCCATGACGCCTTCCACCACCACCAGGGCGAAGAGCAGCAAGCCAATGCGATGCAACGCCTTGCCTCCTTCCCCGATCACCGGGAGCCCCCATGGCTGGGCGGTACCACGCCAGGCGGTGTACACTAGAAAACACTGCAACAGGATCGCCAGGGCCATGTGCAGAGTGATGATGCCCGGCTTGAGGCCGCTCAAGACCACCCGCGCTCCCAACCAGGCATTGATCAACACGAGGGCAAACGAGCCCAGAGCCCCGACAAACACCCGGAAGCGTCCCGCCCAGATTTGCCAGAATGACGCAATGAGTAGGGCAGTCACGGAAAGCCCCACTGGCAGGCTGGTAAGGCGGTTGATGTACTCGACCCATGTCGCTACGGGATCAAACTCCTCCCGAAGGGTTTCGGGGGTGATGGAAGCCGGATCCCGCCCTAACCGCGCTGCCTTGGCCCGGAACTTCTCGATGTTCAGTTTTTGAAAATCGATGTCTTCCGCCTTGGTAGGAGGCGTCCAGCAACCATAACACAAGGGCCAGTCCGGACACCCCAGCCCAGACCCCGTCGCCCGCACCACCGCACCCACGAAGATCAGCACCTCCACTGAAATAAACGCTATCAGCGCCAGCTTTTGAAATCGGGTCCAGATCATGCCAGGAATGGAGTCAGAGGTAGGCGAAAAGGAGGGGCTAAAACGACGAACGGCAAAGCCTGGGCTTTGCCGTTCGCAGAAAGATCAAAGGAGAATCAAGGTCGGAACAGTGTTCTGTCGCTCGCGTGCAGGACAAGCCCGCCAGGAATCAATGGGCGGCTGGGGCAGCGCCTACAGCAGGAGCCGGCGTCGCTTCCACGGCCGCCTTGGCAGTGTCGCTGGCCTCCTTCACGAACTCGTCGAACTCCTTCTCAGGAATCACGTTGAGTGTCGCCTTCATGCCGGAGTGGCCAGGACCACAAAGCTGACCGCAGATGATGTCCCACGATCCGGTCTTGGTGGGCTTGAACCAAGCATGGCTGCGAACTCCGGGGGTGGCATCCTGTGCCATACGCATCGGCACGAGTGCAAGGTTGTGAATCACGTCCTTGCTGGTCACGTCAACGATCACGGGTCGGTTCACCGGCAGAGTCATCACCCCGACCTTCACAAAGTCATCCTTGCCATTCGGGTCCTTCATGTCACGACCGATCGTGTTGGGAGGGTTGGAACCGATGTCGATCAACTTCAACGCGGTACGCCCTAGAGTGTTGTCCGTACCACCGTACTGGAAGCTCCACAGGAACTTCTCGCCCACCGCACGCACCTTCAGTACGTTGCTACCGGAGGGGTACTTTTCAGATTGCTGCCCCCATAGCGGGAAGGCAAAACCGAGAAGCAAGATGGCTTCCACGATGACCACGCCGATTTCGATGTGGGTGGAGGCGTGCCCGCGGACACCGTGATAGTCGGCCTTGGGATTCTTGCTCCGGCGGAACTTGGTGAATACCACCACCAGGAAAGCTGACCAGCCAACGAAAAGGAGCAACATGAACCAGTGCACCAGCTCAAGCATGTGGTCCACCATCTCGCCATGTTCAGAAGCAAGGGCAGGAATCCCCAAAAGCTTGTTCAGGGTGGCGAGGGTGATCAACGAATCAGGAGTCATGGGAAATTACAGGGACGAATTTTCGAACTCACGCTGCTTGCGTGCAAAGTTGAACATGATTTTGACGAGCAAGCCCAGCATGCAGAAGACCACAACGACCATGAAAAGAATGGCCGTGTTCGAAGCCTTGGCCACCTCGGAGGATTGGTCCGGAAGGCAGACGGAACAGGCAAGCTGGTGCAGATGAAAGAGGCTCATGGTGTGATAGGGTCAGGATCTCAAACCTTGATGGTCTTGCTCTTTTTGGCGACAAACCAAATCCCGTAAACGAGCAGAAGAATCGCCAGGGAACCGCTCAGATTCCCGGCAACCACAGCCCGGGCCTCCCTCGCCTGGTCCACCTCCACCACCGTCCAAGCCCAGAACCCCGCCGTGCAGAGAAACGCCAGAACAATGAAAAGAATGTGGAAGCCTTTGAGGGACATGGCGGGATTTCAGTAACTGATAAACTTGGAGTGCAGGGGATCAGCGTAGCCGAGGTAGGTCAGCACAAAGAGGCCAATCGCAAAGAGCACCGTGAAGAAGAGGACCTTGTAGATAAGGCCACGTTCACTCTTCAAGTGCATGAAGATAAGCGCCACAAAGCTGGCTTTCACCAGGGCGATGAACATGCCGAAGGCAATGTTGGCGGCGCGGGAGCCCATGTCCCAATTCATCACTCCAACGGTGATGAGGGTGCCAAGGACAAGAACGCCACCAACGGCCCAGATGATCTTGGCCTGCTTCTTGTAGTATTCCGGACTGTCGTGGTCGTGATGGTCGTGAGCCATGATGGTAATAAAGCTGGAAATCAAATCCGGGCACCGCAGCCCCGGAGCGTCAGGTTAAAGGAGATACAGCAACGGGAACAGGAAGATCCAGACCAGATCCACGAAGTGCCAGAACAGGCCGCCCACTTCCACCCGGTTTGCCAGGTGATCAGGGTCCTTGTCGTAGATCCTTTTGCCGAAAAGCAGCATGTGCCCCAGAACGATGGCCCCCCCGATCACGTGAAGACCGTGCAGGCCCGTCAGCGTGAAGTAGATCGCGAAGTAGTTGCCGTACTTGGGAGTGAAGTTGGACCAGAAGGAGATGTCCTTCTTCTCGATCACGACAAGAGGATGGCCATGGCTGCCAGCATGTGATTCCACAGCATGCGTTCCGTGGGAATCAGCAGCAGCTTCGGCTGCAAGGCCCTCGCCTCCCGACTTAACCGTGCTGGCGTGACCATGAGAGTCGTCCAGGCTGATCTTCATCGCATAGACGTGGCGAACGTAGTCGCTGTTGTCCATGGGCTGCTGTTTGCCCTTGTGCTTCTCCTCGAACTTCTTCAGCTCGGCATCATGATGCTCGTTGAACTTCTTCTTCCAGTCACCACCGAGGATGCGCCACACGTCAGCATTCTGCACGCTTTCCAGTGCCTTCTGGTCGCTCTTCTCGTCAGCGGCGAAGAGGCGGCGCAGGTCGATACGATCCGCTTCGAGATGCATCGAATCGTAAGCAAGCTTGCCTTCGATCACTGTGCCATCACGGAAATGGGCCTTGTGCGCATCATAGGCATTGTCGAAGAGCTTCGACGGCGGGATGTCAAACTTAAGCGGATTGGTCGCCGTCAGTGTGATGAAGTCGATCTTCTTCTCCTGGGCTTCATGAACCAGCTTTTTCACTGTCACCGCATCCAGCATGACCACATTGCCGGCTGAGTCTTTGAACTCGGGTTTGCCATCAACGATGTATTTCAGGAACCCACCATCGGAACCATGACGGAACAAGCTGAGACCAAAGAGCCCCTTGTCGGTGTGTTTGGAGGCCAAGGTCACCGTTTTCACCTCATCGAACTTGATGTGATAAGGATGATCCGCAGGGAAGTGACCTTCCACCGAACTGCCGTCCTTAAGCAAAACGCCATAGTGATGGAACTTGTCAGCGTATTCCACGGACTTGATGGCCATGAATCCGCCAGCGCAGAGAATGGTCAGGGTCATCCAAAGTTGGAACATCCGGAACTTGCGCAACTTCAGAGACACCCATGCCTGTAGCACAGTGACACTGGAGAAGATGAGCACGAGGGTGTTGATGAACCCCCACTTCACGGTGAGCACCTGAACCGGCCAGGGGCCTTCAGGAGCGATACGCAGGAAGATGTAAGCAGAGAACAGACCGCCGAAGAGCATCACCTCAGAGGCGAGGAAGAGCCAGATGCCGATCTTCGCATTGAACAGTCCGGTATCCGGCCGGGGTTTGACGGTGTATGGAATTTCCATCAGAGCGAGAAAGTTGTCAGTTGGGAGAAGTGATTGACTGGATCTGGAGTGTTGGCCCCTGGGATCAATGCATGTGGGTGAGCTTTTCCTCAGGCTTCACACCTTCAGGCAGCCACTGCGGGGAGTAGTCTGTTTCGGCACCGGGAACGCTGTAATCGTAAGCGTCGCGGTAAACCACGGGCTCTTGAAGGAAGTTGCCATGCCCGGGAGGTGTCGGAGTCGCCCACTCGAGCGTTGTAGCCTGCCAGGGGTTGTCCGACTTCACCTTTTTGCCACCCTTGATGCTGAAGAACAGGTTTAGGATGAAGGGCACCTGGGCAATGGCCAGACCCCATGCTGCAAAGGACATCACCTCGTTGAGCTTAAGCAGCGGGATTCCCATCCAATCGCCACTGGAAGTGCCAGCGAAGGCGACACCACCATCATGCCAGCGGCGGTGGAAGCCAGCCATGCCCTGGATCAACATCGGGGAGAACAGCAGGTTCATGCACAGCAGCGAGGGCCAGAAGTGCAGGCGGCCGAGCGTCTCGTTCATGAATCGACCCGTCATCTTGGGGTACCAGTGATAGATGCCCGCGAAAAGCCCGAAGATCGTACCAGGCGCCACCACGTAGTGGAAGTGGCCGATGACGTAGTAGGTATCGTGCAAGTAAAGGTCGATCGTGCTGAAGGCCAGTGGCAGACCGGTAAGACCGCCAATCCCGAACATCGGAAGGAAGGCGCAGGCGAAAAGCATCGCCGTATTGAAACGGATGGAACCGCCCCAGAGTGTGATCATCAAGCACGTCAGCAGGATCACGGAAGGCACCGAGATCAACACCGTGGTGATCTGGAAGAAGGTGGAGACCACCGGTCCCATGCCCGTGAGGTACATGTGGTGAGCCCATACGATGAAGCTCAGGAAGCCGAGGGTGAGTACGCCGTAGATCATCGACTTGTAGCCCCAGAGCGGACGGCGGATGTTGGCCGGAATCACGTCCGAAACAATGGCGACAGCCGGGAGAATGAGCACGTACACTTCCGGGTGACCCAAGAACCAGAACAAGTGCTGGTAGAGCAGCGGGCTGCCACCGCCAGCGATGTCAAGATGCTTGTTAGCCTCAACCAGGCCGGTAGGGAGGAAGAAGCTGGAACCGAAGAGTCGGTCTGCAAGCTGCATGATGGCTGCGACTTCAAGAGGCGGGAATGCAAGAAGCAGAAGGAAACCGACGACCAGCATAGCCCAGCAGAAGAAGGGCAGGCGCATCCAGGTCATCCCTTTGCAGCGCAGGTTGAGGATCGTGGTGATGAAGTTCACTGAACCCAGCAGCGAGGAGGAAATCAGGAACACCATGGAGAACAACCACTGCGTCTGGCCGGTGAAGAAGATGTTCTTCACGTCAATCTGCGCGGTGGTGGCCAGCGGAGAGTAGTTCGTCCACCCCACCTGGGCTGCACCCGTCGGCAGGAAGAAGCTGAGCATCATGAGCACGCCGCCGATGAAATAGAGCCAGTAGCTCCACGCATTGAGCTTGGGGAACGCCATATCCACTGCTCCAATCTGCAGGGGCATGATGTAGTTGCCGAAAGCAGCGAAACCGAGGGGCACCACGCCCAAGAACACCATGATGGTACCGTGCATGGCTCCAAACATGTTATAGAGCTCGGGACTGACGACCCCGCCAGGAGCCCAGCGCTCGCCCATCAACTGACCAAAGATGGGCATTTCCGTGCCTGGGAAAGCAATGCTCCAGCGCATCACCATCATCAGGAAGAAGCCCCACAGCAGGAAGCACATGGCAGTGAGACCATATTGGATCCCGATGACCTTGTGGTCCGTGCTGAAGATGTACTTATAGAGGAAGCTCTGCTTCGGGTGATCGTGCTCGTGAGCATGATCCGCATGCGAGTGATCGTGGTGGGCGGTAACAGCGCTCATGAATAAAAGCAGGTGGTTCGGAAAACGGGGGATTGGGGAGGTGCGGTGCTCAAGCTCAGAGAGTCAGGATGCCGGTGAATTGCGATTACTACTTGGCTGCGGGCGCGGGCGTTGCGGCTGCGGCACCTGCGGCGGGAGCTTCGCCCGGAATGTCCTTCTCGGCAAACTCCAAGAGTGTCGCTGCTGTCCAAGGGCCAATATGGGCCTTCGTTTCGTTCCGGACTTTTTTCACCATGTCCGGTGTCACCAAAGAGCCTTTATTGCCCCAAGAGTTGCGGATGTAGGTGATCACGTAGGAAAGCTCCTTGTCCGAAAGGCCAGACTGCGGGGGCATCACGCCGTTGTAGTTGGCACCTTTTACAGTGACACTTCCACTCAGGCCGTGGAGGGCGATACGCGCGATACGCTCAGTCCCACCCAACACCCACTCTGAGCCAGCAAGCGGTGGGATCAGACCGGGCTGACCACCACCCGAGGCACCATGACAGCCCTGGCAGCTGTTGTAGGCATCGGCACCTTTTTTCATGGCCAGAGCAAAAGGATCGAGGTCCGCACCAACCGTGTGGTCGATGGGACGGGTGTCCTTCACTTTCCCGAGATAGGGCGAGTTCTGTTCAAAATCAAAACCGCCGACATAAGCTCCCGCGTAGCCACCGGCGAGGACCATGGCGGCCATGCTGGCCACGAACACCCAGAGGGGCGCTGGTTCGCGACCTGGCTGAGCGTCAGGCTTCTCGCGCTTCACAGCAGCGTGAAGGCGGTCGAGGTCAGTGTTGTCAAAGTTTTGGGGCTGATTCTCGTTCATGGCTCGTCGTTACTTGCTGTCAGCCACCACCTTGCCGGGCTCGGGGGCGTCTTTTTTCAGGGAGCAAAGGTAGTTCACCAGTTCCACGGCTTCGGCGGTCGGCACCACTTCGTAGCCTTTCTTGGGAGCTAGATCCTTGGGAAGCTTCAGGGCGTCAGGAGAACCAACACCTTGAATCTTCTGCACCTTGTACAGGTGCCGGTAGGACGGCATAATGCTCCACTCATTCTGGGAGCGCGGCGCATACAGCTTCACGTGCAGGGCTTCACGGCCAGTTTCACCAACCACACGATAGCCGAAGTTGGCGAGATCCGGACCATTGCGCTGCACCCCAAGAGGTGCCACTGGTTCACCGAGGTAGTCACGCATGGTGCTGGCGCGCACCACATTTTTGGGTTCAGGGCTTTGATCACTCCCCCAACCCTTCTTCCAGCCATCAGAGATGTTGTTGAAGGTGGTCCGGATGACCTGGGTGTGGCACTGCACGCATCCCTCTTTGAGATACACCAGCTGACCTTGGCGGTACACACCATCAGCCGGGTAGAAACCAGTCAATCCATCACGATCCTTGTCGTAGGGAATGGGAACGGTCTTCTGGGCTTTCAGGGCAGGAATGACGACCAGCAGGAGCCACGGAGCTCCGAAACTGACACCCAATCCAATCACGAGTTTGCGCAAGCTGGTCATGCTTCTTTGGTGGTAACCGATGTTAAAGTTCCGGGGACGTAGTCATGGTGACGGTCGTGCACAAGCAGGGTCGGCGTCGTGCTGCGACGTCCAAGACCCAGCACCATGAACACAAGGTGGACAAAGAACCAGAAGTTCGACCACAAGATGAAAACCCAAGCGAGGGAGCGGCCGACAAGATAACCACGGGCGTTGATGACGCTGCCGACCATGGGTTGATTCCAGTTGTCGGGGCTGTTCACGCTTGCACCCTGGAACAAACCACCAACAAGCATACAGACTACCATGGCGCTGATACCATAAACGGAGAACCAGAAATGCTGGCGGATCAGGCGGGCGCTCAGCCACTCACAGTTGGCCAGTCTGGGAACAATGTAGTAAATCGCACCGAACATCGTCATGCTAAAGAAGCCGTACACCGCAAGAAGCTGGTACCCGTACTCAGCGTAAGTGAACTGGGTGTTTGACCCCGTCCAGAACGTGCCGAGCAACGCACTGACACCGCTCATGATCACGTAACAGAAGGAACCGACGAAGACGAAGCGGAGCGTGGGGCTAGTCTCGATAAGACCGCGCTTGCCCTCAGTGGTGAGGTGGTTGTTGAGCGCCACAATGCCAGCAGGAACAAGCAGAAGAAGTGCCGCGGTGCCGCCCACTGCGGACATCCAGGCGGGAAGCGGTCCCCCCATGTACTTCTGGTAGCCAGTCCAGCCACCAAGGACGATCAGCCCCCAGAACCCGAGCTGCGCGAGCTGGCCACTGAACACCGGCTTGCCAGTGATCTTCGGAATGAAGTAGTAACACGCACCCAGGCCGATCGGAGTAAAGAACAACCAGATGATGTTGCTCACATACCAGGCGTTGATACCAGCCCCAATCGCGCCAAGAGGAGAAGCCGGAGCGTAGTGGTTGAGGAGCAAGTTCACCGTCGCAAAAATCCAGGGGAAGCAGAAGAGACCCGCAAGGATGTACCAGGAGGAAAGGAAGAACCAGTTCTCACGCTGCACGGCATTGTAATGCAACACCATGCGACCCGCGATGATGAGGAAGGCAACCAGGAAAAGCGGCCAGACGAACGCCGGAAACTCCAACCACGTCAGCGAAGTACTGCCGCCAAAGAGGATCCCGAGGACACCGAGGGTCACCCCGATGTTCCAGAAGACTCCGGCAGTCACCATGGAGCCAGCGCCTCGCTCAAGAGCAAGCCCGGAGCGACGGGCAAGGATCCAGATGCTGGCACCCAGGCCGGACTGAATGGCCCAGCCATAGACCAAGGCCGTAAGGTGGGCAGGCTGCAGGCGCCCATAGTTGAGGAACCAGAGCCAGTCGTAGTCCAGGAAACCCGGCTTAACAAGTTTCACAGAGGCGATCAAGCCCATGATGGTCGATGCAAGCAGCCAAAGGGCGGCATTGGCAAACAGGAAAAGCACCGGCCCCTTCACCGAGCGGTCAATGGCCGCGCGGCGTAGGCTGTCGCTGTTTGAGACGGTCGTGTCAGTTGTCTCCATGGCAGGTCAGGTAAAAGGAAAAAACGAAGCTTTACTGAGGTTGGGGAGCGGGAGTTTCCGGAGCGGCAGGCGGAGCCGGAGCCTCAGGTGTGGGAGTGTTAGGTGCCGGGGCAGGAGTTGGAGTTGGAGCTTCCGTCTTGGGGGCCTCGGGAGTGGGAGTGGGTGCAGGGACCGGAACTTGGGGAGCTGGCTTGGCTGCCTCAGGAGCGGGGGCGGGGGCGGGCATCGGCGCAGGCGCTTCAGGCTCCGGAGCTTCTGGTGCTGGAGCCGGAGTTGGCTTCGGTGCTTCAGGAGCAGGGGCGGGCATCGGTACAGGCGCTTCGGGCTTCGGACCTTCAGGTGCTGGAGCCGGAGTTGGCTTCGGTGCCTCAGGAGCAGGGGCGGGCATCGGTGCAGGCGCTTCAGGCTTCGGACCTTCAGGTGCTGGCGCTGGCGGCGGCGTAGCAGGAGCGGGTGTCGGGGCTGGCACCACCGTCTTGGGAGGTTCAGGTGCCGGTGCAGGCATTGGAGCAGGAGCAGGTGCGGGAGTCTCGACCTTCGGTGCTTCCGGCGTAGGAACTGGCGCTGGGGCTGCAGTCGGCTTCTCCTCCGCCTTCTTCGCAGCCTCCGGAGCGGGTGCAGGAGCCGCTGCTGGTACAGCAGCTGCCTTCAACGCTGTCGGAGAACCGGGCACCACCTGAGTGGAGGTGGAGGGTTTGCGACCCTTCACAAGTTCTGCGGCCTTCGTAAGCACAGGCGTTGCATCATGCTTCAGACCGTACTTTTCAACGAGGGCGTCCTGTTCAGCAGCGACGCCTTCTTTGACTTTGACGCGAGCATCATGGTCCCGGTACTCGGGCGTACCGCCAGCGATGGCTTGCAGCAAGGCAGCCACGACGGCGAAGCTGGCAAATGCCGCCAGCGTGCCCAGAAAAACAGAGAGCGCTCGGGAGGGTGTGGGTGGCGTGGGAGACGACATGGGAAACTCTTAGTTGGTAGCGGTGACAGACTCGAGCAAACGGGGGTCACGGCAGGGATAAAGGCTGGCTTTGGACAAGCGGCGAAGGTAGGCCCAACCGCTCAGACCACCAATGGCGAGGAACGCAATGATGTCCCCCATCCAGGCTCCGTCAATCCAGAGAGCTCCCCCCTTTGTCAGGGATGGGCCACGCTCGGGGATCACCAGCCAGTACCAATCCACCACGTGCATCAGCAACACCCAGAAGCAGAGGGCATTCATCACGCCAGTGCGTTTTTTGCGTCCAGCGGAAAGAAGGAGAACGAATGTTGCCGCGAAGTGCAGCCAGACCAACGTGTGGCTCAAGTACCACCAGCCACCCGTGTTGCGCAGCAGGTAGAAGCGGGTCTCTTCCGTGATGTTCGCATACCAGATGAGGAAGAACTGGCTGAAGGCGATGTACGCCCAGAACACCGTGAAGGCGAAGAGGAGCTTGCCCATCAAGTGGTAGTGCTCACCTGAAGTCACCTTGTGAAGATAGCCATGGCTGCGCACGTAGGTGAGGGCCAGGATCGAGACTGCCATCGCACCCCAGGCACCGCCAGCGAAAATGTACACGCCCCAGAGAGTGGAGAACCATGTGTAGTCCATGGCCATGATCCAGTCAACGGCCGCAAAGGTCACCGCCAGCGCATAAGGAAGGAGGAGAAGACAGCAGAACGCACGGGAGCGGAACGTGTGCTTGAAGCTGCCATCCTTGTCCTGCTGGATGGACCACTTGCGCAGGAAATAGGAAAGGGAACCAAGAATGAGAAAGTAGCCGATGGCCCGAATCACCCAGAACGTTTCATTCAAGTAGCCGTACTTGGACGTGAGGATGTGCACGGAGTGATCCCCCTCCTCCACCATGTGGTGAAGTCCCTCATAGGTGCCCCAATTGTCGCCAGCGTGTTCAGCGTTATGCTTGGCTGCCACCTCTGCTGCATGGTGATGAATCGGAATCCACTCCCAAAGGGCATTCTTGATGGAGGGCACAAACACGAACGGAAGGGCAAAGACTGCCATCCAGATCACGTTGGAACCGAGGTTCTCAAACAGACGACGGACAGAGACACTCCACCCGGAGTTGGAGGCATGCTGTAGCATGGTCCAGAAAATGCCGCCGCAGGTGATGGTGAAGAAGAAGAAGAAGGCGAAGAGCCAGCTGTAGGCGAATTCCGCCTGTTTTTGCTCGCCGAGGAAGCCGAAGAGGTAGGCCAGGGAGGCCACCAGACCAAGACCGCCAACCACAAGGAACAAGCCATTCAGCTTGCTAACCTTCGTGAGGTCGAGCTTTTCGCCGTCTTTCGGCAGATCGTCAAGAGTGATGGGATGGGCGCTCATGCTTGAAATGAATTACTTGACCGGATTTTTTGCCGCATGTTGGAGGGCGCGGACGTAGGCAACGATGGCCCAGCGGTCCTGCACGCTGATGTTGGGACCGTAGCCACCCATCTGGTTCCAGCCGTTCGTGATGGTATCGTAGATCTTGCCGTCCGGACGATAGGCGGGATTCGCCGCATCATCAAAACCCGGGCCAGTCAGATCCGCGGGAACGACGGTCGAGTACTTGGTGAACACACCCTTGCCATTTCCGGAGGTGCCGTGGCAGATGGCGCACTGGATGTTGTAGCGCTCCTGCCCCCGCTTGAGGAACTCGGTAGTCACCTTCAACTCCTCGGGGAAACCATCCCCATAGTAGTCCCCCACCTTGCCGGTGTAGTAATACGTACTGCCGTGGGTAAATTCCAAAGTCTGAGGCGTGTAGCCTTCGCTCGCCGGCTTGCTGGGCTGTTCAAACCCCATTGGCAGGGTGCCCGTCACTGGGTGCCGCATGCCCACACCGTCCGCAAAGAACTCACTCTTCACCTGGGCCTTGACTTTAGCCTGATCATCCATGTCCGGGAAGACCTGGATCGGGGGCTTTTCGAACTTGTGGCCGCGGAAACCCGCGAAGCTCACCACCGTCACCACGACGAGAAAGTAACTGAGAAAGAAGTATTTCATGGACAGTCGTGATGCTTACAGTTCGTCCTCAACGAGTTCGATGTTCTTCCCACCGAGCCCTTCCAAAAGAGCCCTGGTTTCAGCCTGGTGGAACTTCGGATCCCGGGCCTCGATGCAAATGAAGAACCCGTCGTCGGAGAACTTCTTGAAGGTCTTGGCCGCGAAGAGCGGATGGTTCAGACGCGGAAGGCCCATGAGAGCAAAACATCCAAAGACCGTCGTGAAGGCGGAGAACAGAATCGTCAGCTCGAACATGATCGGGAAAAAGGCCGCCGTTGTGAAGATGTTCGCCGGCTTGGACTGCACTACCGTGGGATAGATGCCAACCTGGGTGATATACGCCAGGCAGAATGCCGTCGTGATGCCCGCTGCACCGCCGAAAAAGACAAACCAGGGAAGGATAGACCGCTTGAGGCCCATCGCCTCGTTCAATCCGTGGATCGGGAAAGGCGAGTGGACGTCCCAGCGCTGAAACCCAGCGTCTCGGATCTGCTCGGATGCGTGATAAACGTCCTTGGCGCTGTCAAATTCAGCCAGGTAGCCGTGGACTCGTTTGAGAGTGGTTCGTGCCATGTGAAAAATCCTCCAGCGAGGGGTTAGGAGACTTTGACCTTTCCGTACTCAATCTCCAGTTCGTGAACACCCTTCTCGTGATGGTCGTCATGATGCGGGTTGGCCTCAGGGAGCACTGCCTTCACTTCAGCCACGGCAATCACCGGCAGGAAGCGCAGGAAGAGCAGGAAGTTCATCATGAAGAAGCCGAACGTGCCAATGAAGGTCCAGTTGTCCACCCAGGTGGCGTCGAACACGCGCCAGGAGCCTGGCATGAAGTGGCGCTCCAGTGTCGTCACAATGATGACGTAGCGCTCATACCACATGCCCGCGTTCACGCACATGCAGACAAAGAGGACGACGAAGAGATTCTTACGGCACCACCGGAACCAGAACAGCTGCGGCGCGAAGACGTTGAAGCCGAACATGCAGTAGTAGTACCAGACGGACGGGCCGTACAGGCCGCGGAGCTGGAAGGTCTGGAGTTCGTACTGGTTGCCCGAGTAGTAGGCCATGAAGAACTCCATGCTGTAGCCGTACCCGACGATGGTACCGGTCAACAGGATGATCTTGGCCATGTTGTCGATGTGCTTCTCCGTGATCAGGTCGTAGAGACCGTAGATCCGCCGGGCGGGGATCATCAGTGTAAGCACCATCGCGAAGCCACCGAAGATAGCGCCAGCCACGAAGTAGGGCGGGAAGATAGTGGTGTGCCAGCCAGGAACCACGGAGGTGGCGAAGTCGAAGGACACCACGGAGTGCACGGAGAGCACCAGCGGGGTCGAAAGGGCCGCCAGAAGGAGGTAGGCCATTTCATAGTGGTTCCACTGGCGGTTGCCGCCACGCCAGCCGAGGGCGAAGATCCCGTAAAGCGTGCGTCGGATACCAGGCTTACAACGATCACGAAGGGTAGCGAGGTCAGGTACAAGACCGATGAACCAGAACATCACGGACACCGTGAAATAGGTGGAAACCGCGAAAACGTCCCAAAGGAGCGGTGACTTGAAGTTCTGCCAGATCGCGTTCGCATTCGGCACGGGTGCGAGGAACCACACCATCCAGACGCGCCCCACGTGGAAGGCCGGGAAGAGACCGGCGCACATCACTGCGAAGAGGGTCATGGCCTCCGAGGCCCGGTTCACCGCCGTACGCCATTTCTGACGGGTGAGGAAAAGAATGGCGGAAATGAGGGTGCCAGCGTGACCGATACCGATCCAGAACACGAAGTTCGTGATGTCCCACGCCCAGGCAACCGGCTGTTTCTGCCCCCAGACACCCACCCCGGTGGAGATGAGATACACAAAGCAGAAGGCCATGATGCCCGTCAGGATCACCGACGGGATGAAGAGAATCCACCACAGCTTGGGCTGCCGGTTTTCCACGATGCCGCAAATGCGGTTCGTGATCCAGCTGTAGCTGCGGTTGTTCAGGACCAGCGGTTCGCGATCAAGGATGCGCGGCTGGCTTGAGGATGAGTGGGAGGCGGTCGCCGTTTGCTGGGCCATGACAAATTAGAATGAGCGTTCCATGCTGCTGGAGGTACCCGTCGGCACCGTGCGGTCGGTTTCGAGGCTCGCCATCGCGGGATTGACGTTCCGGATGCGGGCCAGGTAGCTCGTACGCGGGCGGGTGCCAAGGTACTTGAGCACCTGGTAGTTGCGCGGATGTTCTTTCATCTTCGCCACCGCTCCGTCTTTGTCGGCGAGGTTGCCAAAGACAATGGCGTCAGCGGAACAGGAGGCCTGGCAGGCTACCTTGAGGCCGTCCCCCTTCACCATCAGCTTGCTGGCGTCATCACGGGCGATCCGACGCTGATTGATCTTGGCTTCCTCGAGACGCTGCACGCAGTAGGTGCATTTCTCGATCACCCCACGCATGCGAACAGTGACATTCGGGTTCTTCTGAAGCTGCTCCATCTCCTGGGGCTTCTTCTCACCAAGCGGGCCAGCGTAGATGTTGTTCGTCTTGAGACCCAACACCTTGGTTTCGATCAGCGGGTTGCGCTTGTTGTAGTCGAAGAAATTGAAGCGACGGGCGGTATAGGGACAGTTGTTGGCGCAGTAGCGGGTACCGATGCAGCGGTTGTACGCCATGGCGTTGAGGCCGTCTTCGGTGTGAACGGTGGCGTTCACGGGGCAGACAGTTTCACACGGGGCGGATTCACACTGCTGACAGGCCACTGGCTGGCTCACCATTTCCGGGTTGTCCAGATCTTCGAGAGTCGGATCGGTGTCCACATTGTCCGGCGTGGCGAAGTAGCGGTCCATACGGATCCACTGCATGACACGGCCCTTGCGAACCTGGTCCTTGCCCACCACGGGAATGTTGTTCTCGCTCTGGCAGGCCACGATGCACGCGGAGCAGCCAAGGCACTTGGAAAGGTCGATCACCATCCCCCACTGCGGGATGTTCTCGTAGTCGAAGCCATTCGGGTTCTCCTCAGACTTTACCCCGATGCGCCCCTTGTAGATGCTCATCTCCGGCGGGATGTGGGAGTCCATGCCCTGATGGGAGGCGAAATGCTCGTCGTTTTTGAACGTCTCGAGCGTCGCTTCGCGCACCTGCGAGCGGGCTTCCATCGTGTAGTTCTCCTGAGTGATGGCGAGCTCGTACGTCCCCTCCACCTTGGCCACCGTCGCGCCACTGATGATGTAGTCAGTGATGGCGGAGCGCAGCGGGTAGGCATTGAAGCCCGTACCCTTGCCCACATAAGTGGTCACCTTCTGGCCGTAGCCAAGAGGGATGGTCACGGAATCATGAGCATGTCCCGGGCAGGCGATCGCTGCAATCTTGAGAGTCTTGTCCCCTACTTTGACTTCGATGAAGTCACCTTCGGTTTTGAGACCAAGGCGCTTGAATGTCCGCGGGCTCAGCCAGGCGGCATTGTCCCAAGTCAATTTCGTGATGGGATCCGGAGCTTCCTGCAACCAGGCGTTGTCAACGTAGCGACCATCATAGACGCTGGCATCAGGTGCCAGCACGATTTCCAGGGCCAGCTCCGTCGGGGCGGAGAGTTTGGGAGCCTTTGCCACCAGCCCGGCGACTGCACCGCGGTTCAGGGAAACAGAGGCCTTTGGATAATAGGTCTTGGGGAGGAATCCATCACGCAACACGTGATTCCACTTCTCTTCGTCCCATGCCCCTACAGTCTTCGTGAAGCTCTCCTTCACGGCCACATAGGCGGGGTCCACTTCGAACACCGGGGCGGGCACCGGAGCAGCGGGGTCCTTGGAGGGCTCCACAGCTTTGGCACGAGCCGGGCCGGGGTGTTTGCGGCCAAGAAGAGCCAGCAGCATGTCGTTGACGGAAGCACCATCAAAGAGGGGCTGGATCATCGGCTGCACCACGGAGTACACGCCTTCAGCGGAGCGGACGTCATCCCATGCTTCCAGGTAGTGGGCGGCAGGGAGGATCCAGTGGGAGTGCTTCGCCGTGTGGTTGGCCCGGAGAGCCAACGTCACGATTTTCGCCTCGCTGGCCTTGGCGGCATCAGCGAAACCGACGGCATCATACACCGGGTCGGTATCAGCAAGGATGAAGAGCTGCTTCACCTTCTTGGCTGTGAGGTCGGCAGTGAGCTGCTCGATGCTGCCGGACTTGCTCACCGGGACGGTCACGGTGTCGATCACCGAACCAAACGCCTTGAGGGAGTCGTTGATCGCGAGCACCAAAGCGTGCACCGCTTCGCTTTGCCCTGAACCAGCAACCACGATGGATTTGCCAAGGTTTGCGAATAGATCTTCAGCAGCAACCGCGATCCACTGCTTGTGGTTGTCGCTGAGTCCCTGTGCAAGCGGCGCAGCGGCCTTGGCCAGAGCGCTGTCTTTCGTGAGCTTGGCCACTTCCTGCGCGAGCACAGCGGCCGCGGCGGGAATGAGGCTGGCAGCAATGGGCTTACGGTGGTCAGAAATCCCACCCGTGAGGGTGTAGCGGTTTTCCAAGACGTAGAGCCGGCTCATGCCATCCGTGCCCTTTTCAGGACCACGGTTTTTCATGAAGGATTTGGTGTGGAACTCTGTGGAGGAGTCCACGCCGAGGAAGTCGGCATCCAGGGAGAAAACGACCTTTGCCTTGTCGTATTTTGGGAGGAGGGAAACGCCTTCACCAAAGAGCGCCTTCACCGCATTAAGCTCATTGGTCCGGCTGACGGGAGCATAGCTGTAAACGGCTGCTTTGGGATAGGTCTTGGCAAAGTCCGCCAACAGACCAGCACGGGTGGGCGAGGTGCTGGGGCTCAGGAGGAGGGCGAGACCTTCGCCGCCATTCTTGGACCAGCTGTGTTCCCACCATCCGCGAAGTTCGCGCTCGAACTTGCTCCAGGAGGTCGGAGCACCTTTGCCGACGACTTTCTTGACGCGGGACTCACTGTAGAGGTCCAGCACGGAAGCCTGGGCAAAGATATCCAGACCACCGTTGGTAGGATGCAGCGGGTTGCCTTGAACGTGAGTCGGGCGACCTTCGTGGGTCACTGCCACCACTGGGGTGGCCCCATACGGACGGGGCATTACGGTCGCGTAAAGAAGCGACTTGCCCGGCACGATCCATTCAACGTGCTTGGTGAAAGGAAGGATCTTCTGCTGGGGACGGCGGCAGCTTGCCAGACCGGCCACGGCGGCGATGCCGCCCATGATCTTCATGAAGTCACGGCGCGAGTTTTCGCGCTCTTCAGCCGATTCCAGACTGATGGAGGGGTCGAACTCACGGCCCACTTTCTCGGTGAACTCCGGCGTGCTGGAGTACTCACCAAGACTGCGCCAGTAGCGACGCTCAGACTTGACTTCGGGATGTTGCCAGATGCGTTTCATGCTTGGACGTGGCGCGAAAGGTTAGCGGTGACAGGTGGTGCAATCCTCGGGAGCATGGATGCGCCAGTTGTGTTTGAGCTGGCTGCCGACCTCCTGCTGCGTGACCGTTGGGCCGTAGGTATCCGTGGCGAGGGCCACAAGAGCGTTCAGGTCGGCGGGAAGCTTCTCCACCGATTTGCCATTGAGGACCGTCTTGGCGAGGTCTTCGATCTTGGCACCTTTGTCAGTCAGACCCTGATAGAAGGCGTCGCGATTGAGCTGCTCAGGCTTGTAATTCAGGTTGGTAATCTGGTCGAGCGGGCGGAGATTCTTCTCCGGCTGGCGGTGACAGTCAAGGCACCAGCCCATGCTCTGAGGCTCAGCGTGTTTCACCACTTCCATCTCGTTGATCTTGCCGTGGCAGCTGACGCAGGAAACGCCGCGGTTCACGTGCACGCTGTGGTTGAAGTAAACGTAGTCCGGGGCCTTGTGCACCTTCACCCACTCGATGGGCTTGCCGGTGATGTTGGCTTCACGAACCTGGGCGAGCTTCGGGCTGTCCTTCTTGACCTGACCCTTGTCCGGCCCGTGACAGTTGTAGCAGGTCTGGTTGGTCGGCACGTTTGAGTGGCTGGACTGCTCCACATAGGAGTGACAGTAGCGACAGTCGAGGCCGAGCTCCCCTACGTGTTGTTTGTGCGAGAATGCCACCGGTTGCGTCGGCTCATAGCCCACCCGGGTGTACTTTGGGGTGAAATAGTAGGAGGCACCAACGGCCACGCCCACCAGTACAAATCCAAGGCACACCGCAATCTTCAACGGCACCCAGTTGGTCCAGCGAGGAAAAAAATTGCCCATAAGGTTCAGAGTCTGCGCTTGTGAAAAATTTCACAAGGGGATTCACTGTAGGATGCTGGCAGTTGTTTGCAAGAATGGAAATGAAGAATTTTGAACTTTTTGGCAACCCGCGATGTCCCTGTACACCCCTTGTGCTGTGGGGCTGACGCAGCTTTTATGCCGGATGGAGAATCAGCTCAAAAGTTCCTGCTCCTGACCGGTAAATTCCGGTAGTTTCAAGGTCTTGCGCGTCTCACTTAGGGGCAAGAAAATCCATGGCTCATCGATTTTCCTGCTGAGCAGTCTTCTCGCCGCTGCTTCGGCGCTCGGTGCAGCAGACCCGCCCCCCTCTGCCTCGGAGCTCCCCGCAGATCCCGGACCCCTTCTTTACGCGCAGACGAATCACTTCCCCCTCGTGACTCTCGGCGAGAAGAGCGGCACACCTGAGCCAGTCGAAGTCAATCTCGGGCAAATTCTAGTTCCGATCCCCCATCGAGGCTCGGCAGTAGCGATACGGATCCAGACTCCCAAGGCCCCTCTCCAGGATTTCGCCTGGGCGTTCTCCGCCCCCAAGGATTGGCATCCGTTCTATTTTGGTGCCAGTGAAGGGACCAACCTGGATTCGCTCAGCTGGTTGGAGGCCCGACCGCCTATGCGAACCTTCCTGCGGGCACTGGGTACAGCCGGGCCATCAATCCACCGTAAATCGAAAACCTCACCTACCTTGGTGATGGCAATGGGGACTACATGAAGCTCGCCCCCCATGGCAAGGTGACGACAACGTTGCACTACAAGAACCATGCACGTTACAGGGTCATGAAGGATTTAACCCGTATGGAATCGTTCACGGATTGATTTGGTTTGATCGGGGCAAAGCGGCCCCCGCTCTTGAGGCGCCCCCGTGACAAGCCAACTCTCCCTACTCCACCCTCTCCCGGGTGGCGAGAAAGATGCCTCGATGCTCGGGTCCGTAGGCCTGCTTGTGGTTGTGGGTAAAGTTCCCCCCGGTGTAGAAGAGCCACCACTTCCCCTCGTGCTTCACCATGGCATGAGGAGCATGCAGGAGATAGCCATCCAAAGCTCCCTGCTCTCCTCGTGAAATCCACGGTTCGCGCGCCAGTCGGTCCCATTTGATGCCATCTGTGGAATTGCAGCGCTCCAGGTCAATCGTCTGCGCCCCCAGGCGATAGTGCCCCAACAGCCCCACCCTCCCCTTGTCGGTGTGGGTCACGGAGAGGAAATAGAATTGCTGATCAACAGGGTCTTTTCCGTCCCGCTCGATGACCCGCTCCCGGTTGCCCCACTGGAGACCATCAGCGCTGGTAAGCCGGTCAATCACACGCAACAGGCCGGGGACATTGTCCTGCGGCTGGTACCTGGGATCTTCTTTGGACACCTGGACGAGGCCTACCGTGTACATCTCAAAGGAGCCATCTGGCAGGGAGTACACATTGGTTGCATCGTTGGAGATCAGACTCGCTGGCGCGAGCACCTCCCCCTCTGCCGGGGCTGCCACCTTCTTGGCCCACTTCGGCAGGTTCGCCTCCACAGCCGCCGCACCGCCCACCGCCCGGTCGGCAGGATGGTAGAGACAGGGCGAGGCGACATTGATCACCTGATAGCGATCCCCCTGCGCGCCGATGCGGTCTGCCGCCACATACCTCACCACCCCGGGGCCATGGACCCAGAAATAGAGTCGCTGGCCACCCTTCGGAAGCTCGACATGCACCCCCTGCACCGGATGCCACCCGCCTGGCAGACCGCCAATGGCAAACGGAGCCGAAGCGTCCGGTTCACCGGAGGACAACACCGCCTCCGTGACTTTCCACTCTCCACCGGGTTTGCCCTCGGCGAACGCGAGATTTTTCTCCCGAGTGGCCCCTGAAAGGCTGCACCAGATTCGCCAGCGACCACCATCCAAGGGTTCAGCGGGGCTCGTAAAATTCTGCACCAGCACGCCCGGCTCCATTTTGAACATCAGGCCGTGTTTTTGCCAACCGCGGTCTTCAGCACGCTCCTGACCGGTAGGCGAACCCGAGGATTCACCCTCCGCCGCAGCGGCACTGCCTGCGGCAATGGCCCACAAAATTAAGAATGGGAGCGAAAACGGCAATGCACTCATAAGAAAGGGCCTGACCATCCGGTTCAGGAGCAGGGTGTTTAACGCTCAATTTGAGGTGCTTTCTTCGCTGCAAGTCTAGAATCGCGGCATCTGGGCGATCAGTCGTCCCCATACGCCCTCAGCACCGAGTCCCGAGAGAGAACGATGATGGTGAACACCCCCAATGTGGTGCCGATAGGGACATGCAAGCAGTTCAAGGCTGCCACGACATAGGAGAACATTCGCCGACGGCGCTGCGCCAAGTACCTGGCGGAGAGGAGGTTGGCAACGGCATAGCCCATGAAGAAGAACCCCATGAAACCGTAGGTGAACTTCATGAATGTGAAAAACGCCTGAGGCGGAGCACCTCCCCTGGCCCCGCTCCACGTGCCGGGGTCGGACATCATGGATTTGAAGAAGAGGAAGTGCAGGAACATGAACCCCAAACCTGCCAGGGACAGGCCAGCCGAGACGTAGTGAAAGATCGAGAGGAGCTTGAGATGCTCAGCGTCCTTCGGGTTGATAGGGATGGGGCTGGAAGAATCCATGGCGAATATTTTTCGAGAGGATTGCGTGCATTGAGGCAAATGTCACGCAGGATGTGGCCACGGCTCACTTCCAAACAGGAATTGACAGGACGACGGCTGACGCCCACTGGGAGTCACGAGCCGGGCGTTGGACTTCGTTGGAACGACCCGGCTGGAAACACTCCCTCGCCGTCAGAAAACGGTGTCGAGCCACCGTACTCCAAGACGCTGGCGCGTTGGTTGGAGCAGCCATCGCTGAGCATCACTGAAGAGCAGTCTGAACTCCCCCATAAACAAACAAAGGAACGCGGAGGCCTGGCGACCACCGCGTTCCTGAAATTGGATCAATCGTGCTGGACGACCTTATTCCTTGCCGACTACTTCGGCTTCCACTTCCTTGACGGAAGCCGTTGCAGCAGCGGGAGCGAAGGCGTCAACCCACTCGATGAAAGCCATCGGAGCGGAGTCGCTCTGGCGCTGGCCGAGCTTGGTGATGCGGGTATAGCCACCCTGGCGCTCCTTGGAAGCCACGGCGATCTCACCGAAGAGCTTGCTGACAAGGTTCTTGCTGCGAAGCACGGCGAAGGCCTGGCGGCGGGCGTGCACGGTGTCACGCTTGCCAAGGGTCACAAGCTTCTCAACCACGGGGCGCAGGGCCTTGGCCTTGGCCAAAGTCGTGCGGATGCGACGGTGCTCGATCAGGCTCTTGCAGAGGTTCTTCAGCAATGCATCGCGATGGCTGGCCTTGCGCTGCAGTTTGACGGTTTTGCGTTGATGTCTCATTGTCTCAATTTCCTGTTAGTCAATTAACCTTACCTTGGGCGGGGCGCAGGCGATTATTCTTCATCGTCATCATCGCCCAGGTTGGCGCTGATCAAGCGGGAGAAGCTGTCGGCATCAGCCTCATCATCGTCATCGCGACGGAAGCCACCAGCACGCAGCATGGAGACGCCACCAGGCAGCGGCTCAAGCAGCGAGGGGTCGAGCTTCATGCCGAGAGTAAGGCCCAGCTCGGAGAGCTTTTCCTTGATCTCGGTGAGGGACTTTTTGCCGAAGTTGCGATAGCGGAGCATCTCGGCTTCGCTCTTCATGGCGAGCTGGCCCACGCTGGTGATATTTGCGTTGTTGAGGCAGTTCGCAGCGCGGACGGAGAGTTCGATCTCGTTGACGGACATGTTGAGCAGCTTGCGCAGCTCAAGATTTTCCTCGCTCTGGGCTTCCGGAGCCACTTCAAACTCGACCTGATTGTCGTCATAGTTGACGAACACATCGAGGTGCTTGCGAAGGATGGCGGAGGACTGGAGCAGAGCATCCTGCGGGGTGATGCGGCCGTCGGTCCAAACGTCGATCAGAAGCTTGTCGTAGTCGGTGTTCTGGCCCACACGAGTGGCTTCCACTCCGTACTTCACGCGGGTCACCGGGGAGAAAATGGAGTCGATCGGGATCACACCAATCGGCATGTCCGGACGCTTGTTGTCTTCGTTGGTGGCGAAACCACGGCCGACCTTGACTTCGAGTTCGGCTTCAAATTTGCCCTTGCGGTCAAGGGTGCAGATGACCTGGTCCTTGTTGATGACCTGGTAGCTGGTGTCGTCTTTGATGTCGCCAGCGGTCACGACGCCTTCTTTGTCCACGGAGACCTGAAGGAGGCGGGTTTCCTTGTTCTCAAAGTGGCGAAACTTCACCTTCTTCAGGTTGAGAACGATCTGGGTCACGTCTTCGAGAACGCCCGGAAGGGTGGTGAACTCATGTTCAGCCCCTTTGATACGCACGCTGGTGATGGAGGCACCTTCCAGCGAGGAAAGCAGCACGCGGCGCAGGCTGTTGCCGATCGTGTGGCCATAACCACGGTCGAAAGGTTCAGCGACAAATTGAGCGTAATAATCGGTGGCGGTCGCCTCGTTTTTCACAAGGCGGTTCGGCATCTCGAAGCGGGCAAGACGGATGGACATAGTGTAGTAGAATAGCTGGGTTGCCTTCGGCGCGAGCTATCCCCCAATCTAAAGAAAAGGGGACCCGAAGACCAACAGCGGATAGGCTGGCTCGCAAGGGGCGGGGAAGAAACACGAGGTTTGCGACCTTGCAAGAAATTTTTGGACGGTGTCAGTCACTGAATCTGTGAAAGCGCCCCGCTCTGGCAACATCCAGCCGAGCCGTTCCCGCTACGCCCTGAAGAGGGCCCCGAGCTTCTTCCCGAGCACCAGCGCCGCCCCGAGCAAGGTGACCCCGAGGAAAATCATGGCCCAGACGCCTAGGGCGGCCGAGAGGTACGGACCATTCCCCAGCGAGTGGAGGAGGAGGTAAATGGCCTTGGTAATCGGATAGTGACCGGCCTGCTGGGCGAGCACCATCGAGTCGGCTACCTCCAGCATGGCAAAGGCGAAGGCCAGAAGCCCACCCGCAATGAGATTCGGAGTGATTAGAGGCAGCGTCACGCGGAGCAGAGCCCGCCACGGCGGAGCGCCCAGGTTTTGCGCGGCGTCCTCCAGATCGGGACTCACCTGCTGGAGCCCGGCGGTGGCTGACCGCACCACATAGGGCAGACGGCGCACGGAATACGCAATCACCATCAGCAAAACTGGATCCTCCCCAAGCATGAGCCAGTGAAAGGGCGCCCCTTCCCTGGCCATGGCAAGGTAGCCAAAGGCAAGGACGATGCCAGGCACCGCCAGGGGCAACATGGCCATCACATCCAGCAGATGCCGGGCAGGCAACCGGGAGCGCACGTTCACGTAGGCAATCCCCAGCCCCAACACGACATCCAGCAAAGTGGCCAGTGACGCGTACTTCAGGCTGTTTGATACAGCATTGAGCGTCATCTCATGACTGAGTGCATCACGATAGTGTTGAAGCGTCAGCCCCTCTGGGAACACGGACTGATACCACCCCTTGGAAAGAGAAAGCAGGACGACGCCGATGTGCGGCACCATGGCGATGAGGATGATCCCGCCGAAAAGTGCCGTCACACCCCATGCCCATACTGGACCGAGCCGCACCGGCTCCCGCGCGACGACGTTGCGCCCGCCCCCAAGCACATGACTGCGCCCGAAGAGGTACTTGCTGACGAGATAAATCAGCACGGTGGCAAGCATCACCACCACCACCAGCGCGTAGGGCTGGGGATTGTCACTCAGATCGCGCAAGGAATTGTAGATCTGCACAGAGGTGACCCGGGTGTAGTCAAAAACCAGCGGCACCCCCAGCTCAGTGAAAGCCCAGATGAAGACGATGGTGCCTCCGGCGAAAACCCCAGGCATAATGAGCGGTAGCGTAATGCGCCAGAAACGACGCCAGGGAGGGCACCCTAGATTTGCCGCAGCCTCATCCAGGGCAGGGTCCAGATTGGAGAGTGACGCCGTCACATTGAGGTAGAGGATGGGGAAAAGATGCAGCGTCGTCATGATGATGACCCCAACCATTTGCCCCTCCCCCAGCCAATCCTTCGGGTGCGATGGGTCCATGAGCCCCAGCTTGATGAGCAGGCTGTTAAAGGCTCCTGCCTGCCCCAGCATGGCACGAACCCCCACTGCACCTACAAAAGGGGGGAGGATCATGGGCAGCAGCATCAACCCATTGAGGACATTCTTTCCCGGGTATTCAAAGCGGTGGTAAAGCACCGCGAGTGGCAGGGAGAGCAGCAAGCAGCCCAGGGTGGTCCACACTCCGATGATGAAGGCATTCGCCAGCCCTTCCCGGTACATGGGACTGCGAAAAATGCCCGCCAGGTAATCCAAGGTGAACTGGCCCTTCACTCCTAGAAACGCCACCTCCAGCGTGCTCCAGATGGGCATGAGGAAGAAACAGGCGAAGAAGAACGCCATCACCACGAACACTGCGTAGTTGAAAGAGCGAGGCATGGGGGGGGGGGGGGGAGGTTCTTGGTTCTTCGTTCTTCGTTCTTGATCCTTGGTGCTTGGTTCCTAGCGCTTGGTTTGCATCGGCGCTTTCTGGTTCTCCAGATACTTCCCCGTGCAGGCCAGATCAAGACGCACCGGCATTCTTAGAACCCGTCTTTGGCCAGTTCGTAGGCACGACGGTATTGATTGCGAAAGGCGACACTCAGTTCCGTGGCCTTGCGGGCTTCTTGAACCTTGTCCTTCTTTTGCAAGAGGGCGGCGAGGTCTTGGGCGTTCTGGTAGTTGAGCAAGCGGGTGTCTTCAAAGACTGCCGTGGCCCGGGGTGGGAAGTTGCGGCTGATCAGCATTTCCCAGGCACGACGTTGCTCCTCATGAGTGTCCACACACATGACCTTCACCAGATACCGCACCACACCAAAGAGGTGGCTGGTCCATTCAGGATGGTAGGTGAAGGCACGGGACGTCTCCATCGGGTCAGCATGGGAATCCGTCATGGAGACGCGGTTGACCTCATTATAAAAATCGAGCCGCACGGGCAGACGACGGAGCGGGGTGCGGACGGGTCCACCGGCCGTACCGGGGTTGAAGTTCCAGAGCTTTTGCCCTGCATCACTGAGCACGAACTCCATAAATGCGGCGGCCACCTCCGGCTCCGGCGCGCCCCGCAGCATGCCTATCGGGTCCACGCCCATGGAGGTGCCTCCCAGCGGAGTCACATAGCCCATTCGCGAGGTGCCATCTGGCCTGCGCACCATGTCCTCAAACGTCCAGCCATAGAAATCGATGCACATACCAGCGGCGGCATCCCCTTGAGACACCTCAAGCGGAATCTTTGTGGCATTGTCTGTGAAGTAGCGGGAATTCGCACTGATCCTCTGGATGAGATGCACCCCACGCTCCCAGCCGATCTCGATCCCAAGCTTCTCCGGGTCCCCTTCCGCCTTCGGGTCATCCCGCCGCTCATCAATGGCCTGCTGCATCTGCTGCTGGATGAGTTGCTCAAAGGCCTTTGTCACCGTGCCGCTCTTGTTAGGGTCAGCCAAAGCCACCTGTCCAAAGTAGCGCGGATCCCCCAGATCTTGCCACTGCACTGGCTCCTTCTCGATCCCCAACCGCCTCAAGACATCTCGATTGAAACAAATGCCGAGACTGGAAAGACACGTTCCCACCCAGCGGGCTTCCTTGTCATAGTAGCTCTCCCCTCCCAGGCTCTGAGGAATGGACTGGGGCTGGAACCACTCCGGGTGTTTCTTCATCACTGACCTCAACCCGAACTGACCGCTGGCGTCCGCAGCGACTAGGAATCCCGCCTTGGCCTGGGACTCATAGTCCACTGCCCCTCCACCAAAAAAGAGATCGACTCCGATTCCGACGGCAGAGGCCAAAAACTCCTTCCTCGCGGATTGCTGGAGCGAAAGCTCTCCCTTTTCCCCTGGCTTGGGCAGCACTACTTTGGAATTCCCAAAGGAGGTGGCCACCTCCGGCGACCAAGGGCGATTCAATGTCTCCTTCCAGTAGCGCTCGAACGCGGCCGCGTAGTCTGACCGCATCATGAGCGCGATCTCTGAAGTGCCGGCCACGCGCCAGTCCACATAGAGAATCTCCCCGCGCTCATCTTTCCATTTTTTGGCAAAGGCCCGGCCAAATTCGTACCGGATCTTTTCGTGATGCGGGGTGTAGATCACCAGACGGCGCTGGTACTCCCGCGGAGCACTGCCCTCCGCCGGTTTCAGGAGAAATGGGGCGGCCAGCACCATCAAAATGGCCCCCACCGCGGCAAATTCCCGCCCCCAGTGCTGCACCACGGGCACACGACAGAACCGCTCCCACCATGCGGCAAGCGTGGCCAACAATGCTGCCATTTGGGGTTTTGAAACGCCGCGCATCGCGCCAACGAAGCCGAATTGCCAGAGGTGCGCAAGCTTTTCACCGACCATGCACTCGACCATTTGCGTCGAATACGAAATAAAATCACCAAAATTGCTATTTCCTCAAAAACCGATCCGTTATTGCTATTATTATTTCTTTTAGATACCTTTACTTGTTAAAGGGGGAGATCTCCGCATAGAGTGAATCTACCAACTTCTGATTGTGATAAGGCGACCGGAGATCTACATCAGCGCGGCAAGTCCTGACCTGGGCATAGCGGTCAACTTGGTGCGGGCGGAGATTCTTCAGATGGAGGCCACGCCAGTCCATGTGGACAACTACCCCACACAGTGGGCCGCGGCGTGGAGCCTTATGGAACATCACATCAGCAAGTGCGATGCGATGATTCATCTCGCGGGGAGTTGCTTTGGACCAGAGCCCGCCAACCGCCCCACCGCAGAACCCCGCCGGAGCTACGCGCAACTTGAGTACGCGATGGCGCGATCCTTGGGCAAGACCGTCTTCGCCGTGGTTTGCGATGCGGAGTTCCCTTTTCTCTCCCACCCGCCAGAGCAGGAGGAGGCAGCGGCGCTTCAACACTCTCACCAGGAAAGGCTGGTGCGCCACAATGGGGCCGAAATCCGCGTGCAGGACATGGAAGCCCTGCGCACCAGCATTCGTCGGTTAAAGGATTGGATAGACAAGACGCGGCAGCATCTCGCACAGGAACCGCCCTCCCCTCCCCCTCCGGCGGAAGCCAGCCCGCAGGCACCGCCGCTCCCGGTGCTGACGGCTGGCACCGAACTTTTCGCCAAACCACCGATCCCCCGTAACGTACCCCCGTGGCACGCACCGCCACAAGCGCCGAACTTTGTAGGCCGAACGCTGGAAAAAGAGTCCATTCAGCAGGCGCTGAAAAGCTCTTTTCGCGTCTGCGTCACGGGAAGCCGGGGCATTGGCAAGAGTTCCTTGATCGCCGCCTCGCTGGCACAGATCGCCCCTGGTCCCGATGCACCCGGTGCCTACCCTGGAGGGATTTTCCGCTACAATTTCCACGAGGCGCAGGGGCACTATTCCGCCCTCGCAGGCATCCTCACCCAAGCTGGTCTGGGGGACATCCCTGACACCAAGCACGAGGCGGCCGTGAAACAACTCCTCTCCAGACGTGACGTGTGCCTGATCCTTGAAGGCGCAGAGTTCGCGGAAAATCTGGGGCGCCTGCTCCAACTGGCTGGCCCCGCCCACCTCGTCCTGGAGGCCCTCGAGCCTTTTACCTTACCCGGCATCCCGAGGGTGACGCTCCATCCGCTGTCGCTGGAGGATGGCGCATTCTGCCTCTATCGCTCTCGCTTGGGAAAAGAGCCCCATGCCACCATCTCTCCCGCCGTGGCGCAGCCAGAACTGGCAAGCGTCGGCGCTTCCGCAAAGGCTGTCGCCCCAGGGGCGACGAGCCCCCCCTCACCCACGCATTCGCTGCCACAGTTCAACGATCCCGTCTGGGTGGAAATTGCCGGTCGCATGGGCTCTCACCCTTTGATGCTGGAGCTCACTGCCCAGCACCTGGCCTCAGAACAGATCGCTCCATCCTCGTATCTGGCACGCCTCCGCCGGGACGGCATTGATTTCCTCGAAACCATTGCCTCCGAGAAGAAGAACGTGCCATGGATTCTGGCCCAGTACGCCCAGTCCTTCAACGGTCTGGATGCGGAGGCCCTTCCCGCGTGGTACGCGCTCTCCCTGTACGCCCCCACCCCGGCACCCGCACTTTCCATTGCCACGGCCTTGGGAGTACGTCCCAGCGAGGTGGAGCCCCCCCTTCAGCATCTGATGCGACGCGGCTTCCTCACCGAACAGGAGGTGCCAGGAGCAGAACCGGGGACGAAAGAGAAGGCATGGACCCTCACCAGCGTAGGCCTGGCAGAAGCCGCCCGCCTCCAGTGGGAGTGGCGCGACCCCATCCAGCAGCATTCCCTCTTTGATCCGCGCGCTGTTTATCAACGCTGGAGAGACTGGGTGCTCACCTACCTGCGCCAGTGCTGGAAGATCCGGAGCGTCGTGGGCGGGACAGAGCGTTATCAATTGCTGGAGCCGCATCTGCATGCCCTGCTCCGTGCCATCGAGCGCAACGAGGGTATTTCCTCGCCCAATCTCCTGGCCGCACTGCGCTGGCTCTCAGCATTGCACCGCCTGCTGGGGCGCTTTGCCTCAGCCCAGCCCCTCTCAGAACGTCTCCTCTCCCTGTCCCAAAGCCTGTATGGTCCGGAGCATCCCGAGACACTCGCCAGCATGAACAACCTGGCCACCTTGCACTATCGCAAGGGGGATCTGGGTGCCGCTGAGCCTCTCTATCGGCACACCCTCCAGTTGCGGGAAAAGATCCTCGGCCCGGACCATCCCGACACCCTCAGCAGCAAGAACAACATGGCCAACGTCCTGGCGGATCGCCAGGACGTGAATGCAGCAGAAACGCTCTACCGGGCCTCTTTTGAAGGGCGGGTGCGCATTCTCGGCCCTGAGCACCAGGACACCCTGGTCAGCGCAAAGAACCTGGCCAACCTGCTTTTGGACAAAGGCGAGTTCAATCTCGCGGAGCCCCTCTACCGGAGCACGCTGGAAGCTCAAATCCGGGTGCTGGGCTCTCTCCATCCCGACACCGCCATGACCTCCTACAACTACGCCCGTCTCTGCGTGCAGCTCAGACGCCCCCAGGAGGCAATCACCCTCGCACAGCATGCCGTGGACACCGCCCGCCAGATTTTCCCAGAAGGACACCCCCACCGGCAACGGTACGAGCACCTGTTGTCACGGCTGATGCCGGAGAGCACAGGGAAGAACTGAGGCACGTTCCGACAGCATCACTTTCGGCAAGGGGATTCGCAAAAAGCAACCCCTGCCATCAGGCACACATTTCAGCCTGTGAGTGGAGAAATTTATTAGACATCACCACCCAACATCGGTCTAACTGTAGGCCGATGTTTCTGGGAAATGCAAGCGCCTCCGCCCCCTGTCAGCTCCTGGCCCGTTTGGGTTGGAGTTTTTCAGGATGTCCCCGGAGGTCCCGATAGTGGCAGCCCTGCTCGATTGCTGGCAATGTGCGGCCACTTGAGCGCAAATCTTCCGGGGATTAATCACGATACCGGGTCCCTCCCTTGCGCACTCTCCATTTTCCGCCTCACCTCCTGTCAACTCAACCCCATGCCCGCATTCACTCAAGCTTTGATAAAGTTTCAAATCGGCCCGGTACAGGACTTCATTGCAGCCGCCCGTTCCACGCGCGACTTGTGGAGTGGCAGTTACCTGCTGAGCTGGCTCACCGCAGCGGGCATCCGCCACCTGTTGCATAAAGAGGCTGAACTCGTCTTCCCCAGCGGAGACAATCAACCGCTTCTTGCTCCCGATTTTGATCGAAAGGACGCGACCCACCCCACGAGCAGACAGCTTCGCACGCCCAATCTCACCAACATCTTCATTGTGCTAACCTCCGCCGACAGCGCGGAAAGCCTCGCCAGAGAGGCGAGGCAGAAGATCGAGGATGAATGGAACAACATTGCCACATCCGTTTGGGAATATTGCCTGCCACGCCCACCGCTTTCGGATGCCGCTCAGACCTATTTCAAGCAAACCAGGGGGTTTTTCTCCGTGTCCTGGCAGGTCACTTTAGTTGAAGGGACTTCAGACGCTGCTGCCTACAAGTCTGCCTACGAATCCAACGCTCGCTCCCTCAACGGCGTGCGGCAAACTCGCGAATTTTCAGCATGGGCCGAGGGCAAATGGAAGGTAGGTCATGAAAAAGACAGCCTGACAGGCAAAGAGGAATCTCTCGTCGATGACATCCGTCTTCTGCGTGAGCCAAAAAAACTCATGCGGGAGGAATGCGCACGCTTGTTCAAGAACCCGGACCCCTTCGGGGCCATTACCCTGATCAAGCGGGTCTGGCATCTGGCTTACCTCCGGGAGACGAAGAATTCTTTAGAGCCCATTCCCTCGGTTCTGGCCATCGCAGCACGGACCGATGAATCGGACGATGAACGCAATATTGATGCCACCCCCGCTGAAGGTGCGTACATCGCCGCCATCGCGTTCGACGGAGACGCCATCGGTAAATGGATCAGCGGCAGAGGCCTTTCAGACACATTGGACCTCCACCGCCATCAGAAAGCCTTTAGCAAGGCATTGAGTTCCTTTGCCCTGGAGAAGGCCAGGAAGACTGTCAATCAACACCGTGGGTTCCTCATTTACGCGGGTGGCGATGATGTGCTCGCCCTCGTGCCGGCAGACAAGGCGCTGATCTGCGCGGCCGATTTACGCCGCGAGTTTCAGACCTCCACCGCTCAATTCCAAGACCAGGATGGCGAACGCCCGGATGCTTCCGCAGGGATCGTCATCGCCCACGTTTACACTCCTCTTCAGGATCTCATCCAAGCGGCCCGGACGGCCGAAGAGCGGGCCAAAAACGTGGTGGGACGCAAGGCCTTTTCCGTAACGCTGATGAAGCGTTCCGGTGAAATCACAGAGTGGGGTGCCCAATGGGACTCACAAGGGTTGCAACTCTGCGAACAGATTGCCGCCTGCCTCACGGAAGGGACGCTCGCCTCCCGGTTCCCCCATCGGGTTTGCGCACTCCTTGAACCCTACCGCTCCCGGAAAACGGGCCTCACTCGGAGCCTGCCCCAGAGCAGTCAAGCCAGCCTGGACGCCTTCACAGTCGCTGAAGCGGAGGAAGTCATCCACCGCGAGTTTGAGTTTGCCATCGCCCGGCATGCCAAGAGCTACCCGGATACCTCTTCCAGCCCGCCCCTTTCAGCCACCCTGAAAAGCTACCTCAGCGCCATCCTCAAGCAGTGGAACACCGCCGGAGAGGATCGTAAAAACGGAAGCGCGCCCAGGGAACCCTCCGCAGTACAGCAGCTTCTCTCGGATGTCATTGGCCTCTGTACCACGGTGGCATTCGCCCATCGCACCCGTACTGATTCTTCCACGTCCCGCGCAACCGCGAATCTCCCAGACTGATGAACACCCTTCTCCTCCATCCCACGGACGTGCTCTTCTTTAGAGACGGGAGACCCATGTCCGGCTCTCTGAGCGGTCACGGTGCGGCATGGCCCCTGCCCACCGTTATCAGCGCCGCCTTTCACGCAGCTCTGCACCGGGCAGACCTGGAAGCGGTACAGCCCCACTGGCACGTTCCCCTTGATGGGAACAAGCGGGAAACCAGCCGGAAATTCGGCAGCTTGTTCACCGCAGGACCTTTCCCTGTACTGCACACAGACGAGGGAAACAAATGGCACTTCCCCCGTCCCCTGGATGCGGGCGGGACGGACGATACCAGACCGGCATACGTCCCCCTTGCCTCTTCTTCAGAGTCAAAATCGCCCTCCAGCCTTCCAGCCTGCCTACGGTATCCGGTGGTCATGGTCAGCACCGGACGCGAGGGCAAGGCCACCCCGGCTCAGTGGTGGAGCGGAGCCGCCATTGAGGCCAGCCTCAGAAATCACGCCCCCCCAGACGGCGGGGCCAGGCATTTCCAGCAGGATGACAGCATTGTTGAGACAGAGTTCAGCTACGGCATCGGCATCGATCCGGAAACCGGAACCCAAGATGGCAAGAGCTTCTACTCCGCCTCCTACCTCCGCCTCCGAGACGGCTGGACCTTGGGTACACTCGCCCAGGCCCGAGAACGGGGAGGTAAAAATGCAGACCCCGGCCGGGACCTGATTGCAGAGTTGTTCCCCAACAGTGGCACCCACACCCCCATCGTCGCCGGCGGCCAGCAACGTATCTGCACGGTACAACGAGAGTCCCTGGCTCAGCTTCCCCTGCCCAAAGGCATGACAGAAGGGTTCAGCCACTCTGGGGACATCTACCGCGTCAAGTGGGTTCTGCTTGCTCCCGCCATCTTCCCCCATATCAAAAGCAACAGCGAGAAGCAGATTGCTGAGCATTGTGGAGGATGGATTCCCAACTGGGTGCGTCCGGAGGACGATGGGAAGGTTCAGTTGCTCGACGGCCCGGGAAAGAATGCCGCGAAACGTCGCAGCATTCAGTCAGGCAAGCCGCTCCAGGCTCGACTCGTCGCCGCCATTGTAGGAAAACCCGTCTTCGTCACCGGCTACGCCCTCCCCCAAGAGGCTGCGGAACGCCCCAAGGGCGGCGCCAAGTCCACTCATCTGGCTGTCCCGGCAGGCTCCGTGTATTACTTCGAATGCGTCGGCTCAGAGGAGGCCCGGAAACTCGCCACCGCCCTCAACTGGCACGGCGCGGGGGACGCCACCACCATCCGCAGCCGCCGCTCCACCCTCATGGGAGAAAAAGGCTTCGGCCTCGGCGTGTGCGGCACATGGGAGTTCCATCAACCGTGAACCCTGCCCTCCCATCCCAGGACCTCCCCGGACATCCCCCTGCTCGCCATCCGGATCCCCTTTGACATCTTCTCCCACTCGTAATCCATGACCACCAAGATCCTTTACCTATTCACCCGCACCCCACTGCATGTAGGAGCAGGGGCAAGCCTCGGGGCCATTGACCAGCCCGTCCAACGCGAGCGGCATACGGGCTTCCCGATCATTCCTGGCAGTTCTGTCAAAGGCGTGCTGAGGGACCATTTCAGCCGTCCCGTCTCGGGCACGGGCCTGCCTCTCGCTGAAGTGGAACGCCTTTTCGGCAAAGGCGGCAATGACGATAATCTCTTCCGTTCTGGAGACCTCAGCTTTGGCGAAGCCAGGCTCGTAGCCTTCCCTGTCCGCTCAGCCAAAGGAGCATTCGCGCTCGCAGTGTCCCCGCTCACGCTTTCCCGTCTGGCGCGGGATGCCGGTTGGGATCTAAAAACCCCAGCACCGCCCGAGGAAATGACCTGCCTGGCCGGTGCCAGGCTCGTGATTGACCGGGCGGGCGAAAAGGGCGTCGTTTTAGAGGAATACCGCTATCGGTCCACCGGGGAGTTTCCCCACGAATGGGAGTCAAAACTGAGCTCGCTTTTGGGAGACGCTGTCCTTGCAGGTGCGGTGGGAAGGTTCGTACTGCTCTCAGATGGCGATTTGTCACACTTCGCAGTTAATGCCTGCCAGATCAACCAGCACGTCAGAATCGACCACAACACCGGCACCGCTGATGACGGAGGCCTCTTTAATGAAGAGACGGTCCCCTCAGAGTGCTTGATGTATGCGCCCATCACCGCCCTGCGGCAGGAAAGCAGGGAGAACGAGGCCTTCGCCCGGCTCGAAGTCGAGCAGCTCGTGCAATTCGGCGGCAACGGCACCACAGGCCAGGGCTTCTGCACCATCAAACTCGCTTGATCATACGGAGGACTCTGAACATGCAGAACCTGGAACAAATCCGCGCCCGCAATGTGCTTAAATTCGCCGCCCAAGGCCCCATCGGGGGAGACAAAGGAGGCGAAGTAATCAAAAAGATCCCGTCATTGATCCAGAATCACGGACTTCTGGCCACAGCGGCCTATTCGTTTTCAGAAAAAGAGGGATGGCCAAAGGTGTTTGACGCCATCGCAGTGCATCTCGCAGATGAGCACGTTGCGATTGTACCAGCGAAGATCAAGGATCGCCGGGCTCTACTGGAACACCTGACAGCTCCAGACACACCTAGCGAAGTGCTCAAACAGGCCACCACGGAGACCATGGCATGGCTGACCTATGCCCGGCGCTTCGTCAAGAAAGACAAGGAGGGGGCGCGGTGAATCCGGCCATTCCAATGCCCGGGGATGTTGCAGCCCTCATCGGCCCTCTCGCAGAGAGGGTGGAAAATCGGAGTCTGCTCCTGGACAAGTTTGTGTTTCACAAACACTGGCCTATTGCCCAGGATGAACAAGGTCGGGAGATCAAATGGGACGAGGCCTCCCGCTGGAGCTTCATGCGCATTGCTGACGGAGCCAGCGCCCTTCTCTCCAGAGAAGCAGACGAGAGACGCCGCAAAGCCGGAGGGAGAAATGTGGAGCCCAAGAACCGTGACCGCTACCTGGCAGAGGCAGAGATGGCCTCTGGCTTGTCTCGTGTGAAGTGGGACGACCGGGAACTCACCACCCTCAGGTCCCGCCATACCCGGCGGTTCATTGCACTCTTTCGCCAGGCCCACCCAGAAAATAGCTCTGTGATCGTGGGCCAGCTAGAGGGGCGTCTGGCCATCAACCTGGCGGACAGCCTTGTTCCAAACGCAGGCATCTGCCTGGACCGGCTTTTTGGCCTCCCCTTCATTCCCGGCTCTGCGGTCAAGGGCGTCTGCCGCCACGCCGCCCTCCAGGAGATAAAGGAAACCACTGGGGAGCAGCAAGCAGCGCTGTTTGAGACTTTCCGGTCCGTGTTCGGCACCGCAGACAGTGACTACAAGCATGAAGCCAAGCATCAGGGTGATCTGCACCCCTTCAGGCACCTGCTTGGGGATCGCTCGTTGGATCTCAAGGGAGCGGTGTCGTTTCTTCCCGCCTATCCGCTTAACGAGGCCCGCATGGTGGTGGATCTCACCAACGTCCACACCCCTGAGTACTACCGTTCCGGGAGGATGGAGGACCTTTCCAAGGAGAATCCCCAGCCGAATTCCTTCCCCGCGGTTGAGGTGGGAGCCCAGTTCGCTTTCTGCCTGGTGCTCAGCGGCGTCAGCACCGATTCCCACCTCCTCAAGCACGCTCAGCGCTGGCTGGAGTCAGCGCTCACTGTTCGCGGATTGGGGGCCAAAACCGCCGCTGGTTACGGTTGGTTCTCGCTGCGGCCCGATGTGCTCGCTGACATCGAAGCCCTGGAATTGAAGGAGCGGACCGCCTCCGAAGCTGCAGCCAGGGCCAGCGCAGAGGAAGCCGCCCGGCGGCAGGCAGAAGCGGAACGCCAGGCCAGTCTCTCCCCGGAGGATCTCGCTGCCGAGACTCTGCTCCGGTTGACGGACGAGCAGTTCGCCCTCTTTGGAAAAGAACTTGGCTCCAAGCCGGAGATCGAACAGAAGGCATTCATCCGCCTGCTCTCCAGCCACAAGGAAAAACGGGAGCGCTGGAAAACCTGGAAAAAGAAAAAGCCAGAGATCGCCCAGCCCATCGAAAGCCTGCGCAGCAAGCTCAACCTGCCCCCCCTGCCATGACGAAGAGTTATCGCCTCACCTTCATCACACCTCTTTTTAGCAAAGGCAGTTACGAGGATGTGCCTGAGATTCGCCCCCCTTCCATCCGCGGCCAGCTCCATTGGTGGTTCCGGGCGATTGGCGGCAGCTATCAGGATGAGAAAGCCCTGTTTGGCGCAGTGCACGGCGGTGCCCAAGCCAGCAAGCTCGCGGTACGCGTGAACCACATCACCGGTCAACCAGGAAGCATGGCCACCTTGCCCCACAAATCGGGAGGACAGGCCAGCTCAAAAGCCTGCTTCAAGCCCGGTGCCTCCTGCGATCTGCATCTCAGCCTCCGGCACCTCCCCCTCGATGACCGGCTGGCGAAGCAGCTAGATCGCTGCGTGGAAGCCTGGCTCCTGCTCGGCACCTTGGGATTGCGCAGCACCCGTGGCGCAGGAAGCTTCCGGTTCGAGCCGCTCACAGAGCCCCACTCCGGGCTTACCCCACCAAGCTCGCTTGCGGAGTTCCGTCAGCGCTGTGGCGACCTGCTTCAAGGAGCTCCGTTGCGATTTGGCATCTCACCCACCCCTTTTACAAAAGCTGAGGATGCCCGGCGGATCATTTCAGACACTCTTGGAGGTCGCGATGACTACAGGGGGGAGGATGACCTGGCGCGCCTCAATCATCCGCTGGGGAATGTCCATGGCGGTCGGAAAACCTCACCGCTGCGCCTGCGCGTCGTGGCGCTTGAAGGAGCCTGTCATATCGCAGCGATATGGGACGATCGTTCTGCCGTGACAGGAAACCGCGCGGGCGACCTGGAGTCCGTCATCAATCTGCTGGCTGAACGGGGCAAAAAGATCGGCACCGTACTTCGGGAAGCATTCCCAGGCTGAGAGCAATATTTGACTTTCGGTCGAGGCAGCCCTCTCCACTTCACAGCAATAAGCACCAGTCCCAAAACGACGCCACTTGAGACCTCATGGGGTCACAACGCCACACTTTGTCCACCACCCCTTACCCATGCCATTTTCCACACTCGTCCTCACCGCCGGGATATCGGCTCTCGCACCACGCAACTACTTCGGAAAATTATTCCGCAAAGAGGACAGTCCCATCAAATTCGATAACGGACAACAAAACCCGGTGCCCAAGGATCCAACATTGAGTGAGGAGGCCGTCTTCAACTCGTGTCTGACTTGGGCAGCACATCAGACATCGCAAGCCCAGCAACTCCCACCCGAGGAAATATCAGCGGAGTTTTCTATTTTATACGCCATCGCCAAACAACGCAACGCCCTTGCCCAGGGGGCCCTGGTCCACCTCATTCATACGCCCACGTTGGGTGGGCGGCTTTCGGCAACCATTCAGGAAACTGCACTTGAGACCCAGCTCGGTGTGCAGGTCCATCGCCAAGAGCTGAGTGTGCCTTTTGATCCCACGCAGAGAGGAGGCCTGGCTATGGCAAGCGGTGCCTTTATCGGACAAATCAGCCGACTGCTACGCGACGGGCATCCTGATACCACCGCCTTCGCTCCAATCGGAGGATACAAGTCTATGGTCGCCTTGGGTCACATCGCGGCATCTTTTCACGGCTTACCCTCTCTCTACCTGCACGAGGATAGTCAGGTTCTCCAGGAAATTGCCCCAGCCCCCGTTCATTTTTCTGAAGATGATCGCGCCACGATATCATCCACCGCTCGCAAGATCGGCAATGGAGCCCAGATGAAAGATCTCAGCGCGGAACAACGCAGCGTGGTTGAACGCTTCCCATCATTTTTCACGCGGGTGGATGATCTCGTCGAACTAAACGAATTGGGTCAATATATCCGTCTTGATCAACTGCCAGTGCGGCTGTCGCCCGAAGCCATGGCCGAGTTTCGCCGCGACTCGACCCATCTCTCTACACAACTTGGCCAAATCAGGAATAAAGCAGCGATAGATCCTGACTACAAAGGAATCAACCATGACCTTACTGGCACCCCAGGCCGATCCCATCCTTGGCGCCTGGCCAAAATGGGATCGGGCAATCGAATTGTCTGGCAACATCGCGACGATGAGATCCTTGTGCGCAAGATATGGAGGGATCACGATGACTACGAGAAGGAAGTCACCTCCATTGTGATCCAACCGGTCCCCTCAGACCTTTCAGGCTACCAAATCGTGAAGGTCTGAACACCCCTTCCATGGTGAGCTTTGTCCTCGAACCCCAGTTTTTGCACAGCGCATAATCACGCATCCTAATTCGCCCATCTATCAGAAGCTCAATCGTTGCTTTTTTGCCCCCATGCCCACCATCCTCGTCGCTGTTAGTGGCATGTCTCCGGCCATCCTCACGGAGACGATCTGGGCTCTTGCGCAGGAGAGCCCACCTGTCGTACCGGATGAAGTGGTCGTCATCACCACCTCCAGGGGTGAGCAGGACATTCAGCAACAGCTGCTCACCCCGCTGGAAGCCTGGGGCGGTCAGACGGTATGGGCCAAGTTGAGGGAAGACATCTTTGCCGGAGCCCGCCTGCCCAAAGAGAACCTCCGGCTTCAACTCAGCCCCCGCGTCATCGACCTGCCGGACGCCGCCACCGGCGTGCGCCAGAAGGCCGACGACTTGCGCACCCATGCTCAGAATGATGCAGCAGCGAACTTCATCGTCCAAACGCTGGCGCCTTACTGCGACGCCCAGGACCATCAGGTCATCGCCAGCATCGCAGGCGGACGCAAAACGATGGGAGCGCTGCTCTACGGCGCTATGAGCCTTCTGGGGAAGGAGACGGACCGCGTCACCCACGTCCTCGTCAGTGAGCCTTTTGAATTCATCCGGGGGTTCTACTACCCGGGCCAGCCCGGGCCCATCCTGGAGTTCCGGCCTTTCAATGGACCGCCTGCACCTGCCGACCCTGGCGACGCCGTGGTGGAACTGGCAGACCTGCCGTTTGTGCCCCTGCGCAACAAGTTTGAGGAACTCAACGAACCGCGCCGCACCTTTGCCGGGCTGGTAGATTGTTACGCCCGGGCAGAGCGCCCGCTCCAGGGCAGCCCAGCCGTCACCCTGGACGCCGCGAACGGCATCCTCTCCGTTCAGGGTAAACCGATCCTTCTGGTGGGCCGCTGCCTGGTGGTGGCCAGCTTTCTTTATGAGCAGGCGCTGGCAGGGCAGGCCATGTTTGAAGACGTGGTCGATGCCGCCGAAGCCTACCTGGCATTCGTCCGCCAATGGCAACAGCAGTACCCGCATCATCGCAAGACATCCCGGTACATCGCCGGGAAAGCTGCCAAAGAGGACATCACTCGCAGTCTCAGCGAGTTGCGCACCTTGCTGAAGAAAAACAACGTCGCAAGCTGCATCCCGTTTCTGGCACCGGCGCGCAGTCGTATCGGGTTTGACATCCATCGTGACACCGTTCGTGACGTTCCGCCCCGGGTGGGGTGAGGCTTCCATGGAGATCCTGGGACATCCTCACGTTCGCCGCTCGGCCTCCCACGAGGAGAATGTCTCATGTCCCGTCGCGTCCGACACATTCATGCCCGCCGTGGAGAACACGTCGTCGTCCATCGCCCCCACAGCAGCGGAGGCGGTGGCGACGCCGGATGCGGGATCGCCATCCTGCTCGTCATCGCCTTCTTCCTCCTGCGGAGTTGCGGCTGATGGCAGCGAGGGGGTGGAGGTGGAGGGGGCCGCCCCCCCCCTGCCCAGGCAAACCCCTGCGATCTGCCGACATCTGCGAGCGCTCACGTGCCGCCCAAAGTGCCGGGGGCGCTCGCGTGCTGAGACTGTGGGAGTTAGCCCAAATCAAGCGCTCCCGCAGTGTCTCTCCACATGGAGTTTGCCTCCCCTCTCGCAAACTGCTACCGGAACCATTGACACTCAAGCTCCTAGGCGTTACCTCCAGCAGCAGTCAGTAAGCCGAAAGGCAATGGCGACAATAGCTTCGTGCCAGTCGATCTTGCCGCCGGGTATGCCAGCAGCAGTCAGTAAGCCGAAAGGCAATGGCGACGAAACTCAAGCCGCCATAGTAGCCCTCTCCCATCAGGGCCAGCAGCAGTCAGTAAGCCGAAAGGCAATGGCGACTCGAGCTCCTCGGGGTAATCGAGGGTCGTCTTCATGATCCAGCAGCAGTCAGTAAGCCGAAAGGCAATGGCGACTCGCGCTCAGCCAGGTGGGTCAAGTATTCCGCCTGAGCCCAGCAGCAGTCAGTAAGCCGAAAGGCAATGGCGACGATGCGGTCGATCACCGTGCCATATGGAGTGCCCATGTCCAGCAGCAGTCAGTAAGCCGAAAGGCAATGGCGACTCAGGCACTGGGCGAAATTCGTGAACGTGGCGCTTGCGGCCAGCAGCAGTCAGTAAGCCGAAAGGCAATGGCGACGAGTGTGCCGTGCAAAACTTACTGCTCACTGGCGCGGACCAGCAGCAGTCAGTAAGCCGAAAGGCAATGGCGACTCTTCCCGACCGACGGCCTCGCCGCCACGATCACCAGGTCCCAGCAGCAGTCAGTAAGCCGAAAGGCAATGGCGACTTGGCCTTGTGGCTCGACCGCTTTGCGTGGCCAAGGTTGCCAGCAGCAGTCAGTAAGCCGAAAGGCAATGGCGACGCGGGTGGTGACTCCATGCCAAGAGTTGCCAGAAATCCAGCAGCAGTCAGTAAGCCGAAAGGCAATGGCGACACTTCCCTGGTAGTAGGGATCGGTGATCTTGACCTTCCCAGCAGCAGTCAGTAAGCCGAAAGGCAATGGCGACGCTGGGGCTGCTCACAAGTTGGGCCTGACCAAGGCGCCCAGCAGCAGTCAGTAAGCCGAAAGGCAATGGCGACCGTGCGGTCGGTACTCGCCGCCTAGGTAAAGGCCAAGCCAGCAGCAGTCAGTAAGCCGAAAGGCAATGGCGACGCGACCCGCGTCGATGGTGACTTTCGAAGGACCTTGCCAGCAGCAGTCAGTAAGCCGAAAGGCAATGGCGACGCTGTGCGTGGCGGGGAACGTGTTTTGGAGAATGCCTCCAGCAGCAGTCAGTAAGCCGAAAGGCAATGGCGACACCGACGATGAGGTGATGTCCTATCTGCCGAGCGCCTCCAGCAGCAGTCAGTAAGCCGAAAGGCAATGGCGACACGCCCGGGGCAAGAGGTGGCGTCGTGAATCGATATCCCAGCAGCAGTCAGTAAGCCGAAAGGCAATGGCGACCCGCCTTCGCCGGTCAAGTCCTTGAAGGCTTGCTCCACCAGCAGCAGTCAGTAAGCCGAAAGGCAATGGCGACGCGGCGGCGACCAAGGCGACGGCGTCGCGAGGATCCCAGCAGCAGTCAGTAAGCCGAAAGGCAATGGCGACCGTCTCCACGGAGTGGGTTCAAGGAAAGTTCAAGGAGCCAGCAGCAGTCAGTAAGCCGAAAGGCAATGGCGACTTTAGGATGCGGCATCCGGCCTGGTATTTCTCCATGCCCCAGCAGCAGTCAGTAAGCCGAAAGGCAATGGCGACCGCCCGTCGGGGCTGTGTTCACGCTGGCCCTCACGGCACCAGCAGCAGTCAGTAAGCCGAAAGGCAATGGCGACAATGCGATCTCAACATCATACACCGCGTTGAGGTCGGCGGCCAGCAGCAGTCAGTAAGCCGAAAGGCAATGGCGACAGGTCGGTGGTGAAGTCTGACGACCACCGTCTCATTGACCAGCAGCAGTCAGTAAGCCGAAAGGCAATGGCGACCTCAAATGGAACAAGGCTGGCGGGAAGGTTCTCGCTGCCAGCAGCAGTCAGTAAGCCGAAAGGCAATGGCGACGGCTTGCCCGCGTATCGAGCCTCCGCCGTCTCGATCCCAGCAGCAGTCAGTAAGCCGAAAGGCAATGGCGACAGAGATCATTTCGTGCTGCCAAACCCGCCATTCGGGTGTCCAGCAGCAGTCAGTAAGCCGAAAGGCAATGGCGACGGCCCGACGCTTGGCAAAGGCGATATCGACGAAGATCCCAGCAGCAGTCAGTAAGCCGAAAGGCAATGGCGACGCGGTTCAACCAGGGCGGTATCAAGGCGGAGGGCTCATTCCAGCAGCAGTCAGTAAGCCGAAAGGCAATGGCGACACGAAGCTGAGGTCGATGAACTTGCCGCCCCACTCGCCAGCAGCAGTCAGTAAGCCGAAAGGCAATGGCGACCAGAGGCACGATGTTGTTGGGGGCATAGTACATATCCCAGCAGCAGTCAGTAAGCCGAAAGGCAATGGCGACGCAAACTTTGCAAATTTTGTCACTGCCACCCGATCACCAGCAGCAGTCAGTAAGCCGAAAGGCAATGGCGACGACTGTATTTAGTGGCTTCTTGCGTATTACCCTTCCACCAGCAGCAGTCAGTAAGCCGAAAGGCAATGGCGACGATGCGATGGCGATCCATGACCTGCTGGTGAACCACCCAGCAGCAGTCAGTAAGCCGAAAGGCAATGGCGACAAGTTCAGGGCTAAGCGCAAAGAACCCTCCGCCCGTTCCAGCAGCAGTCAGTAAGCCGAAAGGCAATGGCGACTCCGGTGCCGGCACCTGCCATGGCCCCTTCGAGTGACCAGCAGCAGTCAGTAAGCCGAAAGGCAATGGCGACCATGGCAGGGGTTCGGTGTGTTTCAGGTCGTGTTCAGTCCAGCAGCAGTCAGTAAGCCGAAAGGCAATGGCGACGTTCCCAAGGAAGTAGGTTTTGTTTTTGATGAGCGCCAGCAGCAGTCAGTAAGCCGAAAGGCAATGGCGACAGCGTCAAGGTCCGCAGCGAACCAGCCAACGGTTCTTCCAGCAGCAGTCAGTAAGCCGAAAGGCAATGGCGACGGAACGAAGCGGGACCAGTACCGGACGACGTCGCACACCCAGCAGCAGTCAGTAAGCCGAAAGGCAATGGCGACAGAGCGGCTCCCTGGTGGTTCCGGGAATCAACATGAAGGACCAGCAGCAGTCAGTAAGCCGAAAGGCAATGGCGACGGTTTTCCTGGACGGCTCCCCCGGAGTTGCAGGCGGACCAGCAGCAGTCAGTAAGCCGAAAGGCAATGGCGACACAGAACCCACGGACCGACTCCCCATCCATATCACTGGCCAGCAGCAGTCAGTAAGCCGAAAGGCAATGGCGACTCGGCCTGCTCTGGGGTCATCTTGAGGGCAGTCAGCACCAGCAGCAGTCAGTAAGCCGAAAGGCAATGGCGACTCAGCGCGAGACTGCAATGCACCCGACTTGTCCAGCTCCAGCAGCAGTCAGTAAGCCGAAAGGCAATGGCGACAGCGCTGGCGGCTGGGAGTGGAAAGGCGAGTTCGTCGCCAGCAGCAGTCAGTAAGCCGAAAGGCAATGGCGACCATGCCGACCAGGGCGAGGCGCAGACCGTGGCCGTCGTCCAGCAGCAGTCAGTAAGCCGAAAGGCAATGGCGACCAGACACCGCCTCATCCGGCCCCGTAGCCTCCAGATCCCCAGCAGCAGTCAGTAAGCCGAAAGGCAATGGCGACTTGATGTTGGAGGTCCGCAGACGGATGCCCCTTACCCCCAGCAGCAGTCAGTAAGCCGAAAGGCAATGGCGACGGATTGAGGAGCTGGCTGTTTACCAGGCTGTCTACGGCCAGCAGCAGTCAGTAAGCCGAAAGGCAATGGCGACCAGGCCAGTGGCGATGTCCGCAGGTGTGGCGTCGTCCCAGCAGCAGTCAGTAAGCCGAAAGGCAATGGCGACGTTTTGCAGTGACCGGATCTCAAAGGACTTAATCGTGCCCAGCAGCAGTCAGTAAGCCGAAAGGCAATGGCGACCTCCGCGATGGTGAGTCGTTTGGGGCCGCACCCGTCAACCAGCAGCAGTCAGTAAGCCGAAAGGCAATGGCGACCTCGCAGAAGCAGTCGAAAAAAGTTATCTCATAGACCCCAGCAGCAGTCAGTAAGCCGAAAGGCAATGGCGACGTACGGAAGGAGATCACGTCTCCTTCTTGAAGATACCAGCAGCAGTCAGTAAGCCGAAAGGCAATGGCGACCGCCTGGAGGTGGCGATGACCAAGCCGGACAACATCCAGCAGCAGTCAGTAAGCCGAAAGGCAATGGCGACAACACGACACTCGACACATTGCCAGAGCGGTTGGCATCACCAGCAGCAGTCAATAAGCGAGCCTCCCTGAATGACCCGGGCCTACAGCCCTCAATATCTAGAACCAACGCCAACCTTGGGCGTTGGCCATGGCGGCCATCACGCCGGGCTTTCAGCCCCCCAGCTCGTTTGACGAAGCGAGGTCATCAGCCTCGCCAGCTTTTACCTGATGGAATGGGGATTTAGCCCGCCGGAATGACATTGGCAGAACCACGCCTTTTCCGAAGGATGTGCAGACGGAGGGCAGCATGCACTGCCACTCCGTTCCCTACCCACCAAGGACGCCCGACAACTCTACTCCGCGTAGTTCGCCTTCTTGGAGAGGAAGTACTCTAGGCTGTCCACCAACGCTTCCCAGCTGGCGTCGATGATGTTGGTGCTCACGCCGACGGTGCCCCAGTGGTTCACACCATCGGTGCTCTCGATCAGCACGCGGGTCTTGGCAGCGGTGCCCGTGCGGCTGTCGATGATGCGGACCTTGTAGTCGCAGAGCTGGACGGTTGCGATTTCCGGATGGGCTCTGGAAAGGGCCACGCGGAGGGCGCGGTCAAGGGCGTTCACGGGGCCGTCACCTTCCTCCACGGTGTAAACGCGCTCGCCATTCACTTCCACTTTGACGGTGGCTTCGCAGGTGTCGAAACCGCGCTCTCCATGGGTGCGGTGGCTTACATGGTACTCCAGCAGCCGGAAGCTGGAGGTGAACTGGCCCATGTCCTTGCGCAGGACGAGCTCGAAGGAAGCATCGGCGGCCTCGTACTCGTACCCTTCGTTTTCCTGGGTCTTCACGTGGTCCAGAATGCGCTTCACCTCGGCCGATCCGCGTTGAAGGGGGAAGCCCAGTTCGGCGGCTTTGTGCAGGATGTTGTCCTGGCCAGACATGTCACTCACCAACACCACCTGCCGGTTGCCCACGCTGGCGGGCTGGATGTGCTCATAGCTGCGGGCCAGCTTTTGTACGGCATTCACGTGGGTGCCCCCCTTGTGGGAGAAGGCGGTGCTGCCTACAAAGGGAGCCCGGTTGAAGTGTGGCAGGTTGGCCACGTCATCAACAAACTTGGAGAGGACGGTGAGCTTGGTAAGATCGCCCACCACGGGGATGCCCATTTTGAGCTGCAGGTTCGGGATGACCGTGGTGAGGTTGCAGTTGCCGGTACGCTCACCGTAGCCGTTCATCGTGCCCTGCACCTGCACCGCCCCCGCACGGATGGCGGCGAGAGCGTTGGCCACGCCGAGGCCGCCATCATCATGGGAGTGAATGCCGATCTTGGCCTCTGGGAAACGGGCCTGGACTTTGCTGACAATCTCTGAGATTTCATGCGGAAGCGTGCCGCCATTGGTCTCGCAAAGCACCAGCACATCGGCCCCGCCTTCCAGCGCTGCCTCCAAAGTGGAGAGGGCGTATTCGGGCTCGTCCTTGAACCCATCAAAGAAATGCTCGGCGTCGTAGAAGACTTCGCGGCCGGCCTCTTTGCAGTGGCGCACCGTGTCACGGATCATCGCACGGTTCACTTCTGGCGTGGTGCGCAGCACCTCCGTCACATGAAGCAGCCAGCTCTTGCCGTAGAAGGTGACGACTGGCGTCTCAGCCTCCAGAAGGGTGCGCACCTGGGGATCCTTGTCCACGGCCAGATCGGCACGGCGGGTGCTTCCAAAGGCCGCAATCTTGGCGTTCTTGAAAGTCTGCTTCTTGGCCAGCTCAAAGAATTCCACATCCTTGGGGTTGGAGCCGGGCCAGCCGCCCTCAATGTAGTGCATGCCAAAGCTGTCCAGCTCATGGGCGATGCGCAGTTTGTCGAGGGAGCTGAAGTTTACGCCTTCACCCTGCGTCCCATCACGGAGCGTGGTATCATAAAGGGAAACTTTCGGTGCAGTGATCATAGGAAGCGGGGAGGTAGTAGCGAAAAAGCAGGGTTACGAGAAAAGCAAAGAAGGGAGGCTTGCGCAAGGCGGACGCAGGGAGGCGAAGTCAATCTTTCGCCAGTTCGACGCCGGGTCCGGGCGCTCAGTCGGAAGGTCGGATGCGGGCTGTCTGCACAAGAAAACGCCTTTCAGGCGCTGCAGAAGCCCTAGATAATTCGAATGAGCCAGATGGAGGCTGCGGACGACATGAGGCGCGAAGGATAGCAGGAGTTTTAAAGTGAGCAAGTTCTTGGTTGTTGGATTGAACACGGCTGAACCTGGGGAAGGAGATGGAGTTGCTGCTTGCCTCGACGGAACCTCAAAGCCATGGTCGCGGCCGGATGTTTCGAGCCCCCTCCTTTTTGCCGCTGCGTGAGTCCCGCGTGCTCATCGTGGTGAGCGCGCTCTTGTTTACCGGATTTTTGACGGCCTACCTGACCATCGACCGGCCCGTGAAGCAGGAGCGACGCATTGAACGCCTGAAGGCCGAAGGGAAGGTGGTGGCACCAGAGGCCTACGTGCCAGTATGGCTATACAAGGGATTGAAGCTCAATCTGGGCCTGTCCGCCCTGCTGCTTCTCGCCAGTCCCTGGCTGGGCCGGCGGCACCGAGACGGCATGGCACTGATGGAGGCCCCGACCCGCCCACCCTGGACCAAGTGGCACACGCTGGGACTGGTGGGAGTGGTGGGCCTGGGGGCGTGGATGAACAGCCCGCGCCTCACTCTCTCAATGTGGGGAGACGAAGACTTCAACGCGAGTCGGTTCATTTTGGACAAAGTGGAGCGCCAGCCAGATGGCACGCTCACCATTGAACCCCGCTCGTGGGCCACCACCCTGTGGAACATGCGCAAGCCCACGAACCATCTGGGGTACAGCGCCTTTGCCCGGCTCACCCACGAGACTTTTTTCCGCCCTGGCACTGGGCCGGACGCCCCCTGGTTCAATGAGGCGCTCCTGCGCGCGCCTGTGTTCGTGGGCGGTCTGGCGACCCTGGCACTGATGATCTGGTCCCTGCGGGTTTGGGGCCTGGGGGGATGGTGGACCGCGCTGCTCATGGCCGCGCATCCGTGGTTCATCCGGTTCGCCGTGGACGGTCGAGGCTACGGATTCGTCATGCTCGGTGCCACGGCTCTGGTAGGGGTGGTGGGCCGGGCGCTGCACACTGGACTCTGGCGATGGTGGGTGCTGATGGGACTGTTGGAGTTTTTCATCCTCTGGAGCAATTTCCAAAGCGTTTACCTTTTGGCAGGATTCAACCTGCTGGTGATCGGGGCGCTCTGCTCCCCGACGCTCACCTGGCCGGCACGGCTGCTCCTGGCCAGCCGCTGGGTCGTGGGGGGGCTCGTCACCTGCTTTCTGGTGCTCGGCTACCTCACCCCCTGCTGGCCGCAGATGCTGGAGTTCATGAAAAAGGGGGAGATTCACGGCACGATGGACCTGCGCTGGTGGCAGGACTCCTTCTCCGGCTGGGTTTTTGGCCAACCGTGGAATGCCTGGAGCAGGGAGGCCAACCCGCTGCATCATCACCTCTCAGCCGCATTCGCCGCGCATCCCGTCCTTTTTGCGGCAGGCACGGGCACGTTTCTCCTGACCTTGGTGGTCGGCGTCTGGGCTCTGGTGACGGACCGAACGCGCCGCTTGCTCCTGATTTTTGTCCTGGCACCCCCTCTCTTGATGCTCGCCCACATGGCGGCGGGGCAGAACAAGCCCTATCCGTGGTACCTGCTGCCGTTCCTGCCAGGACTCCTCATGCTCGTCTCCGCTGCGGCCTCGGGAATGGCACGCTGGCGGGTGAAGCATCGACATGGGCTGCTGCTGGCTGTCACCACGCTTTTTGTCCTGATCACCGCTGTCCCCAGGGACCGGATGCGGCACCACCCCATCGAGCCGTCCCGCGAGTCCGTAGCCAGCTACCGGAAGATCATGAGCCCCCGCCACCCGGACTTTGACAAGGAGGTGATGGGCGGGGCCCTCTCCATGTTCACAGAAGCTTATGACCCGGCCATGTATCGGGCAGACAATCTCACCGAGTTTCGCGCCGTGCTTGCCGAGGCGGATCGCAGCGGACGGCAGCTTTACTTCAACCTGGGAGATGTGGGGTTCCACAAGGCCAATCCCACGCTGGCGGAAGTGATCGCCATTCTGGAGGATCCCGCACAGTTTGAGCATGTGGGCCACTTTTCCGGTCTCATGCCCTTTACCTCCCGTGATGTCTTTCGATATCGCCGAGGAGATCGCGACAGATAATTGTTTTTCCCCGCAAGATTATCACGCTTCTTGCTGGATTCGTTTGCTTTCGCAGCAGTTGTCGGCAGTATCCGCGACTCCCCGCAAAACCACCCCCGAATGCCAAGCCCCATGACGCCCAGAATCACTCGTACGGTCCCAACAAGAATTGGGATTGTGGGGACGGGCTTCATCGCTGTGGGCTTGTGTTTGATGCTGCGCACCACGCCGGACATGGCGGTATCCCGGGTCCTGACCCGGCGTCCGGTCAATTCCGTGCAGGACATTGACTCCAACCTCCTGACACGGTCCATGGAGGACCTGATGGCTCACTCGGATGTGATCGTGGAGTGCAGCGGGGACATTCTGCACGCCAGCAATACGGTGCAGGCCGCTCATGAGGCAGGCTTGCCGGTGGTGACGATGGGCGCAGAGTTCCACGTAACGGTGGGCTCCTACTTTTGTAACAGCGGCATTCTCACTGAGGCTGAAGGCGACCAGCCCGGATCCCTGGCAGCCCTGCATGAAGAGGCGGTGCAGATGGGCTTCAACCCGCTCGTTTACGGAAACATCAAGGGCTTCCTGAACCATCATCCTAAAGAGGAAGAAATGGCCTACTGGGCCAGCCGCAATGGCATCAGCCGGACGCAGGTGACGAGCTTCACCGACGGAACAAAGCTGCAGATCGAGCAAGCGCTGGTGGCCAATGGGCTGGGTGCTGATATCGCGCAGCGCGGCATGCTGGGTCCCCAGGACCTGACGCTGGATGAAGCAGGTGCCCTGCTGAGCACCGAAGCCATACGCCTGGGCATCCCGCTCAGTGACTACGTGCTCAACCGAAAGCTGCCCGCCGGAGTTTTCGTGACCTGCGAGCACCCCACTGAGCGCCCTCACGTCCTGCGCTACCTGAAGCTGGGCGAGGGGCCGTACTATACCCTGCTGCGCCCGTACCACCTGTGTCACCTGGAGTTGCCGCGCACACTGCGCCGCATCATCGCTGGGGGCGGGGTGTTGCTGAACAACAGTGCCCAGCCCAAGATCAATGTGGTAGCCGTGGCCAAAAAAGACCTTCCGGCTGGCACACTCATAGAAACCGCGATCGGTAGTGTGGAGCTGCGCGGTGAGACGGTCCGCATCTCAGAGCTTCCGGACGCGCCGCCTATCGGCCTCCTTTCCGGCAGCCGGCTGCGGCACTCCGTTGCGGCGGGACAGACTTTGATGACTTCCGATGTGGACATTCCCCACAGCCTCGCCAAAAAGGCATGGGAGTCCATTCGGCAACAAAGCCTGGAACTGGCTTGATGCCTGCTTCCGGGTAGCGTTCTCCCGTCATTCACCGCACCACACTCACACATGCTTCTTGGTAAAAAGATCGCCGTCACCATGCCCGCGTACTACGCGGCCAAAACCGTGGGCAAGACTGTCGCAGACATCCCACGCGAGTATGTGGACATTGTGATCCTGGTGGATGACGCCTCCAAGGACGACACCTTTGCCACTGCACAGGCCCTCGGGATCTCCGTCTTCCGCAATGAGAAAAACCTGAACTACGGCGGCAACGTGAAGCGCTGTCTGCAACTGGCTCTGGACGCTGGTGCCGACATCGTGATCCAGCTCCATCCGGATTACCAGTATCCGCCAAAGGTGACGCTGCCCATGGCGGCGATGCTGGCCACGGGCTACCATGACCTGGTGCTGGGGGCACGCACTTCCGGGAAAGGGGCTCGCGGCACGATGCCCTTCTGGCGCTACCTGCCCAACCGCCTGCTCACCATGGTGATGGGCTGGTGCTTTGGGGTGAGCCATAGTGAGTTCCACACTGGCTGCCGCGGCTACACCCGGAAGCTCCTGGAGACGGTGCCCTTCCACGAGTTTCGCAATGACTTCATCTTCGACAACCAGATGCTCATTGGCGCGCTGCGTCATGACTTTGCCACCAGCGAGGTAACCTGCCCCACGGTGTACGAGGAAGACAGCAGTTCCATCCCCTTCTCCAAGGCCCTGCGCTACGGCATCCAGTGCCTGAAGATCTCCATCCCCTACTTCTTCGAGCGGATCTCGTCCGGGAAGAAGTAGCCGTTTCCCGCAGATCGTCCCGTAACTTCTGTCCCTGAGAGGGCTCCCGATTTTGGGAGCCCTCTTGTTTTTGCGGTTTCGATCTTCTGCATTCCGGCTATCCTGACCGATGGCTTGGCAGAAACGTGACCGTGATGGCGATAAGAACCAAAACCGTCGTCATCGGGGAGAGCAGGAAGAACGCTCCTCCTCTCCCGCACCCTATCGTGGACCGCGACCTCAAAAAGGAGGTGCCGGGGGCCGCCAGAGTCCGGCGCGGCCGGGATACCGGCCTGGTCACGGTCCTGCGGGCTTGAGGAAGCACGCCACCTCCTGGGAGCAGTCGGCACAATGGTACGACAGGATCTTGGGCGAAAACGGCTCTGAGTTGTACCAGCAAGTGGTGATCCCCGGAGCCCTGGCCCTGCTGAAGCCTCAGGCGGGCGAGTCCATCCTGGATCTTGGCTGTGGACAGGGGGTCTTCTCCCGCGCTCTGACGGCTGAGGGGGCGAAGGTCACCGGGGTGGACGCCGCTCCATCCCTGATCAAACGAGCAAAAACTTACCCCTCGCCCGCTCCGATCCGCTACGTGGCGCGGGATGCAGCGAAGCTCAACGATCTGGGCACCTTCGACGCCATCTCCGCCATCCTCTGCATCCAGAACATGGCTCATCTGGGCGAAGTCTGCCAGGCCACGGCCAAGGTACTGAAGCCGGGCGGTCGCATGCTTTGGGCCACGAACCACCCCACCTTCCGCATCCCCCGCCAGACGAGCTGGGGCTTCGATGAAGAGGCCAATATCCAGTACCGCCGACTGGATGCCTACGGCAGCCCGCTGACCATCCCCATCGTCATGCACCCTGGCCAACGGGAGAGCGAGACCACCACGTCCTTCCATCTCAGCCTCTCTGACCTGCTCGCCAAAGGCTTCGCCGCCGGCCTCGTGCTCGCCGGGTTTCAGGAATGGTACTCCCACAAACAGAGCGAGCCTGGCCCCAGGGCCAAGGCAGAGAACAAAGCGCGGAAGGAATTCCCGCTGTTCCTGGGACTGCTATGGAAGAAAGTGAGCTAGAGGGAGAACTTCCAAAAATGATGAATTAGGAATTAGAAATTAAGAATGGAGCCCCTGATCGGCACGAAGACCCAGTCAGAGTGAGCCCATTCCTAATTCCTAATTCACAATTCATAATTTCGGTCTTCCCTGTGGCTCTGTGGTTAAATTTCTTCACTGCTCAGACGCGTACACTGTAATGAGCGCCCCACCTTTGCGTCAGCCCTGGTGAATGAAGACTTTGGAAACCTCTTTGCTGGAACACTTGAGCGAGTTTCTCGCTTTTGCGCGGAAGCGTCTGTCCAGCCCTGAACTGGCGGCGGATGCTGTGCAGGAGAGCCTGCTGAAGGCACTGCGCTCCAGCGGGGAACTGCGGGACGACGAGAGCGCGAAGGCGTGGTTCTACCGGATCTTGCGCAGGACGATCATCGACCTGTACCGGCGGGATGACGTGCATGCCCGGGCTGTGGAAAAGCTGAAGGTGGAGCTGGATCGGCAGGCCGCCCCGAATCTGGATGAAGAACGGGTGACCTGCCAGTGCATGAAGGCCCTGCTACCGACCATGAAACCGGAGTATGCGGAGCTCATTGAGCGGCTGGACCTGGGCGGTGAAAGCACGGAAGAGGCGTCCGCACGACTGGGGATTTCGAGAAACAACCTGGTCGTGAGACATCATCGTGCCCGCCAGCAGCTCAGAGAGCGGCTGGAGCTGAGCTGCCAAAGCTGTGCGACGCATGGATGCCTGGACTGCACATGCGACGCCCCGGCCCAGAACCAAGACAACCGCAACCTCAATGGAAGGAACTGAATGATGGACAAGGTGAAAGACCCCGTATGCGGCATGATGGTGGATCCGGCGACGAGCTTGAGCGCGGAGAAGGATGGCCAGACCTGGCACTTCTGCAGCGAGCACTGCCGGACGAAGTTCGTTGGCATGGCATCCAGCCCGGCTCCGGCCAAGTCCTGCTGTGGTGGCGGCAAACAGCCCGCCCCGGTGCCGGCGAAACCGGCTCCGGTGGCCTCATGTTGCGGCGGGCATGGGCATCATCATGCCAGCGCGGACGTGAAGCCCTCCGCCTCCGCCAAGTACTTCTGCCCCATGTGCCCCGGGGTGGAGTCTGACAAACCTGGCGACTGCCCCAAATGCGGCATGGCCCTGGAGCGCAATCCGGCGTGGAAGCCGGAGGCTCGCACGCTCTACACCTGCCCCATGCACCCGGAAGTGCAGCAGGACCATCCCGGCGACTGCCCGAAATGCGGCATGGCACTTGAACCCAAGCTGGTGGCCGGAGCCGATGAGCCTGAGGACGACCATGCGGAGCTGCGTGACATGACGCGCCGCATGTGGATCAGCGCTGCGCTGTCCCTGCCGGTGTTCATCCTGGCGATGTCCCACTTGCTGCCAGGCCAGGGCCACGGGTCCTGGGCAGACAGTGCACCTTCACGCTGGCTGCAATTTGCCCTGAGCACACCCGTCGTACTCTGGGCAGGATGGCCATTCTTCCGCCGCGGATGGCGCTCCCTCGTGACGCTGAACTTCAATATGTGGACGCTCATCTCCCTGGGAGTGGCGGCCGCCTTCCTGTACAGCGTGTCCGCGATGCTGGCCCCAGGGTGGTTTCCTGAATCCCTGCGCAGCGGGCACGACGGCAGTGTGGGCGTTTACTTTGAAGCCGCCGCGGTGATCATTGTGCTGGTGATCCTGGGGCAGGTGCTGGAATTGCGGGCCCGCAGCCGCACGGGATCTGCCATCAAGGCGTTGCTGAATCTCTCTCCGCCGATGGCAAAACGCATCACGGCGCACGGGGACGAGGAAATACCGCTGGATAAGGTGAAGACCGGCGACCGCTTGCGCGTGCGCCCTGGTGATAAAGTGCCAGTGGATGGCCGTGTGCTCAACGGGCACTCCAGTGTGGATGAATCCATGATCACGGGGGAATCCCTGCCCGTGGAAAAACAAGCGGGTGACAAGGTCACCGGCGGAACGGTCAACGGCACGGGCGGTTTTGAGATGGAAGCAGAGCGCGTGGGCAGTGACACCCTGCTGGCCCGCATTGTGAACTTGGTGGCGGATGCCCAACGCAGCCGGGCCCCCATCCAGGGACTGGCGGACAAGGTGGCCTCCATCTTCGTGCCCGCGGTCGTGGCAGTGGCCGTGCTCACCTTTGTGCTGTGGTACTTCCTGGGTCCCGAACCGCGTCTGGCACATGCCATCATCAATGCGGTGACGGTGCTGATCATCGCCTGCCCTTGCGCCTTGGGCCTGGCCACCCCCATGTCCATCATGGTCGGGATCGGCAGAGGCGCACAGGAAGGCGTGCTGGTGAAAAATGCCGAGGCGCTGGAGCGACTGGAGAAGATCACCACCTTGCTGGTGGACAAAACAGGCACCCTCACAGAGGGCCGCCCGCGGTTGACCAGAGTTGTGCCAGCTCAGGGAGTAGGGCTGGATGAGAACGAAGTGTTGCGTCTGGCCGCTGCCCTGGAGCAAGGCAGCGAGCACCCCCTGGCTGCAGCAGTAGTTGAAGGGTGGAAAAGCCGGGCTGAAGGAGCGATTGCTCCCGAAGTATCAGGGTTCCGCTCCACGACGGGCGGTGGTGTGGCAGGCTCCGTAGAGGGTCACGAAGTGCGCGTGGGCAAGCCGGCGTTCCTCAAAGACGAAGGCATCCAAAACCTCCAGAGCCTGGAAGAAATGGCGCGCCAGCTTCAGGAGGAAGGACAGACCGTCGTGTATGCCGCCGTTGACGGGCGCGCTGCCGGACTGCTGGCCGTGGCGGACCCCATCAAGTCAACCACTCCGGAGGCGATCAAGGAGCTGCACGCGTTGGGGATCGAACTCGTGATGATGACGGGTGACAATCAACGCACCGCCGCCGCCGTGGCCGCAAAGCTGGGGCTGGACCAGTTCCACGCGGAAGTGGAGCCGGAAGGCAAGAGCTCACATGTCAACGAACTCACCAAAGCCGGCAAGTCCGTGGCCATGGCAGGAGACGGGGTGAATGATGCCCCAGCCCTGGCAGCAGCGAATGTGGGGATTGCCATGGGTACTGGCACCGACGTCGCCATGCAGAGTGCCGATGTCACCCTTGTGAAGGGGGATCTGCGAGCCATCGCCAAGGCCGTGCACCTGAGTCGCGCCACCATGGGAAACATCCGGCAGAACCTCGTGTTCGCCTTCCTTTACAACGCCCTCGGCATCCCTGTGGCAGCAGGCTTGCTTTATCCATTCTTTGGGCTGCTGCTGAGCCCTATGCTGGCCGGGCTGGCCATGAGCCTGAGCTCCGTGTCTGTCATTAGCAACGCCCTCCGGTTGCGGCGCGCGAAACTGTGATGGGAGTCAGGGGTTGGGAGGACGATTCTAGAGACAGGATTTACAAGATTGGGATGATGGATGTGGAACTCGCGGGTGGCGAGGCTTGCGATGAACCGATTTTGCTTTGTGCCTTCGTGCCTTTGGGTGAGGACTAGGAAATTAACTTTCCCTGATGGTCTTCACCGATGACGATCATCACCTTGAGACCGCAAAAGGCCGCCAGCATCTGCTGCTGGCGGCCTTTTCTTAAGTTGCCTTCAAAGAGGCACCGTCTCACCCCATGCCCTTAGCGGCAGTGGTGGTGATGCCTGCGATGGCCAAAGTCAATGTGAATGCTGCCATCACCCCAGGACGGGGGGCAGATGGGACGAGGATTGCAGACAGGGGGCGGACAGACGGGGCGGGGCCGGCAGACAGGCACCCAGACCTTCTGGTAAACCGGGCGACCGCAGTGGTCATACCCGACGAACCGGGTCACATAGTAGCCTCCAGCATCGTAGTGGTCAGCTTTGGCGGTGGTGGGTGCCAGGGCTCCAAGGGCAAGGGCGATCCCGGCGAAGGCGAAGAGGAATTTGGATTTCATGGCGATGGGGGGCTCGGTTGACTGAGTGGCTGATAGAAGGGTTTGGTTGCCGCACGGGTCCGGTCGGTTGGCCCCTCTGTCGGGAGCCGGTTTCCTCGATGGATCACTCGCGCTTCAGCCAATCAGACGGGAGCGCTGTATCGTTATTCAACTTTCTTCAAAAAGTGGCCGGAAGCCCAAAATGGGACACTCCTTCCCCCACCCTTGCCAGCGGGTCCAACCACAGGGCGTTGCAATAAAGCGCTTTCAGCCTACCCTCTTACGCATGAAGAGAACCGTCACCTGCTTCCTGTTGGTGTGCCTGCCCCTTTCTTTCTCACAAGTCTGTAGCCAGTCTGATCCGGCAGCAGAAGCGGGCCGACCAGGAAAACTGGTGTTCAGAGAAGAAACCGTGGGAGTGGTGCGGGGACCGGGCTTCAAAGCGGAAGGCGTCTTCATGGGCACTCCCCTCGTGCTCGACGAGGCTTACACCGCCAAGCATGAACTGCCCGCACTGCAGACACCATTCAAGGTAGTGGTGCCCAAGGACAACAACCTCTATTTCCTGCCAGGCGGCAAAAAATCCGGAGTGCCGGAGCTGGCGCGGCTGAGCATCGCAACAGAAGACAAGACAGCGGTGGAGATACTTCGCTTCGTGACCATGACCGTCCCGCTCCAGCGCACGCCGGAAGATCGTTTGGTAGTTTGTGCGAACCTCCTCAGGACCAAGGCACTTCCCCAGATCACCAGCAACTATGAGCAGGCTCGACAACTCGACGTTTATGCGACCCGCGTCCGGGGTAACGACGCAGTATGTCTGCTGGCAGAAATGGTGAAACCGGGCACCGGTGAGGCCTACTGGGTGAAGACAGTGGGAGTGATGCCGGCGAATTCTGAAAACGGCGTGATGGCCTTCTTCATGGCAGACAAGCAGCTTAGCGAGATCAAGACGCAGGCAGATCTGCTGACCAAAGGGTTTAGCCAAAAAGTGATCCACAGTCTGGAGTTTCTGCCGGTGACCGCTACAGCGGCCCCCCCATCAAATGGGGGCTCCAAATCCGCGTCTGAAGCCCTCCGATCCTGGACGGGAACCGCAGCGCAAGCTGATACGACGCCCAAAGGAATAGTGCCTGCCCCTGGGAGGGCGAATTCTCTCAAGGCACTCTTCGAGAAGCACCACGCCGCTCTCATGGCTCAAGATGAGGCGACGGCAGCAAAGATCGTGCGGGGTCTGCTGCCGGATGAGACCCGACTCCGAGCGGCCTTGGGCTCTGATGCCACGCCGGAGATCTGGGCGAAGATCCAGGGGTTTCATGCCCAACTCCCAAAGACCGACGACGCGGCCCTGGCAAAACTGCTGGCCGCCAAGCCCGCTCAAACGCTGGTCAAAGTGCACGGAGCCACCTCTGAGGAACTTGCCCTCTATGCGGAGGGCTCCCTGGCATTTGCCGAATTTCCCGGCGCCGCCCGTGACCTGGCAAAGGCCGGAATCCTCAAGCCCGGCGTGACGTTCTTCGAAGTTGAGTTCCTAGAACCCGGCGCGGAGGCGGGCATGAAGTTTCACCTGTTCTACTGGGACGGAGCAAGCTGGTCCATGCTGGGTCCCGTGTGGCGGGTGCTCAAGTGAGCGGGGCCCTGGTGGCGGCTTGGGAACGAGGTAACAACCACAAAGTCACTGAGAACACAGAGTGGGAACAATAAGATCACAAAGGTCTTCCACATCCAAGAATCCCCCCCGCCAAACGGAGCATCTTGGGCGGTCTCCGGAATTCTCAGAACTCCTAAAGAGAGCCGGTTGTCGGACTCGAACCGACGACCTGCTGATTACAAATCAGCTGCTCTACCAACTGAGCTAAACCGGCTTTCTCTCCAGACGGGAAGGTCCAGAACCGCCTTTTCGGGCGTGGAATTGGAACAATAACCGGAACAGAGCGGAGGACAACCAAAATTGTTCAGTCGGAGCGTGAAGCATCGGCCCGCGAACCATCCAGCGTACGCAGATGCTGGCCGAATGGGTGGGCTTTGTGGTAAAATGCCCCCAACGCGAGTCCGAGGGCAGGTCGCTGCCCCGCCGGACGGTTTCGGGTCATAGGCGAGCCGACCGAACCATACCACTTCCATACGCTCGACGCAGGACGTAGATGGATATTCTGACAAGGCTCGTCCTGGAGCACGCCAGTGTCCAGGAGACCTGGCGCAGCGCAAAGCTATCCGACCGTCCCCTCCCCCTTTGTGTCTTCGTGCCTTCGCGTGAGGATGATCATCCCCTATCATCCCTGCCCCAGCCTTGCATCCGCGCCAAGCCTCTCTACCGTCCCTCCAGTCCGCTCTTTCGTCGATTCCCCTCCTCTTCCGAACTTTCCAATTCCAAAGTCATGATCTCCCGGCTCCCGCGATGGGTAGGCACCGGTGCATGGGCACTGGCGATGGTCGCTGGCATGGTGAATGTAGTGGGGTTCTTGAGCTTCGAGCACCAGGCGGTGACCCACCTCACGGGCACCACCTCCATGCTGGCCGCAGCGATCGCGGAGGGGCGCTTAAGCGGGGCATTGCATCTGGCTGCTGTGGCGGGGTCATTTCTTCTGGGTGCCGTGCTCAGCGGCATGATCATTCAGGACAGCACGCTGAAGCTCGGCCGACGTTACGGGGTGGCGTTGGTGATGGAGGCCCTGATGCTGGCTGCGGCGGTGCCGCTGCTCCAGGCACATCATGATGCGGGTGCCTATCTGGCATCCTGCGCCTGTGGACTGCAGAATGCCATGGCCACCACCTACAGCGGGTCCGTGATCCGCACCACACACCTTTCCGGCATGTTCACGGATCTGGGCATCTTTCTGGGGCACGCCGTGCGAGGCCTTCCAGTGGATGGACGACGCCTTCGCATCGCATTGCTCATCATCACCGGTTTTTTCTGCGGCGGCATTACAGGAGCTCTGGCATTCCACCGCTGGTCCTACCCTGCCCTGTATTTTCCCGCAACCATGACCGGAGCGGCAGGACTCGGGTATGGGCTTTACAAGCTGAGGAGGGGCAAGATGGGCGGGTAGAAAAAAACTTCAAAATCCAAACCTCAAAATTCAATATCCAAGACAGTCGCCCCCGTACTTCAAGACGGGTTCATGATGAGCCAAGCAGCCCCTCGGCATTTGAAGTTTGGCATTTGAAGTTTGAAGATTGATCTTTCCCCCACCTTCCGTTTGCTTTCGATTCGGCAGGGACAACGGTTGATTCAGGATGAGCTTGTCGTCTTCCAAGACACCGGGCAAAGGAGGTTCGCTGAACATCTCCCTGCCCATGCGGCTGACTGCTCCCCTGCTGGTGCTCGTCTTTGGGGTGATGGCCACTTGGTTGAACTACACGCTCACGCTGGACGCCAACCTCGCGAGGGATCTCTCGTCCGTACGGCAACGCGCAGGGGGGGTGGCGGCCCGGTTGGCGGCGATGAGCGAACACCTGCTGGCGGACAATCTGCAGCGGGTGGTGCAGCTCGAGTTGACCAGCATGTTCGATGTGCCGGAGCTGGTTTCGGCGGGCATTGTGGACAGCCGCGGAATCATTCTGGCAGACTCCTCAGGACGATGGGCAGGGTTTCCCGTGCAAGGGACGACACTGGCCCCGGCGGCCACTCTGATCCGACCAGTGAACAAGGTCGTGATCGAGATCGGTGAAAATGCGGAACGTGTGTACGCCGCCAGCCCCTTTGCCCTGCCTCGCGGCGGAGTAGGCTGGGCGCTGGCAGAGCTGAACCGGCAACAGGCCATCAATGGCGCACGTGAGGATGCCCGGACGCAGTTCTACTGGATCTCCGGAGCCATGGCGCTGCTGAGTTTCATGCTATGGGCCATCTTGCACTACGGTTATGCCAGCCGCATCGCCAGGCTGGCCGGGGGCATTCAGGAATGGGGGGCGGGACGGCGGGACCGGACTCTCATGCCGGGCGGTGGAGATGAGGTGGGGCGGTTGGCTGAGGTGTTCAATACCATGGCAGACCGTCTGCAGTCCCAGGAGGTGGACAAGCTGCGCCTGGAGCGGGAGGTTTTGAACATCTCTGAGCGCGAACGACGGCGGATCGGACACGACTTGCATGACAGTCTGGGGCAACGGCTCACCGCCGCCTCCATGACGGCCAACGCGATGCTGGAGCAGTTAAAGAGCACCGGCCCCCTGCTGACGGCGCATGGCGAACTGGTGGCGCAGCAGTTGCGGGAGGCGATTGCCGAGGCTCGCTCCCTCTCGCACGGTCTCGCTCCCGTGAGCCTGGAGGCAGACGGTCTCATGGCCGCGTTGCGGGAACTGGCCACCAGTGTATCCCGCAGCGGGAAAGTGCGCTGTGTGCTGGACTGCCCCCAACCGGTCCTCCTGCCGAATGTGGAAACGGCCACGCATCTCTTCCGGATGGCCCAGGAGGCCGTGAACAACGCGCTAAAACACGCCTCCGCGTCGGAGATCCGCATCGGGCTGGAAGTGCAGGGAGACAACGTGATCCTGGAGGTGGACGATGATGGTGTCGGCCTGGACGAAACTCCCGCCCCGCCCGGGGAGAACCGCGAAGGCCCCGGCCTGGGCTTGCGAGTGATGCGATATCGGGCGCAACTGATCGACGGCCAGGTCGATTTTGGGCCTGCACCGGCGGGCGGCACCCGGGTGCGCTGTGTAGCCCCGGCAAGGTGACCAGCCCCCTCCACTCTATTTCCTAGATCCGCACCATCTCGACACCCCGCTTCCCCAACCTCCATGCCAGCTCCCGCTCCTGTCTCCAAAGCCCGCGTCCTGCTGGTGGATGACCACCGCATGGTGCTTGAGGGCTATCGATTCATGCTCAATGCCCAGCCCGATCTGGAGGTATGCGCCACGGCAGTGAGTGCAGCAGAGGCCCTGGGACTGTTGGAGCAAGTCCGTCCCGACCTGGTGGTGACTGACCTCACCCTGGGCGGCCGTAGCGGGTTGGACCTGATCAAGGACGTCATGGCCCTATTTCCAGAGACAAAGATCCTGGTCTGCTCCATGCATGACGAAATGCTCTGGGCCAACCGCACGCTGCAGGCCGGGGCTCGAGGCTATGTGATGAAAGACGCCGACGGCCCCACGTTCCTGACGGCCGTGCGAACCGTGCTGGCCGGTCAGCGGTACATGAGCTCCCGGCTGGCCGCCAGTGTGCTGGAGTCCTTTGGTCAGTCCAAGCCCCGTGGCAGCAGTTCCCCCATTGAGAAGCTGAGTGACCGGGAGTTCGAGGTATTTCGCCTCTTTGGCGAAGGCAAGACAGCTAAGGAAATCGCCGCCCAGCTCAATCTGAGTCCCAAGACCGTTTCCGTGCACCGGGATCACATCAAGGAAAAGCTGGGCTTCAGCACCAGCGCCGAGATGATCCGCCAGGCAGTGCGGCATGTCGAGAGCCAGGGCTAAAGGCTGATCAGAAGCCGCTCATGGCCGACGGTAGGCATTTTGCCTAACGAGGGACGGTTCCGGGTCCGATTTTGCGAACGGCGGGATGTGGGAAGATGGCGTCGTGATGCACGCCTGGAATTCACCCACCTTGTCTGACACGGACAGCGCCTCCTCTGCGCTGCATCCCGGCGCTGGACGGCGGTTGGCACGCGGCGCGGTATTCACGGCCCTGGTCATTGCCGGTGGGCTCAGCCTGCTGGCGGTCACTTGGTGCACCGCTCATCGGGACCGGTTGTCCGCTACAGCCGCTGCCCCCGGTGCCAGCCAGATCCAGGGCGGTGATGCCCTGCATCCGGCAGCGAATGCCCCCTTCCTCTCTCCCCCACCCAAAAACCCTGAACCATCCCCCTGACAGCCATGCAACCTGACCTGCAAACTTCCTCCAAATCCCCTGACATCCAACCGGCTCCGATCGAGGAGCCAACCCCTCCTGCCAAATTTATGAAAACACCCAGAACCATCCTCGGCCGCACCGCGGCCATTGTCGTGGGCGGTGGTGCCATCGTGGCCACAGCCCTTGCCCTGGAGACCAAGATTCTCCCCAACAAAGACAGCGGCTCTCCGCCGGCCATCACCCTCGACGAAAAGCCCATCGACCGCGCCGCAGGCCTGCCCATGAGCTTCTCCAGCGTGATCAAGCGAGTCACCCCATCTGTGGTGAAGATCGAGGTGGTGGGCAAGGCCCAGCCCGCGGTGGACTTTGGTGGCTCCGGCATGCAGCTCCCATTCGGCGACTTCGGCAGTCCCGACCTCCGGCAGTTCTTTGAACGTCGAGGCAATGGAGGCGGCGGCAGCAATCGAGCCGGTCAAATGCGCATGCCCCGCGAGCACGGCGCTGCCAGTGGCGTGATTGCCACCGCCGACGGCTATGTCCTCACCAACAACCATGTGGTGGACCGCGCCGACAAGGTGGAGGTGACCCTCCATGACGGGCGTACTTTCACCGCCAAGGTGATCGGCACCGATCCCAAGTCGGACCTGGCCGTGGTGAAGATTGATGCCTCGAACCTTCCCGCCATCCCGTTCGCTGACAGCAGCACTGCGGAAGTGGGTGACGTAGTGCTCGCCGCCGGGAATCCGTTCGGCCTGGGAGAGTCTGTCACGCTGGGGATGATCAGCGCCACCGGTCGTGCGACCATGGGCCTGGACTACGAGGATTTCATCCAGACGGATGCGGCCATCAACCCCGGCAACTCCGGCGGTGCCCTGGTGGACGCTCAAGGACGCCTCATCGGCATCAATACGGCCATCGTGAGCCGTGGCGGGGGTAATGACGGGGTGGGCTTCGCCATCCCTGCCAACATGGTCCGCAGTGTGATGAATGACCTCATCACCGACGGCAAGGTGACCCGAGCCTACCTGGGTGTGATGATCCAGGACCTGACGCCTTCTCTTGCCAGCCAGTTCAAGGTGCCAGCCGAAACCAAAGGTGCGCTCGTGGGTGATGTCCCCGCCAAATCCCCTGCAGCCAAGGCCGGTCTGGAGAGCGGTGATGTGATCACCCACTTCGACGGGAAAGTTGTGAAAGATGCCCGCAGCTTGAAACTGGCGGTTGCCAGTGAGAAGCCGGGCGACAAAGCAGAGCTGAAAATCCTGCGCGACGGAACGGAAAAGACCCTCACCGCCACGCTGGCCCCCCAGCCCGGCAGTGACAAGGCCATTCCTGCAAAACACCATAGCCGCGGCGACAACGAAGGCACGCTGAACGGTGTGGGTGTGGCCGACCTGACCCGGGCGCTGCGCCAGGAAAACAACATCCCCTCCGATGTCCAGGGCGCGGTGATTACCAACGTGGAACAGGACAGCCCCGCCTGGGAAGCCGGCCTCCGCCCCGGAGATGTGATCCAGCAAATCAACCGCAAGGGCGTGAGCAACGCTGAGGAAGCGGTGAAGCTCACCGAAGACGCCCCCAATGGCGACACCCTGGTGAAAGTGTGGAGCCGCGGCGGCAGCCGCTTCGTGACCGTGGATGAAACCAGCGGTTCAGTAAATCAGTAATTCAGTGATTCAGCTCAGTCGATCAGTCGTCAGTATGTGAACGGTATTGTAGTCAACGCTTAGCCTGTTTGTTGAGCCCCAAGGCACCCTCCGCTTCTCTTCGAGGCGGAGGGTGTCTGGCTTTTGACTGTAGGCCGGTTCGCGATGACTCCTTCAAGGATGCCCCGGAGCTGTCAGGAGAATCACGCAAGAACCCTGCGTGTACCGGAACTGAAAGATCCCCCGCTCCCACGAGGCGTGAGTTCAAATCCCGGTGCCTTTTGTCTCCACGCGGTGGTCATGGAAATGGTCGGCCTCGCATGCGATTGAGGGCGACGAGTATGCCGCGACAGAACTCGTCGATATCGAAAGGTTTGGAGAAGGCAGACAGCACGGCGTCCCCCCCTTGCTCCTGGGTCGTGGCAAGATCGGTCTTGGAGCCGCTACAGAGAACGATGCCAAGCTCCGGCCGCATGCTCCGGATGTGCTCCAATGCCTCGGCTCCAGACATGCGAGGCATGGCAAGGTCCAGAATCACCAGATCTGCGTGGTTTTCAGGACGCATGAGCCACTCCACGGCATCCAAACCGTCAATGGCAAGATTGACCTTCAGCCCCACCCGCCTCAGCAATGCGGTCATGATGGACCGAATGCTCTGGTCGTCATCGACGACGAGAACTTCGGACTGGTGGGCAGAAGGCTCAATAGTGGTCAGCATGATTAATATGGTTTTTATACACTTGGCTTCACGAAAGTCTAGCGCCAACTGGGAAACCCTTACGCCCAAAGGCGTATCTCCCCCAGCAGGCAGTCCACTTCCAGACGGCCAGCATCTTGGCACCTTGGGCACTCCTGCGGCGGGGTCTGGCACCCGCCTCTTCGTGTCGGCAAAACCAGACGCGGTTATTTGCAGGAGGCTTGGCCGGGCCTCCGACCGTATCCCTCTCTCTGATCATGTCCCCTTTCATCACCTACGGCACCCTGATGGCGCCATCATCCTAGAGGTGATCGCGACATCCTATTTGCAAAAGACAGAACAGTTCACCAAGCCCCTGCCGACTGTCGTCACTACACTTTGCTATGCGGGGGCATTCTACTTTCTCTCCATCTCCCTCAAGACCCTGCCCGTCAGCATTGCCTATGCGATCTGGAGCGGACTGGGCATCGTGCTGATCGCAGCGGTGGGATGGATCGTGTTCAAGCAGAAACTGGACACACCCGCAATCATTGGACTCGGCTTCATCATCATAGGGGTGGTCATTGTGAATGGTTTTTCGAAGTCGGTCGCGCATTGAGACGTCGAAGAACCAGGCGTGGGGCAAGCCCACAAAAATTCTTGCATCCGCGCAACCGGTCGCGGTGGACAGTCGATATCGGGCATGACTGAGATCGCCATGCAGCACCGATGGGGAGCGAGCGGCGAGCCAGTCCGACAGCCCTCCAGGAGTACTCACGCTACACGCACTCAGAGTTCGTTGGCGTGGTTCGAGGATCGGGAAACCGCCGAGGTGAAGTGGCCGCCGATCCCGGTGGGCCGTTGGAACAGGCAAAACGACTGGGCCGGGAGTTCTTCAGCAGGAAATACACTGACTACCGGCTGGATACGCTCAGGAGCGGGCGGGTGTGGGGTGGCGCATAGACGGCGGGAGGAGCGAATTGGAGAGATAGTGAACTGGGACAGATGGGAGCCATGCAGATGGCACAGGGAAAAGCGCGCCAGCGTCTTGGAGTGCTGGCAGCTTGACGCCGCTTTCGCCTGCCGTGGATAGTTTCCGCGGCCTTGTTGAGGTCAACGGGTGAGGCGTGCCCTCGGGAGCGCGAGACGAGGTGACTTCTCAGGAGACGCTCGTGGCAGGCGAAGCGCCCGCCCTACAGGGGTCGGGGGCGGCCAGCCGTGAGAAGGTAATGGGTTGTGTTGTTCCTCTGCTCCCTCCACCGGCTGAGGACGGCCGGACTACTCCCGCAGCACCTTCAACGAGCCCCTTACTATTCCGCTTCATCTTCGCTTTCAATCTCGCGCCGGGGCACTTTGTCAAAGTGATCGGGATGGTCGAGAACGTACTTGAGGAGCAGCCACTCAGTGTCTTCGAATTCCGTAAACATTTCGTCCAACCCTTCGCGGGCGGCGATCCAGTCTTCCCCGCGGCTTTCGACATATTGGCTCCGGGCGAGGTGGTCTCTAGGTGGGCCACCAGGGCCGAAGAGAACGCAAAAGGCCTCCAGACGGCGAGCGTTGTAGGCACTACCGACCTCACGCAATGCCGCGATGATTTCAGGAAGGAAATTGCCCACCTCGTCATGCTCAAAGGTGGCCAGTCCTCCACAGGAGATGGCATAGTTGTAGCGGTCCACAAGCCAGGCGGCACGTTCATGAGCGTTGAGGGATGCACCACCATCCTTCTCGGCCTTGTCTGAGAGTTGGAATCTGGGATGCGGAAGCTCCCGCATTTTCAACAGGACCTCAGCGGCGAGCGCGCTGGCTTCCGTCCTGGCAAGAACTAGCTTGTAAAGGCCGGCGTCCGCCGCCGCCTCGTCATGAAATGAAAGGGCTTTGAGCACCTCGATTGCCGTCTTTACTTCGCTATAAGAGAGGTCAGCCTTGTCCCAGCGTGGAAGCCATGAATCAATCATGCTCCGGGGGATGATCACCCCGGTGGCACTGAACGCATTGAGGATATCGTCAAAGTAGTCGTAGTCTGGATTCAGGTACTCGGGAGACTTCAGGACACGCTCACCCCAAGCAGGATCGAGTTTGAGCAGCAAAGCGGGAATGTGGTCCGCATAGACCGAGGACCAGTCGCCGTGGCCATCCAACGCGGGAAGCAGCATTTGCAAGACCTGGATTCTGAAATGCGGAGCCGCTCGGCCAGATCGAAGAGCTTCTTCGACTCCGGAAATCAAAGCCCTTTGCCCCAGGTGGGGCACGTTCTGCAGCCACCGACGGATTGCGGGCAAGGAGGCATCCTGACCCGTGGCAACGATCGCCCTCCTGATCTTGTCTCCAGAAAGGAAGACTTCTCCGTACTTCTGCTCCAGAGCCAGGAGGGCAGCCAACTGCTGTTCACGTGGGAGAGCCAGACACGCCTTCAGGATTTGATCTGCTTTTCCTACGCGAAGCTGCAGCCTGGTGTTGGAACTGAACCATTCGCGCAATCTTACAGTCCGCCCGTGGACGGTGCCAATGGGAAGCCACTGCCAGGCCGCGTAGCCAGCAGCGGCCAGTGTCACCGCAGAGATCAGAATATAGACGAACTTCATATGGCAGCGGGCTGAAGAAGGATGAGCTGGGGGATCTTCAGTATTTCTCCACAGGATGTCAACACGTCAGCCGCACAACGGCCATCGGGAGTTGGGGTGACCTCAGGAGACGCTCGTGGCAGGCGGAGCGCCCGCCCTACAGGAGTCAAAGATGGGCAGACGTTCAATGCAGCGGGGCGTGTCATCCCCCCCCCGCTCCCACTACCGGCTGGGACAGCCGGACTACGCCAGACGCAGCATCAAACTGAAGCCGGTGTGCCTCAAGTCTGATGTCTGGTGTCTTCCAGTCGGGTGTCTCCGGCGAAGCCGGTCCTACCGATTCAGCAGCACCTCATCCTTCAGCACCACCACATCCACACTGCCCTTCAGGGTCTGGTTCAAGAACGGCGTGTTGCTGCTCTTGGACTTCATGAACTCCTTGGTGAAGGTGGTGCTGCCGTTGGGGTCAAACACGATGAACTCGGCGACACCGCCTTCCACCACAGGGACGGGAGGAAGCTTGATGATGCGGCGGGGTTCAGCGGAATAACGCTTCACGATCACGTCCCAGCCGAAGACGCCCTTGCTCATGAACCGGTCATAGAGGCAGGGCAGTGCCGTTTCCAGCCCCGTGATGCCAAATGGCGCGCTCTGGAAGTCGTTCTTCTTCTCGAACTCTGTGTGCGGAGCGTGGTCGGTGGCGATGACATCAAAGACACCGTCGATGAGTCCCTGCAGGAGCAGAGTATTGTCCTCCGGCGTGCGGAGGGGCGGGTTCATCTTGTACGAGGTGTCATAGTCCCGGATGTCCTCATGGTTGAAGATGAGGTGGTGCGGGGCGATTTCGCAAGTGACCTTGACGCCTTCTTCCTTGAACCGACGGATGGTGTTCATACCGCGGGCGGTGGTGACATGCTGGATGTGAACGTGCGCCCCGGTGTACTGGGCGATGCGGATGTCGCGGTCCAGGCAAATCTCCTCACTGATGGCGGGGATGCCTTCCAGACCGAGGCTGTAGGACACCTTGCCCTCGTGCATGGAGCCCTTCCCGCTGAGCTCCATGGTCTCGCAATGACTGGCCAGGATGAGGTCGAAATTCTTCGCGTACTCCATGGCGCGGCGCAGCACCACGGGGTTGCTCACGGGGTAGCCGTCATCTGTGATCATCACGGCACCGGCGGCCTTCATGGCACCGATGGCGGCGAGTTCCTTGCCTTCACGCCCCTTCGTGATGGCCCCGCTGGTGTAGAGGGGGATGCGGCACTTGCGGGCCGACTCCAGCACCGTCTTCACAACGCCAGCGGTATCGATTGCCGGAGCGGTGTTGGGCATCATGACAAAGCCCACCACCCCGCCGTTGATCGCGGCCTCACTACAGGTGAGGATGTTCTCCTTCTGCTCCTGCCCGGGCTCACGGGCATGCACGTGCACGTCAAAAAGGGCGGGCAGGATGACCTTGCCGGTGCAGTCCACCACCTCGGTCCCCTCCCCTGCGGCAATGCCGGGGGCGACCTGCACGATCTTGCCGTCCTCTACGAGGACATCGACACGGGTGAGCTTGGGGGAATCTTCGGTGGCGATCTCGCCGCCTTTAAACAGACGCTTCATGTGAGAGGAACGGATAGAGGAAACAGGAACAGATTGGATCAGGGCTTGTCTTCAGTGGAGCTGCCGGGCTTGAGCCAGTAGAGCACGCTCATGCGCACGGCGATGCCGTTCTCCACCTGCTGGTCGATGAGGCTGCGCTCGTACTCCATGACGGAGTCGGTGAGCTCCACACCGCGATTCACGGGCCCTGGGTGCATGACCCAGATGCCGTTGTCACGAGCCCACTTCAGACGCTCATCCGTGAGGCCGAAGAGGCGGTGATACTCGCCGATACTGGGGAAGAATGGCACATTCTGCCGTTCCGTCTGCACGCGCAGGAGGTAGATGACATCGGGCTTCCAGGCGTAGAGTTCTTTCCAATCCTGGAAGACGGCGATCTCCTGCGGCAGTTCCCGCGGGATCAGGGAGCCAGGGGCGAGCATGGCGGTCTGCATGCCCATGCGACGGCAGAGCAGGTTCGTGGAGCGGGCCACGCGGGAGTGCTGGATGTCGCCAATGAAGGCTACACGAGCGCCCCGGACATCGCCGCCAAAGACCTCACGCATGGTGAACACATCCAGCAGCCCTTGGGTCGGGTGCGCGTGGAAACCATCGCCCGCATTGATGACGGACGCGTTCGTGTGCTTCGCAATCAGGTTGGGAATGCCGGACATGCTGTGGCGCACCACCACATAGTCAGTGCGCATGGCCTCCAGAGTGGCCACGGTGTCCAGCACGCTCTCCCCCTTCACCACAGAGGAGGTGCTCACGGAGAAGTTCGTGACGTCGGCCGAGAGGCGGCTGGCGGCGATCTCAAACGACGAACGGGTGCGGGTGGAGGGCTCGTAGAAGAGCGTGAGCACGGTGCGCCCTTTGAGCGTGGGCACCTTCTTCACGGACCTCTTGAAGAGGTTCTTGAAGGGGACGGCGTTGGAGAGGATGAACTCAAGCTCCTCATCCGTCAGGCTCTGGATGTCCAACAGGTCTTTACGGGGGGTCATCGGCGGGCTCCTCCTTGTTGCACATACACGGCATCTTCGCCGTCCACTTCCACAAATCTCACAGCGATGCGTTCTTCAGGTTTGATGGTCACACGTTCTCCTACGTAGTCGGCGGCGATGGGCAGTTCCCTGCCCTCCCGGTCCACAAGCACAGCCAGCTCCACCTTGCGGGGGCGGCCGTACTCGAGCAGTTCATCCAGCGCGGCACGGGCGGTGCGTCCGGTGTGCAGAACTTCATCACAGAGGATGACGTGGCGTCCGTCGAGATCGAAGGCGAGCTCCGAGCCGACAAGCTTCGGAATGAGTTCCAGGGCCTTCAGATCATCCCGGTATAAGGAAATATCCACCCGGCCGATGTTCAGGTCGGGGAAATGCGGCTTGAGCAGCGTGTAGAGCCGCTCTGCGAGGGGCACGCCACGGCGATAAATGCCCACGAGGGCGAGGTCCTTGCCCGGGGAACGCTCTTGAATGGCCTGGGCAATGCGCTCAATGCGCTGCGTAACGTCTTGTTTGGAGAGGATCGGCGCGAGGTCCGGCATGGGAAGGTGGTGCCGCAGTGTGGCAAAGAATTCACCCGCAGGCAAGCGATCCCTCCCCCAATCCGCGCATGGAGTCGGAGGCTGGCGCAGACACCGGGGCAAAAAAGACCCCGCTCCCGCCCAGAGGCGAAAGTGGGGTCAAAAATACAGGCTCCAGCCTGGGCTTAGGCGCCCAGCTTGAGAATGCGATGGGCGAACATGCAGGCGTTCAGACCAGCCTTGCTGTGCAGGCCCACGGTACCGAGCGGCACCTGTCCGGGCACCTGGCAGATGGCGAGGAGAGCATCGATGCCATTGAGCGGGCCGCCAGGAACTGGCACCCCGATGACCGGGTACTCAGTCGCCACCGCCACCACGCCAGGGAGGGCGGCGGAAAGGCCGGCCACAGCGAGGATGACGATTTTCTCGCCGCTCTTGTTCAGCTCCTCAAGGTAAGCCAGCAGCTCCGGAAGGTTGCGGTGGGCGGAAAGAACTTTTTCCTCATAGGCAACAGCCTCCTTGTCGAGGTAGTCGCGTCCAGGCTGCATAAACGCCATGTCATTGGCGCTTCCGTAGATGATGATGGCTTTCATGGGTGGGGAGCAGGTAGTGTGGTGTCTTGGGTTATGTCTGAGGGGAAAGTGACGTTATTCGTACAGGAATGGCCAAGTGGACTTACTCAAAGTGCATCCGGCCGATATCAGAACGGCGCTGCTGGCCGTCGAAGATGATTCCACCGGCACTCTGGTAGGCTTTTTCACGGGCTGCCTCGCGCGTATCGCCCTGGGCTACCACGGCCAGTACGCGACCGCCGTTGGTTTCAAAGCCCGAATCACCACGGCGGGTGCCGCAATGGAACACGCGGGAGCCATTCACGCTGTCCAAGCCAGCAATCACATCCCCATTGCGGGAGGAGGCCGGGTACCCAGCGCTGGCCAGGATGACGCAGATGCTCCAGCCTTCATTGAAGCTCACCAGTTCCGGCTTCAGTTCGCCCTTGGCAGCGCTGAAAAGATATCCGGCAAAATCGCCTCGCACCATGGGCAGCACGGCTTCCGCTTCAGGATCACCAAACCGGCAGTTGTACTCCAGCATCTGCGGGCCGGTGGGCGTAAGCATGATGCCAAAGTAGAGGAAGCCTCGATAGTTGAGGCCATCTTTCTGCAAGCCAGCCACGGTGGGCTTCACCATCTTTTCCTCGATCTCGGCGAGGAGTTCCGCAGAAATGATCTGGCGGGAGGCCACGGCACCCATGCCGCCGGTATTGGGCCCGGCATCACCATCGCCGATGCGCTTGTAGTCGCGAGCAGGCATGAGGATGTGGTACTGATCCCCGCAGACGGAGACAAAGATCGAGATCTCTGGACCAGTGAGGCATTCCTCCACAATGAGGTCCCCCTCGCCAAAAGAACGCTTCGTGAAGACCTCGTCCAGGAACTCCGTGGCAGCGGCTTCATCAGGGCACACGGCGACGCCTTTGCCTGCAGCAAGGCCGTCGAACTTGAGCACCACTGGGTACTTCGTGATGGCTCGCTGGGCTTCATGCTTGGTGTGCACCACGCTGAAGGCGGCAGTAGGAATGTTGTGCCTCTGCAGGAAATTCTTCGCAAACGCCTTGCTGGCTTCGAGTTGGGCGGCCTCCTTGATCGGCCCCCAACAGGGAATGCCGACTTCCGCGCAGAGATTTGCCAGACCACGATCTTTCACGAGGTAGGCCTCCTCCCCGGCGACGCAGAGGTCCACCTGCTCCCGCTGCATGAACGCAATGAGATCCAGCAGGTCCTTTGCCTCCACGCGGGTGGCGAGATCCGCAATGGCGTCACTGCCTGGGTAGGCGTACAGGGTTGCTTCCGGGGCGCTTTCACGGAGCGCGGTGATGATGGCGTGCTCGCGTCCTCCTTTTCCAGTGACGAGTATCTTCATGGCTCAAACAACATGTCGTAGGCACGGCCTGTCTTCCCGCGGTAGTAGCGGATGAAGGCCTCATTGGCGACTACATGGCCGCCAGGGGTGGGATAGTCGCCGCTGAAGTACCAGTCGCCGCAATGCGGCTCCAAGGCGCGACGCATGTCAGGGATGGTCTGGTAGATCACGTCCACCTCGCCCTTCCAAGTGGTGGTCTGGGGACGCACCAACTCGGCGACCTTGGCGGAGATTTCCTCCGCCGTGAAGGGCGCATAGATGTCTTGCACCACGTTGCGCTGCTGCACCGCAGGCTTTTTGAGTTCAGCCAGACAGTTCTCGTAAGTCTGGTCGATGAGATCCCGGCGGTTCCGGTCCTTGAGCAGGGCAATGGCGGCCTGGAAGGCGATGAATTTCCCGAGCTCGCTCATGTCAATGCCGTAGCAGTCCGGATACCGGATCTGTGGAGCAGTGGATACGACAATGATGCGCTTGGGATTGGTCCGGGCCAGGATGCGCAGAATGCTCTGTTTGAGCGTGGTCCCGCGCACGATGGAGTCATCCAGTACGACAAGATTGTCCGTGGGCTTTACCACCTCATAGGTGATGTCGTACACGCTGGAGACGAGCGCATCACGCCCCTCTTCCTGGGAGATGAAAGTGCGGCTCTTGATGTCCTTGTGCGCGATCTTCTCACTCCGCGGCCAGTTGCGCAGGATGAGGTCGTCCACTTTGGACTCGTCCAGCTTCCCGGAGGCGAGCATGTCCATCAGAGCCTTCTTCACCTCGAACCGGCGGGACTTGCGGAGGCCGTCCATGAAGCCGTAGAAAGCAGTCTCAGCCGTGTTCGGCACAAAGCTGACCACGGTGTTCTCCAGGTCGTTGCCGACGGCGTCCAGCAACTGCGGGACAAGCGCCTCACCCAACGCCTTCCGCTGGGTGTAGATGGTGGCACCATTGCCCCGAGAAAAATAGATGCGCTCAAAGGCACATGGCGTCGGCGGGCGCACCTCCGTGAAAGGCTCCACGCTGAATCGACCGTCGCTCTTCACCACGGCCACGTGAGCCGCTGGCATGACCTGGGTGTCCTCTTCGCGCACCTCAAACACGGTGCGGAGCGCGGCGCGCTCACTGGCGAAAGCGATGAACTCGTCCGTCTGCAGGTAGAAGCAGGGGCGGATCGCATTCGGATCGCGCATCACGAACATGTCGCCGTTTCCGATGACCCCGGCGATGGCGTAGCCCCCGTCCCAGATGGCGGCGGAGTCACGGATGATCTGGGTGACGTCCATGCGCTTGCTGATCTCGGCGGGGATCGCCAGGCCGTCCATGCCGTCATCACGCAGTTCGTGGTAGAGGCGGTTGTGAGCCTCATCCAGATGGAAACCGATCTCCTCCAGCACGGTTTGCGTGTCCGTGTCCACCACCGGGTGCTGACCACGGCGGCGCATCACGTCATTGAGCTCCCGCGTGTTGGTCATGTTGAAGTTCCCCATGACCATGAGGCTGCGCGTGGGCCAGTTGCTCCGGCGCAGGTAGGGGTGGCACGAGGCCTTGCCGAAGCCGCCACTGGTGCCGTAGCGCAGGTGGCCCATGAGGACCTCCCCGCCGAATTCGAAATGTTCTTTGATCGCGTCAGGGTCGTGCTCGAACTTCACGTACTCCTTGTTCCGCTCCAGGGCGATCTGCTTGCGCTCCTTGTTGGCCTTGCGGGAAACGTCCTTGAAGTCGTCCATGACCTCGCCAAAAACCTCCTCGAGCGAGTCATTCTTGCTGGAGCGCACGCGGAACATGTACGGCAGCCCGGGGGGCATGTTCAGCTTGCAACAACCCACGCCCATGCCGTCCTGGCCGCGGTTGCGCTGCTTGATCATCAACGCATGGAGGCGGTCCAGCCCCCAGAGCGCGTTGCCATATTTATGTTCGTAGTAGCCCAGAGGCTTCAGCAGCCTTACCGCGGCGATGCCGCACTCGTGCCTAATAGGGTCGCTCATGCCTGGAATTTCGGGGAAAGAACCTATGCCTGCATTCCAGCGGTTGGCAAGGCGGGAAACATTTTCTTCAATTTTTGACGGGGAAACGTGGTACACCCCGGGAAGACTCCGACTGCCGCCCCGGTGCTGCGACCGCCGGGGCGCTGGATCCCACGGCGGCGTCGTGAACAGTAACGCCTGGTGGGACGGGATTGGACTTTGCGAAATCCGTACGGGTCGGGCCGCGCACGATGATGTCACTGGTCAGGTGGCCCCAGCGGATTTCCAGCTCGGTATAGGGAGCCGTGGCGATCTGGGTCATCTTTTCCCGTTCCAGCATGGCATGGCCGTGAAGCATCAACCAGTGGTCACGCCTGTCGAAGGCAGCCCGCTCAGCATACCCATGCTCCACCAGCCAGCCGTAGCGACCCGCTGGGCCCACTTCCAGATAGACCCGACCCACCGCCTCCCCTACCCGGCGACGTTTGTCGTGGTAGTCGATCCGGTCCGCATGGAGCGTGACGTCCTTGTCCAGCGTAACACTGGGGCGATCCCCCTTGAGCCGCAGGGACCGCAAATTCGTCATCGATCTGGCATCCGGATTCCAAACCAGGTCCGGGGTGCTGCAAGAGGGCAGGAGGCAAATGGCGACGGCACAGGGAAAGACAAGCTGGAGAGTGCGGCGCAGAGACGAGGAAGCGTGCATGAGATCGGGTGGACAAGACGGAACGGTCCGAGACAGGAAAGGATTTCGGCGAATGCGCAGGCCAGTCCATGATTGCATTTCTCCATGGTAGCATGGAGGCTCCTCCCACGGACCATGCTCCAGCGCCTCCTTCATGCCATCCCCATTGTACCCCTGCTTCTTGCGACTGGCTGCGCCACAGCACCCCTGCCTCAGGACACCAGCTCACAGGACAGCGCACAGCACGTGCTCTTCCCAGACCGCTATCAGTACAGTGTGGGGGACTTTGTCCTCTCCCTCCCCATTGGGTACTATGAGTACACCATGACAAAGCTGAAGTTCGCCGAGCACATCCTAGCGGAGGGCACCCCCAAGCCTGTGACCGAGCAGAACAAGTATCTCGCCCTTTCCAGCGACGGGCTGGCATCCGCACGACATTTTCTGCTTCTCGATCAACCCTCCCGACTTGAGAAAGGTTTTTGACCACAAATCGAGGAGGTGACCTTGCCCCCACCTTCCGGTCGATTGCACTCATTGGCGGCCGCGCTCCGAAAACAGCCAACTGAGGCCAAGGGTCGGAACTCACGATGCGTCTTACTTTCGAAGCCTCAGCTCACCATGATGATTCATCGAACACTCCTCAGCGCTATCTTTACAGCCGTCGCCGCTCTGTCAGCCTATGCAGATTCCGGTGGCCCCTACGTCGGCGTCCCTGATGCCAAGGCATCAGAACGGGGGCCGATTTTCCAGATTCCTCCATCAGACAAGCCTCTCCGACATTATCTCACTCACATGGCCAAGCTGGAGTGGGATATGCGCATCAATGAACCAACCACCTTCTCCTGGGTTCCCATTGCCGGATGCCATGCCTCCATGAGCTCCCTCGGCCATCTTGGCGGACATGAAATCCTCTGCATCCGGTACGTGTCCGACAAGCGCCTTGATCAAGGGCTTGACCAGGCTGAAACCATCCTTCTCCTCGCTCGCCAGCAGGACGGCTCCCCTGCCCCAGTTCTCTGCACTCCCATCTTCTTCTCCAATGGCGGGCCTGAAATCTACAATTGGGTCGCTCAAGCTTTGCCATCTGGCGGCGAAGGGCCCACTGGAATCAAGATCACGGGTCACATCTCTGGGACCGGTGGATTCCAAAATGTGACCCACCTCCGGTATCGCAACGGCAAGTTCATCCGGCCCGAACCTGGCGCAGCAAAGTCACAGGAGTGACGTCAGGATCAAGGCCGCCACCTGATGCGCCCATGTGGATTCTACAGAGGTCCTGGTGGATTATCCGCTGGGACCGTCAGACAAAAACGAGCACCAGCCCCCGTATTACTGGGAGCCGCCACTCGTTTACTTCATGCCGTTCCTTCCTGTCAGCCAAGCCCCGTTTCAGAATCTGCACACAGGCAGCCTGCTTGCGTTGGTCACCCTGTTACCGACTCCGCCCTGCCACGCCTCGGCCGCCGACCAGGTTGCCTCGCGCATCAATCAGACCTGTCTCGAGTGCCACGACCAGGATGTCCAAAAAGGCGGTCTCGATCTCACTGCGCTCCCTTACGACCTCGCCAACCGTTCGTTGAGGGAGCGCTGGGTGCGCATTCATGATCGGGTGGAAAAGGGGGAAATGCCCCCCGACGCGGAAGATCTCCCCGCCGCCGATCGCGCAGCCCTCGTCCATGCGCTGGACACTGAGCTCTCCAAGATCGACCTCGCCGATGTGAAGTCCCACGGGCGGGGGCCTGTGCGGCGCTTGAACCGGGATGAGTACGAGCAAAACCTGCGCGATGTCCTGAATCTTCCAGACCTGGATGTTCGCGACATCCTGCCTGAGGACCGCGAAGGCCATCACTTCAACAAGACCACCGCCACGCTCGACATGTCGAGGGTGCAGCTCACCGCCTATCTGGATGCGGCGGAGACTGCCCTGCGTTCCGCCATGGTGACGGAACCGACACCACCTCCCGTGACCACATGGCGGGTGGTGGGCACAGATCTATTTCCCGGAACCGGCACCTTTGGCAATCGCGAGTCCATGTTCTTCGCCCGTGACGGCAGGTTCATCGACTGGGGGGCCATGAAAGGCAAAGACGCAGAGAGGGACGCCGTCAAAAAAGGTGCCACGGATGAGAGCATCGAGATGGCCCTCTTTCGCTCTGCAAGCTGGCCGTACATCGGCAATCCCAAGGGCATCGTGGCGAAACACGCCGGCCACTACCGGGTGCGGATCTCTGCACGCGCCGTGCTCCAGCAGCCCGGCTATGTTCTCACCGCGGCCAAAGCACCCGTGCCGCTGACCTTCCGCACCCGCAAGCCTGCTGGTGCCGACATCATCAATGAGGTGCGGGCTGAGGGAGGCATCATCGACGTGCAGCCGGAAAAGCAGGTCTATGAAACCACCATCCGCATGCGTGAAGGTGAGTCTTTTGAGTACAGCCTGCTCGGACTGCCCATGCCCCTGGCGAGGAACCCCAATGGATCCGCGCCATCGTATCGATATCCCCCGTTCCCCGTGGGAGGACAACCCGGCATCGCCGTACAGTGGCTTGAGGTTGAAGGCCCCCTCCCGCCTCCCACCTGGCCGCCGGCCTCCCACCACGTCCTGTTTGATGACCTCGGCATTCAGGTGAAACCCGCAAACGCTTCCGAGGAGGCCAAGCGCCTGCTGCGCCGCTTTGTCACTCTCGCAGCACGGGAACCCGTGTCGGAGGAGGATATCGCCCGGTTTGATGCCCTCATCCAGCAGCGTCTGGACAAGGGTGCCCCCTTTGTCGAAGCCATGCTGGCAGGCTACAAAGCGTTCCTGGCTTCCGGCGATTTCATCTTTTTGCGCGAGCCCAAAGCCGCATCTGACTCCTTCGCCATCGCGTCCCGCCTCTCCCATTTCCTCACCAACTCCCGTCCCGACACCCGCCTGCTCGAACTCGCGGCGAAGGGCCAGCTGCAGGATCCGAAGGTTCTCGGAGAAGAAACTCAACGCCTCATCGGCGGCCCCAGCTTTGAACGTTTCGTGAAAAGCTTCACCGACTACTGGCTCAGTCTCCGGCACATCCGCCGCGACGACCCGGACATCCGGTTGTTTCCTGAGTATCGATTCGATGAATACCTCGTGGAGAGCATGGAGCGGGAGACCCGCACTTTCTTCACGGCCATGGTCCGGGAAAACCTCCCCTCCAGCGTGCTGGTGAAGTCAGACTTCATCTTCGCCAATGACCGTCTTGCCCGCCACTACCAGCTCACGACGATGACGGGCTCCGCGATGCGAAAAGTGACCCTGCCCGCAGGCAGCCCATTTGGAGGCTTGCTGACCCAGGCGGCGGTCTTGAAGGTCAGCTCTAACGGGACCACCACCTCGCCCGTAATCCGTGGGGCCTGGGTGACAGAACGCCTCATTGGCAGGCCCATTCCGCCGCCCCCGCCAAGCGTCGCGGCCGTCGAGCCGGACATTCGCGGCGCGAAGACCATCCGAGATCTCCTCTCTCTTCACACGAAGTCCAAGTCCTGCGCCGCCTGTCATGCCCGGTTTGATCCAGTCGGCTTTGCCTTGGAGAACTTTGACATCCTCGGTGGCTGGCGCGCCCGCTATCGCGGCCTTGAGGAGGGCGAACGAATCAGCGGTATTGATCGGGCGGGACACGACTTCAGCTACACGCTGGCGGGTCGCGTGGATGCCAGCGCCAAGCTGCTGGACGGTCCCGCCTTTAAGGATGTGAACGAACTGAAAGCCATTCTGGCCTCTGATCCTCGCCAACTGGGTCGGAACATGCTCCATCAGTTCACCCTCTACGCCACCGGCACGCCCGTCCGCTACTCCGACCGCCCGGAGATTGAGTCCCTGCTTGATGCCTGCGCAGCCGATGGCTACCGCGTGCAGGACCTCATGCTCGCCCTGGTGCAGAGCCGCATCTTCCGCGGCACCCCTTGATTTTATCCACCCCTTCTTTATTTCATGAACTCCCCTTACATCGCGAAGCCCTTCTCCCGACGCCGATTTCTTCGCAGCGCCGGGGTCACCCTGGCTCTGCCGCTGCTCGAGTGCATGACACCCGTCTTTGGCCGGGCCGCAGAAGTGAAGGCACCCCGCCGCCTGTTGCTTATCTCAAACAACCTCGGCTTCCTGCCCAAGCCCTTCTTCCCCACCGCCACGGGACGTGACTATGAACTCACGCCCACCCTCGCCCCTCTTGCCGACGTGCGGAGCGAGTTCAGCATCTTCAGCGGCATCTCCCACCCAGATGTGAATGGTGGCCATAGCGCGGAAAATTGTTTCCTCACTGCCGCCCGCGGACCCACGAAGAGCGGCTTCCGCAACCAGATCTCGCTTGACCAGTTCGCGGTGGAAAAGCTCGGTCAGCTCACCCGCTTTTCCACCCTGAATCTTGGGGTCAACATCGACAAGGCCAATCGCAGCCTCTCCTGGACGCGCGACGGAGTGTTGCTCCCTGCGGAAGACAGCGCCACCGCCCTCTTCCGCCGCATGTTCGTCCAGGGCGATCCGGAGGCTGTCAAAAAGCAGCTTAACCGCCTTGATGAACGCGGCAGCATCCTCGATACCCTCAAGGATCACATGGGCAGTCTCAACCGGACCCTCGACAGTGAGGATCGTGCCCGGCTGGATCAGTACCTGACCTCCGTGCGGGAAGTGGAGGAGCGTCTCGTCACCGCCCGCGAGTGGGAACTGAAGCCCAAGCCCCTCACCACCCTGCCCGAACCCACGGACATTCAGGACAAGAAGCTCATCTTCGACAAACTGGAACTCATGCTCGCCATGGCCCAGCTCGCCTTTGAGTCAGACTCCACCCGCATCGTCACGCTCATGGTGGACGCGTTCGCCACCCCGGCTTTCAAGATCCATGAGGATGCCGCCACCACCGAAGGCTACCACGGGCTCAGCCACCACGGCCAGGCCCCTGATAAAGTCCGTCAACTCGCCGACGCCGACCGCCAGCAGATGGTGATCCTCAATAAGCTCATCCAAAACCTCGCCTCCAAGCGAGAAGGCGCGGAACGCTTGCTCGACCGCACCATGGTGCTCTTCGGCAGCAACATGGGCGACGCCAACAAGCACGACAACACCAACCTCCCCATCATCCTCAGCGGCGGAGGCCTGAAGCACGGCCAGCACCACGCCTTCAAGCACGACAACAACACGCCCCTCTGCAATCTCTTCGTCACCCTCCTCCAACAAATGGGTGTGGAGACCGACAAGTTCGGCAGCAGCACCGGAGTGATGAACGAACTCGTGTAGCGAGTGACACAGGCATCCTGCCTGTGCGTGCCACCGGCGTCCCGCCGGTTTGGCACCCCACCTCCCCTGACGTCGCACCAGCGTAGCGCAGATTGGCAATCTGCTGTGCCGCCGATTGGCAATCGGCTCCAGCCCCAAAGTCTCCCCAGCGCACAAAAAACCTGGAGCTCATTTACCATTATCCAGGGATCGGCGGTTTGTGCCTTAAGCACAACCGCTGATCGTGATGGACACTCATCACGCTTTGACGCCAGCCTCGATGATGAGGCAACCGGGGCTGTTCGCAGGGTGGTAGAACTCACTCCCAAATATCATGTCAGACAAGGCTGCTTCAGATTTCCCGGCTTGATGAGAATAGCATCGACAAGAGCACAGCGGCGATTGCGAGCGTCATAAAAGCAGCATCACCGTGTGAAAAGAGCCCTGCTGGAGAACCAAGTATTCTAGACAATCACCTGAGCCACGAAAGCGGCGATTCTCGCCGCACTCCCAAAGATGCTTCGCATCAAGGTGTTGTCAGATCATCGGCACAAGTCACTTGCCAAGCCTCCGACTTCGCAATCCACTCCACGTCCCCTACGCCTGATCCCGCGAAGCGGGATTTTTGGACTGCGGTGAGCATCACCGCTTTGGAGAGTCCTGTGTCGTACGAACGGCATAATACGGCACCGGAGCCCCATCATCCTGCCGTTTCACCTTGCAGCCAAAATCAGAGCTACGGCAGAAGGATGAAAAAGCAGCTTGGAGCGTTGAAAGGATATCTCCCAGCACACAGAATAGGGTGCAAGGAATGTCCCCCTGAGCGCCCCTCCTCCATTTGCCATGCCGTTTTACCAGATCACGTTCCACGGTTCAGGATTCAACACCCAGGTAGAGGGGGACGACAAACCTCTCATTGGGTTCTACACCGTGCGCCGGGTGTGGACCGTCAATGCAAGGGAGGCCAGAATTCTGGCTCTGGATAGTCTAGAGCAGGAGGAAAACGTCGAGCGGCTGCGGAGTGATGCCCGGGAGAATGGAAGCACGCCAGTGATTCAGGTCGACACGGTGGGGCAGATCACACTATGGCAGTATCTGTTTGGCAAGTACGCCAAGGGTTTTATTTTCTACTCAAGCGAGTACGAAGAAGATGAGGAGTAGCGTATTCGGGCTACCAGCTGCAAGCGACTGTTCGGTTCGACAAAGAGTGGCCAAGGAAGCTCCAAGGGCATTCCGATAGATCCCCCACGGCCACAAAAAAGACCGGGGAACACTCCCCGGTCTCGTCGTGGTTTGAATTTAAAATTGGGTTGCTGGAACCGCGTGGCGATGCCTCCCTGCCCTTACTTCACCTTGTCAGCGTACTTGGCAGGATCCGCATCGAACTTCTTTTTGCAGTTGTTGCAGCAGAAGGCGATTTCCTTGCCGTTGTAGGTGGAGGTCACGTCTGTACGCGCCGGACGGGCGCCGACAGGGCAGGTCTTGTTGACAGGGGCTGCGGAGGCGATGCCAGCGATGGCAACGAAGGCGAGGGTAAGCAGAGTTTTCATCAAGGTCAGGTATGCAGGTGGGGCCCCTGGTGTGTAGGCAGAGACCAAAGGGTCATGAACGGGAATTAATTAATGATACAACGCTCCAGATCGCAAGAAATTGGTGATCGAGAGCAGAAAACGCGGAGATTTTCGGGGCCTCAAAGGGGCGCGCAGTCTGACTGGCAAAGCCATCCGGCTATTCACCGAAAAATAAAGAAGCGGAGCCGGTTTCCCAGCTCCGCTTCGAAAGAGAGGTCTCAAGTCCCTTGCGGGACCGGGAGATTACTTGGCCTTGCCGAGGTACTTGGCAGGTTCTTTTTCGAACTTGCCTTTGCAGTTGTTGCAGCAGAAGCCATACTCTTTGCCTTCATGCTTGGCAGTGATGCCGTCCTTGGCGGGCTTGCCGCTCACAGGGCACGCGTCAGCAGCGGAAGCAGTGGACAGGCCAGCCATGGCCAGCGAGAGGGCGAAAACGGAGAGCAGAGTTTTCATGTAGTTTGATGATTTGACGGTTGGTCGTAGAATGAAACTGCCGGACCTCCCCCCCGGTATGGGCGGAGGACCATCGGTTTAATAACGATCAGAAAGACGTTTTCTTGTCACGAAATATTTGAGCGGGCCGTCCAGAATCTGTTGCGGCTCAGCATTTCAAACCAGCTCGACCGTGACTTCGCCACTGCCGTCGATTTCACCGAGCACCACCGCGCCTTCGCCACAGGCCAGCGCCTTGTCCACGTCTTCCTTGGCGACGATGGCCACCCAGCCGAAGCCCATGTTGTATGTGTCGAAGGCGTCCTTGGGATCCACGTGGGCCAAGATCTTCTGCACGACGGGATTGTTCCAGGTGGGAACTTTCAGATGAGTACCGTGACCCCCAAAGACGAGAAGACGGCCAAGATTCTCGGGGAGACCGCCGCCTGTGACGTGAGACATGGCACGAAGAGAGGGCACGTTCTTGCGAAGGGCCTCAGCTTCAACATGGTACAGCTTCGTAGGCAACAGCAGGGTCTGGTATTCCTCGTCGGTGAGCTCGAGTTTCTCCGCTTCAAGCACGCGACGCACGAGGCTGAAACCGTTGGCGTGGAAACCGGCACTGGGGAAACCAACGAGGACGTCGCCGCGCTGGATGGTGGTGGGATCGATGAGGCTGTCTTTTTCTGCGGCACCAATGGCAAAGCCGCTCAGTTCCACCACGCCATCAGCCACCATGCCAGGCATCTCGGCCGTCTCGCCGCCAGCGAGGATACAGCCGCACGCTTCGAGGTACTCCACCATGCCGGCGATACAGCGCGTGATCTTGTCCTTCTCAAGCCGACCAATGCCCACATAGTCCAGGAAAAGAATCGGATCCGCCCCGGTGGTGAGCACGTCGTTGACATTCATGGCGACGAGGTCCTTGCCCGCATTCTCCAGCAGGTCGTGTTTGAGGAGAAGTTCCAGCTTGGTGCCGACGCCATCGCAGCCGGTGACAATAACCGGATGCTTGTATGCGCTCAGGTCATATGCGGCCGCGAAAAGACCGAAAGCCCCGGCAAGCTGGCGGCGCTTTTGGGTGCGCTTCACGAGCTGGCCAATGTCACCCACGAGGGCCGCCGCTTCACGAATGTCCACCCCGGCCTGCTTGTACGTATGCCCTTTCGGGGGTTCGGAGGACTGGTGGGTGGAGGAAGATGTGTAGAACGAGGCGGCGTCGGACATGGTCAAGTAGGCATAATATCACTGTGCGACGGTTGCAAGCTGAACCCGCTGGGATGAAAGAACCCTGCCGACCCGAAGCCAAAGGTGCCCTCTGCACCGCTCTTCGCTGGGTGGTTCGATCCAGCGCGGGTTGCGGACCGTAAATAGAGAGAGCGCGCCTTTCGTTAACAATCAGGCACTATTCCTATGAAAAAGCCACCGATGACCAATTCGTACTGGCTGAGCCGCGACGGGGCGGAAGTGCAGGGACCGTACTCTCTCCAGCAGATCATTAAGATGCATCAGGTGGATCCGTTCCCCGCGGAAACCCCCATGAAGGATGAAGGATCCGACGAATGGAGCACGCTGGAAAACTGGATTCCCTCAGCGAAACCCCGGGCCAGTGCCCTGGCACCCCACCCGACCGCACTGGAGCAACCGCCGCGCACCAAGGTGTTTATGTGGCTGGTGCTGGCGGTTCTGCTGCTCTTGGTGCTGGCCTACTGGCTGACAGCGCTGTAGCCAGCTTGCGCGGGAACCCAAGACACATGACCATTGCCGTCGCAAATCGGCGCGCTTAGTGCTTGAACGCCCGTCGCTAGACTCGGCTGCCCCCCGCTCCTCTTGGCTTAATCCACCACGATCGCGGGCAGGGAGGCGGAGACGAACTGCATGAGGGCATCAATGGCCTGGAGCTCGCCCAAGGGGTCAGTGTCCACCACCCCCAGCTCCTTGTCCGGCAAGCGCATGAAGTAGGAGGCCATACCCCAGCGGTGGTTGAGATTGAAGAGGATGGCGTCCCGGTAGCTGATAAAGTTGCTCATCAGGTAGCTGGGAGTGCTGACACCACTGGAACCCTCATACCAGAAAATGTTGAGCCCCCAGGAACGGACCCGGACGCCCGGAGCAGTCTCCTGATCACGGAAGACGCGCATGAGCGTGACCTTCTTAAATCGGCCATCTTTCATGGCGATGGGCACCTCCTGGGTACTGGCAATGATCCATCCTTGGTTGGGAAGGCAGATATCGGGCTGGTGCAGGCTCTTTTTGGCCGGGCCGCTCATGACCAACGTGCCGAGGATCTGTCGCTGTCCGTTGCCATAGACGCGACGGTCCAGCTTGACCCCGGGCTCGAAAATGGAGGCTTCCTTGGCCGTCATGGTGAGCTGCATGCTCTGGTAGCTGTCCACCATGGCAGGCAGCTCCATTTTCAGGCCGGGCTCCGCGAGAGTGGGAGCGGTGGGAGTGGTCCAGCACAAGAGAATCCCCCCCAGCGCCAACGCAACCGCCGCACCAGACTTCACAAGGGCGGCGTTGAAGCGCGACTCCGTGCGACCGCTGGTGACCGCATCGCCTTCAGCACCCGTCCAGAGTCGCAAACGGTTCCAGTGGCGCCCCTCCAACAGCGTCGCGAGGCCAAACATACCAGCCAACGCGACGCCGAAGACCATGAACCCCGCCAAAAGGTGAAAAGCTGAGTCCACCTGCTTGCCATCCACCTGTCGCCCCACGGCAAACTCCTGACCGAACCACAGGGAGCCGACGGCGAGCATGAGAAGGCGGAATACATTTCCCGCCACCGCGAGCGGGATGGTGCTGGCCGCCAATAGCAGCCTAGGACCCGTGCGACGCAGGCTGAGGTACCCGTACAGCACCCCCACCATCATCAGTGCGTAGAGGGAGCGCATGCCGCTGCAAGAGTCGGACACGTCAAAAGTGAATGCAGCGCCCTGCTTGAGCCCGGTGGCAAAGTTCGCCGCGGACTGAACGGTGGATCCCTCCCGCACCACATCCACACCCGTCCAAGAGAGGATCTGGCAGGCGATTTGGGCGGTGGGAATCTTCAGCTTGGCCGCGAGCAGGCTGTCCAGAGGGAAAAAAGGCCAGGCAAAGGCCAGGAACAACCAAGGGAAGAACAACGCCCTCATCCATGCGGTGCCCGCCAGGAGCAGCACCAAGCCCGCCACGGCCAGTTGCAGTGCGGCAAACCCGAGATAACCGGTGTCCACCTTGTACCCGAGCCAGTAGCAGATCACCGCCAACCCGAGCACGATCGCTCCCGACCAGGAGCCGGCGATGGGGAGACGGGCCAGCGTATCCCTCACCCGGTAAACGAGGAACCCAACGATAAAGGGGACGAAAAGGCAGAACTGCCACTCAGAATTATCCGCCAAGTTGAGCACCTTGTACCAGCCTTCCAGCACGCTGCCGCGTCGGGCGAACTGCCAGTGCTGGTAGGGCCAGACGGCAAAGAGCACCATCATGACCCCCAAGCCGGTGCCCAGCGCCAGCCACGGCACACGACGGCCGTGCTGCACAGCGGGCGATAGCTTGGTGTCGAGGGCAGCGGAGGCGGGGTTCATGGCGAAAGCATAACATGCGGGTACCCGGGGTACATTGGCAACTTTCAACTCGCCAAAATGCGGGAACTCCCTATCTTTCCTCCCGGTTCCGTCCGGTCTGGTCTCTCAGGAACCCGCCCTTGCGGCGTTTCCTGTCTGATTTCGCTTTTCGTCCCGTCACCCCCTTCCCCACGCATGGAGAACCGCCCTCCCTCCACCCCGACGCCGTCCTATGACGCTCAGCAGGTGCCGATCCCGGACTTCGGGACCTTCGCTTCGACCCCGGCTCCCGCGCCACAGGGATTGAGTGCAGCGTGGCCAGAGGTCCCTCCTGGGGGGTGGCCAGAAGATCATGGTGAACACGCCGACCCTGTCCAGTACGGAGCACACGATCATTTTGCCCAGGCGGTGCACGATCAAGTGAGCCCAGACCAGCCCAACAGCCCCAAAGTGTACATCTCCCCCAAGCGCAAGGCCATCCTCAACGAGAGCATGGACAAGGCGTCTCAGCTCGGCCTGCCAGACCGGTCAGCCCCTCCGCAGCCCACCACCTATATTTCGATGAATCCCACGCGGCCGGCGAACACCAAACGCAATCCGCGAATCGGGCGTCTCATCTTCCTCCTGCTGGTGATGAACACCCTCATCACCGCAGCGGCGGGTGCCTGGATCTACAACCTGCTGGTCACAGACATCGAGTCCCGTCTGGCGGATCTGGTTTCAGTGAACACAGCTCTCCCCAACGGTGGCGGAAACTCCAACACGGTCGCCCCCAGCCCCCCGCCACCGGCATCGGATGACCTGAGTGTCGTCGAGAGCCGCCTGGAGAACAGGCTGGCGGATGTGCAGGCCCAGCTCCTGGCTACGCAAAAACGTCTCTCAGAAGCCGAACAGCTCAACAAACAGCAGACACAGAGTCTGAAGGATCTGATGGAAAACACCGCGAACCGCGGTGCAATCGCGACAGCTCCCAACGCGTCGGGTGCCCCGGGAGCAAGTTCCAACGCAGGCGCGGCGACTGCCCTGACTCCCAGCACGCAGGGAGAGCTCGTACTTCTGAAGGAGCGCAATCGTCTGGCTGGCTACGCAGATGAAGCGATTGCCACGGGTGCCCGGGCACCCTATGACCGCCTGTGGGAGGCCCTGGACGATCCCCGTCTGGCCAGCCTGGTGCATGCCGCCCGTGCCGAAATTCTCCGGGTCCAGAACTACTACCTCAGCGGCTCCCGCCTGGATGCGTATGACATCCCGGTGGCCACTTATTTCCCAGATTCCGCAGCCCTCAAAGACAGCCAGCTCAAGGAGGACGAACTCGTCACTCTCCTCGCCAATCCCAAACACCCCTGGCAGGTCCGGATGAAGGCCGCCAACCTCATCGGTCTGCGTCGCTCCAAAAACGCCGGCGACGCACTGGTGAAGGCGATTCTGGAAGATCAGAATCTGGATGTGGTGAAGGAGGCTTCCTTCAGCTTCGAACAAATGACCGGCTTCCGTGCCCGTCTGTTCGAGCCTGCCTCCGTAAAGGCATGGTGGGACCAGTACAACTCCACCGCAGGGGGCCCCGCACCAACTGCGGCGAAGAAGTAGCCGCGACCCGCTGCGCGGGAGACAAAAGACTGGAAGACAGAAGACGTCAGACTTAAGGGCTGGGGCTCCGGCGGGGTGATCTGCCTATGACGTCGGAGGCAGAGAAGATCACCCCCTAGCCAGCACGACCTCCCCCTGATCCTGCAAAACAGGATTGGGGAGTGCGGCGAGAATCGCCGCTTTTGGCAGGGCCTTGTGACGGGCTCAAACCTATAGATGCCCGCTGCGACCGAGCTCCGGGCTCCGGTAAAGTTCTGGGTAGTCAGCTTCACACAGGACTCCCAAAAGCAGTGATTCTCACCGCAGTCCCAAAGATGCTTCGCATCCAGGTGTTGGTTGGTTTGGGAAACAAGAACAGGAAAATGGCTTGAGCCATCGAATGCAGGAAATACCTCCCTCGTTACAGTGCTGCCTGCGATCGATCCCGTACTGCGTGATTTCATGACGGAAGCTCCACGCCAACGGCGTGATACAAAACAGCCCGGGGTCAGACCGCGAAGCGGTCGCCACCCCGGGTTTGAACGGTGAAGCGATGGAACTCCAACGGAGTTCTACAAACCGTCCAGATTACCTGGAGACGACCGTCTCGCAGCGAGTAACTGGTGGAGTCTCCAAGGTGGCGGTTCTAACCTCTCGATACCCGCTACGAGCACAATATGGACTCCGGCAAGGTTCTGGGTAGTTAGCTTCACACAGATCTCCCCAAAGCGGTGATTCTCACCGCAGTCCCAAAGATGCTTCGCATCCAGGTGTTGGTTGGCTGGGGCAGTTCTCAGACAGGATCGACTCGAGACGTCGCAGACAGAGCTCATACAAAAGCAATCGGACCTCACAATTACCTCGAACCCCAACTGACGCACTGACGCACTGACGCACTGACGCACTGACGCACTGACGCACTGACGCACTGACGCACTGACGCACTGACGCACTGACGCACTGACGCACTGACGCACCAGCTCACCCTCCCACAAGCAAACGAACCAGGGGCTCGGCGACAGCCGTACTGCCGAAGACCCCGATAAAGGAAACGAGGGCGACGACAACGGGCTGTTCATACCACCGGGCAAAGGCTCCGGCACTGAGTTTTTCGATTTCAGCCAGCTCATCCTCGTGCGACTTGGCGGCAGCAGCATCACGTAGGGCAAAGTGCTGGCGCTTCTCCTTCACCACAGAAAGACAGAGCTGCCGCAGTTCCCGCGCGGCAAACACGAGTACCAGCGAGATGCTGAGAAGCAATACCGCCCCCAAACCAAACGTGATCATGAGACTGGGATGCATGGACCAGTTGTCAAAAATGCGGAAGCGGGAGACAATCATGAGCAGCAGCACCATCAGGGGATAGAGGAGCGTACGGCCCACGGAGGACGTGAAATCTGCCACGATGGCGAGAATGCAAGCCCAGTTCAAGGTGGGAGGAAATTCCGGACTGCGATCAAGGCGCGCAAGTTTTTTGAGCGCCCGGATGAGGTGCAGCGCAGAGAGATGGAGATCGATGCAAAACACCAGATGCACGATGTACATGGCGACTCCAAGCAGAAGGATGAATCGCTCCACCACGAAGGCAAAGTCGCCGCGGGCCGGGACGACCGTGGGCCAGCGCACAAAGAGCCAGCCACAGAGAAAGAGATACACCACCGCGAAGATGGCCACACGGCAGAGCCGGGTGCGCTGGGACCGCACAAGCAGGAAGATCTTCTTCATGGGCCGCGGCGGCTCTCCATCGGGTAAATGGGTGCCTATCCGATAGGGAGGCAGCCCCACGGACTGGCGGAGCAGCTCCCAGCAACTGATGGCTATGGGCACATCCACCTTGTCGTAGGCTTTCTCCAAATGCTTGGCCAGGGCGGAATCGAGCTCCCGCCGACGGGTTTCCTGGTCTCTCAAGGCCGTCTTGAGCAAACTGACCGCCAACATGAAAGCCACCAGCCGAATGAGGATGCTGGGCCAGATGCTGGTGCCGGAGGCCCAGGCCACATCTTCCAGACCGAGGTTCCAGTCAAAAAGGAACGCGGCGAGGAGCAGCATCAGGCTCGTAACTCCTAACACCTTGACCGTGACCAGTACGGCGTTCGCCAGGGAGGGCAGGCGGGTGTTGTTGAGCAACTCATCCACCAGCTTCAAACACCACTCTTTCCGGCCCGCCTTTTCAGTGCCGGCACGCTCGCTTCTCCCCCTCCGCGGGGTCGGCGCAGGGGGCACCCCCTCTTCTGGTTCGCCCCTTTCCAAGAGACGGCGTCGCTGCCGCTCTACGACCATGATGCAACCCAGCAGGCCGAGCCCGACAAAGGTAGCGAGGAAATAAAGCTCCCTAGACCATGCCGTCATGGTATCATTGAGCCAGCGCATGAACGGCAGGTCTCCAGGCGACGGCTGCTGCTCCACCTCCTGGCCAGCAGCGATTTCATACACCCTGGCAGATCGATCACCGGTATCCAGCGGGTGCTCTGTGCGAGGCCCGCGCAGAGCGTGCCAGGTCTGCTCCACCAGGATCGTCTGGTAGCAGTCCCGCAAGGGGGGGAGGCGCCAGGTAATCTCCGGCATCCCCGCTGGCACCCGGGGCACGAGGCCTGCGGCACTGGCCACGACGAGATTTCGAGTGAAGTTCTGGAAGTCTCTCTGGAAGTAGAGGCTGTCCAGATCGGTGGTAAAGAACACGGCCGATGGCAGCTCTGGCCGCACTGCCTGAAGAACGAGCATCTTGTCCCAGCGATCACTTCCCAACACACCCACCGCAGCGATCTTCGGCTTCCCGGGCTCCGACTCCTCCCGGGCCAGATGCTGGGCCATGAGCCGCAAGTAGTCCAGCTGAGAAGTGCCTTGGGAGGGCTCGCTGATGGCAAAGGTGGGCGCCTCATACCGAGGACCTCCGCTGCTTGCGGCACCCCCTTGATCGGCATTGCGTCTCTGGTCCGCCTGGCTGCCATCCAGCCCGCGCAGGTAGGTGCGGCACTCCAGATCCACTTTCTTGAGCGCAAAGAGCTTCTGCAACTCCTCAGTGATCGCACGGCTGTAGAGCGTGTCGGACTCGATGAGAATCACCACACGTGGGCGAGGCTCGCCCTCCCGACGCTCTGCATTGAGTCGCGGAACCCGCAGGCAGAGCTCGTTCACGGTCGCCTTGGCGGTATCCGCATCACTCAGGGTGGGCCGCCAGAGTCTCAACCAGTAGCCCGGATCCTCTGTGCTGCCGTAGAGCCGGCGCGCAAACTGCCGGGCGGCCTCATCGGGAATGGTGGCGCGCAGGAAATGGGTCTCGAACGCGGCTGCCTCGGCGGGTCTTGACCGCCATTCCGAAGTCGGGCTGTAAGCAAAATCGACGTAGTCATCGCTGTCCCCCAAATGGAAAAAGACCCGTCTCAGCGCTCCAGGCTGGTCCGAGTGAACGTGGCCTTTGCTGTAGAAAGCGGCTTCCAGGGAATCCTTGATCCGAGAGGGCTTCACCTTGTCGGCAGCGATCTTGGATTTATCGAGCCAGACAACACAGGCGGACTTGGTGGTCCGGTCTCCACGACGGGTTACCACGTCCCCACGCGGACTCCCCGTGCCGAGAAACTCGAACCGTTCCGACCGGCCGATGACTTCTCCTTGAGCGGGTTTGGGAGTGCCGCCCGGGTCTCGACCATGCTCCGCCGACACCAGCATGAAGTTCTGCATTCTCTGGGTTTTGGACCAGTAACCGGCTGCCGAGAGAGCCGAGGAGATGGCATAGCGGCTGCGCAGGCGCACCTCCTTGGCTTCCGGAGAGAGATCGCCGTCGATTGCCACTGTGAGGATGAGCGTGCTCATCCTCTGCCCGGACTCGTCGCGGGAAACGGTCTTGGCCTGTGAGTCCTCGTGCAAGGGAGCGGGCGCTTCTCTGGCGGAAACGCCCGGTGCATTCGGTACATCGGTCCTGGCAGGAGCAGCGGGTTCATCGGCTTTGGGAGGATCCGATTTCACGGATTCTTCTTCGGAAAGCCCTTCCAAAGGATCCTCCCAAAGCCGTTTGGAAATCGATCCATCCCCGGCCGTGCCCGCAGACTCTGCCACGACATTGGAGGAAGGCGGGCGGGAACTGCGGAGCCGGGTCTCCTGACCCACCACTCCCAGCAACACAGCAATGATGGCAAAAATCTGGGTGCCGAGCAGCCAGAGGCGGTTGGATTCTTGAGGCATGACTCAGGCGGTGCGAGCCGGAACACAGGGTACCCCAGCTTGGTGCAAGGCCCCCGCAGCAGGGACCACGGCCAGAAGAACGGCGAAAGAGAGCCCACACCACCATGGAATGAATCCCGGTGCGTGAAGACTCCCATCTCTACCGCGCCCAGCTACCGTGGTGAGATCCTACGCGGTGACCAGTGTGATGAAAAACGGGTTGTTCTCAGGTGGCGCTGGATGTCGCCTGTCGTTCAGTGGTGATTTGATGGAGAACGCCCGGAGGACGTGGAGTCAGTCTCGTTAGAAACAGTAGCCGTTGATTTTTTGATTGTCAAGACCGTGGAACGCATGCGTCCCACTGCCATCTGGGTGAGAATGCCTTCTTAAGAGAAACCGTGGCTCACGCCGCCCCCAGGCCCCAACTCCGCCTGGTGCAGGCCGCTCGATAGGACTTGCCCGACTGGAGGACCTTGGTGAGGATGGCGATGACATGAAAAATCCTCGCGTCCGCCATTTGATCTTCAGCGCCATGATATTGCTCAGCGCTGTGAGCCTGCCCCTAACCGCCCTGCTGGCTGGCGGTATTGCCCGGGTGGCATCTCAAGGGTTTGTTGCCTATCACGGTGGTCGCCCCATGCCCGCGCTCACGCAGATTTTGGTGTCAAATCAGTCTGGCTCATATGCACCAGCGATCTGTGCAACAGCTTTTGCCATGGTCATGGCCGTGCTGGGCATTCAGTCTCTGCGAGACCCCGACTCCGGACATGGGTCGGATCGCCTCGTGCACGCCTTCCTTTGTTTCATCGGTCCCGCGTTGTCGCTGATGTATCTGGTGCTGATGCTGCTGGCGATTGCGATGCCGCTGGTCAGTAAAGGGACCGTGATGGTGCCGCTACAGGTGGACCCGTGAGGAGGGAGAGGCGGCGCATTGGCAATAAACCTGCATCCAGGACAGGAAAATCCCTCGCCCCTCCTGCTTAGGCGACTGAGAGAGCAAAATGTAGTGTCATGCTTTAGCTTGGCGGCTACTGACTTGCGCACCTCAAATGAACAGTCCCGCATGCGGGACAGTGACTACTTTGCCTGACACCTGAGTTCACCCTCCACAAGGAGGCGGCGATCATCAATCGACACGCTTTGAACAAATCCATCCCGGAAAACTTACGCGACCGGACGCCAGTCCGACAGATCCACGCCGAAGGATCGAGCCCCCTCAGTCATTGCATCATCAATCGCCAAGAGACTCCATCGATTCACGACATTCCATCCTGCGTCACGAGCGAATAGAAGCACCCCCTCTTCCGTTGAACAAAGGTCAAAACGGGCAATGGCAAGTCCTCGAAATCTCGCAGTCACGGCTCTCCCTTCGGTCAGCCGTGAAAATGCAAAGCATGGATCTTTTGAGTTTTTGATCGAGGCCGCCAGCACCACGGTGGCCCCCTCGATCTTCTCCGGACAGGGAGGCATGGGCCGTTGCCAAGTCATGACAAAATCCCGGTACGGGAATCCACTCCGATCTCGCAAATAGTCTCGAACCACCTCCACAGATGGGAACAGCAAAATTTTCTGTCCATCGTTCATGTCGTCCGACTTGGATTGGAGCACCTCCTCCGGGGACATTGTCACGTAGTCCGTGTCCATCTGCATCGCCTTCAGGCAGCGAAAAGCAAGCTCCTCCGTGGCAAACGCAATCATCACCAGGCCAACCGAGGTCTTCATGTATAACCCGCCGGGTGGCGCCTTGGTTCGAATGAGGTACATGCTGGGTGGAACTGGCGAAAGCTTCTCACCGACGCTGGAAGTTGGCAAGACTGAGTGCCGCGAGTTGGATGTTTCATCCTACCATCTGGCGGAAGGGCTAAGGTGAGGAACAAGCCGAATGAGCAGGCGAAAACGGTGTCAAGCCACCGTACTCCAAGACGCTTCGCGCGGTTGAGAGTAGAGCCAAAGCACACATCAAGAGTAGATGTACAGCTTGCCATGGCACATGGCAAGACGCGGCAGCGTCTTGGAGTGCGTGCGGCTCGACGCCGCTTTCGCCAGCTATGTGGCAATCAGACACCCCGATCAATCGCCTGCAGGCAAGACAACCATCTTGAACTCAGGAGCACATCGTCCCCCCTCCCAATCCTCTTCACAGGAAGACACCGGGGGGGCACCGCTTCAAACTCAAAACCTCAACTATAAGTTATTTCATCTATCTAAAGCTCTTTCGGGAGCATCTTCACCCCCTCCTCCTTGAGGTCACTATCCGTCCAGAAATCCAACAACTCCCCCTCCCAACGGTTAAGAACGGTCCTCTCCCACGGACAATACAGATAGCACGACCAATTGGCGAGTGAATCGGAACCACCGAATGATAGCGCGCTCACAATACCGCGGGCAACGAACAAAGTTGCCCTGTTCCGCCCTCCGCCGACAGCCCTCCCAAAAAAAGCGCGGACCGCATCTCTGCGGCCCGCGCTCCCGGATCAGTCATCCCGATCCAAAATCACAATTCCAAATTCAAAAATCAGCAATCCCTACACCGCCTCGCGGACGCTCTTGAACATGTAGTACCCCCAGCCGTGGTCGGCATCGCCGTTCCAGTCTGGATCGTAGTGATGTTTCTTGAACAGGAAACGCTCGGGGTGCGGCATCAAACCAAACACTCGCCCAGTTTCATCCTGAAGACCGGCGATCTGCTGGCTGCTGCCGTTCACGTCGCTGGTGTAGAGCAGGGCGGCGCGGCCGTTCTGCACGTACTGGCCGGCGGCGTCATCGATGCCGACGAAGCGACCTTCCGCGTGAGCCACGGGAAGCTCGAACTCATCCGGCAGACCCTGGAGATAGGGGCTGGAGGCGTTCTTCTTCAGGCCCGCCCAGCGGCAGATGAAGCGGCCGCTGGTGTTGTGAATGAGACTGCCTTCCGGAAGGAGGTGAAGCTGCGTGAGGATCTGGAAGCCGTTGCAGATGCCCAGCACGTGGCCGCCACGGGACACGAACTGCTGCAGTCCGTCTCCCACCTTGGCCAGTGTGTTCAACTTGGCAAAGCGGCCGGACATCACGTAGTCCCCGTAGCTGAAGCCACCGGAGAACACCACAAGCTGGGTATTGTCCAGCGCATGGGGTTCGAGGAGGGCGATGGGCAGCACCTGGGTCTCAAAACCCACCGCCTCAAGGGCGCGGGAGGTCTCGGCGTCACAGTTCGTGCCGGGGTATTTCAGTAGTAGGGCGTGAGGCCGTTTTGCCATAGCGGTTTGAGTTCGGAAATGGAGGCGTTGATGAAGGTGTTTTCGTCGTCGATGATGACGAGCTGGCCGTCAGCGGTGGTTTCACCGATGGCGGTGAAGCCGAGAGACTCGGCCAGAGCGGCGTGCTCGGGAGCCACCTCGAAGACGATGCAGCCCGGCGTTTCGCCGAAGAGGTACTCGGCAGGCTGGAGCTCCACCGTGGTGGGAATGTCGCCCAGATTGACCTTGATGCCGGCCTTGCCGGAGAAGGCCATCTCTGCCAGCGTCACGGCCAGGCCGCCTTCGCTGATGTCGTGAGCGGAGAGCACTGCGCCCTTCTTCACCAGTTCGTTGTACTGCTTGTAGGAGGCGAAAGAAGTCTGCTCATCGAACTCCGGCGCATTCGGGAAGACAAGTCCGTCTTCTTCAGGATCTTCGGAGCCCTGCATAACCATGCGGGCGAAGACACTGCCAGCGAGACCGCTGGCCAGCTGACCGAGCAGGAAGAGCTTGCTGCCCACCTTGCGCAGGCTGGAGCCGACGACGTGCGAGGCCTCCTCCACCACGCCGAAGCCGCTGACGAGCAGGGTGCACGGGATGGAAATCGGACCTTCGTCGGTCTTGAAGTAGTTGTAGAAAGAGTCCTTCCCGGAGACAAACGGGGCACCGTAGATCTCGGCGGACTGGGCCATGCCCTTGGTCGTTTCCACGAGTGCGCCCAGTTCATAGGCGTCGTCGGGGTTGCCTAGGCAGAAGTTGTCCAGAATGGCAATGCGTTCCGGGTTGGCCCCCATGGCCACAAGCTGGCGGATGCACTCGTCCACACAGGCGCGGCCCATGAGGTGCGGGTGGGTCTTGCCCAGTTCAGGGAGGAGCGAGAGGCCCAGGGCCACGAGTTGGTTGCTGCCATCCACGCGGATGACGGAGCCGTCCTGCGGGGCGTCACCGCTGGCACCGGCCAGAGGTTTCAGGAAAGTATTCCCCTGCACCTCGTGGTCATACTCGCGGATGATAGGTTCACGGGAGACGATGGCGAAGTCCGAAAGCACGGCCTTGAGCATCTCATTGCCTGCCTCCGGCTCTTCAAAGGAGATGTAGCAACCTTCTTCATCGGCATCCACATTTTGCCACTCGGTCTTGAAGTGGCGGCGGGGTGCTTCGTGCAGCTTGCGGCAGTCGAGCTCGCACACCATTTCGCCATGGTGCTTCACCTTGAGAATGCCGGTGCCATCGGCCTTGGCCAGCACGCAGAGTTCCGTTTCGTAGATATCGGCAAGCTTCTGCATCTCTGGGAGATCTTGCTCCTCGATCGCGATGACCATGCGCTCCTGGGACTCGCTGATAAACACCTGCCAGCTCTCGAGATCGGGAGCCTTGAGCGGGGCATTTTCCAGCCACACTTCACCGCCGGTCTCGCTGAGCATCTCACCTGCCGCGCTGCTGAAGCCGCCGGCACCGCAATCGGTGACGAACTGGATCAGGCCCTTGGCACGGGCAGCGAGAATGAAGTCGGCGACTTTCTTCTCTTCAATAGGGTTGCCGATCTGCACCGCCGTTTGGTCTTCCTCGTGGCTGGCAGTGGTGAGGGACACGCTGGAGAACGTCGCCCCCTTCAAGCCGTCGCGACCCGTGCGACCGCCGGCGGCAATGAGCACGTGCCCGGGCTTCACTTCCTTCTGGATGTCCTTGATCGGGATCACGCCCATGGTGCCGCAAAACACCAGGGGATTGTAAATGTAAGTGTCGTCGAACTGGATGGCCCCGCTGGTGGTGGGGATGCCCATGCGGTTGCCGTAGTCACGCACCCCGCGCACCACGCCACGCATGACGCCGAGGGGGTGGATCACGTCCTTGGCCAGGATGTCCTCCTGCTGGGTGTCCGGCGGACCGAAGCAGAACACGTCGAGCGAAGCGACGGGCTTGGCCCCCTTCCCTGCTCCCAAGATATCGCGGATCACGCCGCCCAGGCCCGTGTTGGCGCCGGCGTACGGCTCGATGGCGCTGGGGTGGTTGTGCGTCTCCACCTTCAGGCACACGGCCAGCTCATCATCCAGCTTCACAAAACCCGCGTTGTCCGTGAAGGCGCTAAGCACGAAGTCGGGCTTCTTGGCGATGATGCGCTCTGTAACTTGCTTGATGTAGGTCTTGAAGAGGCCGTCCACCACTTCCGACTGGCCATCAACGGTGTGCTCAATGCGGGAGCCGAAGATGCGGTGCTTGCAGTGCTCGCTCCAGGTCTGGGCGATGACTTCCAGCTCGACATCGGTGGGCTCGCGGTTTTCCGCTTTGAAAATCGCCTGCACGGCCAGCATGTCCTCGCGGGAGAGCGAGAGCTTGGAGCGCTGGCTGAGAGCGAGCAATTCATCACCCGACAACCCGGAGATGGGAACGTGTCGGTAAACAGCTTTGGGAGTGGGGTCGGGCATGTGAAAGGGAGGAGGAAATAAAAATCAAGCCGCCGTCTTCAGGACGACTTCCCAGGTGTGGATGGCCGGGTTCACGATATCGCGAACGAACACGGAGGAGTCCGCGCCTTCACCGAACACGTAGATGCGGGTCTTGAGCGTGAGTTTCTTGAGCTCGAACCCGGGTTCCGCGAGTTTGCGGTAGTAGTTGAGGATTGTCTCCTTCTCCAGGTCCAGAGCGCCGCCCTTCATCCCGTAGTCGAGGATGAAGGAGGTGTTGTCCCAGAGCGGCAGGCCGTCGTTGTGGTACTCCTGGCTGATGGGGTCCACCAGCACCTTCTGCACAAAGGCGTCCAGCGCCGTCTCACTGCCATCATACTCAAAGAGGTACCGCGTGGTACGACGGAAGGTGAGCGGATGGGCAGGCGGAGCGTAGAGCAGCGACTGGGCATTGCCCTCGCTCTCAAACTTGCCGGTGATTTCGTAGGTTTTGGTCATGAAAAAGCGGGAGGGAGGGACAGGAAATGGGGGGATTTTTTAGACAGAATGAACAGAATTTACGAAACTAGATTCAAACTTCCACAGCAGCGAGCCACGAGGGACATTCGCAAGATCATGGGCGTCATTCCAATTCTGTTAATTCCGTTAATTCTGTCTGGTTTAATCATCAGGACTCCGCCGGAAGATTAGATGGCGTTGGCCTTGCAATACTCTTCGAAGAGGCCACGCTGGCGGTAGAAGTCCACTTCGGCTTCTCCCACTTCGCGCAGGGCTGCCTTGGAGGCTTCCGGCTCTGTGTTGCCCAGCACGTGCTGGCGGATGATGTCCATCTTCTTCGCCTGCAGGGCGAGGAAGTCGGGGTGCACCACCGGGGTGTGCGGCCACTTGCCTTCAGCCTGGCCTTCCTTGAGCACCTTCGTGAAGGGGGTGCCCGTCTTGCTGGCAATCTTCTTGGCGTCGTTCACGCCCGCGAACCAGGTCGCCTCGGCGATCTTGTAGTAGTCGCGCATGGACTGCTTGTTGTAGTGCAGCACGATCTTCTTGCCTTCGGTCTCAAGGAAGGCAGTGGCGCGGAAGCTGTCGGTATCGATGGTATCGACGAAGAAGAACTCGCCCTCGTCCACGGCGAACTCCCACTTGATGTCCCAGAGGAGGAGGCCGATCTCATCGAGAAGCTGGCGCACGGCCCAGGCACCCAGGAGGCTGAGCTTGATGGTGCTGACGAAGGCGTCTGCCTCCATGCCGCTCATCAGAGCGGCTTCCTGCTTGGTCACGTTTCGGTCTTCCGGCTCGTGCTTGCTGGTGAGGTCAAAAATCGGGCGGGGCAGGAACTGCCAGGCCTGCATGGCCTGGGAGAGGCCCAGCTCGTTTTCGTACGTCTTCTTGTCAGCATCGCTCAGGCTGGCGTACTTGCGCAGCACGGAGGACCCGCCGGTGATGCCGAAACGCACGATGTACTCCAGCGGGATCACGTACGTGGCCGCCTGGTAGAACATGGAATAGTCGTAAACGAAGGAGCCCAGGATGGGCTTCTGCACCGGCTTCATGACCGGGAAACGGCGCACCACGTTGAAGGTGCTCGGATTCTCAGGCATCCCTGCGGTAATCTCGCCGGTCACGGAGTCGAGCATGCCGGTGTGGTGGGTATTGGCCCCGCTCACCACCATCTTTTCCAGCGGTCCCACCAGGAGGTCTTCCAGGAAGGCCCTCGCCTCAGCGGAAGCTTCTGGCTTGGCAATCTCCTTCTGGATGGCTTCTCTAACCTTTATCCAGGTTTTGGGCTGGGCCATGCGGGTGTAGAGGGCGTGGCGGAAGGTGGCACGGGCCACATCACTGCCAGGGATGTCGAAAATGCTGCCGACATCGAATACAGAGCCCGCATTGGTGGTCTCGCACACCATGAGGTCATCGCGGCCCGGAACCGCGTAAAGCCGCTGCACGGAACCCACGTAAATGGGTGGGCCGAGATCAGACGGACGAACCACCGGAAGGTCAGTAGTAGTGGACATGCTCGCTAGATAAAGGAGCAATTTGCTTTAGCAGGGGGATTCCGGGACGCAAGGGATTTCCGGGGGCGAGGGGCTCGCCCCCCTCCTCTCCGGGACCGCCCCCGGTCCGTGCACGGCTCACACGTATAGCGCGCGGGAGACGTAATCTCCCCGCTCCACCCGCCATTGAGCGACGACATCTGAATTATACTCTAATGATCCTGCAAAATGCGCCCGCCCCAGGATCTACAGGACGGACCGATCTCATTTCCGCCAGGAGTTTTGGATGCTATGTCGAGACACCTTTGTGCGATGATTCCGAAGGGTCTGCCGTCCGACGCAGTGCCGCCCCCAATACACAACGACAATCACCCCCATCCCTCCAAACCAGCGAAAAAGAATGTCCCCCTCTTGCTAAAAAGCGCACATCCCCCAGACGCGCGAGCGAGCCAGATGCTCACCCCGGCCGGCTCCCGGCGGATTGCCTGGGGAGAGACACGCCGGACGACAGCGGCTCAGCCACCACGACAGCCTCGAATGATCTTGACCAGGGGACGTCGGCTTTGGTCGCCAGACAGTGTTTGAGCAGAGGGGGGCGACATGGAAAAAAGACACCCCCTCTTGACACCCTTACACCCATTTGGGGGCGAGCGAAACTCTGGCGACTACGCCCCACCGACCATCAGCAGCCGCCACACCAAACCGAGCCCCCCACCCACCATAACTATGGGGATGACACCCCACTTCCGCCAGTGCATTCCCGCGAAAAGGACAGTCCCGAGCACAAGGGCGAAGAGATCGATAGGACCACCTCCCGGCCAGAGGGTGTGAATGCCAAACCAGACAGCGAGATTGAGGATGACCCCCACCACCGCCGCAGTGATGGCTGAGAGCGTGGCCGTGAGGCCGCGTACGCGGCGTAGTCGCTCGATGAAAGGAGCGCCGGCAAGCACAAAGATAAAGGAGGGGAGAAACGTGGCCCATGTGGTGATGGCTGCTCCCAGAGTTGCAGCAAGCAGGGGCGGGAGTGGGCCGGGACTCTGCCAGGCCCCGACGAAACCGACGAACTGCAGCACCATGATGAGCGGCCCCGGGGTGGTCTCGGCCAGAGCCAGACCACTCATCATTTGAGGAGTCGTGAGCCAGTGGTGTTGATCCACCGCCTGCTGGGCGACATACGGCAGCACCGCATAGGCTCCGCCGAAAGTGATCAGGGCCGCCTTGCTGAAGAAGAAGCCCAGCTTGAACCAGACGCTCTGCCAACCCGCCACCCACCCGGCGAGAAGGATTGGCCCCCACCAGAGCAGGGTGCCGCAGCCCACTACGCGAAGCGCATGGGACCATCCGGAGCGGTATCCGGCAGCCTCCTCCCCCAGATCCTCGACTGCGGGGTTCAAGGAATCACCACAGTCAACAACCGGTGCTCCACGACTCTCTGCCTGATCCTTTCCCCCTCCAAAGTATCGGGGGGCGATCTGACTGCCAATCCACCCCAATATTCCTGCTCCCAGCATGACCGCGGCGAAGGGGGCCTTGAAAATAAATAGGGCCACGAATGCGGCCACTGCCAATCCCCACATGACACTGTTGCGGAGAGCCTTCCTCCCCACCCGCAGGACGGCCGCAGCAACGATGGCCATGACGGCGGGCTGCAGGCCGTAGAAGATGGCCGCCACCCACTCCACATGGCCCAGGCTGATGTACAGCCAACTCAGAGCCCAGAGGATGACGACCGCAGGCAGAACGAACAAAGCGCCCGCCACGATGCCACCTCTCACTCCATGGAGACGCCAGCCAAGATAGGTGGCAAGCTGCTGAGCCTCTGGGCCCGGCAGTAACATGCAGAAATTCAGCGCATGCAGAAAGAGCGGCTCGCTGATCCACTTTTTGCGATCCACCAGCTCGGTGTGCATGATGGCGATCTGCCCGGCCGGACCGCCAAAGCTAATGAAACCCAGCTTAACCCAGAACCGAAGCGCTTCGCGGAAGGACGGCGCAGGGGATGGCGTCTCAGAAGTTTGCGCCAGGAGAGCGATCGATGATGAAACAGGCACGGGGAAATGAATAAATTGGCTGGAGTTTACATCCCATGCGAGCGACAATTTCGCCAGATCCATTTGTGGCATGAAAACCTCATTTGCCCCCTTCATTGCGGCTCTTGCCAGTGCCGTCATCCTGGCCCCCATTCCCCCAGTCAGTGCCGCCCCCCCCAAACTGAAAGCCAGCTCGGAGCCAACCAAGCTGCCCTCCAAGCCCTCTCTCCAAGAAGGCAATCTGGATATCCAGATCAGCACCGCCACCCTCTCACGAATCAGGGAAACGATTCGGGATGGATCCGGGCGCATCGCACGGACGTCGGACGTGTCCCCGACGGGCACTGTCACCACCCGGGACGGATCTGGGAGAATTGTCTCCACCTCCAGCGAGGATCCTTACACCGGTACCGTGACCCATCGCGACAACAAAGGGCGGATCACTGGCAACACCCAGAAGATGGCCTCCGGCACGGAAGTGACACGGGATTCCAAAGGCCGCATTGCAGTGACATCCAGTTCCACGAAGGCAGTCGACTCAGAAACGACAACTTATCGTGATGGCAGTGGGAGGATACTGGGAACCAGGTACGTAAGCCCGGCTGGCAATGTCACTTACCGGGATTCCAACGGCAGAATTACAGGGCCTAATTTCAAGTAGGGGCAAGCTCTTCAGGCCCTGAATCAACCGGCCCCGACCAGAGCACCATTGCGCTTTTTGTGAAGATTGATTACGCAAGGTGAGAAGACCTGGGCAGGTGTTGGACGGGCGTAATCTTGCATATTGGATGGATTTCCAGTAATTTACGAACCCATGAAAAAAACCGTTTCCGGTGCCCTGGCTCTTGCACTTCTGATGGCCTCAACCAGTGGGACGGGTGCCGCTCCGCAGCCTGAATTGAGAGTCTTCACCAGCAAGCAGGGCAGCACCCTCAAAGCACGGTTTTCGGCAGTGGCGGGTGATCAAGTGACGATTGTACGGGAAGACGGGCGCACCATGACGCTGCCCCTCAGCGCCCTCAGCATGGTGGACCAGGAGTAAAGTCTCTCAGAACTCGTTTTACACGATTGGATTTTGAGCAACCAAGGACCTGTGGTGAGGGAGGCGGCAGAAGGTGCAAAGTAGCGCCATGCTTCAGCTTGGCTTCGATTGATATGGGTAACTCGACTGAACAGTCCCGCATCCGGGACTGTGACTGCTTTGGCTAAAAAGAAAGACGCAAGCGGAGCAACACTCCCGCCTGCGTCTTCAACTTCTCAAGTCTTCTGTCCCCCGCGCAGCGGGCTACGGCACCAAGAAGATCTCACCCGTGCGAGGGTCCTTGACCTTCTGGCCAGGACGGAAGTCACGAACGTCGATCATGTTCTTCGTTTCTTCCTTCACTCCAGGCGGGTACACGAAGCCCTGCTTGCCGGGAACCGGGCGACCATAGCGAAGTCCACCGTTGCTACTGTTTAAGGCGGTGCCTGCATCACCGGCTTTGCGCTCCGGCATGGGGGCCGGAGTCGTCGGGTTGACATTCCCGGGTTTCTTCATCGAACCCGAACTGGAGGGGACACCGGACTTGGGCTCATCCCCAAACGGGCTCTCGGAAGGCAAGGGAGCCGGGCGGTTGCTGGAGTCATCTGAACGTCGGTCCGAGGGAGCACGGTCGTCGCTGCGAGGGGCGCTGTCGTCGTGGGGAGAAGGCGTGTAGGCATCCCGGGGGGCCCGTTCGCGCTCAAGATCCCGATCACGATAGGTCGGGCGGCGGAGGCCAGTATCTGGGTAGGGCACACCATCCGGATATGTCAGACCAGGACCGCGGGGCTGGCGGCGCTGCTCGTACCGCAACTCCAGCTCCCAGTTTGGATCCTCCTCTTCCCAATAGGGATCATCACGATACGGTGGGGGCGCCCCACGATAGCCCGGCGGCGGTGGGACTGGTTCCATATGTCCATCCACACGGTCAGCCGCGTCTTCGATCTTCCGGCCAAGACCGAAGAATATCTCACCGATTTTTTCGTGAATCTGACGACGGCGCTTCTTCAGGTGATCAATCGGCCCTTCGGCCTGCGCAGGCAGGGCCGGAAAGATCATGAGGGCCGCCAGCGCACCATAGAGACTGCGCACCAGAGTCGAGTAAGAGGGTTTCATAGGATGGACGGGAAAAGTATAGGGTCACCAAGAGTGCCAGCCAGTGAGACGGGAATGTGGGCGAAAATACTCACCTGGGTTTGAAGTGTTTCTGTCCGTCACAGGCTGAATCGCTTGGCCCAAATGTTGTGGATGCTTGGAGCCCGCCCCCCACTCTCTCCGATAGAAAAGAGCTTGACGATCGTTGTACACTCCACTCAGATATACTGTATACAGTTTTGAAATTCCCGTTGTGATGATTTCCCTCGACGCCAGCGCTCCCGAACAAGGCCTGCAACCCGTCCGCCGCTTCACCCTGGCGGAGGAGGTGGCGGACCAGGTACGCCGGGCGATCATTTCTGGTCAGATTGCCGAGGGCAGTGCCATCAGCGAACCTAAGCTGGCCGCCCAACTGGCTGTGAGCCGCGTGCCCGTGCGGGAAGCCTTGGTGGAGCTTGAGCACGACGGGGTCGTGGAGTTCGACCACCGTGGACGCTGCCAAGTGCGCCAGTTCAGCGCCGAAGATGTGCGGGAAATCGTGACCCTCCGCCAGACACTGGAGGTCATGAGCGCCCGGTTGGCGGCCCAGAAACTGACCGCAGATACCGCTGCGTCCCTGCAAGAGAACGTGCAGGCTCTGGAGCAGGAGACGGATGTGACCAACATCAGCCGGCTGGATGTCGCCTTCCACGACCTGATCATGCAGGCTGCGGGCCACTCACGACTCCTCACCTGCTGGCGGACTGTGCGCGCCCAGTTTGAGCTCCTGCTGGCCAAAGCTCATCGCTGGCAACAAGCACACGACATTCCCGTGACCGATCACGCCCTGCGTGGTCACCGCCCCATCCTCACTGCCATCCTGGCCCGCGATGCTGACAAGGCCGGACAGGCCATGCGCCAGCACATCGAAGACTGGGGCGAGCTCAACTACAAACTGGGAATGGACTCAGAGGCCTGAACTATCGCCCCCTTCCCCACTTTTCACTTTTTACTCTTAATTTTTCACTGCTCACCAATGAAACCCATCGTTCAAATCTCACTGGACCTCACCAATATTGACGAAGCGCTCAAAACCGCAGCCCTGGCGATCCGGGCTGGCGTGGACTGGCTGGAGGCTGGCACGCCGCTGATTCTGGCGGAAGGTCTGCACGGCGTGCGCGCTCTGCGAGCCTCGTTCCCCGGCATCCCGATCGTGGCCGACCTCAAGACGATGGACGGTGGCTATCTGGAAGCGGAAATGATGGCGCAAGCCGGAGCCACCCACGTGGTGGTCATGGCCCGTGCTCATGAAGAGACGATCAAGTGTGTGGTGAAGGCCGGCAGGGATCACAATGTCAAAGTTATGGGTGATAACCTTGGCTGCCCGGACATGGTGGCAGGCGCCAAGATGCTGGAGGATCTGGGCTGCGACTATGTGATCCACCACATCGGCTATGACGAACGCCGTGGCCTCGCCGCCGCCGGTCAACGCATGCCCAGCCCGCTCGATCAGCTGCGCGAGGTCGTGCAGGCCGTAAAGATTCCCGTTCAGGCCGTGGGCGGACTCACTCTGGAACAGGCCATCCAGTGTCCCCAGTACGGTGCGCCGCTCGTGGTGCTGGGCGCACCCCTCACGGTGGACGCAGACGCCTTCAAGACGGCAGATGGCGACCTCGAAGGATCACTCCGCCTGATCTGTGAGGCCGTGCACTCCCAGGTGGTTCCCGGGTTTAGCGCATAACGCTTGCCATCAGATCATCACATTCAGAATTCCTCATTCCGCATTTATGAAGACCGCTTCCGCTGCTGTTGTGAACTATGCCCCGGAGAAGGGGTCCGTTGAGATTCGTGAGATCCTCGCCCCGGAGATTGGGGACGACGATGTGCTGCTGGAGGTCGCCAATGTGGGCGTCTGTGGCAGTGACCTCCATCAATGGACAGCCGACCATAGCTGGCCGGTGAACTACCCGGTGGTACTGGGTCATGAGTTTGGCGGCCACATTGTGGAGACCGGCAAGAACGTGATCAACTGGAAGGAAGGTGACCGCGTGGTGAGCGAGACCGCAGCGGTCATCGACATCAACAATCCCATGAGTCGCCAGGGGCTCTACAACCTGGACCCCACACGCAAGGGTTTCGGCTACGGTGTGAACGGTGCCATGACCCGCTACGTGCGTGTACCCTCCCGCTGCCTCCACCGAGTGCCGGACAAGCTGGCCTTTGAACAAGCCTGCCTTACGGAACCTTGCTGTGTGGCTTACAATGCCGTGGTGGAGAACAGCCGTCTAAAGCCGGGGGATCGCGTGATCGTACTGGGCCCCGGCACCATAGGCATTCTGTGCGCGGCCGTGGCCCGCCTGTGTGGGGCTGAGGTCGCCCTGGTGGGCTTGGAGAATGATCGTCAGCGTCTGGAGATCGCCAAATTGTATGGCTGCGAAGGCATCATCGGCGACGCGACGGAATGGGCCAAGCGGCGAGATGGCCTGGGTGCCGATTGCGTCATCGATGCCGCCGGCTCCAGCATCACACTGAAGATTGCACTGCAGCTCGTCCGCCCCAACGGCTGGATCACCAAGGTGGGCTGGGGCCCGCAGCCACTGGGCTTCTCCATCGACCCCCTCGTGCAGAAGAACGTGACCCTGCAAGGCAGCTTCAGCCACAACTGGCCAGTGTGGGAGCGAGTGATCGCCCTGCTGGCAGGCGGTCAACTGGACGTCAAACCCATCATCGGCGGCGTCTGGGCGGTGACCGAGTGGCACGAGGCCTTCGAGAAGATGCACAGCGGCGAGGTCGTGAAATCTGTACTTAAGCCGGTGTAAGGAAGTTGAGACGCTTCGCTGTTGAGACACTTCGTTGGTTGAGATGCCGCTGTGCGGCTGGTTTAGGAATACACACTTCTCCATGAACACACGACGGACATTTGTAGCTTCCTCCGTGGCGGCGACAATGGCAGGGCCTTTGCTGGCGGCGGAGGGTGCGGCAGGAACCAGCGCAGGCACCGGTCGCAAAACCATTGAAACAGACGTGCTGGTTTGTGGCGGTGGCTGTGCGGGCACCGCCGCGGCACTGAGCGCTGCACGACATGGCGCACGAACCCTGCTGGTGGAAAAGGCCCCCTTTGCAGGCGGGATCATCACCAGCGTGGGGTTGCCCTATTTCGATGGCATCTCCAACATTGGCGACCACCGCGTGGTGGTGAAGGGCATCGCCCTGGAACTCTTGTCCAAGACCGGAGTGTGCGCGCCTGACGCGCAGGTGATCAAACCACACAACCCGACGATCCCCAACACGTTTGAGTTCAAGGTACTACTGGACCGGGAGCTGCAGGCGCAAAAAGACCGGCTCACAGTGTTGTACAACTCCTTTGCCTGCGAGGCGGAGTCGTCCAACGGCCGGATCCGCAATGTCACCATCGCAAACAAAGACGGCCTGGTAACCGTGCGCCCCAAGGTCGTGATTGACTGCACCGGCGATGCCGATGTCGCGGCCTGGGCCGGCACACCCACTGAACAAAGCGCCGAGGTGCAGCCGTTGACCCTCCACTTCCGCATCGGCGGCGTGAAGCCCGCCAAGGGCATCGGCGGACTCTGCCGCGAGTCTCTGGTGAAAGCTCAGGCGCTTGGAGAATTGCCTTACTTCTACGGCCCCGGAGTGATGTTCCTCTTCGGCAAGGATGAGGTGTATGTGCACGGCATCCGTGTGCCAGCCAACCCCACCGACGCCGCCGACCTCTCCCGCGCGGAAATGCAGGGGCGCGCCGACGCCCTGGCCATGCACAAGGCCTGGAAGCGCGACATCCCAGCCTTTGCAGATTCCTATTTCCTCGAAGCCTATCCCTGGATAGGCGTGCGTGAATCCCGGCGGCTCATTGGCCAGCACGTGCTGAATGAAAAGGAAATCATGGGAGGTCGTCGCTTCCCGGACGCCATCGCCACTGGTTGCTGGTATCTGGACCTTCACCCCAACAAGACCACTCTGGGCAGTGCCAACGACTTCAAGCCCGAGAAGGTCCAACCCGGCCCCTACGACATCCCCTATCGCTCCTTGGTCCCGCAGAAGATCGAGAATCTCCTCGTGGCTGGCCGTTGCCACTCCGCCACCCGCGGCGCTCATGCCTCCACACGAGTCACCGTTACCGCCATGGCCCTCGGCGAAGCCGCCGGCTGCGCCGCGGCCCTTAGCTTGAAGAACAGCACCAATGTGGCCGAACTGGATGGCCAAAAAGTGCGGGAGGTTCTCACCACCGTAAATGCAGGGCCGTTTACTGATGCGGCATAGTCGCCTTCTGTAGTGTTCCGCCAAAAGGTGGCACTCGAGCAACTTCTCTGCTTCGGATCCCACTTATCACTTTTTACTCTTAACTTTTCACTGCATTCAACCTATGCGCCTCAAAGACAAAGTCATCATCGTCACAGGAAGCTGCACCGGCATTGGCAAGGCCATGGCCAAGCGTTTCGTCGCTGAAGGAGCCAAGGTCGTAATCCACGGACTGGAGGCGGATCTGGGGGCGCAGGTGATCGAGGAATTGGGAGCGGAGAATGCGACGCTGCACATCGAGGATCTCACGGCAGAAGGCGCACCCGAACGCCTCGTGGAATTGGCCGTAAAGAGCTTTGCCAAGCTGGACGCGGTCGTGAACAACGCCGCCATGGTGGTGGCATCCAACCTCCACACCACGGATCTCGCCTTCTTCCGCAAAATGATGGAGGTCAACACGGTGGCCCCCTTTGCTTTGATCAAGGCCGCACTGCCCCAGCTCAGGGAGAACCGCGGTGCGGTATTGAACATCGGCTCTGTGAATGCCTGGAGCGGTGAGCCCAATCTGCTGCCGTACAGCATTTCCAAGGGCGCGCTCATGACGCTCACCCGCAACCTCGGAGACACTCTCATGCGCGAAGATCATGTGCGAGTGAACCAGATCAACCCCGGCTGGGTGCTCACCGAAAACGAAGCCCAGCGCAAGAAGGAACACGGCCTGCCTGAGGACTGGTACACTCACGTACCACGTGTTTACGCTCCTGCGGGACGCATCCTCTGGCCGGACGAAATCGCAGTCGCGGCGGTGTACTGGCTGGCGGACGAAAGCGGACCCATCAGCGGTCAGGTCGTGGATCTGGAGCAGCATCCCTTCATCGGCCGCAACCCGCCCAAGGACGCCACAACCATCCCGGTGAGCGATAAGCAGTAAGAGGTGGGCGTTGGTTTCAGCTCATTCCTAATTCCTCATTCATCATTCATCATTCCTAATTTTTCTCCCATGCCCAAACTTGCCGCATTCCCCAAAGCCTTCATGCAGGCGCTCTGCAAAGACGGATCGATGAAACTGTCTGAGTGGATCGGCCTTGCGTCCAAGCTTGACGTACAGGGTCTGGAATGGTACGCCGGGTTTCTGGAGATGGCGAACGAGCGCAACTGGGCGGGCTTTCGCAAGCAAGTGGAGGATCTCGGTCTCGTGATCCCCATGATGTGCTGCTCACCCGACTTTACGCACCCGGACGCGGCGTTCCGTGAGGCACAAATTGCGAAGCAGAAGGGCTGGATCGACATGACCCACGCTCTGGGCGGCTCGTATTGCCGGGTGCTCTCCGGGCAGCGTCGCCCGGAGTTGACCATGGATCAGGGCGTAAGCCTGGCGGCGGAATGCATCGAAGCCTGTCTGCCCTATGCGCAGGAACGAGACATCACGCTCATCATCGAGAACCACTACAAGGACGACTTCTGGGACTACCCGGAGTTTGCCCAGAAAATGGATGTCTTCTGCAAACTGGTGGACCGCATCGACCACCCGGCCTTTGGCGTGAACTATGATCCCAGCAACACCTATCTGGCTGGAGAAGATCCGCTGGAACTCCTGCGCCGCGTGTCCCACCGCGTGGTCACCATGCACGCCAGTGATCGCTACCTGATTGAAGGAACCATTGAAGATCTGCGCAAAGAGGAAGGCGGCTCCGCCGGCTACGCCAAACGCCTGCGCCATGGCGAGATCGGCAAAGGCTTGAACGACTATGATGCGATCTTCACCGAACTGAAGAGCAAAGGATTCGATGGCTGGATCAGCATCGAAGACGGCATCGAAGGGATGGATCAACTGGAGCGCAGTGTCGCGTTCTTGAAAAAGAAGATCGCAGCGCATTGGGGCTGACCCGGAATCAGTAAGAGGAGCGAGGGACATTCGTGTCCCGGTCCGTGCCAAGGGTCCCATGAGGTCGTTTCCCGGCTTGATGACCGTCAACCCCTCAGGCTCCTCCCCGACGGGCCCGACCAACCCACATCCCCGCTCCGCAGCAGGGTTGGAGTACCGCTTTTAAGCGGAATCACGCCCCGAACGGCCCATGACGCGCCCCCTCATCCCGCTGGCCGGACGCGTTTTACTGCGGGCAACCTCAAGGGCTCAGCGCATCCTGATTCCGCTTAAAAGCGGTACTCCACCTGGCGCGGACATCAACCGACCAGAGGGGGCCGGATCGCCCTGCTGGGGATATTGACACACATCCGCCAAACCCCCGCCACTTCCAAGCCGCCCCACTCTGACGCACTGACGCACTGGAGAACATCCAGCCATCAGTTGATGGGGGTTCTAGAATTGACCTCCCAGCCACTTCGAACCCCGACGCTCCGGCAGCGCGCGAGCTCAAGTCTTATATCTTGGGTCTTCCAGTCTTGTGTCTGCCTCGCACAACGGGCCTCAAGTCTGATGTTTGGCGTCTGGCAGTCTGGCGTCTCCCACCCAAGGGCTGAAAGACGCCCCTCCACCTCTCCGTACTCTAAGCCTCCTCAACTGGTCAGACCATCAGATGATCACCCCCATTCCCTTCCTATTACCGCTCCCTCTCTCATGAAAATCACCGCCATTTCCCGGTCGCCGTCGCTGGTGGAGAAAGTTGCCGCCCGCCTGGCGGAGTTGACGCGCGGGGAGGATGCAGAGGGAGGACGTCGCTTGCCAGCGGTGCAGGCCCTCTCGGAACAGCTTGGTGTCAGTCGCAGCGTGGTACGGGAGGCGGTAAAGCGCCTGGAGACGCAAGGTTTGCTGGAGGTGCGTCAAGGGGTGGGCATGCGTTCCACAGACAATCTGCACAAGCCTCTGACCCAGGCGGTGGAACTCCTGGTGCCGGATGCGCAGGAACGCTTGCGCCAGCTCGTGCAGGTGCGTCTGATGCTGGAGCCGGAACACGCGCGTCTGGCGGCGCTGAACGCCACTCAAGAACAGCGCACCCACTTGCAGGAAGTGTATGACCGTCTCGCGGCGGCCGACACCCTGAAGGCCGCCATTGAGGCGGACATGGCCTTTCACCATGCGCTGGCCTCGGCCTCAGGGAATCAAGTCTCGGCCATGATGCTCCTGTCGCTCACAGACCTTCTCAAAGCCAGCCTGTCCCGCGGCTACAGCCGGGTAACCACCGAGTCCGCCATCGTCGAGCACGGCATCATTCTGAAGGCTGTACTGGGAGGTGATGCAGCGGGTGCAGAGTCCGCGATGCGACAGCATCTGGACACCACCCTGGATGAACTGGCTCTACCGCCGAAGAAGCGGGCAGCGCGCAAGAGATCCGCTGGCAACTGATCACTCCCCACCTCCTCCAGACAGTCTTCCCTCTTCCGCATGAATCCGTCCCCTCTCTCCCTGCCCCTGGCGACACTACTGGCGTGTTCGACCGTCTGGGCTGCCGCTCCCCCGGAGCCCACCCCCGTCTTCAGGGCTGGGGCGGTGGCGGTGGATGTCACGCCCCTGAAGTTCCCCGTGCGAGTGAACGGCAACTTCACAGAACGCCTGGCCCAACAAGCCAATGATCGGCTACATGCCCGGGCGCTGGCCTTGGATGATGGAAAGGTGACAGCCATCCTCTGCGTGGTGGACACCTGCATGATGTCGCGGGAGTTGATCGACAAGGCGAAGGCGCAGGCCTCCATGGAGACCGGCATCCCCCTGAGCCGCATGCTGGTCAGTGCCACCCACACGCACAGCGCTCCCTCCGCCTTGGGGTGCCTGGGCAGCCGTGAGGATCCCGAGTACGCCGCGTGGTTGCCAGGTAAGATTAGCGAAGCCCTGACGGCGGCGGTAAAAGCCCTCCAACCCGCAAGGATAGGCTGGTCCGCCGTAGATGACTGGGATCACACCCATAACAGGCGCTGGATCTACCGTCCCGACAAGGTTCCGGCCGATCCGTTTGGCCAACCCACGGTGCGGGCCATGATGCACCCTGGGCATCAAAGTCCCCAACATGTCGGCCCCTCCGGCCCGGTGGACCCCCAGTTAAGCGTGGTGTCCGTGCAGACGCCGGAGGGCAAACCTCTGGCGGTACTAGCCAACTACTCGCAGCATTACTTTGGAGCCACGGCGGTATCTGCCGACTACTACGGTGTGTTTTGCCGGGAGGTGGCAAAACGTCTGGGCCAGACTTCGGGCGAAGGCCCCTTCGTAGCCATGATGACCCAGGGCACTAGCGGCGACCTGATGTGGAGGGACTACGCCAAGCCCGCGAAAAACGTGAGCATGACCCAATACGCGGAAGAGGTGGCAGGTCGCGCCGCCGAGGCCCTGGCCAAGGTGAAGTACGTAAATCATGTGCCCCTGAACGTCGTGGAAACCCACCTGCCGCTGCACTACCGCACACCGGATGGCGACCGGCTGGCCTGGGCGCGCCAGGTGGTGGCTTCACTGGGCAATCGTCTCCCTCAGAGCAAGCCGGAGATCTATGCGAAGGAGGCGCTCCATCTGCACGAGAAACAAAGGACCGAGCTCATCCTGCAGGCCTGGCGGATCGGCGACCTGACCGTGGCGGCCTTTCCCAATGAGGTTTTTGCCCTCACCGGACTGAAGCTCAAATCACAGGCACCCCTGAAGGCTCACTTCAACATCAGCCTGGCCAATGGCGCGGAAGGCTACATCCCGCCGCCAGAGCAACACTTTCTAGGGGGCTACACCACATGGCCCGCCCGCACCGCGGGATTGGAGGTGCAGGCCGAGCCGCGGATTGTGGAGAAGCTGCTGGGTGCCCTGGAGCAGGCGGGCGGGGGCAAAAGGCGTTCGATGAAACATCCCGCGGGCACCTACGCCAAGGCCGTGCTGGCAGCCGGACCGGTGGGCTACTGGCGCATGGAGGAGGCCCAACTCCCTGATGCCCGGGAGGAGCAAGGCAAGGTGGAACTGGATGCCACCATGGAGAACGGCGTGGCCCTCTATCTACCCGGCCCCGAGGGAGCGGGACTCTCAGAGGGAGAGATCAACCGGTCCATCCACCTCGCGGGCGGACGGGTGCGGGCGCTGCTGCCACCCTTGCCGAAGGCCTACTCGGTGGAGATGTGGTTCTGGAATGGTCTGCCGGACGATGCCCGCCCTGTGACGGGCTACCTGTTCTCCCGCGGAAAGGATGGAGACGCCCAGTGCGCCGGAGATCATGTAGGGATCGGCGGCACAGCGGACAAGGAATCGACAGGCCGGTTGATCATTTACAATGGAAACCAGAGGAAACAACTCCTGCGGGGCACCACCCGGCTGGCACTCCGGGCCTGGCACCATGTTGTGATGGCGCGGGACGGAGATCGCGTGCGTGTGTACCTGAACGGGAATTTGAATCCAGAGATGGAAGGCGAGCTGCCCTCCACTCTTCCGGATGGCCCCAGCGAGCTGTTTTTGGGAGGCCGTTGCGACCGCTTTGCCACGCTGGAAGGCAAGGTGGACGAGGCCGCGGTGTATGCACGGGCTCTCACGGGCGAGGAAATAGCCAGCCGGTACAAGCTTTCAGGACAGACCCCGCCACCCGCAGTGACGGCAAACGAGCCAGTCCCCGCCCCGACACCCCCAAACACGACCAAGGCGGCAGAAGCGACGCCCCCTCTGAACCCGGAGGAGTCCCTGAAGCGCATCCACGTGCCAGAGGGGTTCACGGTGGCGTTGGCCGCAGCGGACCCCCTGGTGCTGGATCCGGTCGCCTTTGACTGGGACGCCAGAGGCAGGCTGTGGGTGGTGGAGATGGCCGACTACCCGCTGGGCATGGACGGCAAGGGCCAGCCGGGCGGGCGGGTCCGCATCCTGGAGGATACGGATGGCGACTTGCGCTATGACAAGGCCACGCTCTTTGCCGACGGCCTGCGCTTCCCCACCGGTATTCTCACCTGGCGGGATGGCTGCCTCATCACAGCGGCTCCAGAAGTGCTGTTCCTACGGGATGAGAACGGTGACGGCAGGTTGGACGACGGCGGGCGCACCGTGTTGCTCTCCGGGTTTCAGGAGGGCAACCAGCAACTGCGGGTCAACGGGCTGCGCTGGGGCCTGGACGGCTGGGTGTATTGCGCCAATGGCGGACACACCCCGGCCTATGGCAAGGAGGTGCAAATCACGTCGTCACTGACCGGCAGACGCATCGCCTTGGGCAGTCGCGACTTCCGGTTCAAGCCCGACACCGGCGAACTGGAACCCTTGAGCGGCCCTGCCCAATTCGGACGCAATCGCGATGAATGGGGCCGGTGGTTCGGCGTCCAAAACAGCAACCCCATCTGGCACTACGCCTTGGAAGACCGGCACCTACAGCGCAATCCTCATGTCGCCCCGCCTTCGCCCAAGGTGCTGCTGACGGAGCCCAACGCCCGCGTGTACCCTGTGAGCTCTCCGGAGCAGAGGTTTCACAGCTTCGATCAAGCAGGACGTTTTACCTCCGCGTGCTCGGCCACAATTGTGGGAGATGCCCGGCTGATGGGTGCCTCCGCCCCCGGGGTGGAGCAGGCGATGGTGTGCGAACCGTTCCACAACCTCGTGCAACATCTCGAACTCGCACCGGAGGGCCCCTCCTTCAAAGCTCGTCAGGTCATGGCGGGCAAGCACGACTTCTTTGCCAGTGAAGACCGCTGGTGCCGCCCGGTCATGGTTCGCACTGGGCCGGACGGGGCGCTCTGGGTGGCGGACATGTACCGCTACATGATCGAGCACCCGCAGTGGCTGCCGGATTCAGGAAAGAACGCCCTCCTGCCTCACTATCGCAAAGGAGATGACAAAGGTCGCATCTACCGGGTGTTTGCGAAGGATCGCGCCTCAACGGACAAGGTGGCTCTGGACAAGGCATCTCCCAAGGACCTTGTCGCCACGCTGGAGAGCGACAACGCCTGGCGGCGGGACAAGGCGCACATGCTCCTGGCGTGGAGCACGGATCGTTCTGTGCTGCCGTCACTGGGGCAGTTGGCGAGTGAATCCAAGTCTCCGCTGGCGCGGGCACATGCGCTTTGGATCCTCCATGCAAAAAGGGCTCTAGAACCTGGGCTGCTGGTGAAGTCACTCCAGGATGCCGCAGACGAGGTGCGCGAGAATAGCCTGCAAATGGCAGAAGGCAGACCGGAGCAGGAGGTGATTGCCGCCGCATGCCTTCTGGCAAATGACCCCAATGCCAAAGTCCGGCTTCAGCTTGCCACGACGTTGTGGGGCTGGCAGGATCCCGTGGCATCCAGGGCGCTGATCCATCTCGCTCAGGCATCCGGCCACATCGAGATGATAAGAGCTGCTGTTTTGAGCTCCGCCCTGCCCCACCTCACAGCCCTGGCCAAAGCTTCAGAAAAGGCGAAAATGCCCGATGCCATGACCGATGGCCTGCTGCAAACCGCCGCAGGGGCAGGGAATGCTGAGGCCCTCTCCCTTCTGATGGCCCCTCTGCTGGATCGCGCGATGGCGGACGCAGACGTCGAAACCACTGTCAAACACACGACCGCAGTGGGCTCAGCATGGCAGGCACTCCAGCGGAAGGGTGCCCGGCTGGCAGCCCTGGCCGCAACCCAAACTGGCACTGCAGATTGGCAGTCTCTTGTCGCCACTGAGACGGCATTGGCGGAGAAGCTGCGCCGGATGGCAGACGCCGCCAGCACTCCCCTGAGGGTGCGCATTGCTGCCGCTGCGGCGCTGCTGGCCTACGATGACAAGCCATCCGGGCCCGTGACCGTGCTGCTGGAGACGATGCAGCCCGGGACCGGAATTGCCGATTTCAAGACAGCCGCCGCAGCGCTGAGGTCCAGTGGGAGTGATGAAATAGCCGTGCCTCTGCTGGAACGTTGGGCGCAATACAGCCCGGCCCAGCGGGAGGTCGTGCTGGATCTTGTGTTGGAGAAACCTGAGGCAACCCGCCGGCTGCTTGACGCTCTTCAGACGCGGCAGGTGTTGCCCGCCAGCCTGGACATCCAGCGGCAGTCCCGTCTTCTCAAGCATCCGGACAAGCTGCTGAGAGAACGCACATCCATGCTGCTGGGAGCACCCTCCTCCCGCCAAAAGGTGCTGGACAGTTTCCGCCCAGCCTTGACCCTGCCAGGGGACGCCACGCGTGGTCGTCAGGTCTTTGCGCAGGCCTGCGTGGCCTGCCATCAGCTGGAGGGCACGGGATTGGCCGTGGGACCAGACTTGCGCACCGTCGTGCAGCATCCAGCTGACAAGCTGTTCACCTCCATCCTGGATCCAAGCGCGAACATTGAGCCCGGGTTCACGGCTTATTTCTGTGAACTAAACGACGGCACCCAGCTGTACGGGGCGATCACGATCGAAGCAGGCGACAGCCTGACCCTGCGCCTTGCCGATGGCAGCGCCCGCACCTTGCTGCGGAGTGGTCTGAAACGCCTGCAGAGCGCCAATGTCTCCCTCATGCCTGACGGCCTGGAGGCCCTGCTGACTCCGCAGTCTCTCGCCGACCTCATCGCCTATTTGAAAGTGCCGAAGTAACGCCTCGAATCCCCCCTCACTCACGCTCTACGCCATGTCCCCCACCCCGCTTCTTCGCTCTCTTCTTCGTCTGTCGCTGACGCTAGGCCTGACGGGCATCTCATTGCTTCCCGGAGCCCTCCACGCCGCAGAGTTGCACATTGGCCACGCCACGGTGGCCATCACCCCCGACCGGCCCGTGGCACTTGCAGGGCAGTTCAACACGAGGATTTCGACCAAAGCCGAGACACCCATCGTGGCAGCAGCCCTGGCTATTGAGTCCAAGGAAGGCGACCAGCCGGTGGATCAGGCTCTCATGATCACCTGTGATCTGGTGGCCATTCGCGACGGCTTGCAGGACCGCCTGCGCATGAATCTGGCAGGCAGGCTTCCGGGACTGGATCTGAAGAAGCTCTTTCTGAATGCCACTCATACACACACGGCCCCGGTGACACACACTGGAACTGGAGAAAACCCCAAATCGCTACGAGATACCGAAGGAAGGGGTGATGCAACCGGACGAGTACACAGCTTTCCTGCTGAGCCGGCTGGTGGAGGTGGCAGAGCAAGCCTGGAACAACCGACAACCTGGTGGAGTAAGCTGGACGCTCGGACATGCCGTAGTGGGCCAGAATCGTCGCGCAGTGTATGCTGACGGACGCGCACAGATGTACGGCAACACGAATGACGCCCGATTCCGCGGCATGGAGGGAGGAGAAGACCACGGCGTGGAAATGCTCTTCTTCTGGAATGCGAAACAGGAACTGCAGGCACTGGCGGTGAATCTGGCCTGCCCGGCACAGGAGGTGGAGAGCCGCAAAGCGATCAATGCCGACTTCTGGCATGAGACCCGCGAGCAGTTGCGCAGGGAATTGCGGGTGCCCAACCTCACCATCCTCGGCTGGATCAGCGCTGCGGGAGATCAGAGCCCGCACCTCATGTTCCGCAAAAAGGCGGAGGAGCGCATGCGCAAGCTCCGCGGCCTGACCAGCAAGGAGGAGATCGCACGCCGGTTGACGGCCGCCGTGATGGACACCGTGGAGATCGCACGCCAGGAAATAACCACCAGCCTACCCTTCCAACATCGGGTGGAAACGCTCTCCCTGCCCCCGCGGCGCATCCTGCCGCGGGAGAAGGAGCAGGCCCAAATGCAGATCACGCAGTACGAGAACATGGGGACCTTGAACCCCTATTTGCTGAACATGCTGGAGAGGGAGCGTGACGTGGTGCGACGGGCCGAGGTCGGCGACAAGGCACCAAACTACGAGATGGAACTGCACACCCTCCGCCTGGGCGATGTCGCGATCGCCACCAATCCCTTCGAGCTGTATTTGAACTACGGTATCCAGATGAAGTCCCGTAGCCCGGCCTTGCAGACTTTCTTGATCCAACTGGCCTGCGGTTCAGGATTGTACCTGCCCACACCCGAGGCTATTGAAGGCGGCAGCTACAGCGGCCTGCCTCACACGAACAAGGTGGGACCCGAGGGCGGCCAGATTCTTGTGGACCGCACGGTGGAGGCAATTCGAGATATGTGGCCGACACCGGTTCCCGTGGGGGCCGCCGAAACCGGCAGCACGAAGAAGCAATAGCTTGGCTTGTATTGGGGTGGCTTGGAAGTGAGGGGGGTATGGCGGAGGTGTCTCGAGATCCCCACCAGGGCGGTGTGCCCCCCTCTGGTCGGTAGAGGTCCGCGCCGGGGTTGGAGTACCGCTTTTAAGCGGAATCAGGATGCGCGGGACCCTTGAGGTTGCTCGCGGTGGAACGCGTCCGGCCAGTGGGATGAGGGTGCACGTGATGAGCCGTTCGGGGCGTGATTCCGCTTGAAAGCGGTACTCCAACCCTGCTGCGGAGCGGGGATGTGATTGGATCGGGCCCGTCGGGGAGAAGCCGGAGGGGGTGGCGGTCATCCAGCCGGAAAGCGACTTCATGGGACGCTTGGCTCGCACGGGGACAAGAATGCCCCTCGATGGTCAGGGGTAGATGGATGTGGGAGAGCGGTTTGGGGGGTGCTGGGTGGTGGGGTATTCGCCCGCTCCGGAGCCCAGTGCGTCAGTGGGCAGTGCGTCAGATTGGGATGGCTTGGAAGTGAGGGGGTATGGCGGAGGTGTCTCGAGATCCCCAGCAGGGCGGTGTGCCCCCCCTCTGGTCGATAGAGGTCCGCGCCGGGGTTGGAGTACCGCTTTTAAGCGGAATCAGGATGCGCGGGACCCTTGAGGTTGCTCGCGGTGGAACGCGTCCGGCCGGCGGGATGAGGGCGCACGTCATGAGCCGTTCGAGGCGTGATTCCGCTTAAAAGCGGTACTCTAACCCTGCTGCGGAGCGGGGATGTGATTGGGTCGGGCCCGTCGGGGAGAAGCCGGAGGGGGTGGCGGTCATCCAGTCGGAAAACGACCTCATGGGACGCTTGGCTCGCACCGGGACAAGAATGCCCCTCGATGGTCAGGGGTAGATGGATGTGGGAGAGCGGTTTGGGGGGTGCTGGGTGGTGGGGTATTCGCCCACTCCTGAGCCCAGTGCGTCAGTGCGTCAGTACGTCAGATTGGGGTGGCTTGGAAGTGGGGGGGTATGGCGGAGGTGTCTCGAGATCCCCAGCAGGGCGGTGTGCCCCCCTCTGGTCGATAGAGGTCCGCGCCGGGGTTGGAGTACCGCTTTCAAGCGGAATCAGGATGCGCGGGGCCCTTGAGGTTGCTCGCGGTGGAACGCGTCCGGCCGGTGGGATGAGGGCGCACGTCATGAGCCGTTCGGGGCGTGATTCCGCTTAAAAGCCGTACTCCAACCTTGCTGCGGAGCGGGGGTGTGATTGGATCGGGCCCGTCGGGGAGAAGCCGGAGGGGGTGGCGGTCATCCAGCCGGAAAGCGACCTCATGGGACGCTTGGCTCGCACCGGGACAAGAATGTCCCTCGCTCCCTTTACTGACGCACGCGCAATTCCCTCAGGGGCCCAGCCCCACATCCCCCCTCATCCCTCTTCCCTTTCCCCTTATACCTCTCTCCCTACCATCCAGCAGATAATCGCCTTTTGCACATGCAGGCGGTTCTCCGCCTCGTGAAAGATCACGTCGGCGTGTTGCTCAAGGACTTCGTCAGTGATCTCCTTCTCCCGATAGGCCGGGAGGCAGTGCATGACGATGGCGTCCTTGGCAGCGTGCTGCATGAGGCCGGCATTGATCTGATAGGGCTTGAGGATCTCAATGCGCTGGGCGCTTTCCTCTTCTTTGCCCATGCTTACCCAGACGTCAGTGTACACCACATCGGCACCGGCAATGGCCTTGGCGGGGTCTTCCTCAAGCACCACCTTGTTGCTGCCGAGTTTCTCCATGAACTCTGTCGGCGGCTGGAAGCTCTTGGGCGCGCCGATGGTGAGATCAAAGCCGAGACGCGCTGCGGCCCACATCCATGAGCGGGCTACGTTGCAGTCGCCGTCACCCAGAAAGCAGACCTTCTTCCCCTGCCAACCTCCGAGACGCTCGTGCATGACCTGGAGGTCGGCCAGGATCTGGCACGGGTGCTCTTCGTCGGTAAGAGCGTTGATGGTGGGCAGATGGCTGTACTCAGCGAACTGCTCAACATCCGCCTGGGCATAGGTGCGGATGACCGCCCCATGCACCATGCGACCGAGGACACGCGCGGTGTCCTTGACAGGTTCGCCACGGCCAAGCTGTGTATCTGCACCACTAAGGAACATGACGCTGCCACCGAGTTCGCGAATGCCCACCTCAAAGCTGACACGTGTGCGGGTGGAGGACTTGTTGAAAATGAGAGCCCACGTCTGACCGGTCAGCACCTGGGGAGTGGCGGCGCGGTTCTTGCGAAGGTCGGCACCGAGCTCGACAATGGCTGCGATCTCCTGGGCAGTGAGAGCCTCGATGGACAACAGGTTCTTCATGGTACGATGTGGGCTGAAAAGGGTAAAGTGAATGCGGAGCGGGAGTGCGAGCACATCCCGCGCCGAAGTGGGATCTAGGCGAGAGCCGAGAGGACGGATTTCATGATGCCGAGGCCCTCCTCTGCCTCGGCGTCGGAGGTGTTCATGGGGGCAAGCCAGCGGATGACCTTGGGACCCGCAGGCACGACCAGCAGTCCAGCATCCATGAGGAGTTGGGTCACCCAGATCGATGGAAGCTTGCCGGATGCCTTGAAATCCTCGCGAGCCTCGATGAGGTGGGTATTCAGCTCGAACCCGAGCATGAAGCCGAAGCCACGGGTTGCAGTGATGGCAGGCAGATTCCAGGAGGCAACCTCCTTCACGATGCGTTCGCCCATCTCCTTGGACCTGGCGATGAGGCCATCGCGAAGGATGACCTTGAGCGTAGCCATGGCCGTGGCACAGGCCAGCGGGGAGCCGCCGTAGGTGGTGCCATGGCTGCCGGCACCCAGCAGGTTGCAAAGGCGCACCGCATCCGGCTCCGGGCCAATGGCGCGGTCACGCGTCCAGAAGCTGCCAAGGGCATACCCAGAGCCGATGGACTTGGCCCAGCTGATGGCGTCGGGCAGAATCTCATCACCGGGGATGATGCTGCGCCAGCCGCCGGGTTCACCGGTCCGGCCCAGGCCGCACTGCACCTCATCCAACAGGAGCAGCAGATCGTGCTGATCCCGGAGGGCCGCGGCAGCGCGGAGGAACTCAGGCGTGGCCACATTCACACCGCTCTCACCCTGAACAGGCTCGAAGAGAATGCCCACGGTGTTCTCATTCACTGCAGCCTTGAGAGCCTCCACATCATTGAACGGGATGTACTTGAACCCCGGCAGGAGCGGGCCGAAACCGCCGTGGATCTTTTCCTGCGCCGTAGCCGTCATGGTGGCGAAGGTCCGCCCATGGAAGCTGCCGGTGCAGGTAATGATCTCGAACCGGGGGCTGCCGTCCGCCTTCGGCCGGGTGGTGCCGAAGCGACGGGCCAGCTTGATGAGCCCCTCATTGGCCTCCGCCCCGCTGTTGCTGAAGAAGCACTTTCCGGGGATGCCCATGACTTTCTCCACCAGCATTTCGGCAAGCTCGCCCTGCTGGCGGATGCAGTACCAGTTGGAAATATGGATCAGCGTGGCGGCCTGGGTCTGAATGGCCTCCACCACCTCTGGATGGCAGTGCCCCACCGGGCACACCGCCACGCCACCAGCAAAGTCCAGATACTTGCGACCATCCCGATCCCAAACATACGTGCCCAGACCTCGCTCCGGCCAGAAGTCGTAGCGGCCGTAGTTGGGCATGACGTATTTCTCGATCAGGGTCTGGGACATCTTCGTTTGGAGGTGTGGGGGGTGGGTTGGGAGTGGGTGGGTGGTTTGAGGATCAGGGAGCTCCGATGCAGTGCGTCAGTAGGCAGTGCATCGGTGCGTCAGGTTCGTCGTTTGTTGCTTGAATCAGGTCTTCTGTCTTTTGTCTTCCAGTCTTCTGTCTTTATAGGACAATCTCCGTGCCAATGCCGGTGTCGGTGAAGCACTCAAGGATGACGGAGTGTGGGATGCGGCCGTCGATCATGTGCACTTTGCCCACGCCGCCGCGCAGGGAGTCCACGGCGCTGTCCACCTTGGGGATCATGCCGCCGGAGATGATGCCTTCCTTTTTGAGCTGGTCGATGGCGTCCGGGTTCAAGGAAGGAATGAGGGTGCTGTTGTCTTTGGGGTCACGCATCACGCCTAGAACATCGCTCAGGAAGATGAGCTTGGTGGCCTTGAGTTTCTTGGCCAGGGCACAGGCGGCGATGTCGGCGTTCACATTGAGCGTGGCGCGGGAGCCAATCTCGCGGGCCACAGGGGAGACAACGGGCACGACCTCACCCGCAACAGCGAGATCCACAATGGAGGTGTCGCATTCCACGACCTCCCCTACATAGCCAATGTCCACAGCCTCGCCCGTGGCGGGGTCGGTGCCCTTCATGCGCTGGCCGCGGAAGACGGTGGTGCCAGCCAGGCCAATGGCCTTGCCACCGGCGGACTTGATGCGCTCCACCAGATCGGGGTTGATGACGCGGGCGAGGGTCTCTTCCACGATGCTGATGGTGGCATCATCCGTGACGCGCAGACCGCCCACGAAACGAGCCTCCAGTCCAGCGTCCTTCATGGCCTTGTTGATGGCCTTGCCACCACCGTGGACCAGCACGGGGTTGATGCCCACCGCTTCGAGGAAGACGATGTCCCGCAGGAGGCTGTCCACCAGAGACTGCTCCTCCATGGCGCTGCCCCCCACCTTGATAAGGAAGGTCTGACCGCGGAAATTCTGAATGTAAGGCAGGGCCTCCAGCAGCACGGCGGCCTGGCGGATGGAATCAGCGGACTGGCTCATGGGTGGGAGAGGGAAAAAGGGGTAAGGGAAGAGGGAGAAGGAAATACAGTTGCCAGCCAGTGGAGAAACCCAAAGGGGCTGGCGAGTCCTGAGATCTCCTCTGAGGAAAGGAGGGATCAGGCGAGGCCGGTCTGTCGCTTGGCGTGGATGGCCGCGGAGTATTCGCTGGAGTTGAAGTCCACGTACTCTTCGCTCAGGTCGGTGGTGAAGACGTTGTAGGACGCATCGCCGAGGTTCAGGTCGATGGTGACCGTGAACTTGGGCTTGGCGGTGACTTTCTCCAACTCCTTGACCGGGGTATTCGTGGCCAGACCGCCCTTGGTAGCGCAAAGACCGCCGAAGTAGATGTCCACCAGCTCCTCACGGATGCGGGCCTTCGCATAACCCACGGCATGCATGACGCGGCCCCAGTTGGGGTCGCCCCCATGCCAGGAGCATTTCACCAGCATGGACTTGGCCACCGTCTCGGCCACGGCCTTGGCATCCTGGTAGGTGCGGGCGCCCTGCACGCGAATTTCCACGAACTTCGTCACGCGCTCGCCGTCACTGACGATCATCTTGGCGAGCTGCATCATCACGTGACGCAGGGCCGCACGGAAGATCTCGGTGCACGGGGACTTGCTCTTGATAAGAGGCACATCGCTGGCGCCATTGCTCATGACAATGACGGTGTCATTCGTGCTGGTGTCGCCGTCGATGGTGATGCGGTTGAAGGTCTGCTCCACGGCGGCCTGGGTGGCGCGCTTGAGCTCGGACTGGTCCACCTTCGCATCCGTCGTGATGAAGGCGAGCATGGTGGCCATGTTGGGGCAGATCATGCCAGCCCCCTTGGCGATGCCGCCCACGCGGAAGGTCTGACCCTCGCATTCCACCTCAATGGCCACAGTCTTGGGCTTGGTATCGCTGGTCATGATGGCCTGCTCGGCCTGCTCAGAACCCTCGAGGTTCAAGGATGCAACAAGGTCCCCCACCCTGGGCACGATGCGCTCCATGGGCATGGGCATGCCGATGATGCCGGTGGAGCACACCAGCACCTGGCGCATTTTCACTCCCAGCTTTTCGGCCGTGGCCTTGGTCATTGCTTTGGCGTCGCGGATGCCCTGCGGACCGGTGCAGGCGTTGGCATTGCCACTGTTGGCAATGATGGCGCGCACGTCGCCCACCTTCACATGCTGCTGGGATACGCGAACGCAGCCCGCCTTCACCCGGCTCGTGGTGAAGCATGCCTCCGTGGCCGTGGGCAGGTCGGAGGCGATCAGCGCCAAGTCCAGACGAGTGGCCGTGGGGTTCTTGATCCCGCAGGAAATGGCTCCGGCACGGAATCCCTTGGGAGCGGTGACTCCTCCGGGGATTTCCTTGAAGACGAAGTCGTTGGCGGTGTCAGGCGAGGTCATGAGAGTAGCGGAGATTTGTGAAAGGGATCGATGCGGATGCGAAGGCCGGGGCGGCAGTCGTCGCCGCAAGGCAGAAACGAATGCTGGTGCCGACGGCGGAGGAATCAGGGCAGCCATCGGACGGGGCGTTGCCCTGTCGTCGTGGGAGTCGGCTGCCTGGGAGCATCTGATTCATGGTGGAACGGACGGGTCAAAAGGGAGAACCGAAGAATGGAGGTGCTTGTTTCACTAGAGAAGAAAAACTTTCCCGGCTGGGGACGCAGAAATCACACCACCTGGAGACCCGCGTTTTCCGCGAAGCCAAAGGCGATATTGAAATTCTGCACAGCCTGGCCAGAGGCGCCTTTGACGAGATTGTCCTCAGCGCTCAGCAGCAGGAGGCGACCCGCGCCAGCGTCGTAGGCCCAGCCCAGGTCGATGAAGTTGGTGCCGGTGACGTTCTTCGTGTCCGGACTCTGGTTGCGACCGAGCAGTCGCACGAAGGGGCGTCCGGCGTAAGCGGTGGCGTATGCGGCCTCCACTTCCTCCAGAGTGACTCCCTCCCGGAGTCCGGCAAAGATGGTGGTGCAGATGCCCTGATTCACCGGAATGAGATGGGGCACAAAGGTGAACTTCACGGGCCGGCCTGCGGCGAGATCCAGCTCCTGGCCGATCTCACTGACATGCCGGTGGCGTGGGACGCCGTAGCTGCGCACGCTCTCGTTGCACTCGCAGAAGAGAAAAGCGGTCTTGGCCTCGCGTCCGGCACCACTCACGCCGCTCATGCTGGAGACGGCAATGGGCGATTCATCAAGCAGCCCCGCCTTGAGCAACGGCAGCAGCGGAACGAGCACGCTCGTGGGATAGCAGCCCGGGCAGGCAATGAGTCGGGCGTCCCGGATCTCCGCAACGCGCATCTCCGGAAGCGCATACACGGCCTCGGCCAGCAACTCTGGCGAGGGATGGGCGTGGCCGTAGTGATCCGCATAGACCTCGGCGCTGCGCAGACGGAAGTCTGCGCTCAGGTCAATGACCCGCAACCCGGCGGCGAGGAGACCGACGGCAAACTGGTGCGCCACCCCATGCGGGAGGGCGAGGAAGGCAACCTCCGCCCCAGTAGCGGCAATGGCGTCGATGTCCGGGGCCATGAAAGAAATGGCATCCGCCTGGGCGATGCCTCGGAATCGCGGGAACTCAGAAGTCAGCGGCTTGCCAGCCAGCGCACGGGAGGTCACCGCGGTGAGCTCGGCGTGCGGGTGCAGGAGGAGCAGGCGCAACAGTTCCCTGCCGGAATAACCACTGGCGCCAACGACTGCGACTTTAACTTTCTGGGACATGAGTCATGAGGGGAAGGGCGGAAGATGGTTCGCATCGTCCGGGGTGCAAGATGCTTTTCGTGAGATTATGGGAAGGTAGTTAACAAGTGCTTGGTGCTTCGTGTTTAGTTCCTGGGTGAAAGGTGCTTTTTGGCCCGGAAATGCGGTGTGAAAGTCGGGGGCGGGATATGGAATACGGTGGTGGCGGATCGGAGAGGTATTTGAGAAAGGCTGAGAACTGCCTATGGCCAGGCCTGGTGCACCCGTCGGAGAGCAGGGACGATGCCCTCCCCCACCCGGTTCCAAGAGGTTCCGGCAGAATGTTTTGGAAAAAATGCATCTGGCACTTGAAATCTTTTCACAACGCGCCACACTGCCGTCCCGCCAAACAAACCGAATCTGATCGCGGGCTGTAGTTCAGCCTGGTAGAACGCTTGCATGGGGTGCAAGAGGTCGTGAGTTCGAATCTCGCCAGCCCGACCAGATTCAGGTAAGTGAAAGCGGAAAGCCAGGAGCCCATCAGGGCTCCTTTTTTTGTGACATGTGACGGCGATGATCCTGCAAGAAGGGAGATCCGAGGATGCAGGATGAGGCAAAGGCAGCCCCCCAAACGCAATCCTTGAATCCTGGCACAAGAATCGGAAGGGCTCTTTGAGTGTGGCATTCGCCTCGACCAGAAAGGTGGTTGTGCCGGCTGCTACCAAGGAAAGACCTCCTCACCGCAAGAAAAAGCGATGCCCCTCATCAGCACTTTGTCATTTCCTAGAACCAACAGAAGTGCGAGCCCTTCTCCTGCGCTTTTCCATGGCCCGCAAGTGGGTGCACCGAACGCATTGAGTCCAGCTGTCCGGCATGGCTGGAGAGATAAGGAGGCCGGTTTGGAATAGCCCCCTTTCAAGCAATCCTTCAATCCATGCCGCAAAACTCTTGCCAGGAGAGGTGGCATGGCGTTCCCTTACCGCATGCACCAACCCGGCAGATGGCCCAGCATCCTATCCGGCATGGCGTGTCTCATTGCAGGGATGGGGCAGATGCCTGGTGCCGCCGAACCTGCACCCCACCCGCTCATGACAACTCCCACGTTGCGCACGCTGGCTTCCGGCCCAGGTCCGGAGGATCTGGATCTCATCGAATGGAAGGGGCGCACCGCCCTGCTCGCGGCCACCTATTCCCGAGCCCGGTTTCCGAAAGAGCCACACCCAAAACCGCGGGTCGGCGCACTGGAGATCCATCTCCCCGGCGAGGATCGATTCAAACCTGCACCCATGGCCGCACTGCCTTTGGAGCATTTTGCCCCGGTGGGACTAAGCGTAGTGCGCAACTCTCAGGCACCGGGACTGGAGGGCAAGCAACTGGCTTATGTGACGAACGCCTATCCCGGCCAGGGCCTCCTGGCCAAGGGTGGATCAGTGGAGGTGTTTGAGGTGGATGACGAAGCCGGGCTGGTGAAGCATCTCGGCACCCTGGGCATGAGGCACGAGGAATGCGATGGACGCAGCGAGTTGCTTCACAAGATCAACGGCATCACCGCCAGCCGGGATGGCACCGTGTACGCCACCACGTTTGGCACGTTCCCTTCCAGATCCGGGGAAACGCTGCTCATCGAACCCACCTCCCCCGCGGGCCAGAAGCGAACGATCAACTCGATCGTCTGCTTCACGCCCAACAAGGACGACGCAACCAAGGGCTCTTGGGGTGTGGTGGCATCTGGAATCAATGGAGCCAACGGCCTGGCACTGAGCCCCGGACAAACGCTGCTCTATTGCAACGCCTACCACGGCCAGCAGATCCTGGCATTTGAACGCAACGAGCAGCCGGGAGGAGGGCTGAAAAAGTACCACGGCGTCGTGTACCGCGGCCTTCCCTTCCGGCCAGACAACCTCAAATGTCCGCCCAACGGTGAGCTCTGGTGCACGGGACAGCGCTCGCCCGTGCCCACCTTCCTCCACCTCCTCAGCGGTGCCAGACTTCCCTCACGCGGCGGTGTGGCGAAGCTGCACTGGGACGCTGGACAGCTCAAACTCAGGCACGACGCGGAGTGGCTGAAGGACCTCGATGGGGATACGCACGCACCGAGTGTGGCCCTACCGCTCGGCGATGCGTTTTACCTGGGCCACATCATGCATTCAGGGGTGACCGAAGTTCGCCTCCATCCAAAAAAACAGGCTCCCGTCCACGCCGCAAGCCCTCCGGCCGTCACCATGAATGCTCCTGCGAATCCGGCAAAGCCGCAGAGTGAACAGGCAGCGCGGTAGCCCAGTGTGGAGATCATCATTCCCGTCTGCCTTGGATTCCATTCTTTCTAAGTTCGATAGCTTCCTTTCTCAGTCCGATTCCGATTCCATGGATTGGAATGACGGAGGTGACTACGAGATCGCCCAAGAAATGCTGGATAAATTTAGCCCCGAGGAATGGGACCAGCTTAGAGAGATGATTCCCAATAGGCCAGCGCTCTGGCGCAATTGTGTGATTTATTCCGTTGAACCGAAGAAAGGCAACTGGCACAGCGAGCTGCTCTTGGACTTTGTATTCGATACAGACCACCAACTTTCTCTTGAGGCCACACATCGAGTTGCTTTCTATTGCGGCGCGCTCCACGGCAAGAATGGCATCACGTTCGATCCGCGAATTCGTTCGGAGCATATGATACAGACCGCAAAAAGCAGACCCGGGCTTGAGGCCGCGATTGCCAGACTTCAACCGGAGTGCAATCCCATTCTTCTGGGTCTAGTCAATGTGATGTTCAATGAGCTTGGCATCGCTCCGATTGCGACACGCGCAGATACAGCTACCACTCACTGAGCCGCGTAAACGCGGTACTCCAACCCTGATTGAGGAACTGGTGGGAGACTTGTCCCGGAGCGATCCAGACACCTCTTGCGACAAGGCACGAGCGGTTGTCGCAAATAACGAGATCCCATCTTGTTAATCTTCCCCAAAATCTTGTCAATCCTGTCTAGTCTGTGTCCGCCTCCTCCTGAGCCCCGTCCGCTTTTTCACCGCCTTTGTCCGGGCCTTGGGTTCAAGGAATCCACCCAGCATCTCCCGCCTGACGATGAACCGCAGACTGATGAGCAGGGCGATCGCCGTGATGAGGTTGGAGATCTGGATGAACAGATGCCAGCGCTCCAGGGCCGCATTCCCCTGGATCGGGAAAAAGGCATCCACCCAGTAGTCCAGCACAATGGGCAGATACGGCTTGAAGAGAAAGAGCACCAGCCCCAAAGCAGACCAACGCCAGCGATAGACGGCAATCCCCGCCGCGACCACCAGGACGGTTTGGGTGAGGAAGTTCAACACGGAGGCCGCCGTGACCTTGAAAGTCACAGGCGCGGCAGCCAAGGCCGCTCCAGCAGCCGTCGAGGCCAGGAGTTCCGGAAGCTGAACAAGGGCTGCTGGGAGGATCATTCGGGGGGAAATGAGCGCTGGGAGATGAATGAGGCATTGAGTTCTTCCCGGCAAAGCAGCGCCGTGTCAACCGCACAGGCAGACTCAACCCGTCAGCTCGGCCGGGCGCTTTCAGGCGTAAGAACCTGCTGGAGAAGCTTGCAAATTCCCGCCCGGCTTGCTTCCCCGCTCATCTGTGGCAAATTGGGCACCCTTCAGTTTTCCTTCCGCCCTGCACAGCCTCCGGCCCCCTGCTCCTCCGCTTAGCTCCATGTTCGATATTCGTGAAAAACCCAATCTGGTCGAGAGCGCCCTGCTGATCAGTGTTTATTTCCGCAAAGAAGAAGCAGCGGAATCCAAGGACCTGCTCGACGAACTCAAAGAGTTGGTGAGCTCTTTGGGCATCGGCATCGGTGAAGCACTTTGCGTGCACGTGCGGGAAATCACTCCGAGGTACCTGACCGGCAGCGGCAAGGCCGCCGAGCTCATGGCCCGGGCCAAAGAACTGGGCTGTGACAGCATCATTTTTGACAACGAACTCTCCCCTGCCCAGCAAAGGGCATGGGAAGAGGAGTCGGGGCTGTGCGTGATTGACCGCCAGGAAGTGATTCTGGACATCTTCAATCTGCGCGCGCGCACCCGGGAGGCCCGCCTCCAGGTGGCACTGGCGAGAATGGAGTACTCCATGCCGCGCCTGACCCGTATGTGGGCGCACCTAGACCGACAGCGCGGTGCGGGTGGTGGTGGCGCAGGCGGCTCCGCCCGTGGCGAAGGGGAACTGCAGCTCGAAATTGACCGCAGGCTTGCCAACAAACGAATCGACAAGTTAAAAGCGGACCTCATTGAGGTGCGCAAGCAACGCGACACACAGCGCAAGGAACGCAGCCGCGTGCCCGTGCCGCATGGCGCGATCGTGGGCTATACCAACGCGGGCAAGTCCTCCCTTCTCAACAAGCTGACCCAGAGCGAAGTACTGGCAGAGGACAAGCTCTTTGCCACGCTGGACACCAGCACCCGCCGCATGGAGCTACCAGACGGTCAGCAACTCTTGCTGACGGACACGGTGGGCTTTGTGCGCCGTCTGCCGCACGATCTGGTGCAGAGCTTCCGCGCCACGCTGGAGGAGACAACCTTGGCGGACTTCCTCATCCATGTGGTGGATGCCAGCCATCCCAGCGCCCATACGTTCTATGAAACCACCACCGAGGTACTCAAGGAGATCGGCGCTGGTGACAAGCGTGTCATTCTGGTGCTGAACAAGATGGACCTCGTGACTGAGGAATCCCGCCTGCATGAGCTGAAGAACCAGTTCCCGGACGCAGTGCAAATCTCTGTGCAAACAGGTCAGGGTATCGATGATCTCCTGCACAAACTGCACGAGATGGTCTTTGACCGCGTGCTGCGACTCACGCTACGCCTGCCGATGAACCGCCTCGACCTGCTGGCCCTGGCCCATGAAGAAGGCAAGGTGCTGAGCGAGGAATACGAGGACGACATCGCAGTGGTGCAGTGCGTGGTGCCCAAGCGGCTGGCGTCGAGGTTCGAGAAATTTGCGGCGAAGAACTAACCGCGACCAAGGTTCAAACCTCAATCTTCAGAATCCAGAGCCGGGAAGGGATGTTAATTTAGATCAGCTTTTTGACATGAAACTCACCATCAACGGAATTGCCCAGGAACATGTGGAGCCGCTTACCGTGCAGGCCCTGCTGGACGTTCTCGGGTTTGAGGGCAAGCCGGTGGTGGTGGAGCTGAACCATAAGGCGCTGTTCCCTCGGGAGCTGGGAGAAACCGCTCTGCATGACGGGGATGCGCTCGAGGTGGTGCAAATTACCGCGGGGGGCTAGAACCGGCGTCGCCGAGCCCCAGGTACACCGTAGCGCAGATTGGCAATCGGCACCGCTCGTCGAGGCAAACACACACCTGATCGCAGAACGGCAAAACGAAGATCGGCACAGGCTTCTCAGGCGAAGCCGCCCCACCAGACGGCGTGGAATTGATCGCACAAATAGGTTGCGTATTGCGTCTTGGCAGCGCGGGGACACAACGATAGCATTGGTCGTTCCTGAACCCTGCGGCTGTTCCGCAGGAAATGGCGGATGCTCCAAACCAAACCACCCAACATCGCATCGTATGGCACGCGTCAGCACTTACCTGAACTTCCCCCGCAACACGGAGGAAGCCTTTGCATTCTACAAAACCGTGTTTGGCACGGAGTACTCCTGCAACATTGCGCGGTTCAAGGACATCCCCCCGCAGCCCGGCCAGCCGCCCCTCGCGGAAGAGGACCAGAACCTGATCATGCACGTGGAGCTGCCCACTCTGGGTGAACACGTGCTCATGGGCACGGATGCTCCGGAGTCCATGGGCTTCAAAGTGAATCCGGGCAACAATGTGCACCTCAATCTCGAGCCCGATACGCGCGAAGATGCCGATCGCCTCTTCAACGCCCTGAGCGAAGGCGGCACGATTGAAATGCCGCTACAGGACATGTTCTGGGGCGCTTACTACGGCAGCCTCACCGACCGGTTTGGCATCCATTGGATGGTGAATGTGCAGAACAACGTGATCGATTGAATCTGGGAAAATTGAGTGCGGCCGGTCTTGGAGGATCGGCCGCTTTTTTGTGCCCCGTGTGGCGGGTCAAAGAGATACAACCGGCGAATGTCCGGAGACAGAAGCTCGCGCTACGACTGGCGAAAACGGTGTCGAGCCACCGTTTTCGCCTGGTCACGGCATCCGGTTCGATGCAATCACACGCCAGCCCCCAGATCATCGCCCATCGTCGCCTTCCCCCAACCATCCCAAGCCAACCTATCTCAATTCTGACGTCTGCAGTCTTGTGTCTGATGCCCCCTCCCCTGGAACTTCGGGAGTTGAACATGGATGAGGTCAATGGTCGCATGATTATCGAGCCCTCGCCCTACCCCTTGGTGCCGGAGCGGATGGAGCCCAAGAAACCCTCCCCAAAGAAGAAGCCTTAGATCCCTTCGGATCAACCCAACTTTCACGGATTATCGTCTACTCGGTCACATTGGGCTGAAGACGAAAATCCACCCGGCATGAAATCGTTTCTCATCTGGTCCTGAGCCACCATTGCGCTTTCCATCATCAGCTTCTTTTGTGGTCGGGCATACCAGGATCTGCGAAACGGCTACAAGTTGGAGGTGTTAAGGGAAGAGAGCGTATCTTTCCCTCTGGGAACGTTGAAGCGCCTGCAAATGATAGAGAGTGTCGGGCTTGGTTTTCTTGATACAGACACGTCAATGATCCAACTTGGAGACGTGACCCTCTACAAAGCCAGGCGGGCTTTTCAAGAAAGCTGGCCTGTCGTACAAAATTTGAAAGTGGGCGACAACTACCTGGGGTGGCACGACGGGCATTGGCAATATCAGCTGAGAATAGACCCGATGGAAATGGAGAGCGACAAGGATCGGGCACCAGCCAAGGAGCAGCAAGTCGAGCCCGGGGCCGCCAAATAGGATTATTCCGCCTAACCATCAACACCTCTAAATTAAAATCGCATATTTACTGTGCTCACCATAATTATCAACGAACCGCTCTTTCTCTTCGATGGAATAACCCTGTCTTCTGCTGAATGAAAAAGGTATGATTTCGGCATGAATGCGCAGCCAGTCTCAGATAAGGCGGACGCTTCCCCCGCGGACCAGTCCAGTGCAGTGGATCACACCACCGCCGTTTTCTCAACCCAAACCGCCGTGCCCAATCCGTGCCCGACGGGTGCCAGTCAGACCGCCACGACAAAAGGCGAGAAGAAGGTATTCTATGATGACCGCGAAGTGTACGGCATGTGAGAGAACATGTCGTGACCGATGGCAAACCGCTTTTCTGACAGGATTTACAAGATCTTGATGGGTTAACAGAATACGACAAGCATTTAGGAAATAGCGGGAACAGGATCAGCCTGGGTCAAAAAGCCTTGGGAGGGCTTTCAGGGGAAATTGCAACACCTCTTCCCGCGCGAGTTCTGTTACCGGCTTCTCCTGCCCAGCTTGGGATCGGTGCCATTTGCAACGATTCATGACTTTGTGTCGCACCGAAAAAGTCGATGTAGGGATGCGAAGGTGGCGACTCGGGAAGGCCTGCGCAAACGCACGACAGTGTCTTGGTGCTGGCCGCTCGACGCCGTTTTCGCCTGCTGACAGACAGGTGCGAGTGAGGAAAAGCGTTGCCAGCAGGTTCGAGGAACCTGGGAGGAGAGAACGGCATGGTGCAGTATCCTCAGCGGCGCAGTGCTAACTACAGCAGCTCTTCCGCCACCCTTCTTGCCCACGCATCCGCTTCAATGATCGCTTCCAGAGATGGATGCTCCACATTGGAGTGCTTCTGCATCACCTTCTCCACGGTGGCCCAGATGGCAGGGAACTTGAGACGCTCATTGAGGAAGGCCTCCACAGCCACCTCGTTGGCGGCATTCAACACGGCAGGCAATGTACCGCCCGCTTCGCCCGCCTCACGAGCGAGCCGGAGGGCGGGAAAGACGTCCACCCGCGGAGCTTCAAAATGCAGAGCTGCCAGACGGGCAAAGTCCAGAGGCGGCAGCGTATTGGACACGCGGTCTGGCCAGGTGACGGCGTACTGGATCGGGAAGCACATGTCCGAGTGGCTGAGCTGGGCCAACACGGAACTGTCCACAAACTCTACCATGCTATGCACGATGCTCTGGGGGTGTACGACCACATCGACGCGGCTCATCGGCACGTCGAAGAGCCAGCGAGCTTCGATCATCTCCAAGCCTTTGTTGAAGAGCGTGGCGGAATCAATCGTGATCTTTCGCCCCATGTTCCAGGTGGGGTGTTTCAGAGCTTGGGCCACCGTCACATGTTCCAGCTCGGCGGCATCCGCCTTGCGAAAGGGTCCGCCGCTGGCGGTGAGAAGCAGGCGACGCACATGGGAAGGGTCGCGCCCCTCCAGGCACTGGTAAATAGCGTTGTGCTCACTGTCCACGGGCAGCACCCATACTCCCTGGGCCTTGGCTGCGCCCATGACCGCTTCGCCAGCCATGACGAGGATCTCCTTGCTGGCGACAGCAAGGTCTTTGCCCAGTCTGATGGCTTCAAGCGCAGGTTCGAGTCCAGCAGTACCGACGATGGCGACGAGGACAAGGTCAGCCTCCGTGGCTTTCACAAGGTCCACCAAGCCACGACTGCCGTCGAAAATCTCCACCTCTGCAGGGAGGATCTGGCGGGCCTGCTCAGCCGCCTGCGCATCCGTGACGGCCACTTGCTTCACTCCCGTCTCCGCGACTTGGCGGGCGAGGGCTTCCACGCTACGTTGCGCAGCGAGACCCACGATCTCCATGCGATCCGGGATGTCCTGGGCCACCTTCAACGCACTGTGCCCGATGGAGCCCGTGGAGCCCAGAACGAGCACCTTGCGACGGCGGGGACGAGGACGGGCAGGAGCCAGAACAGAGGCAGTGGAGGCGCTGGAAATCGTCATGCAGGAGACAGGAAACGGGAGCAGATGACTGGTGCTGAGGCAGGATCGGATATCTGGATTCGTTCGGCGCTAGGAGATGGACTTCAGGTAGCAGTAGGCCACTGGAGCAGTAAAGATGAGGCTGTCCGTGAGATCCAGGATCCCGCCGATACCCGGAAGCTTGTGGCCGGAATCTTTGATGGAGTGGCAGCGTTTCAACACCGACTCGGCAAGGTCACCTGCCACACCAGAAATGCTAAGGAGTGGTGCGAGAATGAGGGCGTGCCCCCAGGTGAGCGGAGCCAGCTTCTCCGGCACGATCAGCATCATGGCCACCATGGCAAGGTAACTGCCCACAATGGCACCACCAAAGCCCTGCCAGGTCTTGGCCGGGCTGATGTGCGGGATCATCTTGTGCTTGCCCAGCCAGGAGCCAATGGCGTAGGCCCCCATATCCCCAAACTTGGTGGTCATGACAAAGAGCAACAGCAGATGGCGTCCGCTGGCTGCCCCTTCAAAGAACAGCAAACGGGTCATGAACCCCGCCAGGAAGGTGGTGTACACCATGCCAAATACGAGGTTCTGAATACGGCGGAGGGTATTGGCCCCATCCAGTGCGGTGCGGAAGCTCAGGTAAAACGCGCCGTGCAGAGTAATGACCAGCATCGCCGCGTCCAGCCACCACGGAGGCTCCTGGTGCCCAGGGACCGTGAGCAGACCCGTCGCGACCCAGTAAACAAACGAAATGGAAACGGCCAGACGGGTGAAGTCCCGGGACTGGGCATCAGCATTCTGCAGCCGGAAGTACTCCCAAGTGCCCAGAATGCCCAGCAGCCCCACGATGCCAACCAGCACAGAATCCAACTGCAACCAGAGGGCCACGCTGATAAGCGCCCACAGGATAAGTGTGCTGGTGAGCCGGACCCGAAACACCTGAGCTTTGCTGGGGGCTGGGCTGGCAGAATCGGGGGCAGAAGAGGAAGCGGGCATTGAAGCCTAAACCAAGCTGAAACAGGGCGCTCGAACAACCCTTTTTTGAGATGAGACGGCGCAAGCGCCTGGTTGAGACGCTGCGCTGGTTGAGGGGGCCGCAAGCGGCCTGTTGAGGCGCTTCGCTGGATTGGGAGGAATTCAGGGAAGAAAGCGTCGGCGCATGAACCAGGCGCAGCGTCCCAACCACCGCAGCGTTTCAACCACCGCAGCGTCTCAACCAGCTCAGCGTCTCAACCAGCTCAGCGTCCCAACCACCGCAGCGCCTCAACCAGCGCAGCGTCTCAACCAGCGCAGCGTCTCAACCAGCGCAGCGTCTCAACCAGCGCAGCGTCTCAACCAGCTCAGCGTCTCAACCAGCTCAGCGTCTCAACCAGCTCAGCGCCTCAACCAGCTCAGCGTCTCAACCAGCTCAGCGTCTCAACCAGCGCAGCGCCTCAACAGGCCGCTTGCGACCCCTCAACCAGGCGCAGCCGTCTCAACCTCCAACTTGCGCCTCTCCGTTTTCCGTTGTTTGTGCTGGGACGTACCATGGAGTTTCTCAATTCGCTTGCTCAACTCATGAACGGGGGCCTGCTGGCGATCGCGGAGGGGGTGTCCCCCATGCTGATCATCCTGGCTCTGCTGCTCACCTCGCTGGTGCTGGTGTCGCTCGCTCTGGTGCGGTTTCAGCAGTCCCTGCTCATTGGGTATTTCCTGTGTGGGGTGGCAGTGGCGAATTCGGGGTTGCTGAAGCTGGCAGGACCGGAGTTTCACCACAGCATGGCCGGCTTCGCAGAAGTGGGTGTGGTGCTGCTGATGTTTACCATCGGCATTGAGTTCTCCCTGGCGGAGTTGAAGCATCTCCGGCACACAGCCTTCGTGGGTGGAGGGATCCAGTGCGGCTTAACGATGCTGCTGGCGTTCGTGGTGTTCAAGCTGTGCGGGTTCAGCGTCGTACAGGGTCTGGTGGCGGCCGTGGCGGTGGCCGTGAGCTCCACGGCGGTGAGTATGAAGACCTTCCAGAGTCTGGGCATCCCCGCCGGACCATCCAGCCGGGCGACGCTGGGAATCGCCCTTTTCCAGGATCTGCTGGTGATCTTTTTCATGGTGATGCTGCCCGCGCTGAGCAAGTCTGCGACTGGCGCTGGGGAGGACTCGCACCTGTGGGGCTCCCTGGCAGGCACGATGGGAAATGGGGCGATCTTCGCTGTGGCGGTCTGGCTGCTGGGCCGGTATGTGGTGCCGCGGGTGATGCTGGCGGTTTCCAACACGCGGAGCCGGGAGCTCTTTACCCTCATGGTGGTCGCACTATGCGCCGGCGTGACCTGTCTGGCTGCGGCTCTAGGGTTGAGCCCGGCGCTGGGTGCCTTCGTGGCGGGACTGGTGGCCAGTGGCTCCATCTACAGCCACCGGGTGATGGCGGACATCCTCCCCTTCAAGGATCTGTTCCTGACCCTGTTCTTTGTCTCGATCGGCCTGACCATCGATGTGGGCATTCTTTCCCAGAATCTGCCCTCAGTGGTGGCATTCACCCTTGCGCTCATCCTGGTGAAGGCGGCGGTTGTGGCGCTGGCATGCCGCGCGCTTCATCTCACCTGGCGGGCGGGGCTCATGACCACAGCAGCGCTGGCCTCCGCGGGAGAGTTCTCCCTCATTCTCATGACCCGCTCCAAAGCGCAGATGCCATGGGACGAAGTCTTTGTGCAGGTCTTCAACACCTCTGGGGCCATCTCCATGGCACTGGTGCCGACGCTGATGCGGGCGGTGCCCAACATCGCTGACTGGTTGGAACGCAAAGGCTACGCGAAAACCAAAAAGACGGCGGCGGTAAATGCGGATTATAAACAGAAGATCAAGTCCCTGCGCGGCCACGCGGTGCTGTGCGGATACGGCCATGTGGGTGCAGCCTTGCACAAGTCCCTGGCGAAGTATGGAATCGAGGTGCTGGTGATCGAGCTAAACGTGGACACGGTCCGCACGCTGAAGCGCCAGGGCATTTCCGTGCTCTATGCTGACGCCGCCCAGCGCGAGACCTGGGAACTGGCACGGCTCCATGACGCGAGCCTGGTGGCCTTCACCTTCCCCGACGCACGCATTGCCTTCGAAGCCATACAACTGGTAAAAGAGTTCAATGCTGAGGTGCCCATCCTGGCGCGTAGCCGCTTTGCCTCTGACCGCGGACGATTGCTGGATCGCGGAGCCACAGCCGTGGTTCAAGATGAGTCCGAAGCCGCAACCTCGATGCTCCGGTACGCAGAGGGCATCTACCATGAGCTTGAGAGCGGATCAGGAGAGGATGGACGCCCGGAGAGACAGGATTAACAAGATTGGGAAAAGATTAACAGAAGAGGCAGGTTCAAAATAAAGGAACCAACTCCCGACAACCGCAGGCCCGGAGCACCTCCTCCCTATCATTGCGCATCCAGCGCCTTGACGCACTGACCACTGACGCACTGGAATCCGGAGCAAACAACCACCAAACACCCAGCACGCCTGACCGAAACGCCCGTTCAAACTCCGCGCGCAACCAGCCCTGCCATCTTGGCGTCAAGTTCTCTGAAATTCACATCGAGTTTGCCAAGGCTTTCGTGTTGGAAGGTCTGGCGCTTCAACTGGTCGGAGAGCTTCTCCCGCGTGGGAGCGAGGATGCGATGGAGGGCAGCGTAGAGATTGCGCACCTCTTCCTGTGTGTGGAGATGAAGCTGGTGGCGCAGCTCGGGGCGGGCGGCGTTGAGTTTGAAGGTCGCCGCTTTCCGCGTGGTGGCAAAGACGCGTCCACAGCCCAGCCAGAGAAGCCATGCCATGAGAGCCCCTCCACCGAGGGTCCCCAGCCCCACCCCCCAGTGGCCGAGCCCGGAAAAGATGCCTGCGGAGATCGTGGAAACAACCCCTACGAGCACCATCCAGCTCATCATCTGGCGGGAGTTCGCCAGGGCGGGCGCGAGTTCCGCCTCAATGCCTACGGCCTTGATGACGCGGTTCACCAGGGCGCCCGTGTTGGCGGCAAAGGTGGATTTGTACTTCTTCCAGAACGCAGGTGACTGGCGCAGGTCTTCGTGAAGCTGCACGCGGAGCTCCTCTGTCATGTGCCGGGCAAGGTGGTCGGCGGCCTCATTGAGGTCATCCTCCAGAATGGAGGCACTTTGCTCCCAGCGCTGGCTGGAGGGGACATCCAGCTTGTCACGCAGGACTTTTTCCACTCCCGCCACTGAGCGGCGTTCCTTGAATGCGCACTTAAACGCAAGTTTCTGGTCGAAGAGGACCTCGAGGTGTTTCAACAATTCTTCCGCCAGCCACGTAAAGTCGTGCTCGGTAGCATCCACGGCGGCGCTGAGTTTGGTGAGAGTGCGCTCCTGTCGGGTGGCCAGTTCCCCCTCGATCATGGCCAGCCCGGCCTGTTTGCGCTCACGTGCAGCGATCCGGGTCGCAGACTGGGCGGCCAGCTTGCCCACCATGGTCTGGGCAATGCGAAGAGCGTTGGCCAGCTTCCCCAAGCGCGGGCCACTACCGCCGATGCAGTCGGAAATGTGCTGCTCCAGGCGCGGATAGCCGCTCTCCTCCATGAGCTTCTCCCGGTCCAGCCCGGAACTCCGGGCCAGATAGGCGCGCTTGGCAGAGACGGGGAACACCGGAAACTCCCGCCCGAAACGCTGGCGGCAAAGCTGGAGCATGTACTGCTGGATGGAGACGATCTCCTCCGGCGTTCGGAGATCCGCCTGCTGGAGCACGAAGATGACGTGCCGCATCCACTGGCGGTGGACCTTGTCCAGAAACTGCCATGTGGAGGCCCCCCACGGATTCATGGCCGAGAACACGAAAATGACCATGTCCGCCAGGGGGACAAACCGTTCCGTTATTTCCTGATGCTCGTTTTCGATCGAGTTCGTTCCTGGAGTGTCCACGATGTGGAAGTCCTTGAGGAACTCCACCGGGGCATACACCTCCTCCAGCGTGCGGCTCACCGGCACGTGGCGCAGTTGCGGGCCATGCTTGAAAAAAAAGATCTTGTCCGTGGTGGGGACAATGCCGGTCTTTGTTAGATCAGTGCCGAAAAGAGCATTGAGGAAAGTGGACTTGCCCACATTCACCTCGCCCACCACCACGAAGACGAACGGGTCCTTGAGGCTGTTGACCAGGTTTTCCAGGATGCCCCCCTCCTCCGGCCCCGCCCCGAGCTCCGGCACGAGGGCCTTGAGCGAATAGAGGGCGGTACCGAGGCGGGAACGCAGATCGAAATACTCCTCACCTATCATCCTGGTCCGTTGCGTCTCCTTTCTAAATGCGGCCTCTGGGGATGGGAGGGTGAGGTTGAAACTGAAGCGGAGGCGGGACGGCTCTAATGGTGGAGAAATCACTTCGCTTATTAGAAACCACCGGGAGCCGGGCTCAGGGGAGCCTCTGAGGGCACTTGCTGCGGGAATCCCACCCCAGGAGCGCCAGCGGATGCCGGAGCAGTCAGGGGAGCCCCGAGGCCGGGCAACGGGGCCGGGGCACCGGGAGCAGAAGCAGCATTTCCAGCCACTGCGGGACCGCCGACAGGTGCTGCCACTTCCATGTTGATGAGCTGGCTCACGGTAACGAAGCGATAACCTTTGGAGAGGAGGCCATCCAGGGTATTGGGCATGGCATCAATAGTGGGGGCGTGCAGATCGTGTGCCAGGAGGATGGCGCCAGGATGGGCACCATTCACCAGTCGGCTGGTGACAACACTCACACCGGGGCGCTTCCAGTCCATGGGATCCACACTCCACATGATGGTGCTGTAGCCGTACTCGTCATGGAACCATTGCTTCAGGCGGGCATTCGTGCCGCCGCCAGGGGGGCGCATCGTCCGGGGATGATACCCGGCAATGTCCACAAGGGCCTTGTGGGTGTCCCCCAGCTCCTTGCGAATGCGATCATCAGACACCTTGGTGAGAATGGGATGGGTGTAAGTGTGGTTCCCGATCTCATGACCTTCCGCAAGGATGCGGCGGATGATGTTGGGATACTCCCGTGCCAGCTGCCCCACCACGTAGAACGTCGCCTTGATGTTGCGTTCCTTGAGCATGTTCAACAGCCGCGGGGTGTTCGTAGGATGCGGACCGTCGTCAAAGGTCATGGCGATGTACGGGCCGTTGACACGTACAGAGGAGTACGAGTAGCGGGCACCAGGAGGCGGAACCTTGGGGATCTGGTAGAAATCCGGATTCTGCAGACCCCGCTTGAGCCCCCCTCCCGCATTCGGCGGCAGCATGGGCCGGCTCTGGATGGGAGCAGGCGCGACCACCTGCGGTTCCTTCTTCAGCATCGAGCAACCCGTTTGCCCACCTGCGAGGACGACACTGAGCCAGAGGGAGAAAAGCATGCGAGATTTGGTCACTGGATGGAGAGATTTTTTTATGGTGAACAACAGGGGCTGGATTGATTAAGTACCGTAAACGATCCCACCGGGTTGAAAAGCTGGAATTTTGCCACGTACTTCGTGTTTGGCAGGCGTCAAAGTCTCGTTTTCTTACATTTTACTCGCCACTTTTAGCCTCTGCCAGATAGGGACCCAGAATCGCCCCTAGAGAGGCCACCGTCTCCTCCGGCCAGAAGCTGCGGGGCGTGAGCATGGCCCCCGTGAGAGCCGCGTGCTCTGGCCAGTTGGCCAAGGTGGGGATGCGGGGGATGACGCGGGCGACAATATTCTTGGCCCGGGCCGCATTTGCATGCAGGTGGCCGACCACGGTCTCTGCAGTCACAGGTTCCTCCTCGATCTTCCAGCAGTCATAGTCGGTCACCATGGCCAGCGTAGCCAGGGCGATCTCCGCCTCACGGGCGAGCTTGGCCTCGGGAAGGTTGGTCATTCCGATGACGTCAAACCCAAGCTGGCGGTTTGCGTTGGATTCCGCCCGGGTGGAGAAGGCGGGACCGTCCATGCAGACATAAGTTCCGCCATCATGGACGGTTGCCCCCTCCTCGCGGGCCGCCTCAGCCAGGAGCTGACGCAGTCCAGTACTGATCGGATCGGCAAAGGCGATGTGCGCCACGATGCCCCGACCAAAGAAAGTGTGCTGATCCCGTCGGGAAAGGCGGTCAAAAAACTGATGAGGCAGGACGATGTCCCGCGGCCGATACTCCTGCCTCAAGCTGCCCACGGCGGTAACCGCGATGATGAAACGCACCCCTAACGAACGCAGCGCGTAGATGTTGGCCCGGTGCGGCAGCTCCGTGGGGAGAAGGCGGTGTCCACGACCATGGCGGGGCAGGAAGTACACACGCCGACCCGCGAGCATGCCGGTGACAATAGCATCGGAAGGATCGCCAAACGGCGTCGTCACCCGGATCTCCTCCCGGTCCGTGAGACCCTCGATGTCATACAGTCCGCTCCCACCGATGATGCCGATGGCGGGCATGGTGGACTCGGAGGCAGAGGCGGCGGATGGGCTGATGGGGGAGCTCATGAGTTGGGCTCCTCCCTAAACAGGGCTGGCTGACGGGTCAAGCGAAGGCATTGGGGAACAGTCCGGCTGTAGGTGCCTTCGGTGCGGTGAGAACAACGCGGCAGGGCATCGAGCGGCGGTTTTCGCGTGCACACCCGAGCGAGTATTCCCCGAGGTGCTTCGCATCCAGGTGCTGGAAGCCTTGGGTTCTTTTGAAAGCTCCCACGGCTTTCGACATCGAATGTCCAGCATCTTGGCCACGCATTCCAGCCTGCCTGGACATTCATCCGTCGCGACGCCCCCCACTTTCCAACCACCCCAAAACAGCGGTGTAGTTGTCGACGTAAGGAGGCACTAACTGAAGCGTCTGCGGCATGATTCTCGCCTTCGAACACCAACCACCCAGTGCTCCGCCCCCAACCGGCCGAGCGGACATCTTGGACCCTTGCCCCTTTCCCAGCCACATCACCAAAGACCGTGAAATTTGTGCCAGCCAAGGAACCTGGGGTGGTGAAGCATGGCCTGACAGGCTTCAGATGGCCTGTGCCCGGGAAGCTCGGGGAGCGCACGCATCCTGCGTGCTGTTTGCGGCATCTTGCCGCGAACGTCAGTCAGCGCATGACATCAGGTCCAACTGACGTGGGGGTGTTGATGGCGGTGGGAAGAAAGCAGATGCTGTCGGCCTTCCCACCTGATCGTCCTCTGCGGGGGGACCCAACGTTGGGCTGTGTTAGAGATCCCCGCTGGGGATCAGCTTCGATCTGGGGCGGCCGCCTCAAGGTGGTTCCTTGGCATCCACCCCAAAACGCGCGCCATTTGGTCTGTTCTCCTTACGTCCACAACTACACCGGCATTGAGACTGGCAGAAAGAAGGCCAATCCCAGAGCTGTTGTTTGCTGAGGGAGCCTGGGAAAGCCTGGTCGCCGAAGAGGTCGAACAGCCTTCTCGGAAGTTGTTCTCGCATCCTCCCAATGTACCCGAGAGCCGGGACGGCTCTTCTACCCCATCACAAGCGCCGTCAAAGCGGGGTCGAGCCACCGACACTCCAGGACGCTGGCGCGAAGATGGATGAACCAACAAAAAATGACCCTCCTTCATGCTGCGGACATGGCTCCCGCGCGGGCATCGTCGCGAAGCGTCTTGGAGTGCGTGCGGCTCGACGCCGCTTTCGCCGGCGGATGACAGGGACAACGAATGTGGCGGGTAGCCTGCTGATGATGCGGCCAAGCGGCGGCCGTTACGGGCACGCCCGCCCTGCTCCCATTCTCGGGTGCGAGAAACTCACACATAGGGCACCAAAGCGGCAGTTCCCGCCGCACTCCAGAGATGCTTCGCATCCAGATGTTGTGGGTACGGTAGTAGCTTGAGGATCCAAACAGCCTTCCGATGTCACCCACTCCAGCGCTCTCGCCCCACCCCTGACCTCAGGTCTGATGTCTGGCGTCTGGCAGTCTGATGTCTGGTGTCTGCGTTCTCTCCCGCCTCACGGGTCGCAGACAAAAAAAGTCCCCGCCCTCTGGGTCGCAGAAGGCGGGGATTAACTCTGGCAACGATCTACTTTCACATGGCCTGTCGCCATACTATCATCGACGCTGAGGTGTTTCACTTCCGTGTTCGGGATGGGAACGGGTGGGGCCACCTCGCTGTGGTCACCAGACTTCTGTTTCGGTTGAGAGCTTCAAGCTCCATGTGAAACAGCCTGTCTGAAGACTTCAGCGCTTCAGCGGTTGCAGTTATAGGTTGGGCTGGCGGCCCTGCCGGAGCAGGGTTCCCTGAAAACTGAACAAGGACAAATTAAGAGTGGTTGAAAAAGAATCAAACATCAAGACGATCGGATGATTAGTAGTGTTGAGCTGAATCGATTACTCGACTTGCACCCACACCCTATCAACGTGGTAGTCTTCCACGATCCTTCAGGGAGAACTCATCTTGGGAGAGGCTTGGCGCTTAGATGCTTTCAGCGCTTATCCTTTCCGTACATAGCTGCCCAGCTGTGCCACTGACGTGACAACTGGAACACCAGAGGTACGTTACTTCCGGTCCTCTCGTACTAGGAAGTAAACCCCTCAATTCTCCAACGCCCACGGAGGATAGAGGACCGAACTGTCTCGCGACGTTCTGAACCCAGCTCGCGTGCCGCTTTAACCGGCGAACAGCCGGACCCTTGGGACCTTCTCCAGCCCCAGGATGCGACGAGCCGACATCGAGGTGCCAAACTTCATCGTCGATATGAACTCTTGGATGAAATCAGCCTGTTATCCCTAGCGTACCTTTTGTCCGTTAAGCGACGGCAATTCCACATTAAACCGCCGGATCACTTTGGCCTACTTTCGTATCTGCTCGACTTGTAGGTCTCACAGTTAGGCGTGCTTATGCCAATACACTCAACACGCGATTGCAAACCGCGCTGAGCACACCTTCGCGCTCCTCCGTTACTCTTTGGGAGGATACCGCCCCAGTAAAACTGACCGGCTGCCATGGTCTCATGCCCTTTATGGGGTTACAATTAGACTCGCCAATACCAAAGGGTGGTGTCTCACTTTTGGCTCTGCGGGACCCGAAAGTTCCGCTTCACAGCCTCCCACTTACTCTGAGCATTGAAATCAGCGAATCAGTGACAGCTTACAGTTAAGGTGCATAGGGTCTTTCCGTCCTTCCGCGGGTAGGCGGCATCTTCACCGCCACTACAAATTCACTGAGCCCCTCGTTGAGACAGCGGTCAACTCGTTACACGATTCGTGCAGGTCGGAACTTACCCGACAAGGAATTTCGCTACCTTAGGACCGTTATAGTTACGGCCGACATTCACGGGGACTTGGGTTCAAAGCTTCGCCCCGCTTTCGCGGGACTAACATCTTGCCTTAATCTTTCCGCATTGGTCACGTGTCACATCGTATACATAGACTTTCGTCTTCGCACAATGCTGTGTTTTTGATAAACAGTCGGTTGACCCCTTTCACTGCGACCCACCGAAGTGGGCATCCCTTCTTCCGAAGTTACGGGACTAGATTGCAGAGTTCCTTAACGAGGTTTCACTCTTGCGCCTTGGTATATTCTACCCATCCACCTGAGTCGGTTTCTAGTACGGGCGGCCCTGGGAACATCATGAAGCTTTTCTAGACGGATCATTTGGAAACGCGGTCAGGCCGAAGCCCTTCCTGCCAAGTCAATAAGGTCTGTTTCCTCCTTCTCCGTGGTCTAACATGACTTAACCAGAGCCGGTGCAGGAATATTAACCTGCTTTCCATCGCCTGCGCCAGACGGCATCGGCTTAGGTCCCGACTAACCCTGGGACGAAAATCGTTGCCCAGGAAACCTTGGATTTACGGCGGGGTGGGATTTCACCACCCTTGTCGTTACTTATGTCTGCATCCTCACTTCTCAACACTCCACTTTCAGTCGCCATCCAGCTTCGATGCGTTGAGAACGCTCCTCTACCAAACCCCGGACCAAAATCCGGGGCATCCAGAGCTTCGGTATACCGCTTATCGCCAATCATTTTCGGCGCGAGATCTCTCGATGAGTCAGCTATTACGCACTGTTTAAATGGTGGCTGCTTCTAAGCCAACATCCTCACTGTCAAAGAAATCTCACTTCCTTTCCACTGAGCGGTATTTGGGCACCTTAGCTGCTGGGCTGGGTTGTTTCCCTTTCGACAATGAAGCTTATCCCCCACTGTCTTACTGCCATACTTCACCCCGGGGTATTCGGAGTTTGATTGAGTTTGGTAGGCGGGTGTGCCCCCTAGCTCATTCAGTGCTCTACCCCCCCGGGTCAGCATATGACGCTGCACCTAAATACATTTCGAGGAGAACCAGCTATTACGGGGTTTGATTAGCCTTTCACTCCTACCCACAACTCATCCGAGAACTTCTCAAGGTTCACCGGTTCGGCCTTCCACGTCGTATTACCAACGCTTCAGCCTGGCCATGGGTAGATCACCACCGCTTCGGGTTTGGCTCCTGTGACTATATTCGCCCTGTTCGGACTCGCTTTCGCTGCGCCTGCGTCCCAGAAGGACTTAGGCTCGCCACAAAAACCAACTCGCAGACTCATTAAGCAAAAGGCACGCCATCACCGGACAAGCCGGCTCTGACACCTTGTAAGCACATGGTTTCAGGTACTGTTTCACTCCGCTCACAGCGGTGCTTTTCACCTTTCCCTCGCGGTACTTGTTCACTGTCGGTCACCAGCTAGTATTTAGCCTTACGCCGTGGTCGGCGCCGATTCATGCGAAGTTTCACGTGTGTCGCATTACTCAGGAATTCCCTAGGCTGGATCAAAGTTTTCGGTTACGGGCCTTTCACCCTCTCTGGCGCAACTTTCCTGAAGCTTCACCTAACTCGATCCAATGCCACGTCGGGCTCCTACAACCCCGGAGGCAAAGCCTCCGGTTTGGGCTGTTCCGCTTTCGTTCGCCACTACTGACGGAATCACATTCGTTTTCTTTTCCTCAGGGTACTGAGATGTTTCACTTCCCCTGGTATGGCGTCGCAGCCCCTATGTATTGAGGGCTGCACGCAGCGGTATGAACCGCTGCAGGTTATCCCATTCGGAAATCTCCGGGTCAAAGCGTCTTTGCCGCTATCCGAAGCTTATCGCAGCTTAGCACGTCCTTCATCGCCTGCTGGTGCCAAGGCATTCACTATGTGCTCTAAAATACTTGATGCCTGTAGCCGCTGGCTTGCGCCAGCTTCAAATAAAAATTTATCTCTTTTTCGCTCTTAATCTGTCTTGTCCAGTTTTCAAAGAACCTCTCCGGTCCAGTGGCATTAATCAATTCTACACACCCATTGGTCACCAGATGGTGGGCCTGAATGGACTTGAACCATTGACCCCCGCCTTATCAAGGCGGTGCTCTAACCAACTGAGCTACAGGCCCGGTTTTCACCGGTCCTCTGCTTTAAAAGCACTCAGCAAGTCACATGGTGGAGGCATGGGGACTCGAACCCCAGACATCCAGCTTGCAAAGCTGGCGCTCTACCAGCTGAGCTATACCCCCTTTGGTGATGCGTGTGTATTGTCCCAAGCAAAAGCTAAGTCGTGCACTACACGTGAGGTAACTCACGCAAATATTTGAGCCTTTTAGCAGACCAGGTGTTCCGGCGAACCGGGCACTCTGGTCTCGACCTATCCAGTAAGCCGTGAGGGCTCCTGGAATACTCCATAGAAAGGAGGTGATCCAGCCGCAGGTTCCCCTACGGCTACCTTGTTACGACTTCATCCCAGTCACCAGTCTTGCCTTAGGGCCTTGCCTCCTTGCGGTCGGCGCGGGCACTTCGGGCGAAACCAGCTTCCATGATGTGACGGGCGGTGTGTACAAGACCCGGGAACGTATTCACGGTACCGTAGCTGATGTACCATTACTAGCGATTCCAACTTCATGCAGGCGAGTTGCAGCCTGCAATCTGAACTGAGCCCAGTTTTGAGGATTTCCTCCACCTCGCGGTTTCGGTTCACATTGTGCTGGGCATTGTAGTACGTGTGCAGCCCTGGGCGTAAGGGCCATACTGACTTGACGTCATCCCCACCTTCCTCCCAGTTGATCTGGGCAGTCTGATTCGAGTGCTCGGATTGCTCCGGTGGCAACAAATCACAGGGGTTGCGCTCGTTGCGGGACTTAACCCAACATCTCACGACACGAGCTGACGACAGCCATGCAGCACCTGTGCAAAGCGCGTATTGCTACGCTAGCCGGCTTTCACCGACGACACAGTGCATGTCAAGCCCAGGTAAGGTTCTTCGCGTTGCATCGAATTAAGCCACATACTCCACCGCTTGTGCGGGTCCCCGTCAATTTCTTTGAGTTTTAATCTTGCGACCGTACTTCCCAGGCGGCACGTTTAACGCGTTAGCTCCGGCACAGAAGGGGTCGAATCCTCCCACACCAAACGTGCACCGTTTACTGTCAGGACTACCGGGGTATCTAATCCCGTTTGCTCCCCTGACCTTCGTGCATCAGTGTCAGATACTGTCCAGGATCTCGCCTTCGCCACTAGTGTTCCTCTCGATATCTACGCATTTCACTGCTACACCGAGAATTCCAGATCCCCCTCCAGTTCTCTAGCATGGGAGTATCGGATGCTATTCGGAGGTTGAGCCCCCGGATTTCACATCTGACTTTCCACGCCACCTACGCACCCTTTACGCCCAGTGATTCCGAACAACGCTTGAGACCTCTGTATTACCGCGGCTGCTGGCACAGAGTTAGCCGTCTCTTCCTCTTGCGATACTATCAAATCCAGCGGAGTTACCCGCTCAAATCTTGCTCTCGCATGACAGGAGTTTACAATCCGAAGACCTTATCCTCCACGCGGCGTCGCACCATCAGGGTTGCCCCCATTGTGAATGATTCTCGACTGCTGCCACCCGTAGGTGTCTGGACCGTGTCTCAGTTCCAGTGTGGCTGGTCATCCTCTCAGACCAGCTACCCGTCGTCGCCTTGGTGGGCCGTTACCCCGCCAACTAGCTGATAGGCCGCGGACCAATCAGAAAGCGACAGGTTGCCCCGCCTTTAGTCTTGCGACCACATGAGGTATTAATCCAAGTTTCCCTGGGCTATTCCTCGCTTTCCGGTATGTAATCCACGTGTTACGCACCCGTTCGCCACTGAACAACCCGGTATTGCTACAAGATTATCCCGTTCGACTTGCATGTCTTATCCACGCCGCCAGCGTTCGTTCTGAGCCAGAATCAAACTCTCCGAACATTTGTCCATCCATCTCTGAATGAACGGTCCAATGCAAAGCATTGAACTAAATTGACTGGTTGTTTGTTATGACAACCACGCGCTGTTTCTCACACACGCGTAGTACACAACTTAGCTTTTTCTTGGTTCAAACTAAACTCCAACCCTTGCGGGCCGTTTAGTCTGATTAATGCTGCCAAAGATCGTATTCTGATTCTCAAAGAATGCCGCAGTTGCCCGCGTCGCTCTTTTTGTCTCAGCCGCTCGTTTTCGGTGCGGGTGTTGATACTACCCCACATCCTCTTTTCGTCAACAAGTTGAGGCTCTTTTTTTGAAGATTTTTACACTCCCCTTCTTTTGAGGCGTGAGCCCCTCGCTACGGCCCTCGTATGGGGCCCCTCCCTCCATCACTCCACAGCCATGCTTCTCAACGAACTTCAACACAGCCTCCACCTGGGCCTGCCAGAATTCCTTCTCCATAGGAGGGAGTTCATCGTGGACGATCGCGGCAAAGGCACCGAGCATTGGGATAGGGACGGATTCCCCGCCATTGGACGGTGCCTGCAAGCTTTCACAGATCTGCCGGGCCACCTCCACCGCCGACATGTCATCCGGGAGCGCCCACGAGATTTCCCGAGGGGCTTTTTCTCCCATCAGGCCAGCAGGCAGGGCATGCAGCGGGTTTTCTGGAAACAACCAGCGGTACAAACACCGCAACAGTGCCGCGTGCACCCAGCGGAAGGACGACGGGAACGGCCCTAAAAGCGTGGCAGTGACCGGCCCTGGCTCTGCCTGCGGGATATCCCGCACAGCTCCCACAAGGTCTACTGCCTCTGAATTTCCCTTGCCCACACCACCATGCAGGACAGCATCCGCCCGAAGCTCAATCCGGAGCATCGCCTGGTGGTTTCCTGAATCTTCCATCGCCGCCCCCACCCACACCCTCAGCCACCACGGTGGAGGCCTCCAAACACCCGCCCGGTTGAATCCAGGACGCAGTTCCAGAAGAAGCACGCGCTCACGCTCAATGGCTGCCTCCGGGCTCTCACAGATTTCCCACTCAATCTGCCGCACCTGATGCACCAGACGGACCAGCCGCCGCGGGTGACGATCAGGATGCACGTGACGGTAGCTGCCCACGCGCTTTCTCAACTCATGCGACTGGCCGACATAGAGAAGCTTGCCGCTGGCATCGCGGAAATAATACACCCCGGGCTCGCGGGGAACCGTCTGCATGAAAGTGCGAGGGAACCGGGCGCGCATGGGGTTTTCCGCCGCGAAGAGGCGCAGCTGGCGGAAGACAAGCACCGGAGCCATTTCTTCAACGGCGTCCGAAGGCCCTCCCGACGACGCCCCTGTCGGAAGGCCATCTGGAAGCGGAAAATTCACCTTTACCGGGAGAGGGATCATGACACTGCCAAGGGAACTCAGACCAATGCCACGTCACTGGGCGTTCGCCACCCTCGCGGGGAGTGAGGCGACCTCGATCTGGCCGCAAATACAAACGTGGCCACCCCAAAGAGGGACGGCCACGGAAGGACTTGGTCGATAGGCCAAGCTGGAATCGAATCCAATCGGCCGGGAAGCCGCGTCGGCTTAGTACCCGCCGTAGCCGCCACCATAGCCGCCGTAGCCATCGCCGCGGCGGTAGTACTCACGACGCTCATAGTTGCGCTGATCCTGCGCGCCGCCAATCATGTTTCCGCCAAGGCCGCCGAGGCCGGCACCAATGGCAGCACCTTCCAGGCCACGGCCGCTCTGGTGTCCGATGATGCCGCCCGCAGCGGCACCGCCAAGAGCACCGAGCACCGTACCGGTCTGGGCATTGGGGCCGCTGCTGCAGGAGGCGAGGCCGACCGTGAGAACGGCCAGCAAAGAGTAAAGGGCTGTTTTCATAAGAGGGTTCAGAGGTTTAAGGTGGGTGTTTTAAAGAATGGGCCTCAAGACAGAAGTGAATCAGGCACGCGAGGATTGGACGATAAAATGCTATCCGCCTTCAATCATAAAGTTCACTATATCTTGTGCGGTCAAGCGTCCGGATAGATGGTTCAAAACGTACACGAGCGGCCCATTATAAGACTCACCGCCAACCAGACACTCCACTAACGTCGTCTCCGGCCAACTGTTCGTCTTGATACCGAACTCGATCCTCCCGGCCCTGCCGCAGCTCCTCTGCAAACTGTTCCAGGCTGCTTATTCCCGGGCCAAGTGGCAGGCCTGCCCCGGCGAACACTTTCGCGACCGCCAGAAGATCCCCCGCCCAGCTGAATGATGGCATACTGGCGGCAGGCAGAGCAGATTTCCAACACGCTGACGGGCGAACCATAGGGATCATGAAAAACAATGAGGTGTCGAGGCGTGAAACAACTGGCGACATCGAGGATCACCTGATTGTCCAAGAGTTCCCTCACAAGCCCTCTCGCGACGGCACCCGGCACACGACATTGATGAGTAACCCGACTTACCAGTACGCCGAGGTCGTCCTCGTTGGTCTTCGAAATGCGAATCGAATAATCTGGCATCCGATCCCACCCCCAGTCGCGCGTTGCTGTTTCGGGCAAATCAGGCCGCCCGCGCCGCCTGGAACGGCGAAAGGGAGATGGAGGATGGAGATAGAAAGGCGGCAAGTAACACCAGCCCGCTACCAGCTGCGGCAGCAAGCAGGCAGGACAAAGGATGCGACGATTTTACCACCATGGAGGTTGCCTCCATCATTCCTTCTCGGCTGCCGATTTCTTCATCTTCTCATACTCTCTGAGCGAGGAAATCCCCTTCCCAATGGGCAGCCCCAACTTGTCGAACAGGTTCGCCACCGCAAGGAGGTCACCCGTTACCGCCGCCCCCTCCCTGAAAGCGGGAGCAACCCGAAGGCTCTCGCACTGGAAGCATATCTCCAGCCCCGCTTTCACCCGGCCATAGGGATCATAGAAAAGGACGAGGTGCCGTGGCAAATAGCAATCCTTCAGATTGAGAAGCTCCTTGCTGTCCAGAAGAGCGGCCACCAGAGGTGCTGCGTCAGCCTCAGGCACGCGAACTTCTTTTATTTTGCGGCTGATCAGCGCAGCAACATCAACCGTCACAGGGTGTTGCGAGTTTGAAGTGTTCAGGATCCTATGCGTCAGGCTCCGGGAAGTCTCTGTCGGCGAAGGTTTCTCCGGTGATGCGGCGCCCCTCTCATTCGCCCACGCTCCGCCATCCCCGCTTCCGAAGGGATCGCCACCCGGAAGTTGTGGACGGTAGTCCTTGTCTTCTGGATCACGCAAATAATAGGCGACGATGAAGTCCCCACGTTCAAAGACGGCCTTGAGCCACGCCTGGCCGCTCAAGCGGTTCGGTGACACAGGATTGTTAGCGACATCATTTGCGGTAGCCTGAGGGGCTAGGAGCGGGGCAAGCCCAGAGCTGGCCAAGGTGATAAGAGCGCGGCGATTCATGGGGCAGGGATATCTTCGACAGAAGCTCAGCCACCGTAGCGAAACCAGGAGGGCACTGGAAGGTGAAAGTGTGTGCAGGAGTGTCGGGCGCCTACGAAAGCACGGTGAACGGGAGGAGGAGGGGCATGCAATCGGCTGGCGAAAACGGTGTCAAGCCACCGTACTCCAAGACGCTTCGCGCAAGTGGAAATGAGAGGCCGTGAGAGGCAGATTGACATGTTTGGCCTCGCGAGACCTCGGGTCTTGAGTCTTCTGTCTTCAAGTCTTCCGTCTCCCGCGAAGCGGGCCTCATGTTACCATAACACCACATTGATCCCCTTGGTCTGCGCAAAACCGCCGCTCACCCCGTATTTGCCAGACGCATGAAACACCTCACACACTCACTTCATGGTCTGACCCAGCTGGCGCTGGCTGCGGCTCTATTTCCTCTCTCCCAGTTGAGCCCCCTGCTGGCGAAAGACTGGACCGCCCAGGCTGCCGCGGATGCGAAGCTGGACCGCACCTCCATCCCCTACGATGGGATCAAACCCAACTCCATGGTGTGCGACACCACACTCCGGGAGCTTCCTGACGGGTCCTGGATCCTCTTCATCCTGGCCGGCGGTGACACGGAGCCCTCCCCATTGAACTACACCGGCGTCACCCGCAGCAAGGATCAAGGGAGAACATGGACACCCCTGGAAGCGTTCGACGTGGGCTTTCCTCGTGAGGGAAAGACGATCGGCCAAGGTCCAACGGAGCTCATGATTCGCGACGGGCGGGCCACCCTCTATTTCTCCACCCACTCCAAGCATTGGGCCAACGACTGGCGTTCCTGGTTCCTGACCAGCGATGACTCCTTCAAGACCTGGAGCAAGCCCCAGGAGGTGCCCGGCCGCCTCAAGGAGCGCACTTTTATCCGCAATCACATCATCACCAAGGACGGGCGAATCCTCCTCCCCTTCCAGCACTACATCGGGCCGGAAGCAGAGCAGGACAAAGCCCCGCTTGACCGCGCATTCACCAATCCCCGCAACGGTGTGATCATGAGCAGCGATGGCGGCAAGACCTGGACGGAGCACGGCAATATCCGCCTGACCACAGATGACAAATACTTCGGCTGGGCAGAAAACAATCTCGCGGAGCTGAGTGACGGACGAATCGCCATGGTCATTCGGGGAGACAAACTGGGTGGCGTGCTCTACTATGCAGAGTCAAAGGATGGTGGCCGGACCTGGCCCGAGTTCGCGGAAAAGACGGACATCCCCAATCCAGGCAGCAAGGCCACCCTCTACCCATTGGGCGGAGATACCGTGGCGATGCTGCACAATCCCAACCCGAAACGCCGCATGCCCCTGGCCCTGTGGATCAGCTTCGACGGACTCAAGACCTGGCCCTACCAGCGCGTCCTGGTGCCGGAATCCAGCGATGGACCGAAGGGCAACATCAACTACCCCGACGGCTTCGTAAGCAAGGACAAGCAGTGGCTGCACTTCGCGTACGATGACAACCGCCACCGCGCAGTGCACTACAGCGCGAAGCTCCCGCCGTTGGAATAGAGAGCGCTTCGCAAAAAGGAGAGGATTTAAGGAAAGTCTGAGCTCCAACTTCGGCCGGCAAGCCTGGCTGGGTTGGAGCTTTTTGCGGAAAGTGTGAGGTACGGCCAGCCCCCTCTTGGACCAAAACCATCGCCACTTGTGCGAATGAAAAACTGATGGAGAGCTGTTGCGGGAGCCTGCTCGGCCCACTGCAACACCATGCACCCTTGGTCCGGAGACGCCATAGGTGTCTTTTTTGCATTTCAAACGCCACGGCATTCAAGGTAGACTGATGCAAAAAAAGATGGGCACCAGATGGCCCGACCTTTCGCCTCCGTCCCCATGTCTCGAACCTCTTTCACCTGTGTCTCCATAGCCCTCCTTGCCGTAGGTCTTACCTCTTGCAACCCCAAGCCCTCATCACCAGCCAGCCCTTCCTCAGCACCGTCGAGCCCCCCTGCCCAGTCTGCCTCTACAACGGACACCCCCCTTTCCGAAGTTCGAGCCATCATCGCCAGGCAGCTCGGCCTTCGTCCAGAGAACATCAATCCAGACTCGACTTTTGCCGCCCTTGGTGCCGATGACCTTGATGTCGTCGAGATCGTGATGGCCACCGAAGAAGCGTTCGACGTCACCATCCCTGACGAGGCCCTTGGTCCCATCAAAGCCCCGGCCGGCACCCCGCCCCTGCCCGCCCGGCTCACAATCGGAGCCTTCGTCGCCACCGTCTCCCAAGCTCCCAAGGCCAGATTTTCGTCCCCGAAGCTCGACGAACCCCACGACGGCACGCTGCGCCTCGCCCAGGTTGGGGCGTATCAAGACCTCAGCAAGCTCCCCAACCCGCGAGGGTATGAACTGGTCTTCGTCCCAGAACTCTCCGCGCTCGAAGCCGCCGCCGCAAAGAAGCTCAGCCAGAAACTCACCGAACCTGAACGCATTGCGCTCAAAAACAAAGCTGTCGTGATGGCCATGCCTCCGGCTGATGCCGCCAAGTTCAAGGAACAACGCAACCGTCCCGCTGCTCCTGCCGGCACTGTAGCCCCGCCGGTTCATCCGAAAGCCCAGCCCTAGCCCCCTCGCTACATGCATGTTCTAAAGACCCTGCATCTGGTTCTCGTCATTCTGTTCGCCGGTTGTTTCGCATATACCTTCATCGGCCAGCAACGCATAGAGGCATACGCGCGCGACTACGTCACCCTCAAGACTGAGCGACTTGTCACCCCCGCGTTTGATGCGACCGAGAAGGCCCTGCAAACGGACCTGGCCCAAAAGCTCCTTACTCCGGCACAAGCCACCGCCATCGAGACTGAGATCGCCAGCTTCCGGGTCAACCCCAAGAACTACATCCTCAACATCACCTCAACTCCCCCCTCACCGACGGGCGACGGCAGCCAGCCCTCGCTCAGAGCCACCGCAGACCGGGCTCTCACCGCGATCAAAAAGAAAGCCCTTCCCCTCTCCGACAAGATTGCAGCGATCAAGGAACACATCCGCAGCCACTACAAAAACACCCTCCAGGCACTGATGATCGACCTGCGCATCTTCTCCGGCACCAACGTCCTCGCCGCCGGCCTGGCTTGTTTCCTCTCCCAACGGTCCCACAATCGACCATCCCGTCCGCTCGTGCTCATCAGCATCTTCCTCACCGCGGCGCTCCTTCTCTCCATCTGGTCCTATCTGGATTCTTTGAGCTTTCTCTCCATTCTCCTGAACAGCTATCTGGGCTGGTACTACCCCATCACCATCGCCGGGTTGTTTTTCTTGTTTTATCTCCACAGTCCCGGTCCTCCCAAGCAGAAAGCCATCTAACCCAAGGCCGCAAATGCCATGCAGCCCATCTTTGCCTTCGGTGTCCCCACGGGGATCCCTGATCAAGAAGCGCTCATCGCCCCGGCGCCCCTTGGTTCCAGAAACCTCACCAAAAAATCCCCTTCCCTTGCCCCGACTTTGCGTTACTATTGCGCCCGGCCAGGAGGCTCAGCGCACAGGGTATCTTACATACACCGCTACACCTCCGGCTTCCGACGGTCTATGTCCAGTGATGGGATTCAACCTGACTCCACTCCAGAACTCAAACATTACGAACTGACACTCACTGACGGGACCCTTCGCGTGGTACAAGCCCACCGCGTAAGAGTTCTTCAGGGGAAACTGCGATTCGAGACGGATGGCCAGGAGCCTCTCGTCATCCCCGCCAGTTCCATCGTCTGTTGGGAAGCCTCTCCGTGAGCGAATCGACCATTGACCATCGACCATCGCCCGTAACCGGTTTGGATAAAAACACTTGGGGGTGTTGCAGGGCATTCTGAGTCTGTGCAACGGAGGCCAGACCTGTGAATCAGGGAGAGAACAGCAACTTTCCAGGGCGCGCAGAGGGCGTTGGCGACTCGAACCGTGGCACCTGCGAAGGAGGGGGCTCAGTTCAACCAAAGGGGCCAGGCAATTAGCCGAAAGTCGCATGCGCCCTCAAGTGTACTTTTAGCCAGAAGTCCCAGCTCCTCTCGTGAAGGCTCGTCCTGAAACTGTCCAGAACACGAGCCGTAACTCGTTCATTTTGTGGAGCGGGCGATGAGAATCGAACTCACGTATCAAGCTTGGGAAGCTCGTGTTCTACCATTGAACTACGCCCGCATTCGCATTGTGGCACCATCTCTGGCACCTGCGTGGGAGGGATTCTGCCCGCCAGGCAGGAATTGTCAAACCAAAAGAGAAGTGGAGTGGCCACAGAGACGCGAATTTCAGCGCCCCTCTTCCCAAAGCCCCCCCTCCCCCGTGCCACACCTACCGTACTTTCGGATGACGAAGCTTGCCACCTCCCAGCCCCCTCCATTCATCCATTCTCATTTGCAATTTTTCTTTCCGAATTCCTGGTTCCCAGTCTGCATTTGCCCCCATGTCCGCCCCTGCCTCCATGCCTTCCGCAGCCAGCCCATCTGACACAAAGTCAGCCGCTGAATACAAGAAGCAGCACGCGCTCGGCAGCCTCCCTCTGCTGGCATACGATCGCACCCATCGCATCAAGCCCGCCGCCACGCCGCTTGGCCAGTAGCTGGAAGCCGTGCAAGACTGGGTGGAAGATGTCATTGCCCGCTTCTCGCCCTTGGGAGATCCCCCGGTGTACAGCACCAGGCACTTCCCCTGGGTGGATGAGGTGGAGGCTGGCGGGCAGAGCTCGATCATGTCATGAAGTACCGCGACGCCATGCCAAGCTTCCAGGACATCATGAAGGGAGTGGGCGACATCCAGGCAGACGACCACTGGAAGACATTCTTCCTCAAAGCGGCTGGCATGGACTGCGGCGAGAACTCCGCCCGTTGCCCGGTGACGATGTAACTTCTGGACAAGATCCCCGGACTTACCACCGACTTCTTCAGCATCCTTTCCCCTGGCAAGCACATCCCCTCCCATCGCGGAGCCTGGGCCGGCGTCCTGCGTCTGCATGTGGGCCCGCTCGTCCCAGAGCCTCGCGAGCAATGCCGCATCCGCATCGCCAATCAGATTCATACCTGGCAGGAAGGCAAGCGCCTCATCTTTGACAACACGTGGAACCACGAAGTCTGGAACGATACCAACGGATATCGTGTCGTCCTTTTCATCGACTTCGAGCGCCCCCTCAGGCGGCCCCCCTGGCTGGCTAAACCACCTGATCATGAATCTCGCCCCCCTGCCTCCGTGAAGCCAAGGGCAAGCAGAAGGCCTGGGAAAAGAAGATGTGGGGGGAGTGAAAGGTTCTTAGCGCTTGCTGCTTGGAGGCGCGGGTCTGTTGTTCGGTCACGCCATTTCCGCCGCCAACCGCTACCAGGAGGCAGATGCGTCTTTGAGCTTGAACTGCCAGTCGTAGATAAGCACCCCGCACGGTCATCGGTGTTCAGGATCAACACCGTGCCCCTTTGCAACTTTAAGTTGTTTCCTATTGCAAGCAGGGCACCCGGAGACCACCGCCCGGTCGGCGCGGAAGGACATGCCCGCGGCGCACATCTGTTCGGCGCCGTGAGGCAACCGGGCCCGCGCCCCGCCCCGGTCACGCCCCCGTTGCTTTTCTCCATTTCACACCCATCTTTCCCCAGCCGCCCCGCCTTTTCCGAGAAGGTCTTCTAATTAAAAAGACGCCCCGATGTTCCCAGACTCTCCCCCTCCGATTCCCCGGCCCAAGTCACCGCCGCACCTGCCCACTCCACACCTCACCCCTGCCACCGCTACGCCCTCGGCAGTCTCCCCCCGCCCTTCAAAAGCACCTCTGGCAATCGGCATCATCAATCTATGCTTTGCGGTCTCCGGTCTTGGCTCCAGTCTCTTTTCCATCATCAGTTCCGGGCAGAATCCCGTATCAGGACCGCCGGGAACATCCGCCACCTTGTGGCTCCTCGGCATCGGCACTCTCCTGGTGGTGCTTCAAATTGTTGCCGCCATCGGCCTTATCAGGCTGCGGGAATGGGCGCGGCAGACCACCGTCGTTCTCGCCAGCCTTCAATTCCTTGTCTGCACCGGCAGCATTGCCGTGATCACCGGCCTCCTCCCTCTGCCCGGTGCGCCTCCGACATCCGCTCCCGTGACTTCCAAAGATCCCACCATTCAGGGAAAGCTGGAGTTTCTGAATGCGGTCTTCGACACCTTGGGGGGCATTTTCAAGGCCGTCCTGCTCATGCTCTTCGCTCTATCTCTCATCTACAGTCTCCTGCAAATCATCCTCCTCACTCGCCCCCTCGCTCGTCAAGCCTGCCAGTAGAACATTCTTAACGCCCCTCCCCATGCAACCTCCCGCCCTCCCCATCCAGAAGCCGAAGACACTCCTCGTCATCGGCATTCTTAATCTGGCCTTCGCCGCGTTTGGCATCTTCGGCATCCTTTCCAGCGTGATGATGATGACCAAGCCGGAGATGTACCCCGGCAATCCCGTGCCCACCATTCTGCAAAACGACGCCACATACGCCGCCTACTACAAGGTCCTCATGGGCTTTTCGTTGATTCTCGTACCCGTGCAAATGGCTTCAGCCATCGGCCTCATCCGTGGGCGTGAATGGGGCCGCAAACTCACCCTGATTCTCGCCGTTGTTGCCGTAGCGGTGGCCGCAGTTAACGGCTGGATCAGTCACACCCACCTTTCGGGGCCGGTCATGGTTGAGGCGATGAAGGGTGTCGGCGGCGACGCCACCGCCCAAAAAATCATGGAGGTGACCATGACCGTCTCCTTCATCGTCGGGGTCATCGTCTCCGCCGTCTGGGCCATCGTCCAGTTCGCATTACTTTGCCGCGCCAAAGTGCGCGCGTATTGCAAGGTGGCAACGCAGACGGCGCCTGTCGCTTAGTGCGTTATCTGTCCATGTAAGCCCTCCACCAACGGAGGCCAAAGGGAGCCGGATGCCGTTTCACCACCCGGGGAGATTCGGACGTTGGACACTTTTCCACTCCACGACAGCCTTGCCCATCGGCCACCCGTCTGGCTGCCGACTGCTCCAGGAGCTCACACACCCACTTCCTATGGATTCGCTGGTTGTTCAGCTTGAAGGCAGAATCCGTGAGCAACTCCGGATGTTCTGGATCCGCTCCGCAGAGTCCATGGTCAGACTGTTCTGCCCAGTACCTCACAAACGAATCGATATGGGTCCAGTGCACCTTCTGAAAGCCATCTCCATCACAGATCTCGAACAGCCCTACCCCCGACTCCGTCTTCAACAGGCCGATACCGCAGTAGTCTCGATGCGAGTGCCGCATCCCTTCCCCCACCGGCTTCTTTTGCAGCTCATTCCAGAGTTGCAGGGCAATCTCCACGCCAAACCGCTCTCGCGAGAGACCCACAATCACTTCAGGCGTGCTCCATAGATAGCTCGACACAGTCCGCTCACTTACCCATCCGCAGTGCTGTCGTCAACCCACGGCACCGGAAAACACAGCCCTGCCCACAGCATGTGAATGGGAGCCTGATTCAGCCCGGAGAACTGGGCATCTCGTCGGGGATCTGCTTTCGTCCAGACCGATATCGGCCGGACTTTGCCCGTTGCTGAGTCTTGTCGATCCTCCGTCATGTCAACGCAGCAGCAAACGACGTCGATTGTGAATAAGGATACCCTACGGGCACTTGCGCCGGGGTCTCCAGCGCAAGCTCTCCCTGATATCACAACCGCACGTCCACCGCTCCCGCTGCATTGCGAGCCTTCTCCCGTGCCGCCTCGATGCTCTCCGCCCGCGCCGCCACCACGCCCATACGGCGCTTGCCCTTGACCTCGGGCTTGCCAAAGAGACGCAGGGCCGTGTCTGGCTCACTGAGCGCGGCCGTGAGATTGCCGAACTGCACGTCCTTGGAATGACCTTCCACCAGGATCACTGCGGAGGCACTGGGCCCGTGCTGGGCAATATTGGGGATCGGCAGCCCAAGGATGGCGCGGGCATGAAGCGCAAACTCGCTCAGGTCTTGGGAAATAATCGTCACCAGTCCCGTGTCATGCGGCCGCGGGGAGACCTCGCTGAACCACACCACGTCATCCTTCACAAAGAGCTCCACGCCGAAGATGCCCCACCCGCCCAGAGCGGTGGTGATGGCCTCCGCGATGCGCTTGGACTCCGCCAGTGCCGCCACGGTCATCGGCTGCGGTTGCCAGCTCTCACGGTAGTCCCCGTCGATCTGCAGGTGCCCGATGGGCTCGCAGAAGGACGTGCCGCCGGCGTGGCGCACCGTCAGCATGGTAATTTCATAGTCAAAGTCCACAAAGCCTTCCACGATGACCTTGCCCTTGCCAGCGCGACCGCCTTCTTGAGCGTACTTCCAGGAATAGGCCAGATCGGCCTCGCTGCGCACCACGCTCTGCCCCTTGCCAGAGCTGCTCATGATCGGCTTCACCACACAGGGCATGCCGATCTCTGCCACCGCCGCGCGGAATTCCTCCTCCGTCGCGGCAAACTTGTACGGCGAGGAGCGGAGCCCCAGCTCCTCCGTCGCCAGACGGCGGATGCCTTCACGATTCATCGTCAGCTTCGCCGCCCGTGCCGTCGGCACCACCTTGTACCCCTCCGCCTCCAGCTCGACCAAAACATCCGTGGCAATCGCCTCCACCTCAGGCACGATCAGATTCGGCTTCTCCGTTACCAGCACCGCCCGCAGCGCCTCCGCATCTAGCATGGAGACAACGTGCGCCCTGTCCGCCACCTGCATGGCCGGGGCATTCGCATACGAATCCACCGCGATCACCTCACACCCGAACCGCTGCAACTCAATCACCACCTCCTTGCCCAGCTCTCCTGAGCCAAGCATGAGAACACGGGTTGCGGAAGAGGTGAAGGGGGTGCCGATACTCGGAGAGGACATGTGTGAGAAAACGGGAGTGTTAGGGAGGGGAGGAACGATGAGTGAAAAGTAAAAAGTAAAAAGTAAAAAGTCGAGGGACAACCTGCGAAGGTGCTCACAGGTCCAAACCTCTCCTAGCCTGCGCCAAACAAAAAAGCCGAGGAGTTGCAGCGCAACCCTTCCACTTTTCACTTTTTACTAACCCCTTTTTGCTTTCGAGGCGCACTGCGCCTCAGATCATCCCCAACTTCATTTTCCCCTCCTCGGAGATCATGCTCTGGTTCCATGCTGGATCCCAGACGAGTTCCACGGCGGCATCGTCCATGTGCTCGATGGTCATGATGCGAGCCTGGGCATCGGCTGCGATCGTAGGGCCCATGCCGCAGCCGGGGGCAGTGAGTGTCATCTTTACGAGGGCTTTGATCTTGCCTTCTTCGTCGTTGCTCACAGCACAATCATACACCAGGCCCAAGTCCACGATGTTCACCGGGATTTCGGGATCATAGACTCCGCGGAGCTGCTGCCAGACCTGCATCTCCAGGTCGCTCGCATCTCCCGGGATGTTCGAGGAGCTCTGCGTCTCCTGCTTTTTGTCCTCCTCTGGGTCGATCCCCAACGCATCAGCATCCTTGGCCGAGATACGGGCCAACCCGTGGTCAGTCGCCACCGTGTAGGTGCCGCCAAGAGACTGGGTGATGATCACCCGCGTCCCTGCCGGCAGGCGGATGGCGTCCCCACTCGGGATCTGGATGGCTTCAACTTCTCGATTCAGGTCAATATCAGTGTGCATGGCAATAGAGGGGGAGGGAAAAGAATGGGGGCGGGCTGCTTGGACCTCTAAGAAGCTGCGAACCAGTGAAAAGTAAAAAGTAAAAGGTGAAAAGTGGTAGCACAGCTTCTGGCCTGATGACCGGTGCATCCCGAGCGGGCAGATCGAATTCAGCATATGAATACGCGGCCGACGGCGGAACGGTCGTCGCATGAATGTCCGCAGCCGATTCCGGGGGCGGAGGCGGCAGTGCGAGCCAGGCAGAGCGCCTGCCCTACAACGCTCAAGTTGAAAACGTGGCAGTTCGCCCCACAGGACTAGAACTTCACGATCTTAATCTTGGCAGCCTGCTTTTTGCCGGCCGCTGCCAGGGCATCGTGCAGTGTCGGAGCTTGTTCTACGGGAGCGTTCGCCGTTGGGGACGCCTCAGGGCGCACGTGGGCTTTCTCTGCCGTTTCCGCTTCCAGGGCCGCCTTCAGAGCCCCTTCCACCATCTGCCCACAGTGGATCTTCATCGGCGGCAGAGGCCCGAGCGGCTTGGAGAGTTCTTCAGCACTCAGATCGAGCGCCTCCTCCCGCGTCTTGCCCTTGATGAGCTGAGTCGCCAGACTCGCAACCGCGATCGCCGTCTGGCAGCCGAAGCTCTGGAAAGTCGCCTTGTCGATGACCTTCTTGCCGTCCTGCTCCTTGTATTTGATCCACATGCGCACCATGTCCCCACAGTCTGGGCTGCCCACGGTGCCCACAGCATCCGCATCCGGGATCTCCCCCACATTCTGGGGGTTGGCCAGAGCGTCCTGCAAAACTTCTTCGTTCATAGTCAGTGGAGACAAGAGACGGGAAGACCAAAGACAGAAGACATGACGGGGGCAGATCAATCTCTACCTGCCGCCCACCTATCCGTCCAAAGCTCCCATCTTGTTAATTTTCAAAAAATCTTGTTAATCCTGTCAAAAAAGCCCCCGCCTAGTCCTCGATTTCCAAGCGATACCGCGGGATGCTGGGGTCCACATCCAGGCTGTAGGCATCGATCCCGCCCTTCAGGCACTTCGTCTCCACGAAGCCATGACCCAGGAAGTACGCGGCCGCATCCATCGCACTGTTTCCCTGGTGGTCATAGATCACCACAGGGTCGGTCTTGTTCCACTGGTCAAAGATCACCTGAATGAGTTCCTGCGAGACCAGATGAGAGCCGGGGATGGCCACCGCCTCGTGCTCCTCGCGGGAGCGCACATCCAGCAGCTTCGTGTTCGGGCTCACCTCGCGCAGCTTCACCAAGTCCTCTGGGGTGATTTGCAGGCTTGCATCGCTCTGGTAACTTTCCTGAATGAAGGCAACGGCCTCCTCGACCGGAATGTTTTCGTTGCGGGCACACACCTCCGCCAGCGTCTCCCCCGGCTGGAAGCCGCAACTCCGGCATCCGCCGATGTGATACTTCGCAAAGAGTGCCCGCTGCGCCCCCGGGTAGGATTCCAGCAGCGCTCCCATCTTGGTTGCCCCGCTCAGCGGCGGCAGCTCAGCTACAACATCAGAGGAAACAGGATCGGCGACAGTCGCGGTGCTCATTATAGAAAGACCTTACGCCCGTCACGCCAAAGAGGCAACTGGGGAGGGGGAAGTTGAGACAGCGCAAGTGGGCTGGTTGGGAGCTGCCCTAAACCAGCGAGAAGCGGACCCAAACCAGCAAAGCGTCTCAACAGCCCACTTTTGGGCGACTCAACCAGGCGCCCCCCCGCCTCCATCTTGTTAATCTCTTAAAAATCTTGTCAATCCTGTCAAAAAAACGCGCTACAGTCGCGGCCACCATGTCCACGTCCCCCACCGACGATCGCGACCGCGAACCTCGCATTTACGTTCTGCCAAATCTCATGACGGCAGGGAACCTCCTCTGCGGGTTCATGGCCATCCTCCATATTGTCGGCCGTTTCCAGCCGGACACTGGTCATCAGCGGTACATGTGGGCCATTGGGTTCATCCTTGTCGCCTGTTTGTTCGACCTCCTCGATGGCCGCCTGGCCCGTCTCAGCGGTCAGAGTTCTGACTTCGGCCGTGAGTTTGACTCCCTGGCGGACATCGTCTCCTTCGGCATGGCACCCGCGCTCCTGGTGCACGACATTGTGCTGGCTGAGTTTGAGAAAACGTTCAGCGGGCTCGGCTGGCTCATTGCCTGCATCTACCTCGTCTGCGGTGCCATGCGACTCGCACGGTTCAACTGTTTGGCGGCCATCGAGACTGAAACTGGGAAAAAGTCTTCCACCTCCTTTCGCGGCTGCCCCATTCCGGCCGCGGCTGGCGTCATCGTCTCGCTCACGATGACCCTCATGTGGTTGGACGGCATGGACCGCGAAATCGGAAAGTGGAAGTACACCCTGCCCGCCCTCATGGTTCTGCTCTCCTACCTCATGGTCAGCAGCCTGGAGTACCCCAGCTTCAAGTCCATCAACTGGCGCACACGTCGCTCCTTCCACTGGGTGCTCATCAGCATCATCGTCCTCGCTTTCACCGTGAAGGCCTGGCAGTGGATGCCCACCGTCCTCTTTGTCTCCTACCTTCTTTACGGCCTCGTCCGTCCCTGGATATCCCGCAAATGGCGCCGCGAGATCGAAGACACCAGCGATGGGGAAATCGAAACCGACGGCGAGGGAAACACCTTCAACAGCGAGACAGAAGCCGTAGCCCGAGTGAAAAGTGATAAGTAACGAGTGAAAAGTGAAACCCGCTACTTGAGACAGGTCCAAAGTCCAGACACCAGACTCCCGGCCTGAGCCCCTCCTCAGCCCTCGGCACTGACTGACGCACTGTCCCTTCCTCACCTTATCACTTACCCCTCTTCCCTTTTCCCTCTCTAACGCGTGCCCGATTTCCACCAGCCCATTCTGCTTCCAACACTGCATCACCTCGCCGAGACTGCCCTCGAAGAGCGTGAGGCCCTGCTCAAGGAGCTCTCGCTGGAGAAACCCGTCGCCCTCGTCATTCCCGCCCTCTACGCCGAGCTCCAGCGCCCCGCCCTGCCGCGCATGCTGAAGCAGCTCACCGGGGTGCCCTACATCAGCCAGGTCATTTTCACCATGAATGGCATGAACCGCCGCGGGTATGACCGCGCGCGGGCTTTTTACGCCAAACGCCTCCCCAACCTCCGCCACACCGTCCTCTGGAATGACGGCCCGGAACTCACCAGCCTTCATCGCGAGGTGGACACCCTCGGCACCCGCCGCAGCGGCCCGGGCAAAGGTGGAAACGTCTGGATGGGCGTCGGCGCCCTCCATGCCACCGGCCACCGTGGCGTCATCGCCTGCCACGACAGTGACATTCTGAATTACGACCGAGAGATGCTCTGGCGTCTCTGCCTGCCCGTTGTTCACCCCGGCATGGGCTACGTCTTTGCCAAAAGTTACTATGGTCGCGTGCGGGAGCGCATGTACGGCCGGGTCACCCGTCTCCTCGTCTTTCCCCTCATCCAGGCGCTGCGGGAGATCTTCGGCTCCACGCCCCTTTTGCGCTTCCTCGCCATGTGCCGTTATCCGCTCTCTGGCGAGTTCGCTGCGGACTCCGAGTTCCTTCGCAAGATCCCCCTCGCCGCCGACTGGGGCCTGGAGATTGGCATGCTCTGTGATGTCTTCCGCCACGCTCCCGCCCAGCGCTTCTGTCAGGTGGACCTCGGCAGCAACTTCGAGCACAAGCACCAGCACCTCGGCTACGACCCGGTGACCGGCATTCCCGACGCCACGAGCGGCCTCATGCGCATGGCCCGCGAGGTCACCCGCGCCCTGCTTGACCACCTCTGGGCCGACCTCGGCTTTTCCGCAGAGCCCCGCAAGCTGGAGCGCCTGGCAGACACCTACCTCGCCATTGCCCGCATGCTCCTCACCCGGTATGCCCACGAAGCCATGTTTAACGGGCTTGAAGAGACCTCCGCTGAGGAAATGGGAGCCATCACCGTCTTCGCGAAGATGATCCAAGAGGTCTCCAGCGAGTGCCCCCCAGCCCCGCCCACGCCCAGCACCCTCCCATCTTGGAATACGGTCTCCCAACGCCTGCCCGACCTTGGTCCCAAGCTCTGTAGCATTGCCGTGGGGTGAGGGATGTCGTACCCGACCCCGGGAGAATGCTGCCCCCAATGAGGGCCCAAACAGGCACCCTCATACTCAGCCCACGAGTCACTTCCGCCTGGTAGGAAGCAGGACTCAGGTTCCCTCGACTTCCACCACCAACCCGGGCTGAAACCCCGCATTCACATCCTGCGGGTAAGCTTGAGGATTTGCCAGAACCCGGGGCTTTCCAATCCAGTAGTCATTGTTGTGGTGGATATGCCCATGAATCCACAACCTCGGCTGGTGCTCCAGCACGAGTTCATCCAGTTGTGAGGCATAGGCGCAGCTGATCGGCCTCGCCCGTCCATGTTCCGGCAGGGAGAGCAGGGACGGGGCGTGATGCGTCACTACCACGGTGCGGCGTGCATCATGCGACTCAAAAAAGGCCCGCATCTTCCTCACGCTTTCCAGATGCGCCGCACGCGTGTCCACCGGGCGCAATTTCCTATATCCCACCCGGGAGTTCCGCACCCGCTTGTAGTCATTCATCTTCTCCGCCGCCAGTGCGGCCCCTTCCTGCCACGGCCCCAGGAGAGAAAGGTCCGTCCAGAGGGTGCAGCCGTACACGAACCACCCCTGCAGTTCAAAAAAGCCATTCTCCAACACGTGCACAGGGGTCCCCTGGGTTGCCTCTTGCAGGCGCTCAATCACCCGCGGATACCTGTCGCCATAGAACTCGTGATTCCCGCATACATACGCCGTTGGCGTCCTGCCACAAAACTCACGAATCCATGGCAGCCCATTTTGTTTGGTCGCGATGTCCCCGGCAAGCACCACCAAATCCACCTCCGCTTCCAAGGGAGGAATCGCCGTCGGACCAAACTCGCGGTGTAAGTCGCTCAACACTCGTATGCGCATATCCTTCTCCGATCATGCCGCATCAGCCGCCTTGGGCCAGCCCACCAACCTGTACAGCGCCGTCGCTCCCAAGCCCAGCACCACAAACAGGGATGAACCGGCTGCTGCGAAGGCAACAAAATTGCAACTTGTCGACAAAAACACCTCCCAACGTCTTGCAATTTCCGGCTCCCCAATTTCCTGATCCCTCCAATGAAAATCACCGATATACACAGCCAGCTCATGCAAGACGCCTGCGCAAGCAAGCAAGAACAATGATGCACACACTCCAAAATAAAACGTCCCAGGCGCGGTCGCCCGGATCTGGATGAACCGCCACAACAACATCAGCAGCAAAATCACCACCAAAACCATCAGGGTCCACATCGCCCAAGGGCAGACATCCATCATCGACATCCGGTGCATGTAGATAGCCTGGGGTTCGCTGCTAGGGGTGGGCTCCACTAGAGAAAATACGCGTCGATCCCGCAACCGCAAGCTCGGGGAGCAAGGGGCACACAGAGCTCTTTCTTTCCTAAAACCTGGAGCACTAACGCCTTCGGCTGCAATAATTATTTTCGATCAGCATCTATACACCCCCACCACTCGCCCTTTCGGGGCTCCTTACCTCGAACTTCGTTGCTCTAAAGCTGTTCCATTCTCCTTCGTATCACTCACAATTGGTTCCCACATTTAGTTCTCCAGGCCACAATCAAACCCTGCGTAAATTTTGCGAAACTATTGATGCATTCGCTTGTATTATACGAAATAGGCGTGGAAGGAACGTTGGCACCAGTCCCGTTATGACTCGTTGCAGCCGCCCGGCTCATTCCCGGCAGTGCCTCCGCCTCGGGGATGAGACGGGTCCATCCAGTCCGGTCTCCATCTGGCATCAGCAATATCCATCTCGACTCCCGCTTGAATACATCCTCCCCGCGCACTCATCATGTGGGTTCCAGGCGCGCCCCTTGGGCGCAGCTCCTGGGCTCGCTGGTCACCGCCACCCCGCTCCTCGCCCTTGGCTTTGCCTTGGGCCCGGCCGCCCTTGCAGGGCCTTTGGACAAAAACCCGGTCAAGAACCCGAACCTTGTGCCGGTCCAGGAGAATCATCCCATGTACTTGGGCACCGTCACTAGCGGGGTAAAGACCAGCGATGTGTACACGGAGGGCAACTTCTCCATCGTTGCCCCTGTTTTCAGCACCTTGGGTGCGGATGCCACCCTCTCCGGCGACGTCATTTACCTCGAGCCCTACACCTCCTCGGGTGAGGGTGGCGAGATCGCCGCCTCCCTCGGCCTGGGATGGCGTCACCTCTTCGGCTCCCAGCCCGTCTCCGCGCTCACCCGCAAGGATGCGCCTCAGGCCAGCTTTCTTGAAGAAGGCTTCTTCGTCGGAGCCAATCTCTTCATAGACATGCTCGATACAGAGGCCAACAACCAGTTCTGGCAGCTTGGTGTGGGCATCGAAGCCGGCACCCGCTACCTCGAAGTTCGCGGCAACTACTACATCCCCCTCTCCGACAAGCAGCTCGCCGAGCAGACCCGCACCCGCGAGATCCTGCGCAACTCCTCCAGTCGCGATACCACCACCGTCAGCGCCCTGAGCGACCCCTACGCCACGGGCAACACCGTGTCTCAGGACGTCTCCTACCGGACGCAGCGCACGACGACGACCACCACCACCACCATCGAGCGACTCTTCAGCCGCTATGAAGAAGGCATGGAAGGCTGGGACACGGAGGTAGCCGTACTCGTACCCGGGCTCGACAAATACTTCGACCTCCGCCTCATCGGCGGCTACTACAGCTTTGACAACCAGCCCTTCGGCCCGCAGACCGGCGGCACCGGCAATGTGGAAGGCTGGAAGGCGGGCGTGGAAGTCCGTCCCGTCCCCGCCGTGATCCTCACCGGCACCTGGTACGAGGACGACCGCCTCACCGGCAGCGACTGGACCGCTGGTGTCCAGCTTCAGCTTCCCTTCGAGTTGGGGGATCTGGGCGATGGCAAGGGTTTCTGGGGCCGCATTGGCGACTCCTTCAAGCCCCGTCGGCGCCACCTCGCCGAGCGCCTGGCTGAGCCCGTGCATCGCCAGAATGCCGCCATCAAGGTCGCCAACACCGTGGATGTGGACACGAAAACCTCCACCAGTGTGCAGAAGGTCACCAAGGTAGTCTCACAGACCCCGGGCAAGATCGTTCTGGCTGATGACATCGTCTTCGTGAACAACGGAGGCCCAGTGGGCAACGGTATCCAGGCTGGCGACACCTTTGCAAACGGAGCCGACGGCACGGCGGAGAATCCCGTCGATACCCTAACTGAAGGTGCTGGCCTCGCTGCTCAAAACAGCCTTGGCACCTCCCGCCTCTGGACCGTGTACACTCAGGGTGGCACAGGCATTGACTATAACGACAATGCCATAACCGCCGGAATGACCCGCTTCACCAGCAGCTACCTGCCCATCGTCGGGTTGGACGGCCGCACCTTCGGCGGCAATACAGCCCGCCCCGTGCTCTATGGCGGTATCATCTCCTACTTTGGCCCGACCCTCATCGTGGAAGGCTATGACTTCCGCAACGGCATCCTAGATTTCGGCATAGCCATTTTCGGCATCACCACTTCCAACGCCCTCATCCGTCACAACCTCTTCTCCGACATCGGAGAATCCAATTTTGAGGAGGGAGCAGGTGCTGTCACCTTCTACGTGCAAGACGAACAGCCGCATCAGTTGGTGGTGGAGAACAACGAATTCCGTGATGTGTTCAACTCGATCGGCCTCATTGCCGAGGGTAACTTGCTCACCGACACACTGAACGTCACCCTCGACGTACGAAACAACCTGTTTGGGGGGGAGGGCTACGCTCTCTTTGCCACAAGTGCCTACGGCTCCGGCTTGGTCACGACCAACTTCACAAACAACGAGGTCACCGGCGACTTCTCCATTCCTTTCATCTTCTGGACCGAGGGCAATGTCACGCTGAATTCCACCTTCGCGAACAACATTTTCACCTCCTCCAGTGAGGTGGAATACATGTTCGGGGCTGATGTATCGGACGATTCCAAGTTCAACCTCATCGTGAAGAACAACCAGTTCCTCGGCGATGTCTGGGAAAACCAATTTGATCTCTATTCCTACGACCAATCTACCCTCACCGCAGACATCCAAAACAACCTATTCTCGAATGAGATCGATCAGTTGATGTATGTCGAGCAGCATGATGACTCCACTCTCGCCATCCATTTTGCCCACAACATTGTGGAGGCTGAGTTCGGCAGGGATGTCATCTCACTCAATGTTTACGGGAACTCTGCTGGGAAGCTGATCGCCAAGTTCGAGAACAACCTCTTCAGTGGCGACTTCGCGGACGACGTCATCGACGCCCATTTGGGTGACTCCGCATCAGACGGCATTCTGGATCTGACCATCGCTGGCAACCAGTTTACCGACTACATCGGTGACTCCGCCATCGACATCTTCGCGTGGGGCGACAGCACCGTGAACGTCAAGGTATACAACAACACCGTAGCAGAAGACGCCTACATTGATTCGACCTTCCTCGAGATCTCCGCTGAAGAGACAGCTACAATCGCGGTCACCCAACTCGACAACAACCTGATCTTTGGTCATGTGGAATACGGGTTCGACTTCTTCAAGGATGCGGCCGCCACCTTCTCTGCATTCGGCACGCAGAACAACCTCGTGACTGCCCCCGCATCCAGCGACATCCTGTTGAACCTCGGGATCACGGGCAGCTTCTTTGTCAACGGATTCGAATTTCCGTTCTAGTCCACTGCCAGGTATCGAATGAGGGCATCTCCGCCGCGGCGGAGATGCCCTTTTTGCTTGCAGCAATCGCTGACTTTCCACTTTCGTAATCACCGGGGCAATTTGGCTCAAGCGGTAGTCAGCTGGACGCCTTCCCCGGATCAGCCTCCCAGCGCTGCTCCCCGCCATCCAAACTGTGGTCAGCAGGATCAATCCCGACACCGAAACGACGACGATGGCCGAAAGAATGAGGTTTGTGAGACAACTCAGCGCCCTGCTTCCTGCAACGGGCAGCTGATTCCGCTCCCTGCCATGATGTCCATTTTCACCGCCTTTCACTCTCCACAGGATCGCCGTCAGAACTTCGGCCCCTGCAGCGGCAGTCAGGGAAACAATCAGGCCCACTCCGGTGATCAGTCGCATCCCCCCGCCTATCCATCGTTTCCTCGTTCCACACCAGATTCTGCCGCTCGTCATGTGACGAAGTAGTCACTCCTGTGTGAAAGCATCGTGAATGCATTGAAAAATAGCGATGAAAATCACCCATGCCAAGAGAAGAAAAGCCTCTCTTGCGCCAAGCCGCAAGCTTCACAAAAATCTCACTGAATCACGGCAAAAACTCATCCGCTCCAGATGTACGCCCCGGCCGTCGCATCACGATTTCGTCATTCACAACGATTTTTCCATCACCCTAGTTCCCACCTGTTTTTCAACTAGACTGACACAGCAAAACCTTTAACTCCTTTCATACGTCAATCGGTCTCAGTGACCTGTGCACATTTTTACGTTCTTCCCGCCCCGCCACTGCTGTGACAGTTTCGTCGGATGCGTCAGAGTGAGGACTCCCTATTTGCGGCGGGGTAATGCCCCTTTCCCTAATCCGTTCGTTCCCGACCAAACTAGTTCCGAATCAAAACTGTGCGGTACTCCACCGAGTTTCCCAACGCCTTTCAGACATCCGGGGTGGAGCAGGAAAGGCGTGGCTGGCGCTGGCGCTGACCACCTCAATGGTGTCTTTTCAGACGGCCTGCATCCAGGCGGCAGAGCACACCTGGATGGGTTCCACCGGCACGTGGAGCCAGGAGTACAACTGGCCCCTGACGGTGATCCCGACAAGCAACAACGCAACTGAACTCGCGTTTGGCGGATCCTCCAGCTACACCACGACGAACGATCTTGGAAATTTTGTATTAAGCCAAATCGACTTCCAAAACACGTCGGGCACCGTCAACATTGCGAGCGCTGCTGGTACCAATGCGCTCGAACTCACCGCCTCACCTGCACCGGCCACACCTTCCATCAACGTAAGCGCGGGTGGCAATGCGACCCTCTCCGCAGCGGTCACCTGGCGCACCAACGGTCAGGTCAACCACAACGGTTCTGGAACCCTCCTCTTTTCCGGCACGCAGGCCTACACCAACGGCACCAAGGTGACTTATGTCAACGGAGGCACCGGTACCCTCACCCTCGCGGACTCCATCACCTACGGCAGCAGCGGTTCGGGCACCGGCCTCGTCCTCAATCTCATCAACAACAGCGCCACCACCTTCCTCAACATTGGGGACATGGGGGCACTTGGCAACGTGACCTTCAATATTGGGGGCACAGGCACCGTTCGCTTCAACGGCTCCAGTGCTGACGACCTCTTCTCAGGTTCCGCCGTGCTGAATGTCCTCGCCGGAGCCACGTTCGACTTCGGCAACAACGGAGAGACCATGGGCGCCATCTCCGGGGCTGGCAACATCAAGCAGACAGCCGGCATCACCTCCACCCTCGCGGGTTATTACCTGTACTCCGGTGTCCTGAGCGGCACCGGAGGCATTGCAGTGGGAGGAGGGAACACCACCCTGGTCCTGGCCGGTGCAGCCAGCACCTACACTGGAGCCACCACGATCACATCGGGCCGGCTCATTGTCAGCGCCAACGCCTTGAGTGGCTCCGCAGGAGCTTTGGGCAACGCCACCAGCGACGTACTCGTGGGGAACACATCCGGTGCGGGCAATTCCGCCCTGTTGATCGATACCGCAGGCGTCACCATTGGCCGGAACGTCCGCCTGCAGTCTGGAAATACCGGAAACCCCATCGTGGGCGGCATCAACATCAGTGGCACCGTCACCTACAGCGGTAACATCATCTTGGGCACGAATAGCGCCGCGGCCAAAGGCCTGATTCTAACCTCTACAGCAGGTGGCGCCGTAGCCATCACTGGCGGCATACAGCGCGCCACAGGAACCACCAACAATGCCGATACCCTCACGATTAACGGCAGCGGCACGATCATCCTCAGTGGCAACAACACCTTCACCGGCACCACCACGGTCAACGGCGGCACCCTCAGCCTCGACTACACCACAAACAACACGGACAAGCTCAGCAGCACGGCTTCCCTCATTCTGAGCGGCGGCTCACTTAGTCTTCAAGGCAGCCAGACCGGTGGCACCATCCAGTACGTGACCGGGCTGGTTTTGGGCAATGACACCCGGCTCTCAGGCGGAGGAGGTCGGCTCACCCTTGGCTCTGGCCAGGATCAACACGTCACGCTGAATGTCGGTGAAATCACCCGCACCGTGGGCAGCTCCATTGATTTTTCCACCGTCAGCAATGGTGCCGGCATTGCGACAATCAACACCACAACGCAAAACAACTCCGCAGGCATCCTTGGCGGATACGCCACCTTCCAAGGCAATGACTGGGCCGTGAACGATGGCTCCGGCAGCATCGCCCGACTGGCTGCCAGCAGTTACACCACCAATTTTGGTTCAGGTCTGCACACCAGCCTCGCGGGCAACACCGCGATCACAAGCGGGGGCGCCACCACTCATTCCCTACGTATCACCGGTGGATCCACCATCACATTCAACGCTACGACGCCCGGAAGCCTGATCCTGGAAAACGGTGGCATTCTCATGGCTTCAGGTGTGGGCAACACCACCATCGGTAGCACGACCACCCGTGGCACCCTCGCGGCGACGGGTGGAGAACTCTTTGTCCATCAGCAGAGCACCGCCGGCACGCTCACGATCCATTCCAATCTACTTGCAGCAAACCTCACCAACCTGACAAAAACCGGCAACGGCACCCTCGTTCTCACCGGAACCAGCACTTACACCGGTGCCACCTATATCAATGGCGGCACCGTCTCCGTCTCCGCCGCAGGCAACCTCGGAGCCGCCACGGCTGACATCTTCATCAACGGTGGCACCATCAACCTCACAGCGGGATCGCTCGGCACCCTCAACGCGGCCAACCGGGTCATCACCATCGGCACCACAGGGGCCACCTTCAACTTGTCAGTAAATCAGGCCCTGGAAGGGGCCGGACTCACTGGCACCGGCACGCTGACCTTGACCGGGCCAGGAGTACTGATCGTCGGCACATCCGGAAGCACATTCACAGGGGACATTGTCATCAAAAACGGCACCCTGCGCATGAACAGTCCGCAGTTCGATGATGTCGCCTCCATCACGGTCGAGTCTGGAGGCACCTATAACATCGATGATGATGGAGCCGATAGCTTCCCCATCATTGTGGGGGGGCGCATTTACGTCAACGGCGATGGCTTCAACAACACGGGTGCCATTCGACTGAGCGACCAGTCCACCACCAACTACGGCAAGGACCCCACCTCCATCATTGCCAATGAGGTAGTGCTCCAGACGCTGGCCCGCATCCAGGTGGACAACGGGACTGCTGTTGGCAGCCTCTCCACACTCCGCATCACCGGAAACATCAGTGGTCCGGGCGGCCTCGTGAAGTCAGGCAATGGCATTCTGGCCGTCAGTTCCCGCAGCAACACCTATGGCGGCATCACCCGTGTTGAAAATGGGATTCTCCGCACCGACGCAGGCAATGACCGCCTGCCAACAGGCACCAGCGTCATCCTCGGTTCAGGATCCAATTCCGGAGCACTGCAGTTGAATGGATTCTCCCAGACGATCGCCGGAATCAGCACCCAAGGCACCGGCAACCGCAATGCTGTCATCGGAGGCAGCACCACCAGCACCAGCATCCTCCAGATCAACAGCGAGGACCATCAAGCCTACGACGGCTCCCTGGGCGGGACCGGTTCCGGAACAGGCACCAGCGACAACGGAGCCAACAACAACCTTGCCCTCATCAAGGACGGCGCGAGCCTGCTCGTCCTCAGCCATGCAAACACTTACACGGGGCAAACCAACATCGTTCGTGGCACCGTGGTGCTCGGGGATGTCCATGCGCTGGGCGGTGCCGGGTCATCTCTTGCCAGCGATCACGGCGGCACCACAGTGCAGTCCGGAGCCGTGCTGGATCTCAATGGCCAGACGGGAATCCAGGAAGTGATCACCCTGTCAGGTTCAGGAATCAACAACAACGGTGCCCTGGTGAACAATGGCTCCACTCCTGTGCGAATCGGCACCGGCGTGGCCGCACTGGGCGTCAACACAGTCACTTCCACCGGCTGGTCTGCAAGCACCACGGTCAGCATCTCCCCTCCCCCGGCTGGAGGCACCGCCGCCACTGCCACGGCCAACCTGGGACTGAGCAACTCCAGCTTTTCCATCACCAACGGAGGGACAGGATTCAGCCTCACGAATCGCGTCGCCACTGTAACTGGCGGCGGTGGCACAGGAGCTGTGGTCGTTCCCATTCTGGGTGTCACCACCGCTTCCTACACTATCACATCAGGAACCACCACCTACAGCGTGGCTCCCACTGTCACCCTTAACGGAGGGGCCACAGCCATCGCCAACCTGGACGGCTCTGGCCGTGTGGTCAGCATCACCATCACCAATCCCGGCAGCGGATTTACCGACACCCCCACCCTTTCATTTACGGGCGGGACAGTCCTCGTCGCCGGAACGAATCCCACTGGTGCTGGCAATGCGAGCAACTTCAGGGTCACTGGCATCAACGTGGTGAATCCCGGCACTGGTTACATCTCTTTGCCTGCCATCACCATCGGCGGAGGCACCGGTGCCACGGCCACTGCAGTGGATGGCAACTTCATCCTCAATGGCTTTGTCATCACTGACCATGGCAATGGATACACAGAGGCCCCTTCGGTCACCATCAGCGGCGGAAACGCCGTCGCCAACGCGCACCTGACCACAGTTGAGCTTGCCGCAGATTCGACGATTGGAGGCAGCGGAGACATCGTGGTCGAACCTCAGATTTCAGGCTCCTACGGTTTGACAAAGACCGGCAGCAGCACCCTGACACTGGCGGGTGCCAACACCTACGCTGGCAATACCGCGGTGGGCAGCGGCATCCTGCTTGCGACCAACACCACTGGTTCAGCGACCGGAAAAGGCTCCGTATTGGTTCAGAGCGGGGCGGCCCTGGGCGGTACGGGAACTGTCGGATTCGGCCCCAACATGTCTGACCCCGGCTTCCCGGTCATCAACATCACTGTCGAGGCAGGAGCACGCCTCTTTGTCGGCACCACCCACAACGCCAATGCAGCCTCAGGAGGTAGCGCCTCCACCCTCACCCTTAAAAGCGGGGGTTACGGTCAGATTTCCAGCGGCTACATCACCCTCAACGGCACGGTGCAATTCGACATCTTCGACCGAACTGCCGGGGCCAATGACAGCTCTCACAACGACCGTCTTGTTCTTGTCAGTGCGTATGATGTGATCCTTGGCGGCACGCTCGAGGTTCGCGATGTTACTGGCACCTCCGCCACCTGGCAGGCCGGTGACTCCTGGCAGCTCATTGACTGGACTCAGGTCATCTATCCAGACCATACCTACTCTTACTTCGACACCTTCCTCCTTCCCACCCTGAACGGAAGCCTCGAATGGGACACCAGCGAACTCTATACGCAGGGCATCATCAGCATCGTGGTCGTCCCTGAGCCTTCCCGCCTCATCCTCCTCGCCATCACCTCGATGGCTCTGCTGATGCGTCGCAGACGGCGCTAAGCCAAACGCCGCAGGGACCAAGAGCAACCTTAAATGGGACGAGTGCCTGCTGGACAAGCGTCCCATTTCACCTTCCAACCCAGGCCCCATGCGGACGAGGCAACAACCTTGTCCCATGGGGTGTGCTGCAGAGAGCGGGCTGGCGACCACCCTCAAAGAAACGGAAGTTTCTACTTTCCGCCAGTCGCCAGCTTCAATCGCTTGGCTGGATTGCCGAACTTGATCTTGGCAGGATTAAAGGCTTCCGGATCGAAAGCTTTGGCGCTCTCCACGTTCTCCGCCATCCACTCAGTCAATTCTTCGTGGTCAGGGTGGTCCTCATCTGCGAGTGCTTCCAGCAGATTGGCATAGCCAAACACCCCTCCGCAGTCCTCCGGCGGACAGGCCCGTTTTCCGCCGATGCAGACGGGGTATTCCGCCTTCGCCTCAGCCAGCAGCACCCCTTCTAGCAGGACCGTATGCCTCCAGTCATCTCCAAAGTCGTACAGGTAGCTCACCAGATCACCCGGGCGATTCAAGTGCTCTGAGACGCTTGCCTTCCACCCGGGCTCGACATCATCTTCCACTTCCTCTGAAGGCATCCCGATTCGCAAGCGAGTCCCCTTGGCGGGCTCCAGTTCGAACTCGTGAAGATGACAGTCCTGCCAACCCATGGCGTCCTGGATCGCTACATGCAATTCCCAGAAGGTACATTCCTCCGGCAGTTGGATCCTTCTCCAAATCTCCGGCTCTGATCCATCCAGCGAAACCCTAAATTGATAGACGAGCTTGCTCTTTGCGGGTTTGGCCGGTGCTTTTTTCTTCATGACAATGTCCATGACATCAAGCCTGTGAATCTGCAATGAGGATTCAAGATTCGCGGTCCAAAGTTCGAAACGGAAGGGGGATCTCCACCCGGTTTTAGGATCGCCCCCCCTTCTTCAGAGACACCAGAATCCTCCGCTGCATCACGCCTTCCCAGCTCTGATCGACTCCACCAGACAAAAAAACACCCGGCCTTTCGACCGGGTGTTGTACTGAACCCCAATTAACTATGACTGACTGACTAACTAACTGACTGAATCAATAGCAAAGGCTTAAGCCTGGCATCATGCGAAGATGTCGCCGACGACCTTGCCCTTGTCGCCCACGGTGAAGGGGCGACCGGAGGGGGACATCACCACCTCGCTCACCGGCAGGCCCATGGCTGCTCCAATGGTGGCGATGAAGTCCTGCACCGTCACCTGCTTGTCGGCGACTTCCTTGCCGTCCTTGTCGGACGAACCGTACACATAGCCGCCCTTCACGCCGCCACCTGCGAAAACGGTGGAGTACACCTTCGGGTAGTGGTCACGACCGCTGTTCTCGTTGATGTTGGGCGTACGACCAAACTCGGAGCCCAGCACCACGAGGGTGGAGTCAAGCAGGCCCGTGCGCTGAAGGTCTGTAAGCAACGCTGCGAAGGCATTGTCCATGCCGCTGCCGGTGCGTTCCATCGCTTCATCGATGTAGTTGTGCATGTCCCAACCACCGGAGCGAACTTCCACGAAGCGCACGCCGCTCTGCACGAGGCGGCGAGCCAGAAGGCAACCCTGGCCGAAGCCGTTCCCGTAAAGCTGACGGGTAGCGGCGTCTTCCTTGGTGAGGTCGAAGGCTTCAAGATCCTTGCTCGTGAGCAGGTTCATCGTTTCGTCGTAGAACTCGGTGTACGCACGCACTTCAGGACTGCGGAACTTGTCGCGGAAGGCGCTGTCAAACTCGTTCATGAGGGACACGCGCTTTTTGAACATGTCATCCGTCACGCTGGATTTGGCGTTCTGCAGGCCGGATTCCGGGCTGCTGATCGGCACGGGAGCCAGCGCCGGTGGGAAGAAGCCCGCGTTGGCGGTGCCAGCACCGATGGTCACACTGGAGGGCAGCGTGGCATGGGAACGGCCCTTGAAGTGCTGAGCCCAGGAGCCAAGCGTGGGGTGAACGATCGTGCCACGAGGATCATAGCCCGTGTGCATGATGTAAGTACCCGCCTCATGCACGCCCGTCTTGGAGGACATGGAGCGAACGATGGAGATCTTGTCAGCCTGCTTGGCCATCTTGGTCATGTAGCCACCCAGCTGAATGCCAGAAGCATTTGTGCTGATCGGGTCTTTGAAACCCTTCGTCTCACCCGTTTTCGGGTCAAACGTATCAATGTGGCTCATACCACCACCCATGTACAGGTAGATCACGGCTTTGGCTTTGCCACCCTTGCCTGTAGGGGCGGCTTCGGCAGCGCCGAAAGCCTCGTTATCCAGTCCGGAGAGGACGCTGACGCCCAGCGCAGCCTTGGCCGTGCGGAGCATGAACTCACGGCGGGAAGCCGGATCGAGCTTGAGGTACGCATTCTTCATGGGAAAAAACCTTTCGTAGGGTTGAAGGAGATGGTCGGGAGGTGAGAGAAAAAACGAGGAGGGAAACCAGGAAGACTGGAGGGGCACCTGGCGGGCAGCCGCCCCTCCGTCTGTTTGAATGGCTCTGGATTACTGGATGAAGCTGAACTCGCGGGTGTTCACGAGCGCCCAGATCATGTTGGCATAGCCAGCGTCGCCGTTGGAACCGAGCTGCTTCTTAGCGATGTCCTTCTCACGCAGCGTGGGGCGGCGGTTCAGGATGCTCAGGAACATGGCTTCCACCTTGTCGGCGGGGGAGCTGACTTTCTCCATGTTTCGGAAGATGAGAGAGGTCGGATCCGTCAGCATTTTCTGCGCGTTGCCGTTCATCATCATCAGCACCTGGGGCACACTGCCCTCCTTGGAGCCGCCGTCGATGAGGATACGCTCAGACTGGCCGAACTCGCGGAGGAAGTGGCCGCCAGGGGCGGGCTGCTCCAGCTCAGAAGCACGCATGAGCTTCATGTTGCCGTACTTCATGACCTTGCCTTCCATCATCTCGTCGTCCTTGCCGGCCATTTCCAGGCCGCCCCCAGCCATCATCATGGCGTTCTGCTTCTTGCCGATCTCCTGCACGGCGTTCACCTTGCGGAGCACGTCGGTGGCGGTGAGTTTCGGGTTCGTAAGGTCCATGTCGATGGAGCGCATGTAGAGATCAGCTTCGTTGTTCTTGACGCTGTCCGGGTTGCCCATCACCAGGGTCATGTAGGAGTCCCAAGCCTGCTCTGCGCTCATGCGGCGCAGCACCGGACCCTGGAAGTAGTAGGGCTCACCCATGGCCAGCTCAGCGGTCGTCGCCTCGCGCTGATAGGTCTTGGTGTTGTAAAGGATGCGCAGGTATTCCTTCATGTTGAACTTCACACGCACCATCTCGTTGGACAGGTGCTGGAGGAGTTCCGGGTTGTAAGCCTCCTCCGGATGGTCGAGGTTGCGAACGGTCGGCGTCAGGCCCATGCCAAAGGTGTGAGCCCAGAGGCGGTTCGCGATCGTCATCGCAAAACGCGGGTTCGAGGGATGCGTCATCCACTTCGCGAAATTGTCGCGCAGGTTTTCCGCATTCTTCACGCCGCCTTCGTCCTTTTTGCTCTTCTTGACACCGGCGCTGACCACATCGTAAGCCGGGTTCTTCTTGTCCTTCTCGCTCCACATGATCAGCTTCGGAGCCACGGCATCGCCAGGGTTGCCGTCTTTGTACTTGTAGTCATGTGGGAGCTTGAGGCGATTTTCGCTCACATCGTTCACCAGGTAGCGGTTCGCCCCCAGCACGTTGCCAAGCAGGTTGCGGTAGCGCTGCGGGTCCACACCATTGCTCTCCATGATCTGGGAGGCGTCCTCAATCAGCTTCCGGGTGGGGTTGCCATTGGGGAAGTCTTTGTTACCCATCTGCGTGCTGGTGGCACCAAAGAAGGCCGCCATTTCGTAAAACTGGCGCTGGGTCCAGTCCGAGAAGGGATGGTCATGACACTGGGCGCAGGAAACGTCCGTACCGAGGAATACCGTCAGGGTATTGGCCAAGTTGTCCAAAAGCATCCCCGAGTCACGAAGCAGGTAACCAGTGGCACCGTTGTCCCAAGCCTTGCCGTCGGCGGTGATCATCTTGTAAACGATCTGATCCCAGCCTTCGTTCTTCTTGATCTCGTCCTTCATCCACTGGATGTAAGGCGTACCACGCACGAAGTCGGCACCGTCCAGACGGTCCTTGATGCGGAGCATTTCCGCAAGATAGTTGTACATGTTGCTGGAAAAGCCATCGCTCTCCAGAAGCTTGTCGATCAGCTTGGCTCGCTTGTCGGCGGCATTGTCCTTCAGGAAAGCCATCGTCTCTTCGTAGTTCGGGATGCGACCCGCGACGTCAAGGTACACACGACGCACGAACTGCTCGTCCGACATCAGCGGGTTGGGGCCCACCGGCTGGAAGGGCTTGGCTTGCTTGCCCGCCTTCATGTCTTCGACAGCCTGCTTCTTGTGAGCTTCTGCCATCTTGATGTTGCCCTTCTGCAGGCCCATCTCCACGAGCTGGTCGATCTTCGCCGCCGCTTGAGCCGCGGAGGCGTTGGTCGGCACTGCCATCATGGCGTTCGCATTTTCCGCCGGGGGCAGGGTTTTGGCAATCTGCTGGTCTTCCGCAGCCAGTTTGTTCAGAGGCAGGGGGAAGACCGTGCCGTTGGCCAGCTGGATGTAAACCGTGTCTCCGTCCAGCTTGACGAAGGTGGCTTCGACTTTACGGCCCTGGCTGTCCGTCCACACGCGGGTGGTAGCAGCCGAGACCGTCATCGTTCCGAACAGGGCGGCGACGCCGAGTCCGAGAAGCAGGGTGTTGGTTTTCATTTTGGGTTATCAGTGTGTCAATGCGATGGTCGGAGAAAATCAAACCAAAGGGCCGTGAGCGCGGGGCGCATCGCCTCTTCGTGTTTTGAACGATTCCGAAAGAATAATATTAGAAATTCGACAGCTTTTTGCACGAATTTTCAGCCCCTGACGGGAGCAACTGGCCATATGGTGCCACAGACACCCCTTTCCACCCCTGCCCGCGCGCTTCCCCTAGGGAAGAGTACGTGCCGCGGGTCAGCCTTCGGCAAGCTCAAATGGCACGATCCGTCGAAGCTCTTCGACGAAGAGGATAGGCTATGAGCAACTTTCGGGCAGCTCCCTCACCATCTCTTCCAGTCGATACCCCATTCCGGGGCCACCCAGCGTGCTCAGATCCACGGTGCCCCCACGTCGCGCGTAGATTCCGGGGTGCACCGCGGCCTCGGGCAGGCTTGCGTCGGGATAGAACTGCATCGCATTGCACTCCACGCCCTGAATCGTCCCAGCATGGGCCGCCAGGCGCACATGCGGCAGGATGGCCAACATGGGATTTGTGAGATCCTGCACCATAAGCGGCATGCCGTGCGCCTTGGCCCAACACAGGCTCAGCAGCGCCCCCGTTTGGGTTTTGCATGTCTTGAGGGCCACCCCGCTCCAGCCCAGTGATCGGCCGAGTTTCACAAATTCCCAGTCGTGTGCACTCTCATCCAGGAAAAGAGGCTTGCGCGCGGAGACACTGCGCACGTCCAGCATGTCGTGCTCCAGTTCATAGGCGAAAGGCTGCTCCACATACAGGGTGCGGGCATAGATCTCCGGCTCATCGCGTAGCAGGCGGTCCAGAATCTCATTCACATATCCCGTCTCCGCCACCGTGCAGTTGAAATCTGCGCTCATCCAGCGCATGCCGTTCGCAAGCCCCAAGCGGCCCACACGAAGGAGCCGCTCGTAGTCCCAGCGAGAGTCCGTCCCACGCAATTTCACCTTCAGGCAGGTCAGCCCGTCTTGAGCGATCCAATCCAGGAGAGTCACCGGGTGGCCGTCGTTTGGCTCACTCCCCGTCAGATCTGCCGTCTCCAGTGGGTCCAACCCTCCCACGAGGTGCCACACTGGCAGCATCGTCGGAGCCGGGCGCACCAGGAAATCTTGCACAAATCTCCCCTTGAAAGACACCCCGCTCTTCTCTGCGGGCTCCACGAACTGGGAAAGATCCCGCGAAACATGCTCCGGACCGTAGCAGTCATAGATGTCCCGCTCGTGCAGCTTGCCATACGCATCGTGCACAGCGATGTCGAATGCGCTCAGGCACACCAGCGCTGCGAGATAGGGCATAGGCTCTCCGCCCTCTTTCGTGTTGTGTTCCGCCACTGCTGGCAGCAAAGCCACTTTCTGGAAATCATACCCAATCTCCAAGGGGTGCCCCCACTGGTCAAACGCCGCCAGCTTTTCTGCCAGCACCAGGGAAAACTCCTGCATGCGCCGTCCGCGTTCCGCCACGGTCGTCACGGTTGACGGCCAGGTCCAGGAGACGCTGAGTGGTGTCTCGCCCCAGCCCACCGCCGTTTTCCCCGACTCGTCCTTCACCGTCACTGCCGTGCGCAGGCAGACCACGCTCGTCGTCGTCTCGGGTCCAAACTTCAGCGGCACTCGCAGCGTCACCGGCAAAAAATAGATCTGGGCGGAAACAACACGGACGTCAGTAGGCAGCATGGGCATGGTGAATCAAGTCTCTCCGGGGCAACACCGGATTCAAGCAGCGAATGTCGAAAGTCCGGAGCGGTTTCCAAATGCGGAGGACATTTTGCCCAAAGCCCGGCACTACTAGCCCATGGTGTGCGCTGACAGAACAGACCAGATGAGCCACACCCGCACCATCAGAGATCCGTACCACGGTTCTCTCCTTGCATCGTCTGGAGTTCCTCCTCCAATTCGGCGGCCTCCCGTCTGAGTTCATCCAGCCTGTAAACCGCCCTGTGTTGATGCCGAAACCACACCCAAAGTGGCACCATGGCAATGATCAACGGGGTCGTGATGACGTGCCCAAGCAAAAGGTTGATCGCATAGCTGAGATCCAGGGCAGCAAGTTCATGCCCCGCAGCCTTGAGCCATCTAACCTCCTCCTCACTGCGCAGACCTCCCAGGAACACTGCCGCAACACCCAACGCCCCACCTCCCAACACCTGCGCCGTCAAAAACGCCCCGAAATCCGGGAAATAGTGCTCCCGAGGCTCCACCTCTCCCTCCACAGCGCGGGAACGTGTCGCCGTCATTGGAGCCCCCGCCTCTCCCTCTGCCTCAGTATCAATGCCAGCCCCTGGCAATGGCGGCGGCAGGGGTGCGGAATCCACCTCCACTGGCTCAGCCCGCAAGATTTCGACCGCGTCCGCCCAGTCCTCCTCTTCCACCAACAGGGTGCACGGCATCATCGATCCTGGTGCATACAGGTGCATCGCCTCTTCATGCACCACACTCACTACCACCCCGTGCGCCCCGAGCAGTGCCTTCGCCAGATACGCCCAGGTAGGGTTATAGGTATGACACAAGCGGATCAGCATGACGAGGCGGTTCGCATCCCCTCTGTTTCGACACCTATCTCACCACGGCCTGGCAAAAACTCAATCCATAACGTTCACGAGAGTCCCAATGCCATCGATTGTGATCTTTACGACATCCCCTGGCTTGAGGCAAAAGTCATCCGGCGGCACAACACCCGTGCCAGTCATGAGGTAGCAGCCTGCAGGGAAGCTCTCTTCCTTAAACAACCAACTCACCAACTCCTCTGGCGTGCGCTTCATTTGTGCCAGTGTTGTTTCCCCACGGAATACGGGTACCGCCGCATCTCCCCTCCAGATTTCACAAAGAATCGATGTCTCGGTGGGTATCGGCCTCTCCGCCACCATCACCCCCGGGCCCAGCGCCGCACAGCGGGCAAAGACCTTCGCTTGCGGCAAATACAGCGGATTCTCCCCCTCAATGTCACGGCAGCTCAAGTCATTGCCACAAGTGTAGCCCACTATTTGCCCGCGCCGGTTGATCACCAACGTCAGCTCTGGCTCGGGCACAATCCACTTCGAGTCCAGGCGGCGATGCATCACCCCACCAGGGCCCACGACGCGGGACGGCGTGGCTTTGAAGAATAGCTCCGGTCGATCCGCTTCATAGACCCGTTGGTAAAAATCAGCCCCACCCGCGTCCTTGCTTTCCTCCATCCGTGCATTCCGACTCCGGTAATAAGTCACCCCGGAAGCCCACACCTCCTGCGCCCCCAGTGGAGCCTGCAGAGACCCCGGCGTCGGCTCAGCAACCTCCGCGTCCAATCCGCGCAACCATGCCGCCAGGTTTTCCTGGTTCAGAACCTCATCCCAATCCCCCACAGGCACCGCATGGTACCGACCATCACGTTCAACGACAAGACCTTGGGCAGTGCGGTAGAGGATCATAGCTTCGGCGAAAAAGTGCAAAAAACTCCTCCATCACTACCCGTAGCCCGTCCTCAGAGCAAGACCTCTGCACCTACCCCCCGTTTTTTTTGTCTCGACACCCCTTCCCCCACCCGATTTTCTAAGACGCCCTCAGGGGCTCCTCAAACTCTCCCGCCCATTTATCCCTTTCACCATGAATCGTCGCTCCTTCCTCTCCCTCTCCACCCTAGCCGCCGCAACCCCTGCCATCGCCCGTGATTTCGGCCCCCATGCCGAGCCTGCTGGTTATCCGGACCCGGACCTCGTCGCGCTCGATTCCAGCTTCAACAAATACCTCATCGGCAACACCCCCATCAAACGGATCCACACTGGCTGCCTCTGGGCTGAAGGTCCAGCGTGGAACGGCACCGGAAACTACCTCGTCTGGAGCGACATCCCCAACAACGCCCAAATGCGCTACCTGCCTGAGGACGGACATGTCAGCACGCTGCGCATCTCCAACAACAGCAATGGCAACACCTTTGACACTCACGGTCGCCAGGTCAGCGCAGAGCACGGCACCCGTCGGGTGGCCCGCTATGAGATGGACGGCACGGTCACAGTGCTGGCAGACACCTTCGATGGAAAGCCCTTCAACGCTCCCAATGATGTCGTCGTCCACCCCGATGGCGGCGTCTGGTTCACCGACCCCGGCTACGGCAGCATGGGCGACTATGAAGGCAACAAGGGTGAGCTCCAACTCAAGACCGCCGTGTATCGCATTGACCCCTCCGGCAAGGTGCAAAAAGTCTGCGACGACGCCGAGCGTCCCAACGGGCTCTGCTTCACCCCCGACTACAAGAAGCTCTACGTCGTGGACACCGGCTCCGCCAAAAACATCCTCGTCTATGACCTCCAGAGCGATGGCAGCAAGCTTGGAAAAGCAGGCGTGTTTGTCGCCAACGCCAACACGGACTGGCAACTCTATGAAGGCGGGCCCAAATACACACGCGGCTCATGGAACAAGGAGGAACAGTACCGCCTGAAAGACGGCGGTTCCGACGGCGTCCGCTGTGATGTCGATGGCAACGTCTGGGCCAGCGCCGGTTGGGCGGGCGAGGGCTACAACGGCGTGCACATTTTCAATCCTGAGGGACAGCTCATCGGCCTTATCCGCCTGCCCGAGACTGGGAGCAACATCTGTTTCGGCGGGCCAAAACGGAACCGTCTCTTCATCACCGCCAGTCAATCTCTCTACAGCGTGTATGTGAACACGCGCGGCGCCCATTGGTGTTAGACCGCGTTGGACCTGACGTGATGCCGCATTCCCCGAATGCCGCATGACTCTGACGCCCATGTAGCCTTACCATCGCCCCTTTCGCAAAAAGCCACCGCCTGGCTTGGAGTATCGCTGTTTCCCGGCTGCCTCTCAGGTGGGGACGACGTCAACTTCACGAACCTTCACCCCTGGCTCCGGCAGGGTGCCCCCCCTTGCCTTCACGATCTTGGTCAACGCGATCAGCTACCCCTGGGTGGCCTATGGATTCTGGAGTTCCATCAGCACGAGTCTGTTTACCAAGCTGGCGCTGATTGGGAGAGGTCGCTCGCCTGTCGTGGGGAGATGAATCCGGGAGAAATGAAACCAGTCTCAATAGGCGCGCCGCCGCATATCCATAAGGCCACCCCCTACAACGCCCGTTGACATTTGCCCAGTTTTGCGCTACGGCACCGCATGCCGAGCCCCCCAGCGAAGGCCTGCTTCGCCCAAAAAAAATCCCGCACTCTCCACGTCAGTCTGATGCTGTTGTTGCCCCTCTTTGGGGTGCTGACCTCGTGCAGCCAAAGGGAACATCTCGTTCGCAGCATCGAGGCCACGAAGAGGGAAATCGAGCTCGCGGAGCGTCGCGCAGACGACCTGGCAGAGGAAGAACACAAACTTGAGGGCGAGGTACTGGCCGACATCAACAACTTCGCCCTCGCGGGAAACAGCAAGTCCAGCGCCATCACTCACAACTCGGCCCGCATCGTGATGGCAAGGGTGATGGAAGAACTCACGCAGGAGGCTGCCGACGCGCGGAAACATCACAAGTCCGCCACGACCACCTTGGAGAAAGTCCGCGCTGATTTTGCCGCGTACCGGGCACACGTCACCGCCAATGCAGCGGTACTCGACCCCCCCAGTGCTCCGCAAACAGACAATGCCCCCGCCGCAGCGGCAGCTGCACCCCGGTAAAGCGATCTCACCACCGCATTCCCCACCTCAAAGCCCCCTTTCCATGGCCTCTGAAAGCCTGCTGGGTCACATCTCCGCCGGAGCCCTCATCCCCCTCATCCTCGTCGTCGGCGGCACTCTGGCTCTCCGAGAAGTGGACCTGGAAATTCACCGCAACGACCTCCGTACGGTGCAGCACCAGCTTGAAAACGCCCAAGCTCTCATCGCATCTTCCCAAGAGCGGATGTCGGCCTGGAACGGGCTGCATGTGAACCTCGGCGGCTGCTACGCGACCCTGGAAGAAACCGACAAGGCCAAAAAGCTTCGCCGGGGAGTGGAGAAGCAACTTGATGCCGAAATACTCGACTATCTCAAGCTACTCCAGTCCACCCGCGAGCGCTTGATGCTCACCACCATCCCGGAACTGCGGCTGCAGGACAACCGCCTCTTCATCAACGCCCGCATCACCAGCATCATGCCGGAAGGCGTGGGATTCACCCATTCCCAAGGCATCATCCGCGTGGAAGGCAAACTCCTTCCACCCGGCTTGCGGGATCTGGTGCAACTGGGAGTCGAGAACCAACTGGAAAGCCTCCGCCCATTCAAGCCGAGCCCTGTCGTTGAGACGGCATCGTCGCCCCGGTGGGCCACCACCAGCAGCCCGAGCTCTCCGGTCCCCACTGGGCCCAGCCCCGCGGAAGTGGCCACACAGGCGCGTGAGAAAAACCGCACCGAATTGATCCTGGCCTATGAGCGGGAAATTTCAGTGTACCAAAATCGACTGGCTGCCATTCGCGCACGTGCGGAAGGGATGACCGCCCGCCGCCCCACTGCAAAAATCCACTCCGCCCCAGCCCAAGCCACCCGTGCAGAGATGGAAGCTCGTGAAGTTGAGAACAAAATTCTCCAACTACAGGGGGAACTCTTTCAGGTGCGTCGGGCGAAGTGAACCCGCCAAATCACGTGGGGACGCCGTCACTGGGTGACCGAGCGTCCGGCGTGAATTCCAACGGGATATCAGAGGGCCTTCTTCAAAAACGCCGCCTCCTCTTTCATCAACAGCACCGGAGAAATTTTCTCTGCAATCGCGAATGCCCTCGCGGTCTCCCCACAATCGGCGAGCAGACCAGCCAGGACCGCTCTCTGACCGGTGGGCAGCGCTTCGGCATCCACCTTGGCGACCAGGGAACGCACGCGCTCTGGATCCAGTTCGCGATAGGCGGCAAACGCCCTCACAAACGCCGCGGCATTGGCCGTCAGCAACCCCTCGGCCTCACTACGCCTGGCCTCGAATGCGCACACCTCCATCTCCCGCCCGAGCAGGAGTTTCAGGTAAGAACGCGCCGCATGCTGCTCCCGGGATTTCGGCTGGGCCTTGAGGAGATCTTCCACTGTCAGCAGGATTGACTCGGCGTCCTGCCCCCGCTGCTGTTGAAGTTGCAACAGTCTTTCCATCACTGCCGGATCCTTCGAGGACGCGGCAGCAGAACGGTACGCTTCCAGCGCCACATCGGCAAACCCCGCCTCTTCCGAGAACGCCGCCGCCCGCAACAACCCACGGTAGTCCCGCATCGCCCCGGCATGACGGCAGGCCTCACGGAAATAACCTTTCACCGTTTCCACCGGCTCGCCCAGCCCACGCGCCAGACGCGCCTGCAACAGGGCCTTCTCCGCCGCATTCAGTGGCATGATCGAGGTACGGCTCATGGCCTCCTTCAGGTCCTGCCAGCGGCCGGAGGCGGCCAGCGCCTCCACATAGAGGGGAAAAAGCTCCCGCATCAGCAGCGCCTTGTCGCGCGGCACCAGCTTGAGAAAGCGCTCATGGTCGCCGCCCGTCGCCAGCCAGCGCAGGAAATCCATGCGATCCTCCAACGGGCGCCCTTCCAGCCGGGTGGCCTCCTCCTCGATCATCTCCTCGCGCCTCTCCGGCCTCGCCTTCACATATGCCCCCAGCACTGCCAGCTCCCGCCTCGGGGAGGCGAAGGGATGAGTACGGACCAGTTTCCACAGTTCATCCGCCTGCGCAGGAGTAAGCGGGATGGCAACGCCTGCCTGCCCTGAGAGCAACTCGATCGCAAGCAACGCCGCACGATCCTTCCCACGTGCCACCGACCATACCTGGTCCTCCGCCCTCTGCTGCACCTCTTTGAACGGATTCCTCAGATCGAGCGTCGCCAGACGCAGCCGACACTCAGGGTCTTCCAGTGCTTTCTCCCAAGAACGGCGCAGCAGCGCCTGGGCTTCGGCCTGCCTGCCATCCGCCCGTGCCAGCAATGACCGCAGTTCCAGCCCATAGCGCCCCTCACGTTCCGCCGGGGACATCTTGTCCAGAAGTTGCCTGGCCTCGTCGGGCTGGCGTAATGCCAGATGACTCTCCGCCATCCGCACCTGGTCCTCAGCCGTGGAGTGCCCGCCAGCGCTGAGCTGGCGTAAAAAGAAAAGCTGCCGCTCCGCACTGGGACTCGTGCGCCGCACCAGCTCCATCAGGGCGCGCAACACGTCCTCCTGGTCGGGGGACTTTTGATACGCTTCGCCCAGGAGCTTCGATGCCTCTTCCCACCGCTCGGCATCCAGATGATGCCGGGCCTGCGCCACCATCGCCGAGGCCTCGCGGCGCTCCCATGCATGGTACAACGGACGTCCCACCAGTGCAGCCGCAGCCGCGCCCCCCGCAACCAGCATCAAAGCCAGCCCCCACTTCCACCACCTCCGCCAAAATCGCCGCGCCCCACCACGCTGGCTGGGCAGCCCACCGGGCATGATCACCGCCGCCGGAACGGTGGATGCCATGCCCATGCCAGATGAAGAAGCCGCGACTCTGCTGGCTCCCGTCGCCCCCATGCCCCCAGTGGACCCCGCCGGTCCGGCTGCCTTTGCCCCGGGCGTAGGCACCCCCGCAGCACCTCCCTCTGGCGGATCAGACGGTGGGGGCATTGGGGGCTGCGGGGTATTTCCTCCGGACATCTCGGGCAAATTAGATTTTCCAGGCTTGGGGCGGCTTTCTCTATGCGGGATCACCCACCACCCCACCGAACGAGCTATCCCGCTTCGAGCAGTACGGCAGATGAACCAGTCTCTTCCTAGGGCGAGCCAAGATCCAGCAGCACGCGGAAGCCGACGTGAGGCCGCATCGAGTCTGCCGGCAAGTGGGTGCGGTACGAGGAAAGTAGCGCCTCCTGCTCCGACGTCAGCCAGGAACTGCCACGCAGGGTGCGCTCCCCGGTCGAACCAGGCCACTCATCCTGACACCACTCCAGAACATTTCCCGCCAGATCCTTGAACCTGCCGGCGTCACCTGTGAAACTCCCCACGGGGGAGGTGTAAGAGTGACTGTCCTGGTAGCCTTGCATGCGGGACGTATCCAGGTTCACGCTGTAGGGCGGCGGCGTGGCCGAGTCACCCCAGGGGTAGCGCACCTTGTCAGCCAGATGTTTGTCCGCAGGCGTAGCGCCTTTTTCATCCTTCAGCCCCACGGCCTCGCTCCATTCCGCATCTGTCGGCAGGCGATACACCGCATTTGCCGGAATCAAACCCGCAGCACGATCATGCCCAGTCAGCCAACGGCAGAAATCAACGGCTTCACCCCAGGTGATATTGACGATCGGGTGGTTTTCCCGTACGGCAAAGGGCGGCTTGTTTGTCCAGCTCTTGCCCTGTTGCGCCATGGCCAGCTCGTAGTCCTGCACCCTCACCTCTGTCTCCCCCAGGAGCTTTCGTCCTGCCCCCGTCGTATCCAGCGGCAGCAGGTTCATGGCCAGGGTGTTTGTGTATGGCTTGTCAGCCGTCGCAGCCTTCAGCGACTTGACATCCGGCAGCTGCCGTCCCGCCACCGTGCCATCCGGGTTGCGTCCTGCCAGTTCCGCCATACGGCGCTTCACGTCTTCCGCCGACACCGAAGGCGTGGCCGTCAACTGTTCCCGCCGGGCCTGAGCTGCGGCCTTGTTGGCTTTGTCCGTCTCCGTCAAGAAGACCGATGTGCGTCGCTTGTCTTCCAGCACACAGCGGAAACCCACACTCGGCGCACGCAATTCTCCAGAAACCTTGTATTCAAAGGACGAGAGCAAGGTCTCCGGTCGGTAATACATCCACGATCCACCACGGAGCACGCCGTAGCTCTGAGCAGTCAGTTCATTCACCCACGTCCACTCCCACACATTCCCACCAAGATCATAGAGCCCCTCCTTTGAAGGGCGAAAGCTGCCCACCGGCGCAGTATGCGTGAAGCCGTCGTCAGACCCATTGATCTCCCGGGAGTTGTAATTCCCCGCATCTGACGGAGGTGGCCACTCCGGGCCCCATGGATGCGCTTCCTTGTCCATCACCCGTTGGGAAACGGCCAGATCCGTCACCCGCCCCACAGCAAGTCCCACGGCCGTAGTCCATTCGTCCGTCGTCGGCAGCCGGTAGGATTGATTGGCATCCAGAGTGCCTTCGGCGCGCTCCTTTTCAGTGAGCCAGTTGCAAAACGCCAACGCTTCCTGCAGCGTCACATTGACCACAGGATGATCTCCCGTCTGGGTGAACGCTGGCGAATGATTCCACACCCGACCTGTAGCCTTAAGGAACGACTCAAAATCCGACACTCGCGTCTCCCACCGGGCAAATAGCACCGGCGAGCCCGGCATGGTGGAGAAGCTCATCCCCAGACTGTTTTTTAACAGCACCTGCACCGGCTCGTCCAGCGAACCCGGCAGAAACTTGCCCGGCACCGCCGCAGCAGGGGCAGCCTCCGCACCAGACGGGACCTGATCCTGGGACCAAACCGGCACCCCGCCCCAACCGCCTACGACAATGGCGGTCACCCCTCCCAGTGCCAGGTGACGAAATGCTGGAGACAGATAATTGGAAAACACTGACATGAGAAAGAAATGGAATCCAGACGGTGAAAGCAAAAGAAGCAGATCGAGGAACTGCGGTGGGTAGAAAACCGGGAGCGGAAAGCCGAGACCCGTGACAGGTTCAGCAGACCCCGCGCAGCTTTAGAAACTTGAGGGCCAGTAATGTTGCGAAAGGGATACGGAGAATCCAGCAAAGATATCAGTCAGATTTGCCCCCGGATGGCCTCGATACAGCATCACCCCTGAGCTGATTCCGTTCCTCCCTTGGTCCCCGGCTTTACCGGGCTCAGCCTCAGTCAATCCGACTGGCAGGCAACTATTAGCCTCATAAACAAAAACCGCAGTCATTGCTGACTGCGGCTTTCAAGATCGGGTCACTCGCTGGTCACACTCCCATTAGAGAGATGTGTCGGTCGGCGGTGTCGTTGGGGTGTTGTCGGTCGGGTTGATGTTGATCGTAGGACCATCCCCGCCGCTATTGTTATTGTTGTTGCTGCCGCTTTCGCCGTTGCCTTCCACGCTGCCAGCCGCTCCGCCGGATGCACCGCGCGAACCAGTCATCATATTGAAGGCACCATAGTTGCCGGCAAACTGGCTCCACAGAGCCTTCTCGTCTTCAGCATCGGGCTTCTCTTCGCTATCTTCCTTCTGCTCTTCATCGCCCTGTTCATTGCCGGAGGATTCGTAGTTGCCTTCGCCCGTGGCGTTGAGGCCGATACCCGTCACAGTGAATCCACCGTTACCGCCAGCGACGACTTGCTGTGAAGCGTCGGAGGGATTCAGCAGACTAACCAAGGCATCCATAGGGAGGCTGGCAAACTGCAGGAAGTCGGACACTGTGCCCCCCACGGAGGCATTGGCACCAGCACCGAGCTCGAAACGAAGCGCCACATAGCGGGCCTGGACCTGCTTGCTCGGCGTGAGCTTGATGTTGCCCAGACCCCGAGCGTCCTGACCGACAGCCACCGGGGTGGCGGAGTCGAGCAAAGCGGCATCAAACGCGAGCTTGCCCCGCCAGTCTTTCTTCTCGTCCAGTTGATTGAAAGCAAACACCTCAAGACGGACCGGAGTGGCCGTGTAGGTGGCGGTGAACTGCTTCAGCTTCCGCGGAGCGCTTAGATCATAGATGATCGTGCGGTACTTGTCACCGGAGGCAGGAAAGTGGAACACGTTCGTCGCGGCCTCCTTCTCACCGGCATTCGTCGGGGTCGGGTAGGCATAGATGACGCGAGCACCACCCACGCCATCAGCGAGATTCAGCGTCGAGGCATTGGAGCTCTCGGAGAATTTCAGATGGAAGTCGCTCGACCGGGCCGAACCAAAAAGGGCAAGGCTGCGGATCATGCCGTTCTGAGAAGCCTGAATGGAAAGCTTCACAAACTTCACCTGTGCTCCGGCAAAGCTCACTGGAACAAGGCGGTCACTGCCCGTGATTTCCATCTGCCCAAGGCCGGTCCACTGGTTGCCATCGGCGCTGCCAGACACGGTGATCTTCCCAGCCACGCCATCGCTCAGGAAGCGGGCGGTGTTGATGGTGTACTGCTTCGCCAGGCGAATCACCACCTCGCTCGCCCCCACGGGAACGCTGGCACCGTCAACGGGATCGGCACCAAGGAGCGAGGACGCATTACCAATCCCCTGACTGCTGCTCACCACCGTGCCGGGGATGGCACTGTTGGCAAGATCAACCGGCTGAGAACCCGCGGAGGGGAGGCGCGGCCAAGAAGCTGCCGCAGCGTCGCCAACGAGGCCAGCGGTCGCCAAAATAAGCGCAATGGAGGCTGTTTTCATAGTCAAGAGAGAACGAAGGGAAGCAGATTCCTTTCCTAATTCCGGCAAATTATCTGTTTTTGTACAAGAATGTCAATGCAAGAGCCTCAAATCGTGGTCTGGCAGACGATATTGTAACAGTCTCTGGATGAACCCCTGCGGAAGTGATTGATAATCCAGTTCTATTATTTTATTTTCCATAGTTAAAATGATGACGTGTCCCCGCTGCGGCTCACCCGTCGAACCGGCCCAGGCCGAGTGCGGCGGATGCGCCTTTTCGCTGGCGGCCGTCATCGGCACCTTCGGTCACAAGCTGGTGCAACTGGACCGGCTCACCGATGCGGCAAATTGCCTTCGACTCCGTGACGCCCAGGCCATCGATGAGTACTTGGAGGACTTGGAGACCGACTTCCCCCAGGTGTTTTTCGCAGCGTACTTCGGGGTGCTGCCTCCCTCTTTCTCACCTGGGGAGTTGAGTTTCTGGCTGCTGAACCATGCCGCCTTCAACAATGAGGAACTCAAAAAACTCAATGAGTTCGCCGTGTTGCTCATTGTCGATCCCGTGGGCAAATGCGCTGGCATCAACGTGGGCTATGCCCTGGAATCGGTGCTGACCCCAAAGAAATTGCAAAAAGTGCTCCAGGCCATCCGCACCCCTCTGTGGCACGGGGAGTTGGTCAATGCCGTGACCTCCGCACTGGGCAAGGTGGCCAAACTCCTGCGTCAGGCTGGCAAACCCACCCGTGCCTCGACCAGCCTGGAAGCTCCCGGCTCCACCCAGGAGTTCATGGGCCGCTCCGGACTCCGCTCTCTCCGCCCTGCTGACAGCCCCCCACCCGCCCGCGAGGCTGACTTCGAATGGCGCAATCGGGAGCGAGACCGTGATCGCGAACGGGACAGCGACGACCTTCCCTACATCTAGCCCCTACCCACCACGCATCCCCCATTCCCCTTCGTGCGCGTCCAGCTCACAGTCCTGTCCCTGGCATTCCTCGCCATCGCGTCCTTGCCTGGCGCAACGGAGGAGGACTCCCTGCCACTGCCACGCTGGACCGCTGAGGACGGAATCAGCGCTCTGCCAGCGGAGGGCAACTCTCCCATAGATAACGCGCTCCTGCCCAACGACGTGAATTTCATCCGCGAGATGGAAGGCATGGACTCCGTCGGCAACAGCCTTCCCTCAACGCCGCCCGCTGCGCCCAAGAGTGCCTTCGACGGCTTCTTCTTTTTCATCCCGAAGGGCAACAAGGCCAAACCCAAGCCTGCCCCAAGCCCGCCACCACTGCTCGCCGCCCCCCGCCGACTCGTAGAAGTGGGACCAGACTTTCTCGCAAAATGCGAGACGACCGACTCCGACGATCACCTCTTTGACCCTAATCCCGTCCTGCCCGAGACTCAGGGGGAAACCCTGCGCCGCCTGCTGAGCTACCATGCCGAGGAGTCTGCCATGACGGCCAACATGCTGCTGCTGGACGAGAATCAGAAACTCCCGGCGGGCATGGACCTTGCACGGATCGCAGGCGGGCGACTCACGGAGGGGAATCAGTGCCTCGTGGTGTACGCACTGGGCCACCCCCTTCGGTCCCGTCTTTTCATGAGTCACAAGGTCACCGCCGTGGTACCGGCTGGTTACCTTCAGGCTCTCTTGCGCGCCTGCGTGGCGGATTCCCTCCAGGCCACGGAGCCTGAGGAACAACTGCAACGCTTCGCCACCCAGCTCTCCATCCGCCTGATCTGGATGGAACGCGCCTACCCTGCCGCCTTCAAAGCCCCCGCCCACGCAGAGCCTCCCCCAGTGCTCCAGACGGCACAGCAGAGTCTGATGCCTGAGGTAGCACCTCCCCCATCCCCCCCGGCACCCCCTGTCCTTGATCAAGCCAGAGATTTGTGGACCCGCTCCTGGCCCACCGCCGCTTGGTCCGTCGGCGGCCTGGTTGTTTTGGGCATCCTCACCTCACTCGGTCTCAGATCTATCCGACGCAAACGCAGCCAGACGGTGTGGCTCCTGCCCGAACTCCCCGCCAATCACCAACCCCGCCTCGGTGGCCCCCATTGCGGCGGCGGCGGCGCTTGGGTGAAGTATGGGTGAGAGTTTTCAGTTTGAAGTTTTCAGCACTCAAACAGGCACAACCTCACGGTTCATGAGCCAATGCGCAAAAAGAACCAAGAACCCCCTACCCCCCAAACACCTTCTTTGCTTCCACGATCTGCCCCTCGGTTCCGAGCAACAACACCGTGTCTCCAGCCTTCAGTTCCTCGCTGACCCCAGGATTGATCACATTGGCCCCCTCGGCCATTCGCTCGATCCCGACGATACTCGCGCCCGTCAGGGTGCGGAGTTGAATCTCCGCGATCAATTTGCCAGCCACGGGCGAGTCATCACTGACCTGAACCATCACCAGCTGAGCCTCACGCAACAAGGCAGGCAGCGCAGGTGTCTCCGCAACCTGACCGCGTCCGTCTCCATGGCGCGACTCGCCTTCCCTCCGCTGAGCAGGAGGCTCGCTCAACGTCTGCTGCAGGGCGATCTGCACCTTGGAGTGCACTTTGATGAACGCCCTGCGCAAAAGGACCACCGTGCCCGCCAGCACCACCGCCAGCACCGCGAGCAGGTTCCTGGAGGGCAGCAGTGCTGAACTGAGCACCAGGAGGTACAGCAACAACCCCGCGCATCCAGCCACGAACAGGGTCTGTGAAATCACCGCCCGAATGGCCGGGGTGCGCTCCCCACCTGCTGCCCGGCTCACGCTCATCTCGCTCACCAGCATGCCGAAGGCCTGCCACTTCCGCACGGCGGCAATGATCATAGGGAGGCTCACCACCATGGCTGCGAGCCAGATGGCTCCTTTCCATCCATTTTGCCCGCCGGGCACTTCCGGTACCCACGCCCAGTCCCGGCCGTGGTCTTTGAAATAGACAGCCGCAATAAATACCGCGGCGATCAAGAGCAGGTTCAAGGCAATCTGCCAGCCCCATTTGCGCAGGAAGACTCCCGCAGACTTTCGCCCGCGGTTCGCGGAAAGACCGCCCACCCACTCCGTGTACGCGTTCAGGGAGGTCACGAGTCCCGGCGGCATCCACCGGACCAGCAACCCCACTGCGGAGTCGGAACTGCGGATGAGATAAGGCGTGGTCAGCGTGGTCAGCGCCGACACAGCCACCGCGATGGGGTACAGGAAACCGCTCGTGACCTTCAACGACAGCCCCAGTGCCGCGATGATGAACGAAAACTCGCCAATCTGCGCCAGCCCCATGCCCACCCTCATGGATGACTTCAAGTCATTGCCCGCAATAAAGGTGCCAAAGAAACACGTCAGCACCTTCCCCACGATCACCGCCAGGGTGATCACCAGAATCGGCAGCCAGTACTGGACCAGCAACGCCGGATCAATGAGGAGACCGATGGAGACGAAGAACACCGCACTGAAGAGATCCCGCACCGGGTGCATCAGGTCCTCGATCTGGGCAATCTGCCGGGCCTCCGCAATGATGGCCCCGATGAGGAACGCGCCCAAAGCCACACTGTAGCCCAGCTTCACCGCCAAAAGCGACACGCCAAAACACAGGCCCGTCACCGTCACCAGCAGCATCTCATTGCTCTTGAACTTGGCCACATAGTTCAGAAGTCGCGGCACCAGAATGAGCCCCGCCACCAGGAGCACCCCAAGGAAGGCGCTGAGCCGCCCCACAGTAGCCGCCACTTCACCGACGCCCAGCTCACCTGTCGTGGCAAACGCCGAAAGCATCGCGATCATGAGGATCGCCAGAATGTCCTCCACAATCAGAATCCCAAAGATGAGCTGCGCAAACCGCTCCCGCGTCTTCCCGATCTCCTCAAGTGCCTTGATGATGATGGTGGTCGAGGAGATGGAGAGGATCGCTCCGAGGAACACACTGTCCATGGTGTTCCACCCAAAAGCCAGCCCCAGCTGATATCCCACCCAGACCATGAACAGGATCTCAAATGCCGCCGCGACCAAGGCAGTCACGCCCACCTGCGTAAGCTTTCTGAGACTGAACTCCAGCCCCAGAGCAAACATCAAAAAGATCACCCCCAATTCCGACAACGTCTCAATGGTGTGTTGGTCCGAGATCAACGGAAACGGGGGCGTGTGGGGCCCAATAATGACCCCCGCCAGAATGTACCCTAGCACCACCGGCTGCTTGAGCTGACGAAAAATAATCGTGACCACTGCAGCGACGATCATCACGACGGCGAGGTCTTGGAGGAAAGAAACGTGATGCATGCGGAGGATGGAAGGCGGAGATCCCGATGGCGACGTACCAGTTGCCCACCGAAACGAGTCCGACACCGATTTTGACCGGGTTCTTTGAAGGAAAAAATCTGGGAATTGCGTGTCCCGGCGACTCAGCCGCCTCCCTCCAACACCGCAAGCTCCCTCAGCGCCCAATCCACCTCAACACCCCCCAACACTTAATCCCGCGCAGCGGGATTTAGGGACTGCGGTGAGAATCGCCGCTTTGGCGTCCAGCAGGGCTGGCACCAGCGCCGCCGCACGTCTCCGCCCCCCTCAGTTCATGAGCCAACACGCAAGCCAACCCTTGCCCCCTGCCACCCTCACTTCCTCAACACCTTGGCCGCCAAGCCATCCACCGACTCTCCGGAATTGCTCAACACCACCACTCCAAAATCCCGGTTGCGCACAAACCCGCAGAAGCTGCTGAAGCCAAACGTCCCACCATTGTGCCAGGTGAGCTCATCCCCATTCTTCAGGCGGGTGAGCTGCCAGCCCAGCGCGGCGGCTTCCCGCCCCTGTCCCGTCGTTTTGGTGAGAGCCAGTCGCACCGCCTCATCACGAGGGTGCAGGTGAGCTTCCAGATACACCAGCATGTCCTTCATGGTCGAACGCACACCACCGGCAGGAGCCCAGTCACCCAGCTCCCACGCTGGCGTCTCATCCCCCTCTTCATCGTATCCCGACACCATTCTCGCAGGGTCGCGGGTGCCCACCAGGGTATCTGCCAGCTTGAGCG